>NZ_AAXG02000014.1 GCF_000169255.2 Pseudoflavonifractor capillosus ATCC 29799
ATGGAGACCGGCAAACTGACCTATGAGTCCTTCATCGGCGGATTTGAGGGCGAAGACGGAAAGTCCTTCAACGTGGAGTGCAGCTGGTTCTATCAGTACGAGATGGAGGAGAACCGGTATGAGGTGGCCGACGGTGTGCACTATGTGACAGCCGACGGCGTCACCGTGGCCATCACCATGTGGACCACAGCCAGCGGACAGCAGCGCTTCAGCGCCAGCGTCTACTCCGGCCACATGGCGTGGTATATGCAGGGCGCCGGGCTGGAGCTGGAGGAGATCCAGACCCTGGCCGACCACATGGGTCTGGCGGCCCTGTGCGAATATGCCTGACAACGGCTCGTGTGAGCCAGCAGAATTCCGGGCGCGGTAATGCGCCCGGAATTTTTGCGCTGTCTGTAACAATCCGGGGAGATGCCGCGTGTAATAGGCAGAACAGAAGAAGGAGGCGGTGAATATGGAACGGGAAGAGGCGGCACGGCTGGTGGAGGCCCACGGTCAGGCGGTGTACCGGCTGGCCTACGCCCGTACCGGCAGCCGGGAGGACGCCGAGGACATCACCCAGGAGACCTTTCTCCGGCTGGTGCGGGCAGCGCCTGCGTTTCGGGACGAGGCCCACTGCCGGACCTGGCTGCTCCACGTGGCCATGAACTGCACCCGGAGTCTGTTCCGCAGGCCGTGGCGCAGACGGGACCTGCCCCTGGAGGAGGCGGCAAACGCCGCTGCGCCGGATGGGGAGCGGGGGAACGTGCTGGAGGCGGTGCTGAACCTGCCGGAGCAGTACCGGGCGCCGGTGCATCTCTTCTACTACGAGGACCTGACTGTGGAGCAGATTGCAAAAATTCTGGGGCTGCGGGAGGGCACGGTCCGCACCCGGCTGAGCCGTGCCAGAGGAATGCTGCGCGACATGCTGAAGGAGGATGAGGAGCATGCTTGAACGGGAATACCGCAGGGAGATGGACGCCGTGGCCCTGACGGCTGAGCAGAAGGAGAAGCTGGTGGACGTGATGACGGGGGCGGCGAGAGCACCCCGGGCAATCCGGGCAGGCAGGACCGTTCTGGTGGCCGCGGCGGTGTGCGCTATGCTGGCCGTATCCGCCCTGGCCTATGTCACCGGTGCGCTGGACTTCCTGAAGGGCAGGGAGGAGTATCAGTTCCTGGGCCAGGCGGCCCTCTATGAGGACTGCGCCCAACGGGTCGACCTGTCCGCCACGGCGGACAACGGAGACACCCTGACCATCGAGTACACAGCCATGGACGAGAATTTCTGCACCGTGTTCTACACCCTCCGGACAGTCGAGCCCATGGAGGCCTGGTCCCAGCGGGAGCATCTGCCCATCTCGCCGGACGCACCCGACCTCTGGCAGGCCATGGACCTGGAGCCCAGCTTTACCCTGGAGGCGGACGGAGAGACGCTGACCGGCGGGCAGGACGGGCAGCAGTACCTGCTGGACGCCAACACCCTGGTGGGCATGGCACGGCTGTCCCTGAACCGGGCCGGTGCCCTGGCGGACGGGGAGACCGTCATCCTGAGGGCGGAGGCACCGTTGACGGACTGGGACGGCGTATCCGACCGGGAAGAGGCCGGGCAGTGGAGTTTTACCCTGACAGCCCAGCCCATGGAGGCACAGACCTACACCCTCTCCACACCGGCGGTACTGGGGGAGCGGCAGGTGGAGTCCCTGAGCGTCACCGTCTCCCCCCTGGGCACGGTGCTGCGGGCACGGGTGACAGTGCCCGAGGAATACCGGGCGGAGCCGGACCTGTGGGGCGGCCTGGGCTGGTTTGTGGTCCGGGATGAGGACGGCAGATGCTACCCCTACGATGCGCTGACCTCCGCGCTGTCGGAGGACGGCACCGCCTGGGAGGAGTCCTACATTCTCTACGGCCTGGAGGATGCGGAGACGCTGGAGCTGCTTCCGGCGGAGCTGGAGGGCGAGTTTGTCACCGTGGGCCTGGAGGACCTGCCCTGGCAGGGAGAGGGCGGCTATACCTTCGCGTCTTTCACGGTGGAGGAGGGCCAGATGACCCTCCGGCTGGAGCCCAGCGGCGTGGTGGGCAGCACCGGCTACTGCGGCAGCGTGGCCTATTTTCTGAGCTGTGAAGCCGGGGCGGATGAGCTGCCCCAGGACTTCCAGGAGGATGAGAGCGGAAAGCTGTTTTACGGCGACGGAGCCCCCGACATCTACCAGAACAGCTACACCGACTGGCGGGACGGCAGCGTCACCATCACCTGGTCCCTGGACGAGGCCGCACAGGCTCAGGCGGAGGAACTGGCCGGGTTGGAGCTCTACGTGGAAACTTATGTGCCGCAGGAGGGGACAGGCGTCCTGCTCACGCTGACAAAGTGAAGAAAAATCAGAAAAGAGCGCCTGCCGGATATCCGGCAGGCGCCCGTCTTTCCTGCGGAACCTCTTGAAATTCAGTCACTTTTCCAGTATAATATGACAGATTGAACCAAGACCGAAGCGGTCTGCTATGATATCACAGGAAAGCGTGAGAGATTTGAAGTACGATTTTGCCAGCATTGAGCCCAAGTGGCAGAAGAAATGGGCGGAGGAGAACACCTTCCACTGCGAGAACCACAGCGACAAGCCCAAGTTCTACGGCCTGGTGGAGTTCCCCTATCCCTCCGGCCAGGGCCTCCACGTGGGCCACACCCGCCCCTATACCGCCATGGACGTGGTGGCCCGCAAGCGCCGCATGGACGGGTACAACGTGCTCTTCCCCATGGGATATGACGCCTTCGGCCTGCCCACCGAGAACTACGCCATCAAGAACCACATCCACCCCGCCAAGGTGACCCACGACAACATCGAGAACTTCACCAAGCAGCTCCACATGCTGGGCTACTCCTTCGACTGGGACCGGGTCATCAACACCACCGACCCCAGCTACTACAAGTGGACCCAGTGGATCTTCCTCCAGCTGTGGAAGAAGGGCCTGGCCTATAAGTCCACCATGCCCGTCAACTGGTGCACCTCCTGCAAGTGCGTGCTGGCCAACGAGGAGGTTGTGGACGGCGTGTGCGAGCGCTGCGGCTCTCCCGTCATCCGCAAGGAGAAGAGCCAGTGGATGCTCAAGATTACCGAGTACGCCCAGCGCCTCATCGACGACCTGGACGGCCTGGACTTCATCGAGCGGGTCAAGACCCAGCAGAAGAACTGGATCGGCCGTTCCACCGGCGCTGAGGTGACCTTCAAGGCCACCACCGGCGAGGACATCGTGGTGTTCACCACCCGTCCCGACACCCTCTTCGGCGCCACCTATATGGTCCTCTCTCCTGAGCATGCTCTGGTGAAGGGCTGGCTGGAGAGCGGCAAGCTGAACAACGCCGACGAGGTGAAGGCCTATCAGGCCGCCGCCGCCTCCAAGTCCGACCTGGAGCGCACCGAGCTGAACAAGGAGAAGACCGGTGTGTGCCTGGACGGCGTGAAGGGCGTCAACCCGGTCAACGGCAAGGAGATTCCCATCTTCATCTCCGACTATGTCCTGGCCACCTACGGCACCGGCGTCATCATGGCCGTGCCTGCCCACGACGACCGCGACTGGGAGTTTGCCAAGAAGTTCGGCTGCGAGATCATCGAGGTGGTCTCCGGCGGCGAGGACGTGCAGAAGGCCGCCTTCACCGCCAAGGACGAGACCGGCATCCTGGTCAACTCCGAGTTCCTCAACGGCCTGACCGTCAAGGACGCCATCCCTGTCATCACCAAGTGGCTGGAGGAGAAGGGCATCGGCGCGGCCAAGGTCAACTACAAGCTCCGCGACTGGGTATTCTCCCGTCAGCGGTACTGGGGCGAGCCCATCCCCATGGTGTACTGCGAGAAGTGCGGCTGGCAGCCCCTGCCCGAGGACCAGCTGCCCCTGCTCCTGCCCGATGTGGACTCCTACGAGCCCACCGACGACGGCGAGTCCCCCATCAGCAAGATGACCGACTGGGTCAACACCACCTGCCCCCACTGCGGCGGCCCCGCCAAGCGTGAGACCGACACCATGCCCCAGTGGGCCGGCTCCAGCTGGTACTTCCTGCGCTATATGGACCCCCACAATGACAAGGCCCTGGCCTCCAAGGAGGCGCTGGAGTACTGGAGCCCCGTGGACTGGTACAACGGCGGCATGGAGCACACCACCCTGCACCTGCTGTACAGCCGGTTCTGGCACAAGTTCCTCTACGACATCGGCGTGGTGCCCACCAAGGAGCCCTATCAGAAGCGCACCTCCCACGGCATGATCCTGGGTGAGGGCGGCGAGAAGATGTCCAAGAGCCGTGGCAACGTGGTCAACCCCAACGACGTGGTGGCCCAGTACGGCGCCGACACCATGCGCACCTATATCATGTTCATCGGCGACTTTGAGAAGGCCGCCTCCTGGAGCGACAACGCCGTCAAGGGCTGCAAGCGCTTCCTGGACCGTGTCTGGAACCTGTCCGAGAACCTGACCGACTCCATGGATTACTCCGCCGCCAACGAGAGCGCCATCCACAAGACCATCAAGAAGGTGTCTGACGACATCGAGGCCATGAAGTTCAATACCGCCATCGCCGCTCTCATGGCTCTGGTCAACGACTTCTACGCCAACGGCTGCTCCAAGGGCGATTACGCCGCTCTGCTGCTCATGCTGTCCCCCTTCGCGCCCCACATGGTGGAGGAGCTGTGGGAGACCCTGGGCTACGCCGCTCAGCGCGGCGGCATGGCCTGCCAGCAGTCCTGGCCCGCCTACGACGAGAGCAAGACCATCGACGCCCAGGTGCAGATGGCCGTCCAGGTGTGCGGCAAGCTCCGCGCCACCATCACCGTGCCCATGGACAGCGACGAGGCCACTGTGGTGGCTGAGGCCCTCAAGGACCCCAAGGTCCAGAAGTTCACCGAGGGCAAGAACCTGGTCAAGACCATCCTGGTGCCCAACAAGCTGGTCAACCTGATCGCGAAATAAGAGTGGGTCCATCCCCCCAGCCCCTGTGGGCTGATCAAGGAAATTTTTTCACTTTAAAAGATCTCCTTGACAAGACGCAGAATTTTTCATATAATACTACTGTTAAAGCCATATCTAGTAGGCGCAACCGCCTATGCCTGTGGCCCTTTCGTGGCAGACAGGTCTGCCATGTCGGAGGGAGGGGAAATCAATGTCGGAAGTCCGTGTGAAAGAGGGCGAGTCCCTGGAGAACGCCCTGAAGCGTTTCAAGCGCAACTGCGCCAAGTCGGGCGTCCTGGCCGAGGTGCGTAAGCGCGAGTGCTATGAGAGTCCGAGCGTCAAGCGCCGCAAGAAGTCCGAGGCCGCGCGCAAGAACCGCAAGAAGTTCTACTAAGAATATAAAACCCCGCAGCCGGAAGGCTGCGGGGTTTTTGCTGCCCTGAGACGGAAAACGCCGCATGAATTTCCCGCCGCCTGCGCACACTGTGGGAGAGGTGATGCAGCATGAGACGGGAGTACAACGACATGTACGCCCTTTTCCGCCACGAGCCGGGCGCGGAGGAGTACTTTGAGCGGCTGCCCAGCTATCTTCAGGACCGTATCCGGCCCCGCTACCGGATGGTCAATTCCTTCGCCACGCTGGAGGACTGCGCGGATCGGTTCCGTGGGCTGGAATGAATAGAAGCAGCGGGCGGGGACACGCCCAAATGCGTCAGATCTCACAATTGAAAAATCCGGCCTGTGCTCTATAATGGGTAGAGCCTCATTTGAGGCTCTACCCATTCGTATTTTTGTGTGTTCGGCATTGTGGAGAGGCCAGGTGTGTGATGGAAAAGACGATGACAAAACCCAGAGCGTCCGGCGGTCGGGAGAACAACATCCTCCTGCTGACCGGCCCGATTTTTGTGGAGCTGCTGCTCCAGATGCTGGTGGGCAACGCGGACCAGATCATGGTGGGTTGGGTGGACCCCAACGGCGTGGGCGCCATCGGCAACGCAAACCAGGTGACCAACCTGCTGCTGCTGGTGTTCTCCGTGGTGTGTACCGCCTCCATGATTCTCATCTCCCAGTACATCGGCGCACGGGACACCAGGAGCGTCAACGAGACCTATACCGTGTCCCTCTTCACCAATATCGTCTTCGGCGTGGCGGTGAGCCTCATTCTGGTGCTGGGCTGCGGGCCCATCTTCCGGCTCATGGGCGTCCATGAGGAGATTTTTGAAAAGACCTGCCTCTATATGCGCATCATCGGCGCGGGTATGGTGTTCCAGTCGGTGTACCTGACCTTCACCGCCTTCTTCCGCTCCAGCCAGATGATGAAGGAGACCATGATCATCTCCGTGTTCATGAACTGCCTGAACATCGTGGGCAACTACATCCTCATCAACGGCGTGGGCCCCTTGCCCGCTCTGGGTATCGCCGGCGCGGCCATCTCCAGCGGCCTGAGCCGCCTGGTGGGCGTCATCATCATCGCCGTGCTCTTCTGGAAGAAGTTCGGCCCGGTTATCCGCTTCTCCCAGCTGCGTCCCTTCCCCAAGGACCAGCTGCGGCGGCTCATGCGCATCGGCGTGCCCGCCGGCGGCGAGTCGGTGAGCTACAACATGTCCCAGATCTGCATCCAGACCGTTTGCAACCGCTTCGCCACCTATGTGGTGAACACCCGTGTGTACGCCAATATCTTTGCCAACGTCACCTATATGTTCGGCTCGGCCATGAGCCAGGCCTGTCAGGTGGTGGCCGCCCGGCTCATGGGCGCGGAGAAGGTGGAGGAGACCAACAAGCAGGTGTACCGCACCGTGGTCTTCTCCCTGATTATCTCGGGTGCGGTGTCCGTGCTGCTGTTCCTGGCGTGCGAGCCGGTCTACGGCCTCTTTACCACCGACCCCCAGGTGCTGACCCTGGCCAAGACCATCATGCTCATTGAAATCCCCCTGGAGCTGGGACGGGCGGTGAACATGACCATGTGCCGGGCTCTCCAGGCCTGCGGAGATATCCGGTTCCCCATCATCATCTGCGTCATCGACGCCTGGATTGTGGGCGTGGGCGGCAGCTGGCTGCTGGGGGTGGTGTTCGAAATGGGCCTGGCGGGACTGTGGATTGCCATGGCGGCCGATGAGTGCATCCGGGCCTGCCTCTTCCTCTGGCGCTGGCACAGCCGCGCCTGGGTGAACAAGCGCCTGCTGGCGGGATAAAACAAAAGGACTGCCTGTCTTATGACAGGCAGTCCTTTTTTATGTTGTGGGGACAAAGGGGTCTCCCGCGCTGCCAGTGCCGGTGAACCCGGCCTCAGCGGACAGAGCCACCACCGGGCGGACGCCCCAGGTGTCGGCGGCGTCCCGCATGTAGAAGTACCCGTCAGCGCCCAGGATACGCACCATGGAGCCGTTGTTGAAGTAGGGGGTGTCCATCCAGCAGGGGGCGCCGGAACCCAGCCCTGTGCGGGCGAGGGAGGCCATCAGGCCGATGTCGGGCAGACGGACGGTGTCGGTGCAGTCCATGGCCACAGCCTCCTCCATGCCGCGGTCGCTGTACGCGGGCACGTGGAAGGCAAAGAAGTCGTTGAAGCCGGAGTCAGCCAGCTCACGGTCCGTGATGGACAGGAGCACCCGGTGACTGCCCGTCACCAGCAAGTTCCGCTCCGACTGGTCAAAGGCAGCGGAGAGGAAATCGCCGTTGAGCCACTCCCGCAGGTCAGAGTCACTCCAGCGGCTGCTGCCAAAGTCCCCGTCCAGGTCAAAGGCACGGTCATCCACCACGTCCACCGCCAGGAGCAGCCAGCTGCCGTCCTCCTGCTGCTCCACAGCCTGCCACAGAAGGGGTTCACCCTCCCAGGTGCCCAGCTGGACATAGGCAGCGGTCTCCAGGGCGTTGTGGGGCAGCTGAGCCCGTACCAGGGAGATACCGGCGGGCACGGCCAGCAGCAGACAGAGCACCACGGCAGTGCCGCCAGCCAGCACAGCGGCAGGGCGGCGCACCCGCTGAGCCACGGACAGCCGGTACCCCAGCCAGGCCAGCACCAGGAGGAGCAGCAGGTCGATAAACTGGGCGAAGGCGAACATGTGCTTGGCCAGGTCACCCTCGCCGTTGGTGACCGTGGGCATCAGAAACTGGTAGGCCATGGAGCCCAGCACGGTGAGCACCAGGAAGGCGGCGGAGAGCTTGTCCCGTCCCGTGCCCTTCCGGCCAGCCACAGCCCGCCACAGGGCCCAGCAGCCGGCCGCCATGATAAGCCCGGCGGCCAGCCAGGTGTTGATGGGCAGCTGGCCCCGCAGCCAGCTCCAGCCGCCGAAGCGGCCTGCAAAGGTGAGCCGGGGATGGGTGGCATCCAGATTAGAGAGGTAGTAGGGCCGGATAAAGCCGGTGTGGGCCATGGCCACGTCCAGCTTTTCCAGATAGTAGCCCGGATGGGAGAGGTAGAAGAACAGCAGGTCGAACTTGGAAACTTGGGAGAAATCCTCTTTGAACTGCTCGCTCTCACGGGCGGGGGCCACCCGGTCCATGTAGTAGTTGGAGTTGGCGTACTCCGCTATATACTCCGGCAGGCCCAGGTCGGAGAGGTACTGCTCAGTCTGCTCCGGGGTGGTGTCTTTGAGGACGCCGTAGAACACGGCGTTGTAGTTGGTCTCGTAGTCCATCCAGCTGGGGAGGGAGAGGTACACCGCCCCCAGCACCGCCACGCAGGCGACAGCGCCGCCGCACAGCCACTTCCGGTATTTCGGCTCCGCCCGGAGGAAGAGAACCGCACCCATGCCCAGGGCGCACAGAGCGGCCACCGGCAGGTTGATGAACTTGCTCCAGCCGTACACCACGCAGGAGAGGAAGTACCACCCGGCGTTCCAGCCCAGTCTGCCACGGCCCGTCAGCAGCCGCAGGCCAAAGACCGCCATGGCCAGCAGGCCCAGCATCTGCACCGGCTCGCTGTACAGGGAGTTGAAATAGGTGATATACCCCTCGTCGCACAGGACAAAGAGGATGGCCAGCTTTGCCAGCAGGTCGCACCACAGGGAGGGCAGCCTGAAGGAGCGGAACAGCAGGAGCAGCAGCCCGGCGTAACACAGCAGGTAGATGAGGCCCAGCACCTGGATGTGGTAGGTGTCCAGGCTCTGGCCGGTGAGCACGTTAAGGGCCAGGTTTCCCGCCAGGGAGGCCCGGACAAACACCAGATGGATGGAGGGGTAGGCGGCGGTGTTGTCCAGGTTGAAGAGCAGATTCCACAGCTTCTCACCGGCGGAATCCCCCTGAAAGACCATGCGGAAGGTGTCCTCATACAAAAAGGAGCCGGTGCTCCCGGCGTAGTCCAGGGAGTTGGTGCTCAGCACCCGGCCGAAATCTCCGTTGTTGGACAATCCCGCTCCGCCGCCCGCAAAGAGCACCAGGGCCATGATGATTGCCGCCAGAGCGGCCAGCAGGAAGGGGCCGAACCGGTCATAGAATTGAAAAGCCTGTCTCTTCATATGTTACCTCGCTGGAAATGGGGATGGTGGAGGGTCACAGGGCCGCCTTCAGGTCGGAGAGGAAGCCCTCCACGTCGGCGCTCCGGGTGGCGAAGGAGGTGACCAGCCGGACCACCGTGTGGTCAGCGTCCTGACGGGTCCAAACCTCGTAGGTACACAGCCTGTCCAGCACGGGCAGCAGGCGGTCGGGCACCACGGGGAACACCATGTTGCTGGCCGAGCGGGACATCATGGGCAGCCCCATGGCCTCCAGGCCGGACTGGAGCGCATGGGCCATGTCCACCGCGTGGCGGGCGATGGTCCAGTAGAGGCCGTCCTCCAGCAGGGTCTGGAACTGGAGACCCAGCAGCCAGCCCTTGGCCAGCACGCCGCCCCGCTGCTTCTTGATGCGGAAGAAGCCCTCCTGAAGGGCGGGGTTGACGATGACCAGGGCCTCGCCCATGAGGGCGCCGTTCTTGGTGCCGCCGATGTAGAAGGCATCGGTGAGGCGGGCCAGGTCGGGGAGGGTTACATCGTTCTCGGCCGCGCCGAAGGCGGCGCCCAGCCGGGCGCCGTCCAGGAACAGGAGGAGGTTGTTGGCCTTGCAGCAGGCGGAGAGGGCCTCCAGCTCGGCCAGGGTGTACACCGCGCCGCTCTCGGTGGCGTCGGAGATATACACCAGGCGGGGGAGGGTCAGGTGCTCGTCGGCAGCGGCCTCCACCAGGGGGAGGATGAGCTCCGGGGTCAGCTTGCCGTCGGGTCCGGCAGCGGCCTGGACCAGCTTGTGGCCGGTGGCCTCCACCGCGCCGCCCTCGTGGCCGTTGATGTGGCCGGTCTGGGCACAGATGACGCTCTCCCAGGGGCGGAGGAAGGCGGCGATGGCAGTGAAGTTGGTCTGGGTGCCGCCGATGAGGAACTGGACGTCTGCCTCAGGGCAGCGGCACAGGTCCTTGATGAGCCGGGCGGCGTTGGCGCAGTAGTCGTCGGCACCGTAGCCGATGACGTGTTCGTCGTTGTGGGCGGCGATGGCGGCCAGGACAGCGGGATGGGCCGCCTCGGAGTAATCATTGCGGAAATTGTACATCTTCATTCACCTCATAGACAAAAAGGGGCCGCAGGCCGCCCCGGAAGCTGGGGCATGGCCTGCGGCCGCCGGGAATTAGAATTTGAAGCTGTCCTTCAGGCTCACGGACCGGTTGAACACCAGGTGGCCGGGGGCGGAGTCCTTGCTGTCCACGCAGAAGTAGCCCTGGCGCAGGAACTGGAAGGAGGCGGGAGCGGAGGCGTCAGCCAGGCTGGCCTCCACCTTGGCGCCGGAGAGCACCTCCAGAGAGCCGGGGTTCAGGCAGTCCAGGAAGTTCTTGTCGCCGGCGTCGGGGTCGGCGTCGGAGAACAGGTTGTCGTACAGCCGGATCTCGGCGTCCACGGCGGTGGCGGCGTCCACCCAGTGGATGGTGGCGCCCTTCACCTTGCGGCCGTCGGCGGGATCGCCGCCCCGGGAGTCGGGATCGTACTCACAGAGAACCTCCACCACGTTGCCGTTCTCGTCCTTCACGCAGCCGGTGCACTTGATGAGGTAGGCGCCCTTCAGGCGGCACTCGGGACCCTCGGGATAGAGGCGCTTGTACTTGGGCACCGGGGTCTCCAGGAAGTCCTCAGCCTCAATGTACAGGTGGCGGGAGAAGGACACCTCACGGGTGCCGTCCTCGGGACGGCTGGGGTTGTTCTCCACGGTGAAGGTCTCGCTCTGGCCCTCGGGGTAGTTGGTGACGGTGAGCTTGATGGGGCGCAGCACCGCCATACGGCGCAGAGCCACCTCGTTCAGGTCCTCACGCAGGCAGTGCTCCAGGAAGGCAAACTCCACGGTGGAGGCCGCCTTGCTCACGCCGTTGCGCTCGGAGAAGTTGCGGATGGAGCGGGGGGTGTAGCCACGGCGGCGCAGACCGCACAGGGTGGGCATACGGGGGTCGTCCCAGCCGGAGACCCGGCCCTCCTCCACCAGCTGGCGCAGCTTGCGCTTGCTCATGACGGTGTAATTGATGCCCAGACGGGCGAACTCGATCTGCCGGGGCTTGGCGGGCAGGTCGCAGTGCTCGATGACCCAGTCGTACAGGGGACGGTGGTCCTCAAACTCCAGGGAGCAGAGGGAGTGGGTGATACCCTCCAGGGCGTCCTCGATGGGGTGGGCGAAATCGTACATGGGGTAGATGCACCACTTGTCGCCCTGACGGTGGTGATGCATGTGGTTGATGCGGTAGATGACGGGGTCGCGCATGTTGAAGTTGCCGCTGGCCAGGTCAATCTTGGCCCGCAGGGTCATGCGGCCGTTCTCAAACTCGCCGGCACGCATGCGGGCGAACAGGTCCAGGGACTCCTCAACGGGACGGTCCCGGTAGGGGGAGCGGGCAGGGGTGCTCACGTCGCCCCGGTACTCCTTGAACTGGTCGGGGGTCAGCTCGCAGACGTAGGCCAGACCCTTCTTGATGAGCTCCACGGCGCAGTCGTACATCTTCTCAAAGTAGTCGGAGGCGTAGTAGAACCGGTCGCCCCAGTCATAGCCCAGCCAGTGGATGTCCTCCTGGATGGCCTCCACGTACTCCACGTCCTCCTTGGTGGGGTTGGTGTCGTCCATGCGGAGGTTGCACAGGCCGCCGTACTTCTCGGCGGTGCCGAAGTCGATGAAGATGGCCTTGGCGTGGCCGATGTGGAGGTAGCCGTTGGGCTCGGGGGGAAAACGGGTATGGACGGTCATGCCCTGGAACTGACCACCCTGGGCGATATCCTCGTCAATGAAATCATGGATGAAGTTTTGGGTCATGGTGGTGTTCAGCTCTTCGGTCATGTTGTTTCACTCCTTAAATGTTCCATTTCCGCCGTGCTGCCCGGAGACAGCCAGCTAAATTCTTATTTTACCCGCTATATACAGAAATTGCAATCCATTTCTTGCAGAAAGGCAGAAAAATCCGTCCCCTTCCGGGGTCACCCCACCACGTTGATGGGGCTGCCCTCCAGATAGGCGGCGATGTTCCCCGCCAGCAGAGAGACCAGCCGCTGCCGGGTCTCCAGACCCTTCCAGCCCATGTGGGGGGTGAGGATGACGTTTTCCATGGTATAGAGGGGGTTATCCGCCGCCGGGGGCTCGGTCTCCTGCACGTCCAGACCCGCGCCCGCGATGGTTCCGGCCTTCAGGGCGTCGATGAGGGCGGCCTCGTCCACCAGAGCGCCACGGGAGGTGTTGATGAGGAAGGCGGTGGGCTTCATGAGGGAGAGCGTGTCCCTGTTGATGAGGTGCCGGGTGGCGTCGGTGAGGGGACAGTGGAGGGAGACATAGTCGCTGCGGCGGAGCAGCTCCTCCAGGCTGACGCAGGTCACGCCGGGGCCGTAGTCCCGGGGGGTGCGGCTGTAAACCAGTACCTCCATGTCCAGAGCCAGGGCGATTTTCATCACCGCACGGCCGATGTTGCCCGCACCGATGAGGCCGATGGTCTTGCCGTTGACCTCCACGTGGTCCAGTCCCAGGCAGCGGGTGAAATTGCTCCGGTCGCCCCGCTCCAGCATGCGGATTTGAGCGCCCATGGAGGAGCTGAGGCAGAGCAGGAGCATGATGGCCGTGTGGGCCACCCGCTGGGAGCTGTACGCCGGGATGTTGCACACGGTGATGCCTCTGGCCCTGGCGGCGGCCAGGTCGATGTTGTTGTAGCCGGTGCCCGCCTCACAGATGAGCTTCACCGAGTCGGGGAACTGGGCGATAAGCTCCGCCGGTACGGGCAGTTCCTTGGTCACGGCGATTTCGCAGCCCTGGAGCCGCTGGGGAATCTGCTCCGGCGTGCTGTCGTCATAGATGGTCACATGGGGAGCCAGGGTAGTCAGGTCCAGCTTCCCGTCGTAGTTCATTTTCGCGGCGTTGAGCACCACGGTAGTTCCGTTCATTCCAATCCTTCCTCTCAAGACTGATTGAGCTTACTATATCAGTCATGGGCGGCGTTGACAAGAGAGGGAAAAGAAAAACAAGCCCGCCGGGACGGCGTTCCGGCGGGCTTGCTTCATTCAGGCGGCAATCAGTGCGATGATGCCGATTATCCAGAGATGGAGGGGGTAGAAGACATAGAAAAAGTACTTTGCAAAGGGAGTGTTGGGGCCGCGCTGGCCGTTGTAGAGGGCGATGAAGGGCAGCACGGAGATAAAGAGGAAATCCGAGTTGAAGCCCAGCATCAGCAGCGTCTCCCGGAGCGTGGGGTAGAGGTGGAACGCCGAAAAGAAGAGGAGAAGGGAGAAGCCCAGATAGAGGATATTGCGGACAAGGGGACGGCCACGGAAATAGTATGTAATCAGGATGAAGGGAAGGATGACCGGGCCGCCCTCCGAGCAGATCAGCCCTGCGAACAGCACGGCGCAGCCGCCGACGATGCGCAGAGCACGCTGCCACAGCGGGGCGTCAGGCTGTGCGCCCGCCAGCAGGTTGAGCATGAGTACCCCGAGCGCCAGGGTGAAAAAGATGTTGTTGGAAAGGGTCAGACCCTTACCGGCGGCCAGCAGGTTATAAAGCTGGTTTCCGAGCGCCATGACCGCCGCCCAGCCGAAGAGACGGAGGTTATAGCGCAGGCGGCTGCGGGTGTGCAGAAAGCCCTCCACGGCCAGATAGGCAAACCACACGCCCACACAGCGGGTGACCGCGTGGAACAGCGCACTCAGTTCAGGCGGGAGCAGACCGGGGATGTGGTCCAGATGGTCCAGCACCATGAGCAGCGCCATAAAGAGCTTGAGTTCAAATGCATTCCATTTTCCTGGTTTCATCGGACAGAAGGACACCTCTCACAACAAAAATTCAGCCTTGACAGGATATCAGGCGGTACGAAAGAACGCTTTAGAAATAGTTGAAGTTTTGTTTAAGAAAAGAGGAAAGAAGCTTTTTGACAAGCAAAGCGGCGCGGGAATTTCCCGCGCCGCTGACAGATATTCAGAGTATTACCGGGCGTAGGCGGCCCGGCCGGTCTCGTAGAGATTGCCGCCCTGGGCGTCGATGGCCACGGTGAGGGGCAGGTCTTTGACGGTCATCCGCTTGACCGACTCGCAGCCCAGGTCCTCGAAGGCGATGACCTCCACGGTCTGGATGCACTTGGCGATGAGGGCGCCTGCGCCGCCCACGGCGGCGAAGTACACCCCGCCGTTGCGGACCATGGCGTCCACCACGGCCTGGGACCGCTGGCCCTTGCCAATCATGGCCCCCAGGCCCAGGTCTAGCAGACGGGGAGCATAGGGGTCCATCCGGCTGGAGGTGGTGGGGCCGCAGGCGCCCACCGCCATGCCCTGCTGGCCGGGAGTGGGGCCGGCGTAGTAGATGACGGCGTCTTTCAGAGGAAAGGGCGGCTCCTTGCCCTGGTCCAGCAGGGCAAAGATGCGCTTGTGGGCGGCGTCACGGGCGGTGTAGATGGTGCCCGACAGCAGCACCCGGTCCCCGGCACGCAGGGTCGGAGCCACGGCGGGCAGCTGCCCGGTGGTAAGAGAGATGGTCTGTGCCATGGCTTATTCCTCCGTCAAGGGAGAGGGGGCCTTGGGGGGCTCACCCTCACGGCAGACCTGGAGCAGCTTCTCCAGGGCGGTGTCGTGCTCGGCAAACTCGGCGGTGATGTGCTCCAGGCTGCGGGCCACCCGCTCCAGCTCGCCGGAGGCGTGGGAGATGGTGGCGTCCACATCGGTGCGCAGGCGGTCATACCCCGCCTCCACCCGGGTCAGCCACTGGCTCACCTGCTCCCGGGTCTCCTGGGCCTTTTTCTCCGCCTCGGCCTGGACGGCCTGGGCACGGTAGTGGGCGTCCAGCTCAATGCCGGCTACCCGGTCCTTGACGCCGGCGTAGGCCTCGGCGTCCGCCTCCGAGCGGGACAGGCGGGACTGGGCGGCAGAGAGATCCTCCTCCACCCGCACCAGCCGGGCAGTCTTCTCCTCCAGCTCGGCCCGGATGGCGTCCAGCGCGTCACTCTTCTCCTTCAGCTCGGCGGCCAGAGCCTCCGCACGGGCGGACAGCTCCTCCTCCCGGACAGCGGCGTCCGCCGCCTTCTTCTCCGCCTCGGAAGCTGCCTTACGGGCCTCCTCCAGGTCCCTGTTCAGAACCGCTACCTTCTCCCGGTGCTGCCGGGAGGAGGTCTCCACATAGTTCAGCACATCCTGTTTATGAAATCCGCCAAAGGCCACCGTGCGGAACTGCTGCTCACTCATATGAGACACCTCGTCTTTTTCTCAGAACTGCGGGCCATTGCCCACGGATAAATTCCGTATTTTTCATTGTAGCATAGATCCAAAGACGATACAATCATTTATGCCGCCGGGACTGGGGAAGAAAAATTTCTCCCCGCCGCTGAGATATTCCGCCGTTTCCCAGGGTATTATGGGTGAAAAGCTTTTCAGAGAGGAGCCCGGGCATGGAGCAGCAGGCCTTCAACGCACTGGCACAACAGCATATGGACATGGTGTACCGTCTGGCCTTTCACTATCTCCGCTCACCCCAGGACGCGGACGACGTCACCCAGGAGACCTTTCTCCGCCTGTTCCGCCGCAGGGAGGGATTCGACAGTGGAGAGCACGCCAGACACTGGCTGGTCCGGGTGGCGCTCAACGAGTGCAAGCGGCTGGCCATGTCCCCCTGGCGGCGGCACACCGAGCCGCTGGAGGAGTACGCCGGTACCCTGACCTGGGAGACGCCGGAACAGAGCGCCCTGTTCCAGGCAGTGATGGACCTGCCGCGAAAATACCGCGTGCCGCTGTACCTCTATTATTATGAGGGATACGCCGTCAGCGAGATTTCCGCCATGCTGGGGCGCAACCCATCCACCGTTCAGACCCATCTGGCCAGAGGGCGAGAACAGCTGAAACATCTTTTCAAGGAGGAATGGAGCGATGTATGACAGAGAGCTGTACCGCGAGACCTTTTCCCGCCTCCACACCTCCCCGGAGACCAGGAGGAACATTATGAATCTGAGTGAGAAGCATACCCGCCGTTTTCGGCCCGCACGGGTGGCGGCGGTGGTGGCAGCGGCCGCCGTTCTGAGCATTACCGCCATGGCCGCGGCCTTTGGGGGCGGCATGCTGGACTGGTTCGGCAGGGAGTGGGACAGCTGGACGGGCCAGTCCCTGGGCGAGAGCCAGGTGGAGACCATCCAGCGCCTGACCCAGCCTGTGGGGGAGAGCGTCACGGACGGCAATATCACCGTGACCGTGGACAGCATCACCGTGGGCACGGACAATCTGTGGGCCCTGCTGAAGGTGAGCGGCATGGCGTTTTCCAACCGGGAGGAGTACGGTTTTGGGAACATCTCCGTGGAGATTACGCCCGACCCCGCCGATTTGTCCGCCAATGTGGGCGTGGTGTCCTACGGCACCCAGCTGATGGGCGTGGATAAAAACGGAGACCTCAATTTGATTCTGGAGTACTTCGCCACCCTGCCCACCGACGCCCAGCTCAGCGCAGGCGGCTGCACGCTGACGCTCACCCTGACCGGCCTGACGGAAGGGGAGTACGGCGGCGCGAAGCCTGAGACAACGGCGGAGGGGACATGGCGCTTCTCCATCCCCCTGACCGTGGAGAGCCGTTCCCCGGTGGTGACCATTGAAAAGGCGGAGGTACCCTCCTGGAGCCCAGCCACCGATGAATATTCCAGCGAGCCGGTGACCCTGACGGATATCCGGATTTCCGACACCGGCGTCCGCTTCCGGGCGTCGGGGGAACTCATCTCCGATGTGTCCGCCGTGCTGAAGGACGGCACAGAGGTGCGTAACTCCGGCGGTGGCGGCGGTGTGGACGAGGACGGCACCCATACCTTCTCCTACACCTGGGTGGTCCCGGTGAATGTGGAGGACATCGCCGCGCTCCGCTTCGGGGAGACCGAAATTCCAGTTGAATAAGAGGCAGCTTCAAGGGAGCTCCGTGCATGGCACGGAGCTCCTTTTTTCGTCCGGACTGGCAGAGCTGACCGAAGGTGAAGGCGCAAAAAGCCATTTTCCGGGCGGTTTTCGAATTGACGTTCCAGCGGAAGAGGTGATATAATATACTGATTTTGTATGCACATATGTTTTGAGGGATATGCTTATGTGGATTTCTGACAAGTGGAACGATTACGAACTGATTGACTGCGGCGGCGGGGAAAAGCTGGAGCGCTGGGGCAAATACACCCTGGTGCGGCCCGACCCCCAGGCCATCTGGAACACACCCCGGGAGAACCGGCTGTGGCGGCGGCCTGACGCCCGGTACGCCCGCTCCTCCACCGGCGGCGGCCAGTGGGAGAAGAAGGACGTGCCCGAGCGCTGGCAGGTGTCCTACGGGGACCTGACCTTCAACATCAAGCCCATGAACTTCAAGCACACCGGACTCTTCCCCGAGCAGGCTGCCAACTGGGATTTTGCCCGGGAGCAGATCCGGAAGGCGGGACGGCCCATCTCGGTGCTCAACCTCTTCGCCTACACCGGCGGCGCTACCGTGGCCTGCGCCGCTGCCGGCGCCAGCGTGTGCCACGTGGACGCGGCCAAGGGTATGGTGGCCTGGGCCAGGGAGAACGCCAAGTCCTCCGGCGTGGAGGACCGGCCCATCCGCTGGATCATTGACGACTGCGGCAAGTTTGTGGAGCGGGAGATCCGCCGGGGCCGGAAGTACGACGCGGTGATCATGGACCCGCCGTCCTACGGACGGGGACCCTCCGGCGAGATCTGGAAGCTGGAGGAGAACCTCTACCCCTTTGTGGAGCTGGTGGCCCAGGTGCTCTCCGACGAGCCTCTGTTCTTCCTCATCAACTCCTACACCACGGGCCTTGCCCCCTCGGTGCTGACCTACATTCTGGAGACCGTGGTGTCCAGCAAGCACGGCGGCCACACCGAGAGCGCCGAGCTGGGCCTGCGGGTCACCGAGACCGGTCTGGCGCTGCCCTGCGGCGCCACCGGACGCTGGATGGCCGACCGGTAAAGAACAACAGGGAATGGGAGGCAAAAAATGGCCAATTCCATTGTAAAAACCGAAAATCTCCGCTTCTCCTACGAGGCTGAGGGAGGTCTCTCCCCGGTGGTGCTGGACGGAGTGGACCTGGAAATTGAAGAGGGCAGCTTTGTGGCGGTGCTGGGCCACAACGGGTCGGGCAAATCCACTCTGGCCAAGCACATGAACGCCATCCTGCTGCCCACCGGCGGCAAGGTGTACGTGGACGGCATGGACACCTGCGACGACGACCTGCTGCTGGACATCCGCCGCACCGTGGGCATGGTGTTCCAGAACCCGGACAACCAGATTGTAGCCAACGTGGTGGAGGAGGACGTGGCCTTCGCACCTGAGAACCTGGGCGTGCCTCCGGAGGAGATCCGCCGCCGGGTGGACGAGGCCCTCAAGCTGGTGGACATGTACGAGTACCGGGAGCACGCGCCCCATCTGCTCTCCGGCGGCCAGAAGCAGCGGGTGGCCATTGCGGGCGTCATCGCCATGCGGCCCCGGTGCATCGTGCTGGACGAGCCCACTGCCATGCTGGACCCCATCGGCCGCAGCGAGGTGCTGCGCACCATCCGCCAGCTCAACCGGAACGCGGGCATCACCGTGGTGCTCATCACCCACCACATGGACGAGGCCGCCCAGGCTGACCGGCTGGTGGTCATGAGCAAGGGCAAGGTCATCGCCGACGGAGCCCCCCGGCAGGTGTTCCAGCGGGTGGAGGAGCTGAAGGCCGTGGGCCTGACGGTGCCCGAGACGGTGGAGCTGTGCTGGGAGCTGCGCAAGGAGGGGCTGGACGCCCCCCTGGACGCCCTCAGCGACGAGGAGTGCGCCAAGGCGCTGTATGAGCTGATTACCCGGTAAACCGGCATATTTTGCGGGCGTTACCTCCATAAGAGGAATGCACCACTGATAAAAAGGACTGAAGTCATTGGAACCGATTATCCAGACGGAAAAACTCAGCCACATCTATTCCGCCGGCACCCCTTTTGAGCACGGCGCACTGATTGATGTGGATTTCACGGCCTACCGGGGGGAGTACCTGGGCATCATCGGCCACACCGGGTCGGGTAAGTCTACCCTGATCCAGCACCTCAACGGACTGCTCAAGCCCACCTCCGGCCGGGTGCTCTTTGAGGGCAAGGACATCTGGGAGAGCAAGGAGCGCACCCATCAGACCCGCTTCCAGGTGGGTCTGGTGTTCCAGTACCCGGAGTACCAGCTCTTTGAGGAGACGGTGTATAAGGACATCGCCTTCGGCCCCCGGAACATGAAGCTCTCCGAGGAGGAGATTGACCGCCGGGTCCGGGAGGCTGCGGCCTTCGTGGGCCTGTCCGACGCCATGCTGGAGCAGTCTCCCTTTGAACTGTCCGGCGGCCAGAAGCGCCGGGTGGCCATTGCGGGCGTCATCGCCATGGAGCCCTCTGTCCTCATCCTGGACGAGCCCACCGCCGGTCTGGACCCGGTGGGCGTGGAGAGCATCCTGGCCAACATTCACGACTACCACGTGGCCAAGAACGCCACCATCATCATCGTCTCCCACTCCATGGAGGAGGTGGCCCGGACGGTGGACCGACTGGTGGTGGTCAACGACGGCCGCATTCCCTTCGCCGGCACACCCCGTGAGGTCTTTGCCCACGAGGAGGAGCTGATTGCCATGGGTCTGGGCGTGCCCCAGGTGACCCGGGTGCTCCACCAGCTGAGAAAGCTGGGCGTGGACGTGGACGACACGGCTTACACCATGGAGCAGGCAAAGGCGGCCGTCATGGCGGCGTACAGAGCACGGAAGGGGGCGGTGTAAATGGCGCTGAAGGACATTACCCTGGGACAGTATTTCCCCGGAAACTCCATTCTCCACCGCCTGGACCCCCGGACCAAGATTCTCCTCACCGCCATGTATATCGTGGCCCTCTTCCTGGCCAAGCAGCTGGTGGGGTACGGCATCATGATGGTGGTGCTGGCCTCTGCCATCGCCGTGTCCAAGGTGAAGCTGAAGACCATCTTCCGTGGCCTCAAGCCCATTATGATTATCATCATCATCACCGCCTTCCTCAACCTGTTCTGGACCCCTGGCCAGACCATCTGGAAGTGGGGCTTCCTCAACCTGACGGTGGAGGGCATCTGGTCGGCCATCTTTATGGTGCTGCGCATCTCCATGCTCATCCTGTGCACCTTCCTGCTGACCTACACCACCTCGCCCATTCTTCTGACCGACGGCCTGGAGAACCTGATGGGTCCCCTGAAGAAAATCCATGTGCCCGTCCATGAGCTGTCCATGATGATGTCCATCGCCCTGCGGTTCATCCCCACCCTCATCGAGGAGACGGACAAGATTATGTCCGCCCAGAAGGCCCGTGGCGCTGACTTCGACACCGGCGGCCTGATGGACAAGGCCAAGGCCCTCATCCCCCTGCTGGTGCCCCTGTTTATCTCGGCCTTCCGCCGGGCGGACGAGCTGGCCATCGCCATGGAGTGCCGCTGCTATCACGGCGGCGAGGGCCGAACCCGCCTGCGCCAGCTGAAGTACCGTAAGTCCGACGTGGCGTTCCTGGTGTGCGGATTGGCGGTCTGTGTGGCTGTGGGCGTGCTGGGTCACTTCGGCCTGTGAAAAATTTTAAGAAATTTCTAATGAAAGCTCTATGATTTTATGAGAAATATAGCGTTAAAATTGATGTACGTGGGCACCGCTTATCATGGGTGGCAGATTCAGAAGAATGCGGTCACCGTGGAGGAGACCCTGGAGAAGGCCATCGCCTCGGTAGTGGGCCATCCGGTGAAGTGCACCGGCGCAGGCCGCACCGACGCGGGCGTCCACGCGGAGAACTATATCGCCAATTTCCGCACCACCTCCACCATCCCCTGCGACCGGCTGCCCCTGGCGGTGAACACCCGCCTGCCGGAGGACATTGTGGTGGTCAAGGCCACTGAGGTTCACGACGGCTTCAACGCCATCGGCTCCTGTATCAAAAAGGAGTACACCTACCGCATCTATAACTCCCGCATCCGCAACGCCTTTTTCGTCAACCGGGCCTGGTTCTACCCCAAGCACCTGGACGAGAAGGTGATGCAGGCGGCGGCCGACCGGTTTGTGGGCACCCACGACTTTGCCGCCGTCCAGTCGGTGGGCACGGAGGTCCAGTCCACCGTGCGCACCGTGCACTACTTCAACATGACCCGCTCGGGGGACATGATTGAGTGCCGGGTGTGCGCCAACGGCTTCCTCTACAATATGGTGCGGGCCATGGTGGGCACCTGCGTGTACGCGGCAGAGGGCAAGTTCCCGCCTGAGGCGGTGAGCGACATTCTGGAGGGCCGCTGCCGTACGGCTGCCGGTCCCACCGCACCTCCGGGCGGCCTGTACATGACCAAGCTGTGGTATGAAGAGGACGTGCTCTGAGCCGCAGAATTTTAAGGAATTTGGTGCATACACATGAACGACAGACAGGAAGTGCCCAACGACAAGAAAAAACCGAATATTCTGGTCCGTCTGCTGGCCTTTCTGGTGACATTGGCGCTGGTTTTCGGCGCGGTGACCCTGGTGGTCTACCGGGACCGGCTGAATTTCGACGTCATCCGGCGGTACTTCACCTACCGCAGCCTGGAGCGCAATGACAGCGGCCAGGCTGAGTCCTTTGCCCATGAGGGCAGCACCCGGGATATTTTCGTCTCAGCGGGGGAGAACCTGCTGGTGTGTTCCACCACCGGCGTGCGGCTCTTTTCCGGCAGCGGCACCCAGTACGCAAACGAGCAGATTGTGATGGAGCAACCGGTGGCCATGGCGGCAGGGGAGTGGTCCCTGGCCTATGACGCCGGCGGCAAGAGCCTCTACCTCTTCCGGGACAAGGAGAAGGTGTTCTCCCTGGGCGCGGACAGCGGCAAGACCATCCTCTCCGCCCGGGTCAATGAGAACGGCTGGCTGGCGGTGGTCACCCAGGCGGCCAGCTACAAGGGCTCGGTGACCGTCTACAACCCCCAGCAGCAGCCGGTAATCCAGCTCAACCGCTCCAGCGGCTTTGTGATGGACGCGCTGGTGACTGAGGACGGGAAGTACCTGGCCACGGTCACCGTGAGCCAGAGTGGCGCGTCCTTTACCAGCAGCCTGGACCTCTACCGGCTGGAGCGGACCGAGGAGGAGACCGAACCGGATGTGTCCGCCAGCCTGGACGGCAGCGTGATTCTGGACCTGCGGGAGCAGGACGGCGCGCTGTGGGCCCTGGGTGATACGGGCGTGTTCGCCGTCTCTCTGGCGGAGAAGAGCCTGGGGGAGCGGAAGGGCGCGTACAGCTACCCGGACCAGTACCTGAAGGAGTTCTCCCTGGAGGGGGACGGGTATGCGGCGCTGCTGCTGGGCAAGTACCGTGCCGGTACTCAGGCCCAGCTGGTGGTGACCGACGAGTCGGGAGAGGTGACGGGTACCCTGGACATTGGCGAGCAGGTGCTCTCGCTGTCCGCGGCGGGGCGGTATATCGCCGTACTCACCGCCGACCGGCTGGACATCTACACCTCGGATCTCCGGCTCTACGACAGCCTGTCCGGTACCCAGAACGCCCAGAAGGTGCTCATGCGGGCGGACGGTACCGCCATGCTCATCGGTGCGAAAACCGCCCGGCTCTACATCCCGGGCTGAATAAGAAACCCTTTTCAGTGATTCCATATGGAGGTTCCCATGGCTTATCTGGTATTTGATATCGCAATTGTGGCAATTCTGATCCTCTTCGCCTGGCGGGGGGCGTCCAGAGGCTTTGTGCTCTCCCTGTGCGGCCTGCTGGCTGTCATCGTGGCCTTTGTGGGCGCCAGCTTCCTGGCCAACCTGCTGGCGCCCAAGGTGGGCGCCGCCCTGGAGCCCCAGTTCGCCCAGATCATTGAAGAAAAGCTGGAGGAGCAGTTCCAGCAGTCCGACCCGGCGGGAGACGCCGCCGGTCTGGCAGAAGGGGAGGATTACCCCTTGCAGGACGTGCTGTCCGTGCTCCGTGACATGGGACTGTATGAGGGCCTGTTGAACACCATCGACCAGGCGGTCCAGGACGGCATGACCGCCGTAGCCGCCAACGCGGCAGCGGCCGTGGCCGCCGCCATCGCCCAGTCGGTGGCCTATTCGGTGATTTTCACCGTGGCCTTTGCGCTGATTCTGATTGCGTGGAAGGTGTTCTCCCATGCGGTGGACCTGGTGGCAAAGCTGCCCGGTCTGAACTTCCTCAACAAGACCGGCGGCGCGGCCATGGGCCTCATCAAGGGCGTGCTGATTCTCTTCCTGGTGGCCTGGCTCATCCAGTACTCCGGCAAGCTCATCCCGGAGGAGACCGTCCAGCAGACCCATCTGCTCAAGTTCTTCATGACCACCAATCCCATGACCCTGCTCCAGGAGCTGTAACAGAGCATTTCCCGCCATTCCACACAAATGAAGGTGTTAAAGATGAATGTGCCCAATTTTCTCTCCCTGCTCCGGCTGGCTATGGTGCCGGTCTTTGCAGTGGTGTTCTTCCAGCCCATCCCCACGGCGCGGTACTGGGCGGTGGGGGTGTACGCCCTGGCCTTTGTCACCGACATCGCCGACGGATACATCGCCCGCCACTTCAACCAGATTACCCGGCTGGGGCGGATTCTGGACCCGCTGGCGGACAAGCT
This sequence comes from Pseudoflavonifractor capillosus ATCC 29799, assembly GCF_000169255.2. Classification (GTDB taxonomy): domain Bacteria; phylum Bacillota; class Clostridia; order Oscillospirales; family Oscillospiraceae; genus Pseudoflavonifractor; species Pseudoflavonifractor capillosus. The sequence goes on from NZ_AAXG02000014.1 coordinate 23,926, forward strand.
GATGACCTTTACGGTTATCGTCTGCATCACGGCGGCGGGCATCATCCCCATCTGGGCGGTGGTCATCTTCTTCTGCAAGGAGGCGGCCATGGGCCTGGGCGCCCTGTCCATGCTCCACAAGATTGATGACGTCATCCCCTCCAACTGGCTGGGCAAAATCTCCACCTTCGTGTTCTTTGTGGTGTGCGCCGCTCTGGTGCTCTTCCCCCAGATTCCCCGCAGTTGGGCCACCGGCATGATCTCCTTCGCCCTGGCCCTGACCATTCTGGCCTTCCTCTACTACCTGTGGCTGTACATGAGCGTGCTGGGCAAGAAAAAATAAGCCCATCCTCCAAAAGACGGAAAAAAGAAAAACCGAGTAAATTACCAGAAATTCATACCCAGTTCACAATTTCGCACTAGAATTTTTTCTCCGGGGCATACCAGTGCCCCAAGGGGAGAAAATCTCCCCCTTAAAGGAGCTGAACAATATGCAACCTACACTCTGTTCCAGATGTCATAAGAATGTGGCTGTTATTTTTATCCAGAAGATTGAGGGCGGCGAGACCAAGAGCGAGGGCCTGTGCCTCAAGTGTGCCCGGGAGCTGGGCATCAAGCCCGTTGAGGACATGATGAAGAAGATGGGCATCACCGACGAGGACCTGGACGGCCTGACCAACGAGATGCTCTCCGCCTTCGGCGGCGCCGAGGGTATGGAGGGGCTGGTGCCTCAGAGCGACGAGCCCGACAGCGACGAGGACGACGAGGGCCGCACGGCCACCTTCCCCTTCCTCAACAAGCTCTTCGGCGGTAGCCAGGGCGGTGACAGCCAGCCCAGGGAGGAGTCCCGTCCCCGGGAGGAGAAGAACAACGGCAAGGAGCGTGCCCCCAAGCGGAAGTTTTTGGAGAACTACTGCATCTCCCTGACCCAGAAGGCGGCCGAGGGCAAACTGGACAACATCGTGGGCCGTGACCAGGAGATTGAGCGCACCATCCAGATTCTCAACCGCCGTCAGAAGAACAACCCCTGCCTCATCGGCGAGCCCGGCGTGGGCAAGACCGCCATCGCCGAAGGTCTGGCGCTGCGTATCCATGAGGGCAAGGTGCCCTACAAGCTCCAGGACAAGGAGGTCTACCTGCTGGACCTGACCGCCCTGGTGGCGGGCACCCAGTTCCGCGGCCAGTTTGAGAGCCGGATGAAGGGCCTGATTGACGAGGTCAAGAAGCTGGGCAACATCATCCTGGTCATCGACGAGGTCCACAACATCGTGGGTGCCGGCGACGCCGAGGGCAGCATGAACGCCGCCAACATCCTCAAGCCCGCTCTGTCCCGTGGCGAAATCCAGGTCATCGGCGCCACCACCCTCACCGAGTACCGCAAGTACATCGAGAAGGACTCCGCCCTGGAGCGCCGGTTCCAGCCCGTCATCGTGGAGGAGCCCTCCATTGAGGACGCGGTGCAGATCATCATGGGCATCAAGTCCTACTATGAGAAGTACCACTTCGTGTCCATCTCTCCCGAGATGGCACGGCTGGCCGTCACCATGAGCGAGCGGTACATCACCGACCGCTACCTGCCCGACAAGGCCATTGACCTCATCGACGAGGCCTGCTCCGACGTGAATCTCCACAACGCCAACCTGGCCCGTGAGGCTCAGCTGAAAAAGGACCTGGAGGCCATCTCCAAGGAGCGTGAGGCTCTGGTGGCCGAGGCCAACAGCCGTGACTTCAAGCGCCAGAGCGACCTGAAGGCCAACGAGAACCGTCAGGCTGAGATTCGCCGGGAGCTGAACAAGCTCACCGAGCAGTACAGCGTTCTGTCCGCCGCCGGCGACCAGGAGGCCGGTATGAAGGACAACGAGCGGGAACAGGCCCGTCTCCAGCGTGAGCTGCAGAAGCTGGTCCAGGACCGGAGCGCCCTCAACGCCGCCACCGGCGACGAGGACTACCAGCGCCTGGCCGTCATCAAGAGCCGGGAGCTCCAGCTCCAGCAGGAGCTGGACAAGCTGGAGGCCCAGAGCGCCCCGCCCCTGACCGTGGCCCACCTGGCCCGTGTCATCGAGCTGTGGACCAAGATTCCCGCCAGCCAGATTCAGGAGGCCGAGTACGAGCGTCTGGCCCAGCTGGAGAACCGCCTCAAGGAGCACATCATCGGCCAGGACGACGCGGTGAAGGCCGTGGCCGCCGCTGTCCGCCGTGGCCGTGTGGGCATCGCCTCCAAGCGCAAGCCCGTGTCCTTCATCTTCGTGGGTTCTACCGGCGTGGGTAAGACCGAGCTGGTCAAGCGGCTGGCTATGGACATGTTCCACTCCCCCGAGTCCCTCATCCGGCTGGATATGTCCGAGTTCATGGAGAAGTTCGCGGTGAGCCGCATCATCGGCTCTCCCCCGGGCTACGTGGGTTACGACGAGGCCGGACAGCTCACCGAGAAGGTCCGCCGCAAGCCCTACTGCGTCATCCTCTTCGACGAGATTGAGAAGGCCCACCCCGACGTGCTCAACATCCTGCTCCAGATTCTGGATGACGGCCACATCACCGACGCCCAGGGCCGGAACGTGAACTTTGAGAACACGGTCATCGTCATGACCTCCAACGCGGGCAGCGAGGCCAAGGGCTCCGGCAGCGTGGGCTTCGGCCGCACCGCCGCCGAGCAGGGCCGTGAGCGGGCCATGAAGGCTCTGGAGAGTTTCCTGCGGCCTGAGTTCATCAACCGGGTGGACGAGATTGTCTACTTCAACAAGCTCAGCGAGGAGAACTTCAAGGCCATCGCCGGCATCATGCTGGGCGAGCTGAAGGGCACCCTGGCCGAGAAGGGTATCACCTTCACCTACGATGACAGCCTGCTGGACTACCTGGTGAAGAAGTCCTACTCCCTGACCTACGGCGCCCGTAACCTGCGCCGCCAGATTCAGAAGGACTTGGAGGACCCCATCGCCACCCGCATCATCGAGAGCTATCTCAACCCTGTCCGCACCCTGCATGCCTCCTCCGACGGAGAGACCGTGCAGATTACCGGCGAGTAAGCAGCATAAAAGCGCCCCGTCTCAGAGAACTGAGACGGGGCGCTTTTTGTGTCCTTACTGCTGGATGGTGCGGAGAATCTCGCCCTCGGCGGAGATGACGGTGATGGTGAGGGGAATGTGTTTGCCGGAGTTGGCCACGGCCAGCTCAGCGGCCCGCTGGATGCCGCCGCAGCAGGGCACCTCCATCCGGGCAACCGTGACACTGCGCACGTCGTTGCGGCGGAAAATCTCGGTGAGCTTGTCGGTGTAGTCGCCCTCGTCCAGCTTGGGGCAGCCCACCAGCACCACACGGCCCCGGATAAAGTCCCGATGGAAGGCGCCGTAGGCGTAGGCGGTGCAGTCGGCGGCAATGAGCACATCGGCGCCGCTGAGCCAGGGGGACATGGGGTTGACCAGCTTAATCTGCACCGGCCACTGCCGCAGCTCGCTGGGAATCTCACCGGCGGCAGCGGGGCGCTCCTGGCGGTGAATGGCACGGCTCATGCTGCCCGGACAGCCGCAGGGCAGGGGAGCGGCGGTCTTCGCCTTGGCCGCCTTGGCGGCCATGACGGCGGCGTGGTCGTAGGCGGGAGCCTCCCGCTCCTCAAAGGTGATGGCTCCGGTGGGGCAGGCGGGAAGGCAGTCCCCCAGGCCGTCGCAGTAGTCCTCGCGGAGCAGCTTGGCCTTGCCGTCCACCATGCCGATGGCCCCCTCGTGGCAGGCCGCTGCACAGGCGCCGCAGCCGTTGCACTTGTCCGCGTCAATCTTGATAATCTTCCGAATCATAGGGAAAACCCTCCTTGTATTTGTAAGGAAAGCATACTATAATGGTATCAAATTTTCTGTTGCAGTTGCAACATGGGAGGAAAAAACATGGAGAAATTTCTGCCGGTGCTCCAGAGGTCGCCCCTCTTCGCCGGAATTTCGGAGCAGGACATGGAGACCATGCTGGACTGCCTGGGGGCGGTGGAGCGGAAATTCAGCAGGGGAGAGGCGGTGCTCCGGGCCGGAGAGCCTGCCCGCTGGCTGGGCGTGGTGCTGTCCGGGCGGCTCCAGGTGTGCCGGGAGGACCGGGAGGGCCGCAGAACCGTGCTCTCCTCAGTACCTCCGGCGGGTATCTTCGGTGAGGCCCACGCCTGCGCCGGGACAGCCGCTCTGCCGGTGTCGGTGTGGGCGGTGGAGGACAGCGGCGTGCTACTGCTGGACATCGCCCGGGTGGTGGGCACCTGTCCTTCCTCCTGCACTTTCCACAGCCGTCTGGTCACCAACCTGCTCTCCGTGCTGGCGGGGAAGAACATCCTTCTGTCCGCCAAGCTGGAGCACGTGTCCCAGCGGACCATCCGGGAGAAGCTGCTCTCCTACCTCAACGCCCAGGCGGCTCTGGCCGGGAGCGACACCTTCGCCATCCCCTTTGACCGGCAGGCTCTGGCGGATTACCTGTGCGTGGACCGGAGCGCCCTGTCCCGGGAGCTGTCCGCTCTGCGGCGGGAGGGAATTCTGGAGGCGGAGAAAAACCGCTTCCGGCTGCTGGGCCAGGGAGAAAAAATTTCTCCCCATATGTGAAACCTTTTGCTCCGTCCATCCGTATATCAGGGCGAAACCGGTTTTAGGAAGAGAGGAGTGGCGGCATGGAGGATGAAAAGCTGGTACGCCGCCTGCAGAAGGGCAGCCGCACGGCGTTGGAGCAGGCCATCAACCGATATACCGCCTATGTCAGCACCATCGTCTGGCGTACCCTGGGCGCCGCCGCCACCCGGGAGGACACGGAGGAGGTGGTCTCCGACGTGTTCCTCAGCCTGTGGTCCCACGCCCACGAGCTGGACCCCAAGCAGGGCCTGCGGCCATGGCTGGGGGCGGTAGCCCGCAACCGGGCCACCGACTGTCTCCGCAAGACAAAGCCCACCGTACCGCTGCCGGAGGACGACGGGCCGTCCCAAGCGGAGGGACCGGAGGAGACCGCCGCCGCCAAAGACCAGGCGGAGCGGCTCTGGCAGGCGGTGGACGGTCTGGGGGAGCCGGACCGGACCCTCTTCCTCCGCCACTACTACTACGGCGAGAAGCTCAGTGAGGCGGTACGGGGGCTGGGCCTGAGCACCGGCGCGGCCCGTATCCGCCTGTCCCGGGGCAGGAAAAAGCTCCGGGAGATTCTGACAAAAGGAGGGGAAGGACTGTGAGCAGCATGGAGCGCCTCTGGAAGGACATGGAGCTGTCCGGTCCATGCCCGGAAATCAACCCCGCAGACATCCGGCGCAGGGTGAACACCGCCCTCAATGCCGACCCCTCGGAGAGGAGCATCTATATGAGACAGAAAATCCGCATAGCCGCCGTGATGGCAGCCGCCGTCATCGCCCTCACCGGAACCGCCCTGGCAGTGGGCACCAACTGGGACGCCCTGATGGAGCACCTGGGCATCTTCGCCCCCTATATCCAGACCGTGGACGGCGTGTCCGTCACCGACCAGGGGCTGAAGGTCAGCGTGGTGGCCGCCCTCAGCGACGAGAGCGGCACCAAGGCCTACGTGGCGGTCACCGACCTGACCGGTGACCGCCTCAGCGAGAACCTGGCCTACAACGGCAGACTGGGCACCAGCTGCATCAGCTACGACCCTGAGACCCGTACCGCCCTGCTGGAGATGCCCATGATGACCAACCGGGACTTCAACAAGGACGGCAGCCTGACCCTGACCTTTGCCAGCTTCCAGCCCGGGTTCCGTGAGCTGACGGGCATCCCCTTCCCGGAGGAGGCCCTGAGCACCGCTACCCGCAGCAGCCGCCTGTTCACCGACGAGGAGCTGACCAAGAAGACGGTGAACTCGGGCACCGAGGTCAGGGGCCTGCTGCCCGGCCAGAACCCGGTGAAGCTGGAGGGCACCGACCTTATCTGGATTTCCTCTTCCGGTTTTGATGAAAACGGCGTGTTCCATATCCTGTACGAGATGGCGGAAGGGGTGCAGTGCACCGCAGACCCCACCCCTGTGATGGAGTTTGATGACCGGGAGACGCCCAGTTACAGAATCAACCAGATTGCCTGGGAGGACGGGCGATATCTGGACATCAGCTTCCCTGACAGCAATGTGTTCACCAGAGAGAGCGTGCCCCATCTGGCGCTGGAGAACATGACCATCAAGCTCTATACCGAGGAGGACATTGAGGGAAGCTGGGAGCTGACCTTCTTCCCCGAAAATCTGCCCCAGCGGTCGGCCACCATGTCCGAGACCCTCAGCGGCATGTCCATGACGGGCGCGGACCTGACCGCCATCAGCCTCCGTCTGGAGCTGACCAGCAAGGGCGGCACCCCTGCAAACTATCCGGTCAGCGTCTACCTGGCCGACGGCACCCGGATTGACATTGAGGGCTGGGGCAGCATCACCGACCGGGACGACACCGCCATGGAGAAAGTCGTCGATGACGGTGTCACCTATTACAGCGTTGACGTGTCGGAGCAGCTGCCCGAGGAGCGGCACTACGCCGTCACCTGGTATTTCCCCGCGCCCATTGACCCGGCGCAGGTCACCGGCTTCTCCCTGGGCTACCGGATGTACGCCATCCAGGACGGCGCCGCTGTCCCCACCGGCTGGCTCACCCAGCTGCCCGGCGAGACCGACAAGTAAAACAGCACCAAAAGGGAAGAGACGGCGGAGAATTTCCGCCGTCTCTTCTGCATTTTTCCATATGCGGAGCAGGAAAACGAAAAAGGTGAGAGCAGGTAACACTTTTTCGGCGGTACAGGGGGAGCGGGTGATGTTATAATTTTAACGAGACCGGGCGGGAACCCGGATTTCAGTAAAAGAGGAGAGAAGAAGACATGAAAAGAAAGCTGTCCCTGCTGCTGGCCGGCGCGCTGTGTATCAGCCTTGCGGCCTGCACCAACACCACGCAGCCCAGCGAATCCCCTTCTGTTCAGCCCTCTGAAAGCGCCCCCGTCAGCACCGAGGGTACCGGCGCCCTGACCGCCGGCACCTACACCGCCAGCGCACCCGGCATGAACGGTCAGGTTACCGTTGAGGTCACCGTCACCGACAGCGCCATCGAGTCCGTTGAGGTTACCGAGCACCAGGAGACCACCGGCATCGGCGCTCCCCTCCTGGACAGCGACGGCAACGTGCTCCTGACCGCCGGCGAGGCCCCCATCACCAAGATTCCCGCTGAGATCGTGGCCCAGCAGAGCGTGAAGGTGGACACCGTGGCCGGCGCCACCATCACCAGCTATGCCGTCATCAACGGCGTCAAGGACTGCCTGGAGCAGGCCGGCGCCAACCTGGACGACTGGCAGAGCGAGACCGCGCCCGAGGCCCTGGCCGCTGACGCTTCCGCCGACGTGGTGGTTGTGGGCGGCGGCGGCGCCGGTCTGGCTGCCGCCATCTCCGCCGCTCAGAACGGCTCCTCCGTCATCGTGCTGGAGAAGAACGGCCTGGTGGGCGGCGACACCCTGGTCTGCGGCGGTATCTACAACAACCCCGACCCCGAGCTGCAGAGCAAGGTGGAGATGAGCGACTCCGTCAAGTCCACCATTGAGGCCGCTCTGGCCGAGGAGCCTGTCAGCGACGAGCACGCCGCCCTGCAGGCCGAGGTCAAGGCCCAGTGGGATGAGTACAAGGCCTCCGGCCGCACCGACCTGTTCGACAGCGCCGAGTGGTTTGCCCTCCAGACCTGGATCAACGGCGACAAGGTGGGCAATCTGGACCTGGTGAAGGTCCTGACCTACAACGCCGAGGCCGGTTACGACTGGATCCGCAGCCTGGGCATGGAGTACACCGACGTCATCGGTCAGGGCGCCGGCTCCCTGTGGCAGCGCACCCACTCCTCCGTCATGAACATGGGCACCGGCATGATCTCCACCTACATCAAGGAGATTGACAACCTGGACAACGTGACCATCATGACCTCCGTCAGCGGCAAGAGCCTCATCCAGGATGAGAGCGGCGCCATCGTGGGCGTGAAGGCCGAGGACAAGTACGGCAACGAGTGCACCATCGACGCCGCCAAGGGCGTGGTGCTGGCTACCGGCGGCTTCTCCGCCAACGGCGAGATGGTCCAGCAGTACAACACCTCCGGCAAGTGGGACGACCTGTCCAAGGTCATGACCACCAACCGTTTCAGCTGCTCTCAGGGCGACGGCATCACCATGGCCGTTGAGGTGGGCGCCTCCCTCACCGACATGGAGCAGGTCCAGCTGCTCTACCTGGGCACCACCAAGGACGGCACCATGACCAAGTATCCTCCCCGCTGCCTGAGCGGCACCGACCAGGTCATCTTCATCAACGCCGAGGGCAAGCGCTTTGTCCGTGAGGACGGCCGCCGCGACGAGATCTGCCTGGCCGTGCTGAACCAGACCGACAGCATGTACTACATCCTGGAGTCCGGCGACGGCGACTTCGTGGAGCTGGACAAGGCCGTCTCCGGCGACGGCTTCTCCTTCGACTACCTGGAGGAGAACGGCTACATCGTGGTGGGCGAGACCCTGGAGGAGCTGGCCACCAAGCTGGGCATGGACCCCGCCACCCTCCAGGCCACCGTGGACACCTTCAACGCCGACGTGGACGCCGGTGTTGACGAGGAGTTCGGCCGCACCCTGTTCAACTGCAAGCTGGAGAACGGCCCCTGGGTGGCCACTGCCCGTACCGCCTGCGTGCACCACACCATGGGCGGCGTGACCATCGACACCGAGGGCCACGTCCTGGCCGAGGACGGCAGCATCATCCCCGGTCTGGTGGCGGCCGGTGAGGTCACCGGCGGCATCCACGGCGGCAACCGCCTGGGCGGCAACGCCGTGGTGGACACCGTGGTCTTCGGCAAGCTGGCCGGCGAGACCATCAGCAAGTAATCGCAGTTCCCACACCGCAGGGGGCGCGTCAGACCGCGTTCCCTGCGGTTTTTTATACTGCGGCTTGCCTCAGCGCCCGGGGGTCTGATATAATGAAAATGAAACCGGGCGAATACGGGAGAAGCGTGAGGGAAACCCCATGGATACAAAACAAATCCTGACCTTTATCACCCTGGCGGAGACAAGCAACTACATCAAGGCGGCCGACCGGCTCAACTATGCCCCCTCCACCCTGGCCAAGCATATCCGCAGCCTGGAGGAGGAGCTGGGCACCAAGCTGGTGGAGCACCGGGAGAATCGCATCCGCCTCACCCGGGAGGGGGAGCGGTTCTACGCTTACGCCCAGAAGATGATGGAGACCTACTGGGAGGCCATGGAGAAGGTGGCCGACCCGGTCTGTCTCACCGGCGGTGTGCGCATCGCCGGGGGAGAGCCTATCGTGGGCTTCAGCCTGTCCCCCTTCCTGCTGGATTTCTCCAACCAGTACCCCAAGGTGTCCGTCAACGTGCAGATGATCTGCTGTGCCCGGGTGCCCGCATGGCTCCGAGGCCGTGAGGTGGACATGGGCTACATCTACGAGATGGAGCAGCTGGAGGACGACGTGTTTGAGCGGGTGTCCCTGTACAACGAGCCGGTCTGGCTGGTGACCACACCGGGGAACCCTCTGGCGGAGCGGGAACAGGTCCGCTACCAGGACCTGCAGGACCAGAAATTCGCCTTTACCTATGACGACTGCTGCTTCACCATGGCCTTCCGGGACCGGATGCGGCAGCGGGGCATTGCCCCCGCCTCCGAGCTGTTTCTGGGCAGCGTCTCGGCGGTGATCAACAGCGTCACCCAGAGCGACCGGATTGCTCTTATCCCACATTCCACCCTGCCCCATATTCCGGGAGCTTCCGGGCTGGTGCGGCTGAACTGGGTGGATGAGCCCCTCCGCTCCTGGGTGCAGATTGTCTACGACAAAAACCGGCATCTCAGCCACGTGGAGAAGGAGATGATCCGGCAAGCCCGCCAGTACGCCGCCACGCTGGTGGAGCACGACGGCGAAGGCCAGCTCCACGCATAAGTGCTGAAAAAGAACACGCCCCTGTCCGTGAAGGACAGGGGCGTGTTTGTTGTTACGAGGTCAGTCCTGACGCTGGACCAGGGCCTCACCGGCGGTGTAGATGTCGCCGGCGCCCACGGTGAGAATCAGGTCACCGGGCTGTGCCAGCTCCGCCAGAGCGTCGGTCAGCTCAGGCAGGGTGGCGAAGTACCGGGAGCCGGGAATCTGAGCCGCCAGGTCCCGGGAGGAGATGCCGATGGTGTTGTCCTCACGGGCGGCGAAAATCTCGGCCAGCAGGGTCACGTCCGGCTCCCGGAGTACCTGGACGAAGTCGTCGAACAGGGCCTTGGTGCGGGAGTAGGTGTGGGGCTGGAAGGCGCAGATAATCCGGTCATAGCCCAGACCGCTGACGGCGGAGAGCAGAGCCTTCAGCTCGCCGGGGTGGTGGGCGTAGTCGTCATAGACTTCGGCGCCGTGGTAGCTGCCCTTGTGCTCAAAGCGGCGCGCAGCGCCACGGAAGGCGGACAGGCCCTCTTCCACGGCCTTGGCGGGCATGCCCAGCACAATGGCGGACGCGGCGGCGGCCAGCGCGTTCTTCACGTTGTGCTCTCCGGGCACCCGGAGGGACACATGGGCGAAGGGCTGACCCTTCCAGATGACGTCAAAGGTGGGCAGGCCACGGCTCCAGGTCAGGTTGGCGGCGTGGACGTCGCCCTCCTCCAGACCGAAGGTGACCATAGGGCGGGCTTCACCCTCCAGGGTGTGCATGGTATTCTCGTCGTCCCGGTTGGCCACGATGACGCCGTCCTCGGGCACCAGGTCGGCAAAGGTGCGGAAGGACTTCTCCACGTCCTCCAGGTCCTTGAAGAAGTCCAGGTGGTCGGCTTCAATGTCCAGAATCACCGCCACGGTGGGGAAGAAGGAGAGGAAGGAGTTGCAGTACTCGCAGCTCTCCAGAATGATGGTGTCGCCACGGCCCACCCGGTGGCCGGCGCCCAGCAGGGGCAGGGTGCCGCCGATCATCACCGTGGGGTCGGCCTGGGCGGCCATGGCGATGTGGGTGCACATGGAGGTGGTGGTGGTCTTGCCGTGGGTGCCAGAGATGCACAGGGCGTTCTTGTAGCCACGCATGATGGCGCCCCAGGCCTGAGCACGCTCAAAGACCGGGATGCCACGGGCGTGAGCGCCGGAGATCTCGGGGTTGTCGTCGTGGGCGGCGGCGGTGCGGATGACCAGCTTGGCGCCCTTCAGGTTCTCGGCCCGGTGGCCGATGGCGATGTCCATGCCCAGGGAGCGGAGATGCTCCACCGTGGCGCTCTCATGCATGTCGGAGCCGGTGATGACCATGCCCATGCCGTGGAGCACCTCGGCCAGGGGAGCCATGGAGACGCCGCCGATGCCCACCAGGTGAGCGTGGCAGCCGGGGACGAAATAATCTTGAATATTGAAATCAGACACAGGGAGCACTCCCTTTTTGAAAAATATGAAATGATACTTGGTCTCTTCCAGAAAAAATATTATAATATGAACGAAAGAAAATGGCAAGGCCAATTCCATATGACACCATTATAGACGGCGGCATTGGAAAACATACCGGAGAGAAGGTGAGCGGCGTGGAGATAAGAGAGATTCCCGGCGGCGTGGCGGCGCTGTGTGCACGGCTGCGGTCGGCGGGATGGGAGGCCTACCCGGTGGGGGGCTGCGTCCGGGACCTGCTGCTGGGGCGTACACCGGGAGACTGGGACGTGACCACCTCCGCCATGCCGGAGGAGGTCATAGCGCTTTTTGACCGCACCGTGCCCACCGGCATCAGGCACGGCACCGTGACCGTGCTGACGGAGGACGGCGGGGTGGAGGTCACCACCTTCCGTGCCGAGAGCGGCTATGCCGACGGACGCCACCCGGACGCGGTGACCTTTGGCGGCGACCTGACGGGTGACCTGACCCGCCGGGATTTTACCATCAACGCCATGGCCCTGGGGCCGGACGGGGCGGTGATTGACCCCTTCGGCGGTCAGAAGGACTTGCAGGCCAGGCTTATCCGCTGCGTGGGGGAACCGGGACGCCGCTTTCGGGAAGACGCTCTGCGGATGCTGCGGGCGGTGCGGTTCTCCGCACAGCTGGGCTTTGCGGTTGAAAACGCCACGGCGGAGGCGCTGCGGGACAACGCGGAGCTGACCGCCTGCCTGTCCGCTGAACGGATACGCACCGAGCTGGAGAAGATTTTGCTCTCCCAGTGGCCGGAGCGGGGAGAGGGACTGTTTGCCTGGGGGCTGCTGGCAGCCTTTGTGGGGGCGGACGCCCAGCCCGACCTGACCACCCTCCATCGGGTCCCAGCAAGGCCCCTGGAGCGGTGGGCGGCCCTGTGCGCCCTGCTGCTGGACGAGGGGAGCATCCGCAGTGCGGAGGAATTCCTCAAGGATCTGCGGCTGGACGGACGCACTGTCCGGGCCTGCGCCGCCGGTGCGGAGCTGGTCAAGACCATGCCCCGGGGCGCAGCGGGATGGCGCCACGCCTTGGCGGAGCACGGAGCGGATGCCTGCACGGCAGCCGCCGCCATTGGTGCCGCCATGATGGGCGGCGAGTATCTCCGGGAGCTTGCGGAGACCCTGGCGGAGGGGAGCTGCCTGACCGTCCGGGAGCTGGCCCTGTCCGGGGCGGAGCTGGCGGCCATGGGCTACCGTGGCGCGGATATCGGCGCGGCCCAGCGCCGTCTGCTGGACCACGTGCTGGACCACCCGGAGGACAATAGGCCGGAGCGGCTGAGAGAATTGCTGAATTGAAAACAGACGACGAAAGGGATGGCCTGTGAAGGCCGTCCCTTTTTTGCGTGGGACAGGCAAGCGGAGGGGCGCTGCGTCATATGGATAACAGGACGAGGAGGTGGGCACGGTGGAGAAGCGGCAGAAGCGGGAAGGGCTGTTGGAGCGTACGGCCCAGGTCCTGGACCTGCCCGGGGACGTGGTGGCCGGACTGCCCCGTGTGGAGCTGACGGGCAGCCGGGAGCTGCGGATGGAGAACCACAAGGGGATTCTCGCCTACGGCACGGAGGAGATTCACGTCTCAGGCGGCAAGCTGATTCTGAAAATCCGGGGCAAGGGGCTGGAGCTGAAGGCCATGAACGCCAGCGAGCTGCTGATAACAGGGGAGATTGAAGGGGTGGACCTGACATAGGGCCGCTGGAGGTGGAGCATGCAGAAGGTGATCAATTTTCTCCGGGGGAGCGTGCGCCTGGAGGCAGAGGGGGCCTTTCCCGAGCGGTTTCTCAACCTGTGCGCCCAGAACGGCGTAGCCTTCTGGGCGGTGGAGTGGCTGGAGACAGGTCGGGTGGCCATTACCGTCCCCCGGCGTGACGCCAAGCGGGCCCAGGCCCTGGGAGAGCGGGCCTCCTGTCAGGTTCAGCGGCAGAGGACCGGCGGCATCCCCTTTTTCCTGGCCCGGTTCCGCAGGCGGTACGCCCTGCTGACCGGGCTGGTCCTCTCCCTGGCGGCGGTGTGTGTGCTGTCCCAGTTTGTGCTCAATGTGGAGGTGTCGGGCAATGAGACCGTCACCACGGCGGAGATTCTCACCGAGCTGCGCCGCCTGGGTGTACGTCCCGGGGTGTACGGGCCGGGCATCGACCCGGCGGCCACGGCCCAGGAGCTGCTGCTCCAGCTGGACGATCTGTCCTGGTGCGCCATCAACCTGAAGGGCACCGTAGCCGAGGTGCTGGTGCGGGAGCGCATTGAGCCGCCGGAGGTGGTGGACGAGACCGAGCTGGGGGATGTGGTGGCCACAGTACCCGGCATTGTGACCCAGGTGGAGGTGCTGGGAGGCGAGCCTGCGGTGGAGGAAGGAGACACGGTGGTGGAGGGTCAGGTACTCATCACCGGCAACATCCACATGGAGGGCGCGGAGTACAGCGGAATCGACCTGGGCTGGCGTCAGGTACGGGCTCAGGGCCGGGTGTACGCCCGTACCTGGCGCACTCTGGAGGCGGAAATTCCCCTGACAGCCCAGGTCAAGGCCTACACCGGAGAGGAGAAATCCCTCTGGTCCATGAGCCTGCTGGGTTGGCGGGTCAATTTTTATGGAAACAGTGGAATTTCCTATGAGAGGTATGATAAAATAAGCGACGTATGGACCGCCCATCTGCCCGGCGGACAGGAGATGCCCCTGTCCCTGACCAGAGAGACGGTCCGGGCCTACGAGACCGCCACTGCCCAGGTGGACGCCGCCGCGGCGGAGAAGCTGCTCCGGGCGCAGCTGGAGGAGGACCTTCTGGCTGCTCTGGGAGAGACGGGAGAGGCGGTCTCCATGGATTTTGCCGCCCGAGACCAGAGCGGCATGCTCATTGTCCGGCTCCAGGCCGAGTGCCGGGAGGAGATTGGACGATTTGTGCCCTATGAGGGAGAGCAGGAAAATGAAACCCAGCCGGCGGAGGAACAAGGCTCTTCCGGCTGAAGCAGCAAGGAGCGTAGAAGCTTGATTGAACAGACGATAAGCATGGAGCGAATGGAGGAGGCCGTCAATATCTTCGGCTCCTTCGACGAGAATATCCGCATCATCGAGCGGGAGCTGGGCGTCACGGTGGTGAGCCGGGACGGCGAGCTGAAGGTGTCCGGTGAGGCGGAGAACGTGATGTACGGCGTCAAGGCCATTGAGGGGCTCATGTCCCTCTCCGCCAAGGGCGAGATCATCAACGAGCAGAACGTGCGCTATATCATCTCCCTGATCCGTTCGGGCAACGAGGACCGGATCGGGGACCTGGCACGGGATGTGCTGTGCGTCACCGCCAAGGGCAAGCCCATCAAGGCCAAGACCATCGGACAGAAGAAGTACGTGGAGGCCATCAAGAAGAACCTGGTCACCCTGGGTATCGGCCCGGCGGGTACCGGCAAGACCTATCTGGCGGTGGCCGCGGCGGTGGCCGCCTTCCGGGACAAGCAGGTCAACCGCATCATCCTCACCCGTCCGGCGGTGGAGGCCGGCGAGCGGCTGGGCTTCCTGCCCGGCGACCTGCAGAGCAAGGTGGACCCCTACCTGCGGCCCCTGTACGACGCACTCTTTGAGATGCTGGGGCCGGAGACCTATCAGAAGTACCTGGAGCGGGGCAACATCGAGGTGGCCCCTCTGGCCTACATGCGCGGCCGCACCCTGGACGACAGCTTTATCATTCTGGACGAGGCACAGAACACCTCCCGGGAGCAGATGAAGATGTTCCTGACCCGCATGGGCTTTGGCTCCAAGATTGTCATCACCGGCGACGTGACCCAGATTGACCTGCCCAGCGACAAGATTTCCGGCCTGAAGGAGGCCATGCGGGTGCTCAATGGCGTGGAGGACATCGCCATCTGCCGCCTGGGCCAGGCTGACGTGGTGCGTCACGTCATTGTCCAGCGGATCATCAAGGCCTATGAGGAGGACGAAAACCGCCGCAACGCCAAGCGTGCCAAGGAGAAGGAGGGGCGCTGACTATGAAGAAGATGTTCTGGGGATTGCTGTTTCTGTTCTTTGACATCAATCTGGGGCGGCTGTGTGTTACCCCTGCCTGGATGGGCTATCTGCTGATCTGGTCCGGTCTGGGCGAGGTGCCCGAGAGTCAGGTTTTCCAGAACACCAGGGGTCTGGCTGTGGGTGCCGCCGCCTTTTCCGGCCTGATGTGGCTGAAGCAGTTGTTTGCTATCTCCATCAGTGTGCCTTTCGTGGAGACCGTGCTGCTCCTCGTGGGGATCTGCCTTCAGCTGCTCATCACCTACCGTATGGTGAAGGGCGTCCAGGAGCTGGAGGCGGTCTATAACCGGGACATGAGGAGTGCCGGACTTCTGACGGGCTGGAAGGTCATGCTGGGCGGCATCATTGCGGCCAATGCGCTTATTTTCTTCTTCCCCGGCCTGGCTTTGGTCGGCCTGGTGCTTACCGTTGTAGCGGCTATCTGCTATGTGGTAGTGTTCTTTCGGGCCGCCCAGGCCTATGAAGAGGCGGTGAGGGGACAGTGACTCACTTTGAATGGTTCGGCTATACGGTGGAGGTGGACGAGCCCGCCACCCGGGATTGTTACGCTCAGGCGAAGGACTGGGGGTGCGAATGCGGCCACTGCCGTAATTTCGTGGCTCTGGCCCGGGAACGGAAGATGCCGGAGGAGCTGCTGGCCATTCTGGACAGCGTGTCCATTCCGCCGGAGAAGGCCACCTATGTGTGCGAGCTCTACCACGAGGAGGATTGGCGGGAGAAGGGGCTGCTCTACGAGCTGTCCTGGCGCGTGGCGGGCACCATTCTGGACAGGCCCGCCGGGAAGGATAACGGCCCCGATTGGGGGCCGCTGGTGAAGCTCCCCTGGGGCAGCATGATACTGGGCCATGAGACCTTCCCGGTGGAACCGGAATTTCCGCAGCCCCACTTTGACATGGATTTTACCCTGTATCTGCCCTGGGTGCTGGACGAGCATGTGGACAGCCCGGAGAAAAAGAAGGAGGATGCTCCGTGAACCATGAACTGATTATCGAGACTGAGGTGGAGGGCGCCGAGCCCTATGCCGACCTGCTGCGGCAGGTCATTCCCGCCGCCCTGGAGGCGGAGGGGGTGGCGGTGCCCTGGGAGGTGGACGTGCTCTTCACCGACGACGAGGGTATCCACCAGATCAACCTGGAGCAGCGTGAGGTGGACCGTCCCACCGACGTGCTGTCCTTCCCCATGTTCGACCTCCAGCCCGGAGAGCACCCCACTGAGGAGGACGCCGACCCGGGTACCGGTCTGGTGCCTCTGGGAGACATGGTCATCTCTCTGGAGCGGGCCCAGGCTCAGGGGGAGGAGTACGGCCACGGCACCCGCCGTGAGGTGGCCTATCTGGCAGTCCACTCCGTGCTCCACCTGCTGGGGTACGACCACATGGACGAGGGTCCCATGAAGGCCCAGATGCGGGCGCGTGAGGAGGCCATCCTGGAGCAGCTGGGGATTACCAGAGAACAGGAGGGCTAACGATGCGGTACGGATACATCATCGGCGGAGGTTTGTTCTCCATTGCCCTCTTTTATGCCATCCTCATGGTGCTGAGCGGCCTGGGTGCGGGAGGCGGCCTGCTCGAACTGATGTCGCTGTTTCTCCTCATGGCCCTGCCGGGCATCATTGTGGGTGCGGCCGCGGCCGAGCGGGAAAAGCGGGAGAAGGAGATTTCCGAGCTGAAGGAGGAGCTGACCGCCATTCGTGCCCTGCTGGAGAAGCAGGACAAACAGTGAAATATACGGCCTGAAAAAAGACCGCATATGAATAAAATTGCTCAAGAAAGTTGAGGATAACCTATGGAAATCAAGAAATCCGGCATGATTGCCATTGTGGGACGGCCCAATGTGGGTAAGTCCACCCTGACCAACGCCCTGGTGGGCGAGAAGATCGCCATCGTCACCAACAAGCCCCAGACCACCCGCAACCGCATCTGCGCCGTGCTCAACCGGGGCGAGTGCCAGTTCGTGTTTATGGACACGCCAGGCCTCCACCGGGCCCGGACCCGTCTGGGCGACTACATGGTGAAGGTGGTGCGGGACAGCGTGGCCGACGTGGACGCGGTCATGCTGCTGGTGGAGCCCATCCCCCATGTGGGCGGGCCGGAGGAGGAGCTCATTGAGCGCATCAAGGCTCTGGGTGTGCCCTCCGTGCTGGTCATCAATAAGATTGACACCGTGAAGAAGGACGAGCTGCTGGCGGTCATGCAGGCCTACGGCGAGAAGCACAGCTTCGACGCCATCCTGCCCATCTCCGCCAAGAACAGCGAGGGTCTGGAGGACCTGCTCAAGGTGCTGGGCGAGTTCCTGCCCGAGGGCCCCCAGCTCTTCCCCGAGGACATGGTTACCGACCAGCCCGAGCGGCAGGTGTGCGCCGAGATTGTCCGGGAGAAGCTGCTTCTCTGCCTGGACAAGGAGATTCCCCACGGCACCGCCGTGGAGGTCACCCGGTTTATCGAGCGGGACGACGAGGTCATCGAGATGGACGCCACCATCTACTGCGAGAAGGACTCCCACAAGGGCATCATCATCGGCAAGGGCGGCGCCATGCTCAAGAAGATCTCCACCCTGGCCCGGCAGGACATCGAGCGCTTTATGGGCACCAAGGTGTTCCTCCAGACCTGGGTAAAAGTAAAAGAGAACTGGCGCGATAATTTGAATTTGATTCAGAATTTCGGTTATCGGGACGAATAACGCCGCAAAATTTACCGTTCATAAACAAGACGCTCCGGGCCAAACTATGGACGAGGGGGCTTGGATATGGACTGTGAGACCATGTGGCGGCTGTTTCTTGCCACCGGACTGCCTGAGGCGTACAGCCTGTACGCCCATCTGCGGGAAGAGGCGGAGCGGGCAGAGGAGAGCAAAACCGCATAACTTGCTGTTACGTTCCGGCCCGGTGAACCCGCTGTTCGCCGGGCCGGTTCGGTCCGAAAGAGAGAATATACATACTGCGTGGTGAAGCATATGCACCTGACAACCCAGGGGATTGTCCTGCGGGAGGTCAATTACAAGGAATCGGATAAAATCCTCACCGTCCTCACCCGGGACCTGGGGAAGCTGACGGTGAAGGCCCGTGCCTGCCGGCGGAAGAACAGCCCGCTGGCCGCTGCGTCCCAGCTGCTGGTGTACTCGGAGCTGACCCTGTTTGAGTACCGGGACTACTGGTCCATGGACCAGGGGGACTCTCTGGAGCAGTTCTGGGGGGTGCGGCAGGACGTGGAGAAGCTGGCCCTGGGCTCCTACTTCGCCGAGGTGATGGAGACGGTGGCCGAGGAGGGGAGACCTGACCCGGCTCTTCTCTCCCTCATTCTCAACTCCCTATACGCCCTGGATAAGCTCAGCAAGCCCCTGCCCCTGGTGAAGGCGGCCTACGAGCTCAAGCTGCTGTCCCTGGTGGGCTACGAGCCCATGCTGGACGCCTGCGCGGTGTGCGGCGTGCCTGAGCCGGAGGAACCCCGGCTCCACCTGCGGGAGGGCGTGCTCCACTGCGCCCGCTGCCGGGGCGGCGTGGGGGACGGTGTGTCCATGCCCCTGGACGGCCCCGCCCTGGCCGCCATGCGCCACGTGGTCATGGGCGACCCCAAGCGGCTGTTCTCCTTTAAGCTGGATGTGCCCTCCCAGAAAAAGATGAGCGACGTGTGCGAGGCCTTTCTCCTCACCCAGCTGGAGCGGGGCTTCGGCACCTTGGACTTCTACAAGCAGCTCTCCGCCCCTCAGCCATAAGATTCCAAATCCGCCGCACCGGAAATGATATTTCAGGTGCGGCGGATTTTTCCTTGCTTTTTTCACGGGGCGGGGCTATAATGGCCTCTATCAGGCAGAGTAGGAGCGCGTGTGCAGTACCTCGCAAGGGGTCCAGTGCCGGCGGGACGGGGAGTTGTCCGCCGGACGAAAAGCCACAGGCTTGCAGTACGCCCTCCGCATCCCGCTGCCGCATATCAGGCGTGCCGTGGGAGACCACGGTCCTCCTCTGTGCGGCATTCCCGCTTTTGCGGACTGCCGAATACAGAAGGAGGTTTTTTTATGCCCGTACTCAACAAGACCCGCACCATGTTCAAGACGCCCTTCTCCGCCGCCTACTGGCGCTGCGCTGTGGATGACTTCCGCAGTCTGCGCAGCCTGGTGTTCGCCGCGCTGATGATCGCCGCCTGCATCGTCCTCTCCAAGTTCTCCATCCCCATCTACGCGGGGCTGAAAATCAGCTTTGGCTTCCTGGCCCGGTCCTTGTGCGCCCTGGTGTGCGGCCCGGTGACCGCCCTGGTGTTCGGCGCCGCCGAGGACACCCTGTCCTTCTTCCTCGCCTCCAGCGGCGACCCCTATTTCCCGGGTTATATGCTCACCACCATGCTGGGCACCTTCATCTACGCCCTGTTCCTCTACCGTGCCCGGGTGACCGTGCTGCGGATTTTCCTGGCCAAGCTGTGCACCAACATTCTCAACGTGTTCCTGGGCAGCCTGTGGAGCGCGATTCTGTACAGCAAGGGCTACATCTACTACATGACCAACAGCATGATCAAGAACACCCTGATGCTCCCCGTTCAGACCCTCATGCTGGTGGTGCTCTTCGGCGCGCTGGTACCGGTGCTCTACCGGATGGGCGCTCTGCCCAACCAGGCCGAGCGGCGTCTGGCGCTGATCTGAATCAAAAAGGGAGGATGCCCTGGCATCCTCCCTCTGCTTTTATCGGAACACTGTCTCGGCCCCTGTCTTGCAGCAGCCCTCGGGGGCGTAGCGCCAGCGGTCCAGCCGCCCGCTGGGTGGCAGAAAGTAGGTCAGGGGCTGGGGCCCCTCCGGCGGCAGCTTCTCAATGACCAGCAGCTTGATTTTCATCCGGTCGGGGAAGATGGCCTTGATGTACACCGACACCCGGTCGCCCTCGTGCAGGTCCCCTCTGGGCTCGGCCAGACCGGAGAGATTGGGGGAGAGCTCCACAAAGATGCCGTAGTCCTTGATGCCCCGCACATAGCCGGGGACGGTCATACCGGCGGAGAAGCGGGCGGCATTTTCCTGCCAGGTGCCCAGCAGCTCCCGGTGGGAGAGAATGACCCGTCCCAGCTCCGGGCAGGTCTCCATAGCCACGGCATAAATCTCCTGCCCCACAGTGAAGCGCCGATCCGGGTGGGGAATCCGGGAGACCGAGATGCGCTCAATGCTGATCATGGAGGGTACACCGCAGCCGATGTCCACAAAGGCCCCGAAGGGCTCCAGGTGGGACACAGTGGCAGGGAGGACGGTGCCGGGCTCCAGGGTGTCCATCAGATGCTCCAGCGCCATGGTCTGGGCGCTGCGGCGGGACAGTCTGGGCCGGAGCAGACCCTCTTCCTGTTCCACCGCCTCAACTGTAAAGGCAACCGGCTTTCCGACTCGGGAGAGAATGGCAATCTCCCGGGTGTTTCCTTCGGCGATGCCCAGGGCCGCTTCCTCCCGTGGAATATAGCCTGTAAAGGGACCCAACGTTACAGCTAAATTGTGCTCGGCGTCGCAGAGGACGGCCTTTCCCTCCAGTACCCGCCGTCCCTCCATGGCCCGGATGAGCCCCGCCTTTGTGGCGCAGAGGGCCTGATTCTCCTCGGTGTGCAGCAGCCGCCCTTCGGGCGGAAACAGAGTCGTCAATTTCACCAAATCCTTTCGGCCGCAGCGGAGATTTTTCCCGATAGGCCACTATATGCGGTTTGGCTCTGCGAATTGACAGAGAAAGGGAAAGAAACTTATAATATAGAAACATAGCCAATTCTATTTTTTGGACGGCCGGTGGCCGACAGGAGGAATTTCCATGGATGTGCGCGTAGGCGACGTGCTGGAGCTGAAAAAAGAGCACCCCTGCGGCAGCAAGCGCTGGCAGGTGCTGCGGGTGGGCATGGACTTCAAGCTGCGCTGTCAGGGCTGCGGCCACGAGCTGATGCTGCCCCGCAGCAAGGCGGAGAAAAATATCAGAAAGATTCTGCGTACCGGGGAGGAAGAGACATGAAGGAACTCTGGAGCGAACGGATTCGGGAGCTGGTGCCCTATACGCCGGGGGAGCAGCCCAGAGGCCGGAAGTTCATCAAGCTGAACACCAATGAAAACCCCTATCCCCCCTCCGCCATGGTGACGGAGGCCATCCGGCAGGAGGCCGGCAGCCCGCTGCGGCTCTATCCCGACCCGGAGTGCACCGAGCTGCGGGAGACCATCGCCTCCTACCACGGCCTGACCCCGGACCGGATTTTCGTGGGCAACGGCTCCGACGAGGTGCTGGCCATGTGCTTCTACGCCTTCTTCAACCCGGGGAAGGCAATCGTGTTCCCCGACATTACATACAGCTTTTACCCCGTCTACGCCCAGCTCTTCGGTCTGGACTACCGGGAGATTCCCCTGGACGAGAACTTCGGCGTGCCGGTGGAGCAGTTTCTGGGCGATAACGGCGGCGTGGTCATCGCCAACCCCAACGCCCCCACCGGCCGTGACCTGCCCCTCCACGCCATCCGGGAGATTGCCGACGCCAACCCGGACGCGGTGGTGATGGTGGACGAGGCCTATGTGGACTTCGGCGCCCACTCGGCGGTGGCGCTGCTGGACATCTGTCCCAACCTGGTGGTGGTGCGCACCCTGTCCAAGTCCCGGTCCCTGGCCGGGCTGCGGGTGGGTTACGCCATGGGCAGCGCCGACCTGATGGCCGCCCTCAACTGCGTGAAGAACTCCTTCAACTCCTACACCGTGGACCGGCTGGCCCAGGTGGGTGCGGTGGCCGCTGTGCGGGATGACCCCTACTTCCGCTGTGTGGTGGCCAAGGTAAGCAACACCCGGGAGGTCACCGCCTGCCGCCTGAAGCAGATGGGCTTCCGGGTCTACGACTCGGCCGCCAACTTCCTCTTCATCTCCCATGAAAACGTCCCCGCCAAGGCTCTGCTGGACGGCCTGCGGGAGAAGGGCATCCTGGTGCGCTGGTGGGACAAGCCCCGCATCGCCAACTGCCTGCGGGTGTCCATCGGCACGGACGAGGACATGGAGACCTTCTGCAATGTCATGGAGGAGCTGCTCAAGCAGTTCCCGGCGGGCTGAGAAAGTCTGAATTCCTGAATACACACAAAAAAGCGGAGGCCGCACTCAGGTGCGGTCTCCGCTTTTCGATTATGGAAGGACTCAGTCGCCGGACAGGATAATCCGGCCGTTCTCCACCCGCTCCACGCAGGCCAGAGCCTCCACCCGGAAGCCCATACGGCGCAGAACCTTGCCGCCGTCCTGCATGGCCTTCTCGATGGCCACCGCCACGCCGGCCACCTCGGCACGGGCCTTGGAGACAATCTCGGCCAGACCCAGGATGGACTGCCCGTTGGCCAGGATGTCGTCCACCAGCAGCACCCGGTCGTCCTCGTCCAGGTACCGCCTGGAGACCCGCAGGGTGTAGGACTTCTCCAGGGAGAAGGAGTGGATTTCGGTGGAGTAGACCTCCGGGTCGATGTACCCGGTCTGAAACTTCTTGGCGTAGATGACCGGCACGTCCAGCGCGCGGCCCACAAAGCAGGCCACCGCAATGCCGGAGCTCTCGGCGGTGAGCACCTTGGTGACCTTCTCACCCCGGAAGCGCTTGGCCAGGGCGTTGCCCACGTGCTCAATCAGGTCCATGTCCATGCAGTGGTTGAGGAACATATCCACCCGGATGATGTTGCCCTCCCCAACCTCAGCGTCGTTGAGGAGCCGGCGTTTCAGATCGTCCATGTTTTTTCCTTTCTGTGCTGCCCGGACTGGGCCGGACAGGAAACTTGGCAAGCATTTTTTTCACCCGCAGGGTGATGCGCATATTATTATAGAGCATACGAAACAAAGCTGCAATACGGCTGAGGCTCTTTTCGGGATCCTATTATAGACGAAAGGGAGAAAAACTGCAAGAGCGGGGGGCAGATGACCCTGCGAAAAGCGAAATTTTTGAAACTTCGGCTGCATCGCCCTGCAAGAACAGGGGGTGCTTGACCGCCCGGCCAGCAGGGGAGGACGTGGGCCCGGTCCTCTGTCCGCCAGCCGGATACGGGGAAAAACCGGGAAAACCGGGCTGAAAGGTTAAGCGGAAGGTTAGGAGAGGGATAATGCAAGTTTGTTTCCTGCCAGTCGCAATTTTGCATATTGACAAAGCACTTGTTTCACGGTAAAGTAATTCATATACGCGTCGCGTGGCCGGTGGGCCGGGCGGGAGAAAGTGAGGAAGCCTTAATGAACGTTTTGTTTGAGAAATTCACACTTCCGCAGGAGCTGCAGAATATTATCTACAACAGCCCCAGCGTTATCATCCCGGAGAGCAAGGAAGTGCTGTTCGAGCTGATTTTCGGCAATGAGTACACCGATAAAATCGAAGTGCTCTATGATGTGAACGGCAAGAGTGTGAAGGAAGCGGAGGTCGTGCGCTGCAAAAACGGCGCTTCCGTCAACTTCACGGAGGACTACATGCGCCGCCGTGACCCGGATTGCATGCGCATCGCGGATGACGGCCCCACCGACAAGCCCCGCTTTGCCGACGTCTACGGCTACGATTTCTCCGAGCTGCGGGAAGAGACCTTCCGCTGGCTCACCCGGCAGGAGCTGATTCTGGTGCCCTTCAAGGCGGGCGGATATCAGTACGGGTATGACTCCGTGCTGGTCTGCCCCCGGAACGCGGCCTTCTTCGCCTTTACCCTGGCCCAGCTCCAGGCCTTTGTGGAAATGAAGAACGTGGAGCACTTCAAGCCCCGCTCCGTGGTGTACGTTGCGCCCCCCTTCCGTCACACCCACTTCAAGGGCAAGCAGGTGGTGGTCCACAGCCGCCACGAGGACCTGCACGAGATCTTCTCCTACAACCTCTATCCCGGACCCTCCGCCAAGAAGGGCATTTACAGCGTCCTGCTGGACATCGGCGAGCGTGAAGGCTGGGTCACCGCCCACGCCAGCACCGCCCGCATCATCACCCCCTATGAGAACGAGATGGTCATGATGCACGAGGGCGCCTCCGGCGGCGGCAAGAGCGAGCTGCTCCAGGACGTGCAGCGCGGCTCCGACGGCCGTGTGCTGCTGGGCACCAGCACCATCACCGGCGATGAGCGGTACATCAGCATGAGCGATACCTGTACCATTGAGCCTGTCACCGACGACATGGCCATCTGCCACCCCTCCTTCCAGAAGAACAACGGCAAGCTGGCCGTGGCCGACGGCGAGGACGGCTGGTTCGTCCGGGTGGACGGCATTACCCAGTACGGCAGCGACCCCCTGTATGAGGGCATCTCCATCCACACCAAGGAGCCTCTGGTGTTCTTCAACATCGACGGCGTGCCCCGTTCCACCTGCCTGCTGTGGGAGCACACCCTGGACTCCAACGGCAAGACCTGCCCCAATCCCCGTGTCATCATTCCCCGCCGCATGATCCCCAACATTGTCTGGTCCCCCGTGGAGGTGGACGTGCGCTCCTTCGGCGTGCGTATGCCCCCCTGCACCGCCAAGAAGCCCACCTACGGCATCATGGGCCTGATGCACATCATCCCGCCCGCCCTGGCCTGGCTGTGGCGTCTGGTGGCACCCCGCGGCTTCAACAACCCCAGCATCGCCTCCAGCGGCTCCGGTCTGGCCAGCGAGGGCGTGGGCTCCTACTGGCCCTTTGCCACCGGCCTGCGGGTACGTCAGGCCAACCTGCTGCTGGAGCAGATTCTGGCCTGCAGCGCCACCCGCTACGTCCTCATCCCCAACCAGCACATCGGCGTGTACAAGGTGGGCTTTGCCGCCGAGTGGATCGCCCGTGAGTACCTGGCCCGCCGTGGCGGCGTGAACATGAAGATGGACCGCCTGGTGGCTGCCCGCTGCCCCCTGCTGGGCTACGACCTGAAGGAGATGAAGGTGGACGGCCAGCGCATCTCCAGCAAGTTCCTCCGTCCCGAGACTCAGGAGCTGCTGGGCGAGGAGGCCTACGACAAGGGAGCCGAAATCCTCTACAAGTTCTTCGAGAAGGAACTGGCCGTGTACGACGTGGAGGAGCTCCACCCGGTGGGCAAGCAGATTCTGGAGTGCTTCAAGAAGCGGGGCACCATCGAGGACTACTGCAAGATCATCCCCCTGGGCCTGGAGTAAGGCGTACAGAGCGAAAAAATCCGGCGGGGAAGCCGCCGGCAGAGATTGCCGTTCCCCCGCATCGGGGGCGGATGGAAAAAGGAGCCTTTTGGGCCCCTTTTTTCATAGCGATTTTTGAATTGAGGGCGTTTTACAGGGGAAAACAGCGAAAAAGGTTGTATTTTTCTGCCAACTGCCCCGCTTGCATTTTCCCAAGTGAAGTGATATAGTTTTTCTAAAATGCTTTGATTTGGAGAAGCGGGGAGCCATTGGGAGGTAGAACACATGCCGGATTCCAGTCTTACCAAGCGGGCGCTGGCCCGGACCATGAAGGAGCTGATGGCCAGGGAGTCCTTCTCCAAAATCAGCGTGGGAGAAATCTGCGAGGCCTGCGGCATGAGCCGCAAGAGCTTCTACTATCATTTCCGCGACAAGTACGACCTGGTCAACTGGATTTTTGACACGGAGTTTATTGAGGTCATCCAGAAGTGCGGCTTTGACAGCGGCGTCTCCATCTTAAACGGCATGTGCCGGTACTTCTACGAGGAGAAGGCCTTTTACCGCTCCGCGCTGGAGATTGAGGGACAGAACTCCTTCCGGGACCACTTTACCGAGGTTATCACCCCGCTGATGTACTCCATCGCCCAGGAGCTGTTCTCCGACCGGGAGGACGAGGAATTTTTCACCACCTTTTTCAGCGATGCGTTTCTGGCCTCCATTGTCCGCTGGCTCACAAAGGGCACGCCCATGCCGGCAGAGGACTATGTGGCCCGGCTGCGGAACCTGGTACAGGGACTCAGCAGGCTGGAACAGCACAAAAGAGAGCCGGACGGCGACTAAAGAAAAGACACGGCCTGCGCCCATGGGCGCAGGCCGTGCTGTTTGTATTACGTCCGGCGGAAGCGGCTGCGGAGAAACTCCGCCAGGGACAGACCGGAGAGCACGTCGGGCAGCGGCTGTTTTCTGCCGTCCGCGTATGTGACGGCCTGTCCGTTGGGCAGGAACTCCAGATAGCGGGGACTGTCGGAGATGACCTCGTCCACCAGCAGTATGTCCCGGCAGTAGTCCACCAGCAGCATCGGATACTGATGGGTGTTTCTGGCCTGTTCCATGTAGCCGTAAAGCTGTGCGGACAGCTCAGCGGGGCAGTGTTCCTCCGGCAGGCAGAAGGCCATGGAGCCGCCGTGGCCCAGCAGAGACCGGACCCACCCGCCGGAGAGCACCGTCTGGGCGCATTCCGCACTGTCGCAGCGGATAAAGTAGCCGAAAAAGCGGCGGGCGTCCCGGAGCAGAGCGGCAGCTGTCTGCCAGTCCGGACTGCCGGTGTCCAGCAGCACCAGCACATTGGGGCAGGTGGAGAGCCGGTCCACCCAGGGCTCCACCAGTTCGGGGGAGAGGAAGACGGGGAAGCCACACTCCGGCGCTTTCCGGGCCAGCTCCAGCGCCAGCTCCAAAGCCCCGGAGGAGGCGCCGCAGTGGAGAAAATAGGCGTAAATGCCCAGTGCCCGCCCCTCGTCCAGCAGACGGAGACAGTCCGTGCGGGCGGAGGGGGCGGCGCCCTCCAGCTGCAGGGTGACGCACCAGGGGATGTCAAAGTTCTCCCGGGCCTCTGTATCCCGAATCTGCTTGGCGCCCAGGGTCCAGCACTGCCAGCCGATGTTGACGCCGAAGGTCCGCAGATTTACCCGGTCAGTGCTCCGTACCGTGTCCTGCACCAGGTCGTAATAGGGGCTGCCGCCGTTCTCCAGCATCTGCTGGATGGTGCCGATATAGCGCTTTTGAAACGGTCCCTTGGCGAAGGTCTGTCCCATATCCACCAGCTTGCGCAGGCTGCGCTGAGGGTCCTCGCCGATGTTCCGAATGGCACGATCCACAATGGTGTCCAGAATGGTTCTGGTGATTGCTTCACGCTTCAACTGAAGTGCCTCCCTTGAGGTGCGGCCTGAGCGGAGTCCGCACATGTGTATCATATTGATTTTATCATAATACCGATATCATCCCGTGAGAAGGGACAAAACCATACGAATGTCCCAAATTGACCCGGTCCGGCGTTTTCCGTGTTCTGTCACTGGCGGGCAGCGGCTTACAATGGTATAATCATCTCTGCAAGCCCAGACGAGAGGAGAGAGGGACATATGCTGAATTTGCTGCTGGGCCGCTCGGGGAGCGGAAAGACCACAGCCATGCTCCGGCGCATCGGAGAGAGTGGAGGCGTCCGGCCCCAGGTGCTGGTGGTGCCGGAGCAGCACTCCCACGACATGGAGCGCCGCCTGTGTGCCATCGGGGGAAACCAGGTGTCCCGGTACGCCGAGGTGCTCTCCTTCACCCGCATGGCGGGCCGTGTGTTCACCGTCACCGGCGGACTGGCCGCCCCCACCCTGGACGCGGGCGGACGGCTGCTGCTGATGTACGCCGCCCTCCAGGCTGTGGCAGGAGAGCTGAAGGTATACGGCCGGCCCTCCCGGAAGCCGGAGTTTCTCTCCGGGCTCATCGCCACGGTGGACGAGCTGAAGAGCTGCTGCGTCACGCCCAAGCACCTGTGGACAGCGGGAGAGGAGGCCGATGGCCCCGAGGGGGACAAGCTGCTGGACCTGTCCCTTATCTACGGCGCCTATGAGGCCCTCACCGCACGCCGTGCCGCCGATCCCCGGGACCGGGTGACCCGTCTGGCCGAGGGACTGGAGAAGAGCGGCTGGGCAAAGGGGATGGACGTATATCTGGACGGGTTCACCGACTTCACGCCCCAGGAGACCCTGGTCATCAAGGCCCTGCTCAAGCAGGCCAATTCGGTGACCGTGGCCCTGACCTGTGACAGTCTGGACGACGAGCGGGACAGCGCGGGTATCTTCGCACCTGCCCGCCACACGGCCCGCAGCCTGCTGCGTCTGGCCCGTGAGAACGGCGTCCCCGCCCGGACGGAGATACAGGAGAACCGGGCCAAGGAGGGCCCGGAGGAGCTGGCCTTTCTGGAGGCCCATCTCTTTGACGCACCTGAGACTCCATGGGCGGAGAAGCCGGCCCATATCTCCCTCTTCAAGGCGGGCAGCCCCTACGCCGAGGTGGAGTACACCGCCGGAGAGATTCTCCGGCTGGTGCAGGAGGAGGGCTATCGGTTCCGGGATATCGCCGTCACCGCCCGCAGCATGGAGGGGTACGGCGAGCTTATTGAAACCATCTTCGCCCGGTACGGCGTGCCCGTGTTTCTGGCCAAGATGAGCGACATTCTCCAAAAGCCCATCCTGGCCCTCATCACCTCCGCTCTGGCCGCGGTGGCGGGGGATTACCAGTACGACGACCTGTTCCGCTACCTCAAGACCGGCCTTACCGGCGTGTCTGAGGAGGACCGGGACCTGCTGGAGAACTACGCCCTCAAGTGGGACCTGCGGGGGAGCCGCTGGACCCAGAAGGGGGACTGGACCATGCACCCCAAGGGGTACGGCCTGCCCGTCAGGCCGGAGGACGAGGCCCTGCTGGCCCGGCTCAACGCCGTCCGGCGGCAGGTCATCGCACCCCTGGAGGAGCTGCGGAAGAACCCGGACCACACCGGTCTGGGCCACACCAAGGCCCTGTACGCCTTCCTGGAGCGCATCGGCCTGCCTGAGCGGCTGGAGGAGCGGACCGCCGCCCTTCAGGAGCGGGGAGAGCCCGCCCTGGCTCAGGAGTACAGCCAGCTGTGGGACATCCTGTGCAACGCCCTGGAGCAGTGCGCCCAGATTGTGGGGGACACCCCCATGGAGGCCGACGAGTTCGCCCGGCTCTTCTCCCTGGTGCTCTCCCAGTACGACGTGGGCGCCATCCCTGTGTCCCTGGACCGGGTCACCGCCGGTGAGATGCCCCGTCTGGCCCACAAGCACTGCAAAGCGGTGTTCCTCCTGGGTGCGGACGATGGGGCCATCCCCCAGGCCGCCCCGTCTCCCGGCCTGCTCAACGACGACGACCGCTCCCTGCTGGCCTCCTACGGCCTGGAGCTGGCCCCCACCCTCACCGAAAAGCTGAACCGTGAGCTGACCATCGTCTACGAGACCTGCGCCCTGGCGGGGGAGCGGCTGTCGGTGAGTTGGGCGGCCATGGGCAGCGGCGGGGAGGAACAGCGGCCCGCCTTCCTGATTCCCCGGCTGCGGGGGCTGTTCCCGGCCCTGCGGCCGGTCACCGAGGCGGAGCTGGAGGGAGCCTTCCGGCTGTCCGCTCCACGGCCCGCTCTGGAGCTGGCGGGGCGGTACCCCGAGGCGGCACAGGCTTTGCGGGCCATGCCGGAGTACGCCCCCCTGGTGGAGCGGATGGAGCAGGCCGCCGGACTTACCCGGGGCAAATTGTCCCGTGCCGCCGTGGACGCCCTCTACGGCAGCCGGGTGCCCATGTCCGCCTCCCGGATGGACAAGTACAAGTCCTGCCACTTCTCCTACTTCATGCAGTACGGCCTGAAGGCGGAGCCACGGAAGAAGGCGGGCTTCCAGGCGCCTGAATACGGCACCTTTGTCCACTACGTGCTGGAGCATGTGTTCCAGAGCGAGGAATGGCGGGACGAGAATGGGGGCGTGGACGGCGACAAGCTGGACGCCCTCACCGACGAGATTGTGGAGCGCTATATCAAGGAGGAGCTGGGCGGCCTGGCCGAGGAGACGCCCCGGTTCCGCTACCTGTTTCAGCGGTTGCTCAAGCCGGTGCGGGCAGTGGTGCGCAATGTGGCCGAGGAGCTGTCCGCCTCCGACTTCAAGCCCATCGCCTTTGAGCTGGGCTTCGGCTCGGGGAAGGACCTGCCCCCGGTGGAGCTGGAGGTGGACGGCGTCACCATCAGCATCTCCGGCTTTGTGGACCGGGTGGACGGCTGGGTGAAGGACGGCCGCCTGAACCTGCGGGTGGTGGACTACAAGACCGGCCGCAAGTCCTTTGACCTGACCGACGTGTGGAACGGCATGGGCCTTCAGATGCTGCTCTACCTCTTCACCCTCCAGAAGGAGGGCAGGGACCTGTTCGGCGGACATGAGATAGACCCGGCGGGGGTGCTCTACCTGCCTGCCCGGGATGCGGTCATTGCCGGCAGCCGCACCATGACTGAGGCGGCACGCCGTCAGGCGGTGGACCGGGAGCTGCGCCGCCGTGGTCTGGTGCTGGACGACCCGGAGGTGCTGGAGGCCATGGAGCATCCCGGCCCGGAGGGCATCCGCTTTTTGCCTGTAAAGGTTTCTTCCCGTACAGGCGCCATTACCGGCGACGCCCTGGTGTCCGCCGAGCGGCTGGGCCGCCTGGAGCGGCACATCCAGCGGGTGCTCCGGGACATCGGCGGGGAGATTGCCGCCGGAAATATCGCTGCCGACCCCTTCTGGAAGGGGCCGGAGAAAAACGCCTGCCAATACTGCGACTACGCCGTGGCCTGCCACTTTGAGGAGGGCCGGGGCTCCGACCGCCGCCGCTGGCTGCCCACGGTGAGTGCCGGGGAGTTCTGGGCCAGAGTGGAGGAGCAGGAGGGCGGCGGACAGACGGACAACAAGTAAGAGGGGGAATTGTTATGGCCTTTCAGCTGACAGAGCAGCAGGCCGCTGTGGTGAACAACCGGGGCGGAGCATTGCTGGTGTCCGCCGCCGCCGGCTCGGGCAAGACAAGAGTGCTGGTGGAGCGGCTGCTGGGCCGGGTGGAGCACGAGGGCCTGGACATTGACCGCTTCCTGGTCATCACCTACACCAAGGCCGCCGCCGCTGAGCTGCGTTCCCGCATTGTGGAGGAGCTGTCCCAGCGGCTGGCCCGGAACCCCACCGACCGCCACCTTCGCCGCCAGCAGACCCTGGTCTACAAGGCTCAGATTTCCACGGTCCATTCCTTCTGCGCCCAGCTCCTCCGGGAGTGCGGCCACATGCTGGACGTAAACCCGGATTTCCGCCTGTGCGACGAGGGGGAGGCGGGTGTGCTCATGCTGCGTGCCCTGGACGAGGTGATGGACAGACGGTATGAGGACATCACCCCGGACAGTGACTTTGCAAAACTGGTGGACACCATGTCCGCCGGGCGGGACGACAGCCGCCTGATGCAGATTGTACTGGACATCCGGGGCCGGGTCCAGAGCCACCCGGACCCGGCGGCCTGGCTGGACCAGCAGGGGGCGGCCTTCTCTCTGGAGGGCGTGACAGACGCGGGGGAGACCCCCTGGGGCAAGCTGCTGCTGGAGGACGCCGCGGCTCAGGCGCGGTACTGGCTCAGCCGCATGGCGGGCGCCCTGGAGGACTGCGCCTGCGACCCCAATCTGGACGCCAACTACGCTCCCACCATCTCGGCCACCATCGCCGGTCTCCAGGCCTTCCTGGACGGAGCGGCCCAGGGCTGGGACGCCGCTGCCGCCGCACTGCCAATTTCCTTCCCGCCTGCGGGGCGGAAAAAGATGACCGAGTGCCCCGAGGCGGCGGAGCGGGTCAAGTCGGTGCGCAACCGCTGCAAAAAGCGGCTGGAAAAGCTGGCCGAGGGCTTCTCCGACGACAGCGCCGGACTGCTCTCCGACATGGCGGCGGTGTACCCCGCCGTCCGGGGGCTGTTCGCCCTGGTGAAGGACTTTGAGGCGGCCTATGCCGCCGAGAAGGAGCGCCGGGGTGTGCTGGACTTCTCCGACCTGGAGCACATGGCGGTGCGCCTGCTGGTGGGGGAGGACGGCAGCCCCACACCTCTGGCAAAGCAGTGGTCGGGCCGGTACGACGAGATTATGGTGGACGAGTACCAGGACACCAACGCCGTTCAGAATGCCATCTTCTCCGCCATCTCCCAGGACGGCAGAAATCTGTTCATGGTGGGCGACGTGAAGCAGTCCATCTACCGCTTCCGCCTGGCCGACCCCACCATCTTTCTGGAGAAATACCGCACCTTTACCCCCTACGAGACAGCGGAAGAGGGAGAGCCGAGACGGATTATCCTGTCCAAGAACTTCCGCTCCCGGGCGCAGGTGCTGGAGGGGGCCAACTTCATCTTCCGGGGCATCATGTCCCGCTCCTTCGGCGAGATGGACTACACCGCCGACGAGGCCCTCTACCCGGGCGCATCCTACCCGGAGGGAGCGGACTACGCCGTGGAGCTGGACGCCCTGGACCTGGCCGCCGGCGGCGGGGATGACGAGGATGAGAGCGGAGAGAAGACCCCACGGGACCTGCTGGAGGCCCGGTTCCTGGCCAAGCGCATCAAGGAGCTGAAGGACGGCGGCTTTCCCGTGTCCGATGGGGAGGGGGGCACCCGTCCTGCCGGGTACGGCGACATGGTCATCCTGGTCCGCTCTCCCAACTCGGTGCTCCACCACTACGCCCGTGCTTTGGGCGAGCGGGACATCCCCTGGGAGGCAGATGCGGGCGGCGACTACTTTGAGACCACCGAGGTGTCGGTGGCCCTGTCCCTGCTCCAGATTGTGGACAATCCCCGGCAGGACGTGCCCCTGATTTCGGTGCTCCGCTCCCCGGTGTACGGCTTTACGGCGGACCGGCTGGCGGTGCTGCGTGCCGCCTCGCCGGACACGGACTTTTACGCCGCTCTGGTGAAGGGGGCGGAGGAGGGCGGAGTGGACTGCGCTGCCTTCCTGGCCGAGCTGGAGGACCTGCGTTTCCGCTCCGGTGACCGGAACAGCCACCAGCTCCTCTGGCAGATTTACGACCGTACCAACCTGCTGGGCATCTTCGGCGCCATGGACGAGGGGGAGAAGCGGCAGGGGAACCTGCTGGCCCTGTGCGAGCTGGCACGGCAGTTTGAGGCCGCCGGACACAAGGGCCTCTTCGGCTTCCTCACCTACCTGACCCGCCTGCGGGATAACGGCGGCAAGCTGGCCGCGCCTCAGGCGGCCCGGGAGGGGGGCGGCGTGCGCATCCTGTCTATCCATAAGTCCAAGGGCCTGGAGTTCCCCATTGTCCTGCTCTCCGGGCTCACCCGGCGGCTCAACCGGGACGACATGCAGCGGCCCATCCTGTTCCACCCCCAGCTGGGCGTGGGCCCCAAGCGGCTGGACACCGAGCGGATGATTGAGTATCCCACCCTGGCCCGGCGTGCGGTGGCCCGACAGCTGGAGTATGAGATGATGGCAGAGGAATTGCGTCTGCTCTACGTGGCCATGACCCGGGCAAAGGAGAAGCTGATTCTCTCCTGTGCCCTCACCCGGGGGGCGGCCGATCTGCGAAAGCTGGCCGAGGACGCCGAGTATCCCGCCGACCCACAGGTGCTCTCCGGCTGCCAGTCGGTGGGCCAGTGGGTGCTGCTGCCGGTGCTCACCCGGCCTGACGCGGTTGCCATCCGGCGGGCTGCGGACTACCCGCTGCCCATTGCGGCGGCGGAGCTGGGGCCGGACTGGGACATCCGCTGGGTGGACGGCAGCGACCTGCTCCAGCCGCCCGAGCGGAAGACCGCTGTTCTGTCTGAGAATGTTGAGGACAAGCCGGTGGGGGATTTGACCGGCGTGCTCACCTGGAAGTACCCCTACGCCGGGGATGTGGAGATTCCCTCCAAGCTGACCGCCACCCAGCTTAAGGGCCGGGAGCTGGACCAGGAGGCCGGGGCGGAGTTCCCGCTGCCCCAGGGTGAGCCGGAAGAACCGGCCGCCGTCCCCGCGGGTAAGCGGAGCACCCTGCGCCGTCCCCGGTTTGCTGAGGAGGAGTTCGGTCTCACTCCGGCCCAGAAGGGCACCGCCCTCCACCTGGTCATGCAGTACATCGACTTCGAGCGGGCGGGCACGGAGGAGCAGGTAAAGGAAGAGATTGCCCGGCTGGTGGCGGGAGCCTACATTACCCCCGAGCAGGGGGAGGCGGTGAACCCGGCCAAAATCGCCGCCTTCTTCCAGTCCCCGCTGGGCCGGGAGATGATGGAGTCGGTGTCTCTGCGGCGTGAGTTCAAGTTCTCCATCCTGGTGCCTGCCGCCGACTACTGTCCCGGCGCCGGAGAAGGGGAACAGGTGCTGCTCCAGGGCGTGGTGGACTGCTGCTTTGAGACCCTGGAGGGCATCACGGTGGTGGACTTCAAGACCGACCGGGTGACCCGCCGCACCATTCAGGAGCGGGCGGAGGAGTACCGCCCCCAGCTGACGGCGTACAGCCGTGCCCTGGAGGAGATGACCGGCAGACGGGTGGTCCGCCGTGCCCTGTGGTTCTTCGCCCTGGACCAGGCGGTGGAGGTCTGAACAGTCCCTTTCTGTCTCCGAAAAAAAGAAATGATAAATTTGAAAAAAATAGTTGCATTTTCTGAGAAAGAGTGCTATGATATCAAATGCGTTGTGAGGACGTGTGTCCTTGCGCCTATCCTCCGAAGAGAAAGAGGTGAACCAGCATGAAGGAAGGCATCCATCCCAACTATCAGCAGACTACCATTAAGTGCGCCTGCGGCAACGTGATTGAGACCGGCTCCACGAAGCAGGACATCCGCGTCGAAGTCTGCTCCAAGTGCCACCCCTTTTTCACCGGCAAGCAGAAGATGGTGGATACTGGCGGACGTGTCAGCCGCTTCAACAAGAAGTTCGGCCTGGACAAGTAAGCTGGATTTGGTCAAAGAGCCCGTACCGGTACCGGTACGGGCTTTTTTGTATTCTGCGCGGATATCCGTAGACAGCGGGCGTGTTCCCGCATAGAATAAAAGTGCATGATAAATAACAGGAGGGAACCGCATGTTTAAGAAGATTGACCCGAAGACCCTGGACAAGAATGTGTTTTCCATGGTGGGAGACCAGTGGATGCTCATCACCGCCGGTACGCCCGAGCGCTGCAACACCATGACCGCCAGCTGGGGCGGCCTGGGGATTCTCTGGAACAAGTGCGTGGCCACCTGTTACATCCGGCCCCAGCGGTACACCAAGGAGTTTGTGGACCGGGAGGAGTACTTCACCCTGGCTTTCTTCGGTGAGGAGCACCGCAAGGCTCTGGCTCTGTGCGGCAGCAAGAGCGGCCGTGAGGTGGACAAGGTGGCCGAGTGCGGCTTCACCGTGGCCGCCGGCGAGGGCAACGCCCCCTATTTTGAGCAGGCCGAGCTGGTGCTGGTGTGCCGGAAGCTGTTCCACCAGGCCATGGACGAGAGCTGCTTCCTGGACAAGAGCCTGATTGAGAAGAACTACCCCGGCGGGGACTTCCATGTCACCTATATCGGTGAGATTGTGGAGTGCCTGGTGCGGGAATAAGAGAAAAACGCCGGACTGACGTTCCGGCGGCGGAGGTTCTATGACGGAACATACCACAGAGGAAAAGCGGAACCGGGCGGTGCTGGTGGGCCTCAACGCCTCCTGCCTGAGCCGGACGGAGAACGCCGACGAGGAGTCCATGGCGGAGCTGGCCGCCCTGCTGGAGACGGCGGGAGGCGAGTGCGTGGGTGAGGTGCTCCAGAACAAGGACGCCCCCGACCCCCGTACCTTCATCGGCGAGGGCAAGGTGCGTGAGGTCAAGGAGCTGGTGCAGAGCATGGAGGCGGACATGGTGGTCTTTGACAACGCCCTGTCCCCCTCCCAGCAGCGGGCCCTGACCGACGACCTGGGCGTGTCGGTGCTGGACCGGTCCGCCCTGATTCTGGACATCTTCGCCCAGCGGGCCCGGACCAAGGAGGGCCGTCTCCAGGTGGAGCTGGCCCAGTATAAGTACCTGCTGCCCCGTCTGCTGGGCATGTGGACCCATCTGGAGCGGCAGGAGGGCGCCATCGGCACCCGCGGCCCCGGTGAGACCCAGCTGGAGACCGACCGGCGGCACATCCGCAAGAAGATTTCCAAGCTGGAGGAGGACCTGGAGCAGGTGCGCCGGGTGCGCGCCACCCAGCGGGAGCGGAGAATCAAGAACGAGGTGCCGGTGGTGGCCATCGTGGGCTACACCAACGCGGGCAAGTCCACCCTGCTCAACAAGCTGACCGGGGCGGATATCCCCGCCAATAACCGCCTGTTCGACACCCTGGACACCACCACCCGCACCCTGGAGATTTCCGACACCTGCACCGTCCTCATCTCGGACACGGTGGGCTTTATCTCCAAGCTGCCCCATCACCTGGTGGAGGCCTTCAAGGCCACCCTGGAGGAGCTGAGCTTTGCCGATTTGCTGCTCCACGTCATTGACACGTCCAACCCGGAGTGGCGGGAGCAGGCGGCGGTGGTGGAGAAGCTGATTGTGGAGCTGGGCGCCGCCCAGACGCCCCGCATTGACGTGTTCAACAAGTCCGACCTGTACGTGGGGGACATTGTGCCCCACGGTGAGGACATCGTGTCCATCTCCGCCAAGACCGGCGCGGGACTGGACGAGCTGCTGAAGAAGATTGGCGACCGGCTGGACACCGGCGCCCACCGGGTGGTGCTGCGCATCCCCTACGACCAGGGGGGCGTGCTGGACATGCTCCACCGGGAGGCCAAGGTGGAGCGGGTGGACTACGGCGAGGCCATTGAGGTGGAGGCGGTGTGTACCCCCATCCAGCTGGGCCGGCTGAAGGACTTCATCGTCTCCGGCTGGACGCCGCCCAAGGAGTTCTGGGAGGACTGAGCGCATGGAAGCGGGAAAGGGCGTGCTGTATCTGCGGGGCGTGGAGAAACGCCCTGTGGAGGATGGAGCGGAGGACTATGCCTTCCGTATCCCGGCCATCGCCCGGCTGAAGCGGCTGGAGTTCCGCCGCCCTGTCACCTTTTTTGTGGGGGAGAACGGCAGCGGCAAATCCACCCTGCTGGAGGCCATCGCCGTGGCCTGGGGCTTCAACCCGGAGGGCGGCTCCCGCAACTTCCGCTTCGCCAGCCGGGACACCCACTCCGGCCTGTACAGGGCTTTGCGGCTGGTCCGCAGCCCGGAAATCCCCGAGGACGGGTATTTTCTCCGGGCGGAGAGCCTGTACAACATGGCCAGCTACGTGGACGAGATGGAGGACGACCCCCTGACGCCCTCCTATCTCCAGTATGTGGGCGGGAAATCCCTCCACGGCCAGTCCCACGGAGAGAGCCTGCTGGCCCTGGCCAAGAACCGCTTCTGGGGCAGGGGGCTCTACCTGCTGGACGAGCCGGAGTCCGCCCTGTCTCCCATGCGGCAGCTCTCCTTTCTGACGCTGATGCACGACCTGGTGTCCCGGGGCGGCCAGCTGCTCATTGCCACCCATTCTCCCATCCTGATGTCCTATCCCCAGGCGGATATTCTGCGGTTTGACGGACCGGACGGGGTGGAGCGGGTGGACTACCGGGACACGGAGCACTACCGGATTACCAGAGAATTTCTCAGCGCGCCGGAGCGGATGCTCTCCGTCCTTCTGGCGCCGGAAGAGGAGGAACCATGAGCCAGCTTGAGACGAAGCGGCTGATTCTGCGGCCCTTTGAGGAGGGGGACGCGGAGATGCTCTTTTCCTACGCCCGGGACCCGAGAGTGGGTCCCCCTGCGGGCTGGAAGCCCCATGAGAGCCTGGAGGAGAGCCGGGAGATCATCCGCACCGTATTTTCCGAGCCGGAGACCTATGCGGTGGTGCACCGGCAGGACGGGCGGGTCATCGGCTCGGCGGGCTTTACCGGCCGTCACCGGAAGGAGGCCGGCGGCCCGGACGACGAGATTGGCTACTCCCTGGACCCGGCCTATTGGGGGCGTGGACTCATCCCCGAGGCGGTGGCGGAGCTGCTGCGCCATGGGTTTGAGGACCTGGGGCTCCACACCATCTGGTGCGACCACTATGACGGCAACAACAAGTCCAGGCGGGTCATCCGGAAGTGTGGCTTTGCCTTCCGCTTTGTCCGGATACAGCGGCTGGAGGCCTTTGACTATGAACCCCGCCTGGTGATGTGTTACGCCATGACCCGCAGGGACTGGGAAAAGCGAAAAAGTGAGGGACGGCCATGACGGAATATTATATCCCCACCGCATCCGCCGAGGCGGAGCTGGTGGAGAAGCGGTCCCGGTTTATCGGCCAGGTAAAGCCGGTGGAGACCGAGGAAGAGGCACGGGCCTTTGTGGAGCAGGTGAAGAAGAAGCACTACGACGCCCGGCACAACTGCTGGTGCTACCGTCTGCGGGACGGGGGCGTGGAGCGGTACTCCGACGACGGAGAGCCCCAGGGCACGGCGGGACAGCCCATGCTCAACGTGTTCCAGCGGGAGGAGGTCACCAACGTGGTGTGCGTGGTGACCCGGTACTTCGGCGGTGTGCTGCTGGGTGCGGGCGGCCTGGTGCGGGCCTACACCCAGAGCGCCAAGGACGCCCTGGACGCGGCCGGCATCTCGGTGGTGCGCCGCTGGGTGGAGACGGCGGTGCCCTGCCCCTACTCCTTCTTTGACCGGGTGCGGCTGGAGGTGGAGGCCCACGGGGGCGTGCTGGGGGAGACCGAGTACGCCGCCGACGTGACCGTCCACGCCCTGCTGCCCGAGGGGCAGGTGGAGGCCTTCTCCGCCCGCATGACCGAGCTGACCGCCGGCGGCACGGAGGTGCAGATTCTGGGCGAGGCCTTCAAGGCCGTGCCTGTGGCACGATAACAGGACATACTGGGGCTTGCCTCGCCGGTTTCCGGCAGGACAGGCCCCGGATTCTGTCCGGCAGAAAGCGCCTTGGGAGGAAGAAAAATTTTTTTGTTTTTTTGAAGGGTTTTTCAAAAGAACGGCGTATACAGTATACAGGCAGAATTCATCGGCGGATGAAGGAGGCGGCGGCTATGACGGTAAGAGAGCAGACCGAGGCCATGGAGCGTCAGTTCCTCTCGCCCCACGCCTGTCTGGCGGCGGAGTCCAGAGGACGGGCGCGGCCCATTGAGGATTGCCCCATCCGCACCTGCTTCCAGCGGGATATGGACCGGATTGTCCACTCCAAGGCCTTCCGGCGGCTGATGCACAAGACCCAGGTTTTCCTCCAGCCCGAGGGAGACCACTACCGCACCCGCATGACCCACACCATCGAGGTCTCCCGCATCGCCCGTACCATCGCCCGGGGTCTGCGGCTCAACGAGGATTTGACCGAGGCGGCCGCCTATGGCCACGACCTGGGCCACACTCCCTTCGGCCACGCCGGAGAGCGGGCTCTCAACGAGCTGATGCCCGGCGGCTTCCAGCACAACGTCCAGTCCCTCCGGGTGGTGGATGTGCTGGAGAAGGACGGCGAGGGACTGAACCTGACCTGGGAGGTGCGCAGGGCCATTCTGTGCC
This sequence comes from Pseudoflavonifractor capillosus ATCC 29799, assembly GCF_000169255.2. Lineage (GTDB taxonomy): Bacteria > Bacillota > Clostridia > Oscillospirales > Oscillospiraceae > Pseudoflavonifractor > Pseudoflavonifractor capillosus. The sequence goes on from NZ_AAXG02000014.1 coordinate 63,361, forward strand.
ACACCGGTCCCGACCGGGCCGAGACCCTGGAGGGCCGGATCATCCGCCTGGCCGACAAGATTGCCTACATCAACCACGACATTGACGACGCCATGCGGGGACAGATTATCTTCCCCACCGATATCCCCATCCACATCTCCCAGGTGCTGGGCTTCACCCACTCCGAGCGCATCAACACCCTGACCACCGACGTGATTGCCCAGAGCATGGGGAAGAATGAGATTGTCCAGTCTCCCGCCTGCGGCGAGGCCATGGCGGAGCTGCGTGCCTTCATGTTCGACTTTGTGTACACCAACCCCCGTGCCAAGGGGGAGGAGACCAAGGCCCAGGACATGCTCCGGCGGATGTTTGAGTACTATGTCCGGCAGCCGGATGAGCTGCCGGCGGAGTACCAGGACATCCGGGTGAAGGAGGGCGTGGAGCGGGCCGTCTGCGACTACATATCGGGTATGACCGACAAATACGCGGTGGAGAAGTACGGAGCGCTGTTTATCCCGGCGTCCTGGAGCGTGAAATAGGGCAGATTCCGTATGACAGCAGAAAACTCTGGCAATCATAGGGGAAAGGAGGGCTACCGTGCCGATTCCGGAACAATTTATTGACGAGCTGGTGGCCCGGAGCGAAATCTCCGACGTGGTGTCCTCCTACGTGACCCTGAATAAAAAGGGCAGCAACCTGTGGGGGCTGTGTCCCTTCCACAACGAGAAAACACCCTCCTTTTCCGTCAATCAGGACAAGCAGATCTACCACTGCTTTGGCTGCGGCAAGGGCGGCGGGGTCATCTCCTTTATCATGGAGATAGAGAACCTGTCCTTTCCCGACGCGGTGCGGTTCCTGGCCAAGCGGGCGGGGCTGGAGGTGCCCGACACGGGCAGCGACGACGCCGGGCGGAAAAAGCGTGCCAGGGCCCTGGAGGCCAACAAGGACGCCGCCCGGTTCTACCACGACTATCTGAAGGGCCCCGGGGGAGCGCGGGTGCGGGAGTACATCGCCCAGCGGCAGATCTCACCCCGGACGGCCACCCGCTTCGGTCTGGGCGCCGCTCCCGACCAGTGGGACGCCCTCACCAAGGCCCTCACCGCCAAGGGATACAGCAAGATGGAGCTCATCGACGCGGGCCTGGCGGTGGCGGGCAAGAACGGCGGCATTTACGACAAGTTCCGTGCCCGGCTTATGCTCCCCGTCATTGACGTGCGGGGAGACGTGGCCGGCTTTACCAGCCGTATCCTGCCGGGAGAGGAGGGGGCCAAGTACCTCAACACCCCGGAGACCGTGGTGTTCAAGAAGGGGCGGCTTATCTACGCCCTCAACTTCGCCAAGAACACCAAACGGCCCAATCTGATTCTGGTGGAGGGCAACATCGACGTCATTACCCTCCATCAGGCCGGGTTTGACAACGTGGTGGCCACCATGGGCACCGCCCTCACCGAGGAGCACGCCCGTATCCTGGCCCGGTACACCAAGGAGCTGGTGCTTTGCTACGACAACGACCCGGCGGGCAAAAAGTCCACCGACCGGGTGCTGGGCATCCTGAAGAACGCGGATTTGAACGTCCGGGTGCTCCAGCTGCCCAACGCCTACGACAGCGAGGGTAATCCCCTCAAGCAGGACCCGGACGACTTCATCAAGCGCTTCGGCGCCGCCGCCTTTGAGAAATGTCTCAACGGCAGCGCAGGGCAGAACGACTACCGGCTGGAGTCCCTGCTCCAGAAGCACAGCCTGGCCGACGAGGAGGGGCGCATGGCCTTCCTCCGGGAGGCGGTGGAGACGGTGGCGTCTCTGCAGAGCCCCATTGAGCGGGAGATTTACGGCAATAAGGCCGCCGCTGCCGGGGGCATTTCAGCCGCCGCCTTCGCCCAGGAGGTGGAGCGGTACCGGAAAAACCGGGCCTGGCAGGCCAAAAAGAAGCAGACCCGGAAGGACCTGACCCCAGCCGCCCAGCTCCAGCCCAGAGAACGGGAGCTGCGGTATGAGAACATCCGCTCCGCCCGTGCGGAAGAGGGTGTGCTCCGGCTGATGCTGCTGGAGCCGGGACTGTTCCAGAGCGCAGGCGCCCTGGAGCCAGAGCAGTTCTCTTCGCCCCTGCTGGGCCGGGTGTACGGCATGCTGCGCACCCGCTGGCAGGAGGGGAGAAGCACCCAGCTTCCCGCCCTGACCGGAGAATTGACCGCCGATGAGATGAGCCATCTGGTACACGTACTGGACCAGCCTGAATCCCTGGCCCACAGTCAGAAGGCACTGGCGGATTACATAGAGATCATCGCCACCGAGTACGCCAAGCGGTCGGGCGGGTCCCAGGCGGACCCCCTCATGGCCGCCCGGGAAAAATTCCGGGAGAAAAAGGCGTACAACGGACAGAATACCTGAAGTCACAGAAAGAAAAAGCATATGGAGGATGACCGCACATGAGCGAGAAAAAGAAGAACGACGCCAAGGGCATAGCTGTGGAAGGCAAGTCCATCATTTCCGGCGCGGAGAAAATAGAGCAGGTCAGAATTGAGGTCAGCAAGATTGTGGAGGGCGTCCAGGGCTCTGAGAAGCTGGCCGAGCTTGTGGAGCGTGCCAAGAAGAAGGGCAGCCTGTCCACCAACGAGCTGATGGACGTGCTGGAGGGCATGGAGCTGGAGTCCGAGCAGATGGACAAGATCTACGATGTCCTGGAGAACCTGGGCATCGAGACCGTGAGCGAGTACTATCTGCCCGAGCTGGACGCCGATATCATGCCTCCCATGGAGGAGCTGGAGGAGATCCCCGAGGAGAAGATCGTGGACCCCAACACCCTGGTGGACTCCTTCGGCATCGACGATCCCGTGCGCATGTACCTGAAGGAGATCGGCAAGGTCAACCTCCTGAACCCCGACGAGGAGGTCCAGCTGGCCCAGGATATGGGCGCCGGAGACGCCGCCAAGGCCCGGATGGCCGAGATTGAGGCGGCTGAGAAGCGGGGCGAGCCCATTGTCCTTACCCCCGAGGAGGAGAAGGCCCTGAAGAAGGACATCAGGCGGGGCGAGGCTGCCAAGCAGCGTCTGGCTGAGGCCAACCTCCGTCTGGTGGTGTCCATCGCCAAGCGGTATGTGGGCCGTGGCATGCTGTTCCTGGACCTGATCCAGGAGGGCAACCTGGGCCTTATCAAGGCCGTGGAGAAGTTCGACTACACCAAGGGCTACAAGTTCTCCACCTATGCCACCTGGTGGATCCGCCAGGCCATCACCCGTGCCATCGCCGACCAGGCCCGTACCATCCGTATCCCCGTCCATATGGTGGAGACCATCAACAAGGTCATCCGTGTCTCCCGCCAGCTGCTCCAGGAGCTGGGCCACGACCCCAGCCCCGAGGAGATTGCCGAGGAGATGAACATGCCCGTGGACAAGGTGCGGGAGATTCTGAAGATTGCCCAGGAGCCCGTCAGCCTGGAGACCCCCATCGGCGAGGAGGAGGACTCCCACCTGGGCGACTTCATCCCCGACGAGGACGCCTCCGAGCCCTCCGAGGCCGCCAGCTTCACCCTGCTCAAGGAGCAGCTGGTGGACGTGCTGGGCACCCTGACCCCCAGAGAGGAGAAGGTGCTCAAGCTGCGCTTCGGCATCGAGGACGGCCGCACCCGCACCCTGGAAGAGGTGGGCAAGGAGTTCAACGTGACCCGTGAGCGTATCCGCCAGATTGAGGCCAAGGCCCTCAGAAAGCTCCGCCATCCCAGCCGGAGCAAGAAGCTGAAGGACTTCCTGAACTAAGTACAAAAAAATCCCGTCGCAC
>NZ_AAXG02000013.1 GCF_000169255.2 Pseudoflavonifractor capillosus ATCC 29799
TCCAAATCATTCAGGGGACGCTACGCTTCCCCTGCGCTGGCTTTCGCCAGCTACCCCTTTGTGGACTTGCCATCTGGGGACATCCTGCATTGCAAGCTGTTCCCAGCCGACAAGTTTCATAAAATACGCTATCTTTTCGATAGTCGATGAAGTATAATGAAGTCAGCAATAAATCAGGAATTTGAGGTCAGGACTTAAACTGGAGGTTTATATGAAAAAATATCAATGCCCTTGCTGCGGATATTTTACTTATAATATTCCGGCAAATGAAGATTGTGGGTATATTTGCCCCGTTTGTTTTTGGGAGAATGACCCTTTCATTGCTTCTGATAACGAACCAAGTGATTCTAATCATGGAATAACACTAAAAGAAGCAAAATCTAATTTCTCAAAATTCGGTGCTTGTGAAAAAGAAATGTTATGTCATGTCCGACCACCAAGAGATGATGAAAAGAAAAATTCATAGTAATGTGTAAAGGAGAGAATATCAATGGAAACTATTTACGAAAAATATATGGCACTTCCCATAGATAAAGGACTTTTATGTTTAGAGAATGGAGATATTACAGAACCATATTTTTGTTATCCTGTCAATGCAAAGCCAATCGGTTTTGAAGGGTGTATTCTGTATTGCTTTTTGCCGGAATATGGAGAAATGGTATTTGCTTGTAATCCAGAAAGTTGTGCAGACCAAAATGTGTATCCGTTGGCAGCAACTTTTGAAGATTTTATCCGTTTAATTTTGGCTTGCGGTACCGCTAATCCAGTGGAGCAAATCGTTTGGATGGATAAGAATAAATTTGAAGAGCATATGGCGAGTGAAGAAAAAACATTGACTGATGAACAGAAAGTTGCAGTACAACAGCTTCAGCGTGAATTAAGTTTGTTACCAATAGAAAACCCGTTTGAATATGTCAAATCTATTCAAAAAGACTTTGATGGTAGTAAAATACAATACAGTGATGAATACTATGAAGTTACCGGCATAGAGAACCCTAAAGGAACCACACCCGATAAGCATTTAGTTGAATTTGAGCCTGTCGTTTTTGAAATTAACTGTAAATACGATAGAAACTGATAGCTTTCGGTTTGTTATTTCCCACACATCGGTTCAACTCGCCCCGAACTTTTACAACTAAATACCCGCCGCCCATACAGCGGCACACCGAGCAGGAAATCTGAAAAAAGGTCTCCTGCTTTTTTTCTGCCCAAAATGAGGTGGTAAAACGCCACCCCATCCACCAACTACCGAAAGGAGGGACACGAAATGCCCTGTCCACACAATGAAATCACGATTGTGCAGCGCAGCCAGCGGCAGTCTGCGGTTGCTGCCGCTGCTTACCAGAGCGGCGAAAAGCTGTTCTGTGAATACGACCAGGAAGTGAAGCACTACCCGGAAAAGCGTGGTATCGTCCACAATGAAATCCTGCTTCCGGAAAATGCCCCACCAGAGTATGCAGACCGCAATACCTTATGGAACGCCGCCGAAGCGGTGGAAAAGCAATGGAACTCCCAGCTTGCAAGGCGGTGGGTGCTGACCATCCCCAGAGAGATACCGCCCGACCAGTACGCTGTCCTTGTCCGGGAGTTTTGTGAACAGCAGTTTGTTTCCAAAGGGATGATTGTTGACTTTGCCATCCATGACCCCCACCCGCCGGGACACAATCCCCACGCCCATGTCTTACTCACTATGAGGGCAATGGACGAACATGGGAAATGGCTTCCCAAGAGCCGCAAGGTTTATGACTTTGACGAAAACGGGGAACGGATAAAGCTACTATCCGGCAGGTGGAAAAGCCACAAGGAGGATACGGTTGACTGGAACGACCAGAAGTATTGTGAAATCTGGCGGCATGAATGGGAGGTCATCCAGAACCGCTATCTGGAAGCCAATGACCGCCCGGAGCGTGTGGACTTGCGTTCCTATGCCAGACAGGGGCTTCATATAGTCCCCACTGTCCATGAGGGAGTTGCTGTCCGGCAGATGGAAAAGCGAGGTATCCAGACGAATATCGGCAACCTGAACCGGGAAATCAGAGCCGCCAACCGCCTGATGAAGTCCATCCGGCAGCTTATCCAAAACCTCAAAGGCTGGATTACCGAGCTGGGAGAAAAACGGAAAGAACTGCTTGCACAAAAGGCGGCGGAGGAAGCGACACTTCTTCCCAATCTACTGATGAAATATATGGAGATACGAAAGGAAGAACGGAAGGACTGGACGAGGTCTGGACAAAATCGGGGGACTTCACAGGACTTAAATGCAGTCAGCGAAGCCCTGTCCTATCTCCAGCAAAAGGGGCTTTCCACTGTGGAGGACTTAGAAGCATTTCTGGAATCTTCCGGGAAATCAGCCGCAGATTACCGCAATCAGATGAAGCCAAAGGAAGCCCGAAGCAAAGTGATTGACGGGATTCTTGCCAGCCGGACAGACTGCAAGGAATGTAAGCCTGTCTATGAGAAGTACCAGAAGATATTTTTTAAGAAAACAAAGGAGAAATTCAAACAGGAACACTCGGAGGTTGCCCGGTATGAAAAAGCCGCCACCCACCTTGCCAAGCACCCAGATGATAAGGACAGTACCCAAAAGGAACTGCAAGAGGAGCAGGAAACGCTTCTGGAAGAAATCGCAGAGTTGAAAGTACCACTGACCGAGGTACAGGAGGATTTGAAGAAGCTGCGGGACATCCGCTACTGGGTACGGAAAGCCACACCCGGCACAGAGGAAAGTAAAGAGCCGCCTAAGAAGCAGCCCATCAAGGAAGTCTTGCAGGATAAGGCAGACGAGAAAAAGGCTCAAAGAACCGCCCCGGCACAGGCGAAACACAGACAACAGGATATGGAACTTTAACAGGCACTTGCCATTTTCAATCAGAGAATGTCAGGTGCTTTTCTTATTTTCAAGGAGGGATAGATTTGAAGGTATTTGAAGCTGTGAAGCAGTCCGTCACAACAAGACAGGCTGCGGAGCATTATGGAATCCATGTAGGTCGGAACGGGATGGCTTGCTGCCCGTTCCATAATGATAAAACCCCAAGCATGAAGCTGGATCGGCGTTACCACTGCTTCGGCTGCGGTGCGGATGGGGATGTGATTGATTTTGCCGCCGCCCTGTATGGGCTGGGAAAGAAAGAAGCCGCCGTACAACTGGCAAATGACTTTGGGCTTTCCTATGAGGACTGGAAACCGCCGGGAAAGGCAAAAAAGCCCAAGCCCCGGCAGAAATCCCCGGAGGAACAGTTTCAGGAAGCAAAGAACCGCTGCTTCCGTATCCTTGCCGATTATCTCCACTTGCTTATGGCATGGAGAACGGAATATGCCCCGCACTCCCCAGAGGAAGCCTTTCATCCCCGGTTTGTGGAAGCCTTACACATGCTTGACGAGGACGGTATTGAATTTGTCGGTTATTATATCGACGATGGATTTACCGGAGTTGACAGCGACCGCGACGATTTCCAGCGGCTTTTGACGGATATTCACAATGGGAAAGTAAATTGTGTGCTTGTCAAAGACCTGTCCCGCCTCTCCCGTAATGATTGGGAATGTAAGTATTACCTGCAAATGCTCTTTGTGAAAATGAATGTCCGCTTTATCTCTTTGGAACTGCCGAAGCTGGACAGCTTCAAACGGCCCGAAGGAGTTTACGAGCTGGATGTTTCTTTCCAGAGTATGTATAACGAAAACCATTGCCGGGAAACTTCCATCAAAGTGCGGGGAACCTTAGACAAGAAACGCGAAAAGGGCCAGTTTATCGGAGCCTTTGCCCCATACGGGTATCTGAAAGACCCGGAGGACTACCATCACTTAGTTGTCAATCCAGAAACCGCCCCTGTCGTCAAAGACATTTTCCGCTGGTACATGGAGGGGATGTCAAAATCAGCAATCACAAAAGAACTGATTAGATTGGGTATTCCCAGCCCCTATGAGTACAAAAGGCAGCATGGAATGAAGTGCTTCAATCCACAGGCCGTAAAGAAAGGCGGTGTCGTCTATTGGTCTACCCGAACCGTAGACCAGATTTTGCACAATCCCACTTACATAGGGGATATGGTGCAGGGACGGCATAAGGTGACAAGCTACAAAATCCACGACATCATCCCCGTTGATGAAGCAGATTGGTTTTGGGTGGAGGGAACGCATGAAGCGATCATTGACGCCGATACCTTTCAAAAGGTACAGGATTTAATGAGCCGCAACACCCGCGTTTCTCCAAAGCGCAATAACCTGTATTTGTTTTCCGGCTTTCTCCGCTGCGCCGATTGTGGCCGGGGTATGGTACGGAACAGCGCACACGGCTATACTTATTATAGCTGCCGTACCTATCGGACACTATCAAAGGATTTATGCACCGGCGGGAGCCACAACATCAAAGAGGACATTATAGCAGAAGCGGCCCTGAAAGCCATTCAAGCCCAGATTGCCCTTGTGGAGAACATGGCGGAAGTGATTAAGGAAATCAATTCTGCCCCGACCCGTATCAGCCGGACGATCTTCATTGATAATCTTCTGAAAGACAAGGAACGGGAATTGCAGAAAACAGCCGGTATTTCCGACAGCCTGTATATGGACTGGAAGAACGGCGACATTACCCGCGAAGAATATCACCGAATGAAAGCCCGGTTCCAGACGGAAGCTGAACAGCTCAAACAAGCGATTGCAAACCTGAAAGAAGAACGCAAAGAGTATGAAAAGGAAGTTACGACCGACGACCCTTACCTGACCACTTTCCTGAAATATAAGAACATCAAGGAACTGGACAGGAATATCGTGGTTGACCTGATCGACGTGATTTACATTCATGCTGACAAAGGCGTTGAAATCCACTTCAAATTTCAAGACCAGCATAAACGCCTGATGGAGTTTATCGACAACAACCTTGCCGCCGCACGGCGGTCAAAAATTAAAGCCGTCTGATTGGCGGCCTGCGGTTTTCTAATCTTCTTATTTCCCTTTTGTGTATAAATACATGAAGCGGTGGCCTCATCCAGCACCACGATGGGAGCGTCCTTCAAAATCGCCCGGGCCAGGGCGATCCGCTGCCGCTCCCCGCCGGAAAGCCCTTTGCCGCCATCGCCGGCCATGGTATAGATTCCTTTTTCCAGCCGTTTCAGAAACTCTCCGCATTGAGCCCGTTCCGCCGCCGCCAGCACCTCCTCGTCGGTGGCGCCGGGTCTTCCCAGCCGGATGTTCTCCAACAGGCTGGTGTTGAACAGGAACTGCTCCTGCGCGACGAAGGAGATCTGCTCATTCAGAGAGGCGAGGGACATCTCTCGCAGGTCTTGCCCCCCCAGCGTGATGCGTCCGTCCGTCACATCGTAAAAGTGGACCAGCAGCTTGGCAAGGGTCGACTTCCCGCTGCCGGATTCTCCCACCAAGGCAGTGAGGCTCCCCTGTGGGACAGAGAAGGAGATGCCGTGGAGGACTTCGTCCTTTTCATAAGAAAACCGCACATTCTCAAAGCGGATCTGCAAATCGTTTCCGTTGAAATCCGTTTTTCCTTCTTTCAGGGGCGGAATATTGAACAGAGATTCCATTTGGTCAATCTTGTAGCTCAGCTGGGGCAGCACCGACATAAAGTTCATGGCTCGGATCAGAGGCGGTCCCACGGAAAAAGACATGCACAATACCAGCGCGTAATCCGGCAAGGTAGAGGCGCCGGTGAGTACCAGATAGCCGCCGGCTGGCAGCAGCACCAGCGCCACGCAGGGCAAAATGCTGGTGTAGAGGGCCATCCACAGCCAGCAAGCCCGGAACCAATCCAGAGTAAAATCACGGTAGTTTTTTACATCGGTCTCAAAGCGGTGATATGACTCTCCGTCCCGGTTGAAGACTTTCACGACTTCCATGCCGTTGATGTACTCCACGATGGTGTTGTTCATTTTCTGCCCGGCGGCGTAGTAGTCTCCCATCTTGCTCATGCCGGAGCGGTACATCATGCCCATGGCCAGTACGCCCAGCGGAAGGGAGCAGAGGGAAAGCAGACCCAGCTTCCAGTCCGTGAGGAACATGGCCGCAAATACCACCACCGGCACCGCCAGATTGGACAACCCTTCCGGCAGGGCGTGGGCCAGCAGAAGTTCCATGCTCTCAATGTCGTCAATGAACATCTTCTTCCAGACTCCAACGCCCTTCTCCTGGATCGCGCCCAGGGGCTGCTTTTCCAGCTTGCTCTGGAGATGGAGCCGGAGGTTTTCCAAAGTATGATAGGCGGAGCGATGAGACAGAGCCAGCCCCTCCACATAGAGAAGGCCGTAGAGGACCATGCACAGAGCCATGGCCCCGGCGTTGAACAGGGTTTCCTCCAATGTGAGACTGCCCCCCGTCAGCAGGGGTCTCAGCAGGCGGTAGAGGAAGAAATAGGGCAGCACGCTCATGGCCACGCCGGCCACCAGTACCAGAATGGAGGCATAAGTCGTCTTCCGGTGGCGTCCAGTGTAGCGCAGGACTTTTTGAAACACAGTATCACTCCTTTTTAGTTAGTTATTGCTAACTTATTAGCGAGAAAAAAGCCTCCGCAGAGGCGTTTTTCATCCCTTGGGGAATCCCAGGGCAGCGTACCAGTCAAAGAGACGGCAGACCAAAGTGCAGTGGCGCTGGATCTCCGGCCAGGCGAAGGCGTGGATAAAGGGCTCGTAAATGGTGGTCCAGAAGGCGGACAGGACTACATGGAGCTCCTCCTGCGTCATATCCACAGTACACAAGCCCCGGCGTCTGGCCTCGGCGTAGTAGGTCCAGGTGCCTTCCGTCATTTTCTCCACCCAGTCGTGCTGGAAGTTGGCGTAAGCGGTGCCCTCCGCTCCGGTGAGCAGCAGCACAAAGCCATCCCGCCGCTCATTGAGAAAGCGGAACCACCACAGCATGTATTCCTCATCCATATACCACGCCCGGATCAGGTCTTCGTCGGAGAGGGCGGATGCCGGCACCGCCGTCCGCTCCTCATAAACAGCGTCCAAATCCGCCACCGTATCCGCCACCACAGCGCGAAACAGTTCCTCTTTTCCAGCGTAACGCTTATAAAGAGCCCCGGTTGTCACACCCGCTCGCTGGCAGATGGATTTCAGGGAAGCCCTCTCAAAGCCAAGCGCCAGGAACTCCTCTCTGGCACTGTCCATGATCCGAGGGTCGATGGAAGTATCCGGTCTTGCCATAACACCCCTCCCGACAAATGATAATTTGATTACCGATAATCTGATTATCAATATAGCATCCCTTTCTGCCCCTGTCAAGGGGAAATCCTCTCTTGACAAACTCGCTTTTTGGTTGTATATTCAAAACATCGTTATAAAACACTGTTTTGAATTGTGAGGCGATACCATGGCAAAGCAGATCGAAGGGGTCTATGAAAATGTACTCCGCTGCGCCCGTCAGGAATTTTTGGAAAAAGGCTTTGCTCTGGCCTCCCTGCGGGACATCGCCAAAGCGGCGGGAACCAGCACCGGCTCCATCTATACCCGCTTTACTGACAAGGCGGGATTGTTCCGGGCCCTGGTGGAGCCTGCCGCGGGAGAGCTGAAGCGCCGTTTTTTGGAGATTCAGGAGTCTTTTCACCAGTTTGACGGCCCAACCCAGCAGGAGGAGATGGGGCGTTACACCGCCCATGCCCAGGAGGGACTGTTTGACTACATCTATGAGCACCTGCCGGAGTTTGAACTGCTACTCCGCCGGGCCGCCGGGACGGAATATGCCCACTATATTGACGAGTTGGTGGAGATCGAAGTCAGTTACACCTACAAATACATGGAGGTCATCGGCTGTGAGAGCGTCCGCTCCGGTCAGGTCACCGAGGACTTGATCCATATCGTTACCACCGCCTACTTCAACGGAATGTTTGAGCCGGTGCGGCACCGCATGGATAAGGCCCGGGCGCTCCACTATGTCCGCCAGCTCAACCGCTATCACATGGCAGGATTTGAAACGATTTTTCATCCTGAAAACTTCCGGTAGTGCAAAAGGCCGCTTTTCCGGCGGCCTTTTCATAGAACCAAAGGTTAGCAATAACTAACTAAAGGAGGCTTATTTATGCAGCAAACACAAAGCCCACTGCTGCGGTTGTGGCAGCTGGGCAAGGATCATCACGGTGGCCTGATTGCCGCCATCTTCTGCGCGGTGGCGGGTGTCCTGCTGGGTCTGCTGCCGTATCTCTCGGCAGGGCGTATCCTGGTAGCGCTTCTCACCGGGCAGCGGGACTGGAACTTCTATCTTCTGTGGTGCATGGTGGCCCTTGGTGGCTATCTGGCCAAAACTCTGCTTTACAATCTGGCGCTCTCCCTCTCCCACAAGGCCACCTTCCAGATCCTGCGGGACATCCGGAAGATGGTTCTGTCCAAAATGCCCCGCTTACCCTTGGGAGACATTCTGGACACCTCCAGCGGACGGCTCAAACAGATCGTGGTAGATCAGGTGGAGAGTATGGAGACGACACTGGCCCACCTGCTGCCGGAGATGACCTCCAATCTGCTGGCGCCGGTATGCGTTCTCGTGTATCTGTTTACGCTGGACTGGCGCATGGCATTGCTGAGTCTGGTGTCCATTCCTGTGGGCATGGCTTTTATGATGGCCATCATGGGCAGCTATGGCAAGGACTATCAGGGTGCGGTGGAGACGACCCAGGCCATGAACGAGACCATTGTGGAGTACATCGGCGGCATTGAGGTCATCAAGGCCTTCAATCAGGGAAAGAACTCCTATGAGAAGTTCTCCTCCCGGGTGCGGGCCAATGCTGCCTACTACTACAACTGGATGAAGAAATGCCAGTTTGGAATGGCGCTGGCCTATGCCATCGCTCCCACCACGCTTATTACGGTGCTGCCTGTGGGCTGGATCTTCTACACGGACGGCAGCTTGTCCGCAGAGGTATTTCTCACCACCATCATCCTGTCCATGAGCATTGTGGGACCTCTCATTGCCGCCATGGGTTTTGTGGATAATCTTGCCAAGGTGGGTACCATCGTAGGTTCGGTGGACGAGATCCTCCTGAAGCCGGAGCAGGATCACGGAACACAGCCGGCACAGCTGGGAAGACCGGATATCGCCTTGGATCATGTCTCCTTTGGGTATGCCCAGGACAAGGAGATCCTCCACAACATCTCCCTCACCATTCCGGCCGGCAGCCTCACCGCTTTGGTTGGACCCTCCGGTTCGGGCAAGTCCACCATTGCCAAGCTCATCGCCGGTTTCTGGGATGTGACCGAGGGCCGCATTACCCTGGGCGGCGTGGAGGAAAGCCGTATCCCGCTGGAACAACTCTATGACCAGGTGGCCTTTGTTTCTCAGGACAATTACCTCTTTGACGATACCATCCGGGAAAATATCCGTATGGGCCGGGTAAATGCCACGGATCAAGAAGTGGAACAAGTCGCCAAAGCCGCCGGATGCGACGGTTTCATCCGCCAGTTGGAGCATGGCTATGACACCCGGGTGGGCGGCGGAGGCGCCCATCTCTCCGGAGGAGAGCGGCAGCGTATCGCCATCGCCCGGGCCATGCTGAAAAACGCCCCCGTGGTGATTCTGGACGAGGCCACCGCCTACATTGATCCGGAGAATGAAGCGGTGGTCCAGCGGGCAGTGGCAAAACTGGTGGAGGGTAAGACGGTCATCGTCATTGCCCACCGCCTGTCCACCATCACCGGCGCTGATCAGATCGTGGTGGTGAAGGATGGAAGCATCGAGGCGCAGGGCAGGCATGAAGACCTGCTGCGCCATTGTCCGTTGTACGCCGATCTGTGGCAGGCTCACATGGGCGCAAAGGAGGGAGAAACGGTATGATCGAGACATTCAGAGGTATCTGGCGGTTTGCCGGTAAGGAACAGCGCAACATCCGGCGCTCGGTGATCGCCTGCTTTTTCAACGCGGTGTTCCATATGTTTGAGATTGCCGCCATCTACTACACCATCCTGGCTCTGCTGGATGGAAAAACCGGCCCTGCCACGGCGTGGCAGGCGCTGGGCCTGTTGGCAGTCAGTATTCTGGGCAGCGCCGTGACCAGATATTTCTCCCAGCTTGAGCAGACCCACGCAGGGTACTTCATGGCGGCAAATAAGCGCGTGGCCATCGGGCAGCGGATGAAATCCGTCCCCATGGGCTACTTCAACGACAACAGCCTGGGAGAGCTCACCGGGGTCTGCACCACCGTGCTGGACAATGTGGAGACTGTGGCCCCCATGGTGTTGGTGACCATGCTGGGCGGGATGCTCAACGCTCTGGTCTTTACGGTGATGATCCTGATTTTTGACTGGCGGATCGGTCTCATTGTGGTGGCGGCCACAGCAGTTTATTTGTTCATCACCTCGGCCATGGAGCAAAAATCCGCCGCCCTCGCCCCGCACCGTCAGAAGTCCGAGGCCAAGTTGGTGGAGGCGGTGCTGGAGTATGTGCAGGGCATGAGCGTGGTGAAGTCCTTCAACCTCACCGGACGGGGTGACCGCACCTTGCAGGAAGCACTGGAATACAACTGCCGCAGCAACCTGAACATCGAAAAGATGTTCACCCCTTATATTATGGCGCAGGGGATCGCGCTCCAGCTGGGAAGCGTGGCCATGATGCTTGCGGCGGTATGGTTCTATCTCTCCGGAACGATGATTCTGGCCAACGCTCTGATGGTGGTCATCATGTCCTTCCTAGTCTTTGCTCAGATCTCCTCGGCGGGCAGCGGCATGTCCCTGCTGCGTATCGTCAGCAGCTGCATGGCCCATGCCGATGAGACGGACGCCATGCCCCAGCTGGCAGAGACCGGTCGGGCCGGCACGCCCAGGGAGCACAGCATTACCTTCGACCATGTTTCGTTCTCTTATGACCAGCGGCCTATCCTGCGGGATGTATCCTTCGCCATCCCGGACAGAACCACCACCGCCATCGTGGGCCCCAGCGGTTCCGGGAAAACCACACTGTGTAATCTCATCGCCCGGTTCTGGGATGTGGAGAGCGGCACCGTCCTTGTGGGCGGTCAGAATGTGAAGGACTATACTCTGGAGGACCTGATGGATCAGATCTCCATGGTATTTCAGAAGGTCTATCTCTTTGCCGACACGGTGGAAAACAACATCAAGTTTGGATGCCCCAATGCCACCCACGAGGAAGTGGTGGCTGCGGCGAAGAAAGCCTGTTGCCACGACTTCATTCTCACCCTGCCCCAAGGCTATGACACCGTCATCGGCGAGGGTGGTTCCAGTCTTTCCGGCGGCGAGAAGCAGCGCATCTCCATTGCTCGGGCTATCCTGAAGGATGCTCCCATCGTGATTCTGGATGAAGCCACCGCCAATGTAGACCCGGAGAATGAGGACCGGTTGCAAAAGGCCATTGAAGCCCTGACTCGGAACAAGACCATTCTGATGATCGCTCACCGGCTGAAGACGGTCCGCAACGCCGACCAGATCCTGGTGCTGGACGGCGGACAGATCGTTCAGCGGGGCACCCACAGCCAGCTCATGGCCCAGGAGGGCCTGTATCAAGCGTTCGTATCCGGCCGTAAAGAGTCCGGCCAGTGGAAGCTCTGAGAGGAGGAACGCCCAAACCATCATGAAAAGAGGAGTGCCGCCACCGGGTATATTCCGGCGGCACTCTTGTTGTGTCCGGGAGATTGCGCTTGAAGGGGCAATTGATACTGAAAATGGAAAATCACTTGACTGGTTAGCGTTTGCTAACTATAATCAAGCGTAGAGTACCGTGTCTTTTGAGGAGGGCCTATGGAGAAGTACAAAATCGAGAAGGACTCCGTGCAGGAGACGCTCATCATCCCGCTGTATGGCCGGTGGATCTGCTCGCGGCGGTTCCCCGGACTGTATCAGGATGCCGCGGCGGCCATACTGATGGAGAAGGTGGACTACGACTTCTCCCCTTTGGAGCGGCGGGCAAACGGTCTGATGCAGACCTTCGGCGCGCTGGAGGTCGCCATGCGCCAGAATGACCTCGCCTGGGAGGTGCGGGACTATCTGAATGCCCATTCCAGAGCGGCCGTCATCAATCTGGGCTGCGGTCTGGACAACACCGGGCGGGCCTGTGACAACGGCCGGTGCAGCATCTGGAATATCGACCTGCCGGATGTGATTGAACTGCGGGATCGCCTGCTTCCACCCGGAGAGCGGGAGAAAAACCTGACCTTTGATCTGAAAGACCCGCGCTGGATGGATGCCGTCCGCAATGATCCTGATGATGGGGTGGTGCTGTTTGCCGCCGGGGTCTTCTATTACTTCACGACAGAAGAGGTGAAAGCTCTGGTCACAGGCATCGCAAAACGCTTCCCAGGAGGGCGGCTGGTCTTTGACGCGGCCGGGCAAACGGCTGTCCGGCTGATGCTGAAAACCTGGGTAAAGCAGGCGGGCATCCGGGATGTGGGGGCCTATTTCTCCGTCAAGGACGCCAAGGGGGAGCTGGAGCCCTGGTCGCCGCTGTTTTCTGTTTCCAGCCGGGGCTATATGCTGGGCTATCAATCGCTTCATGATCCGGCGGTTCGCCCCGTCCACCGGCTGCTGGCGAAGCTGGCCGACGGACCGATGCGCCTCCAGATCGTCCGGATTGACTTTGCAGAATGATGATACCTAACCGATTTTTTCCACCCAGAATACGAGCAGATGATCGTGATAGGGGATGTGTATGAACTGGACGCGCACCGTTTTGGACGGGTTCGCTATGGCGGCCTACTTTAACCTGTTTGCCGGACTGGTGGCGCTGTATAAGCCTCGGCTGATGTTCCCCGGTTATCCGCCCGCCATCATCAAGGCGGCAAAAGATCCGCCCACCAGTGCGGAAAACCGCTTTTACTGGATTTGGATCTGTTTTGGGGAGCTGCTGCCCCTTCTGCTTTATGGCGCGGTCAGTACCATGGAGGGTGGGACAACAGGGTTCTGGCCTCTGGCTCTGACCGGGTATATCCAGTGGATGATGGTCAATTTCTGCGACCTGTTCTTTCTGGATTTTTGGCTGGTTCAGAGGAAGGCGAAAAGACGGTTTATCATTCCGGGGACCGAAGGGCACCCCGGCTACAGGTTCAACGCCTGGATGAAGGACTACGCTCTGCCGGAGCACCTGCTCCAGTGGCCGTTTTTGATGTGTCCCATCCTGGCGGCAGCCCAGGCAGGGCTGGGGCTGCTCATCGATATATTTTGGTGAACGGTAAGAAAACAAGATGTGCCGCATGACTGCTCCTTTTCAAATCATCAGTCCGGCAGTCAAGATGATGGGGTACAAAAATTGTTTCCCATACCCCCAGAGGGGCCGCTGGAGGAAGGGAAAAAAGATGAATGAAGAGTGTGGCTTTCAGCGGCATTCGATGACATGATTCCGAAGATATCAGTGAAAAAGCGCTCCAATGTGGGGCCCGCACTGTTTGGTACCAGCTCTGCCCTCATGATGACGCTGGATGTGGCGCTGGGTGCTTGAGTGAGTGAAGGTGAAAAAATGGGACAAGAAGAGCGGATTCAAAACGCCTACCGGGGATTGGGAGGCAAACGGACATTTTATGATGGCATGATCACCTGTTCCACCCTGTCAGGCCGAGCGGTATGCCGCCTGATATGGGGAATGGATCGGGCGGAAACCCAGGACTACCTTTCCACCGCCCTTTCCGGAATACCGGAGGGGTTTTCCGGAAGACTGCTGGAAGTCCCCGTGGGTACCGGCATACTGACCATGCCCCTCTATCGGGAAATGCCGGAGGCGGAGATCACCTGCCTGGATTACTCGCCGGAGATGCTGGAGCGGGCAAAATCCCGGGGCGAGGGACTTGCCCATGTGTGCTTTCAGCAGGGGGATGTTGGGGCGCTGCCTTTTGGGGATGGCAGTTTCGACATCGTGCTCTCGCTCAACGGGTTTCATGCGTTTCCGGATAAGGAGGCCGCCTGGCGTGAGAGCTTTCGTGTACTGCGGCCAGGCGGGATCTTCTGCGGCTGCTTCTATGTGAGGGGGCAAAACCGCCGCACGGACTGGCTAATCCGCAGGCTGTATGTGCCAAAGGGCTATTTCACCCCGCCCTTTGAGACGGCGGAGAGCCTGTGGCATCGTCTGGAGGAAACATTCGGGCCGGCAAAGGTTCGCACCGTTCAGGGCATAGCCTCTTTTGTCTGCCGGAAGGCGAAGGAGAAACACCCGTAAACGAATTGTACACAAATATTGAACAACAGGAGGAAAATCAAATGCAGCAAAAGCGTAATCAACAAGCAGAAATTCGTCTCGGTAGCCATGGCGAAGACTACGGAAGCTGGATGTCCAATCCCGTGTTCTATATTATTGGCGGTATCACGGCTCTGGCCGTAGTTTTGGCCGTACTCTCCTTTTCGGTGTTCCACATCACGGTTCTCGGTGTTCTGTTCTCTGTTGTTGCGGCGGCGCTGGCAGCCCTGCTGGTCTGGATCACATGGATCAGGCGTCAGTATGCCTTTGGCGGTGGCGGGATCATGGAACAGGTTCACCGGGTCGTTCTCTCTCACCTGGACTATGACGGACAGGGCAGTCTCTTGGAGGTCGGATGCGGTTCCGGGGCCCTGTCGATCCGTGCGGCCCTAACCTGGCCGGAGACAAAGGTCACTGGCATGGACTACTGGGGAGCTGTTTACAATTACAGCAAGGCCCTCTGTGAGAAAAACGCCGCAAGTGAAGGTGTGGCCTCCCGGTGTGTGTTCCGGCATGGCGACGCCAATCATCTGGATTTCCCCGATGAGAGTTTTGATGCGGTTATCAGCAACTATGTCTACCACAATATCATGGGAGCCGATATGCACAAGCTGCTGCTGGAGAGCCTACGGGTGCTGAAAAAAGGAGGCGTCTTTGCTTTGAACGATGATATGAAGCCCAAGCTGTACGGCGATATGGATGCCTTTGCCCAAAAACTGCGGGAGATGGGCTATCAGGATGTCCGGCTCATTGATACCGCGGAAGAAGCCTTCGGCTCCCACCGCCGGGCTGCCATGATGATGCTGGGCTCTTCCCGGCTGCTTGTGGGCAGAAAGTAATTCGTCCAAATAGGAGGGTTGACCATGTCCAAGTTGGGTGTTGTAGAGGACACGCTGTTTGTCCCCATGCTGGGCAGGATCTATGCCAGCGAGTACTGCCCGCAGATCCTGTACGATCCAAAGGCGCTGGAACTGAAAAAGAAACTGCCTTCCAGCCTGCCGGAGCAGGACGGACAGAGCCAGTATACTCTGCTGGCCTCCGCCGCCCGGTCCGCCAATATGGATCGGTACATCCGGGCGTTTCTGGAGCGCAGGCCGGACGGTGTGATCGTTCAGCTGGGCTGCGGTCTGGAGACGGCCTATTACCGCTGCGACAATGGAAGGTCGCACTGGTATGCCGTGGATCTGCCCCATGTGGTGGAGTACCGGCGAGAGCTGCTGCCGGAGCCGGAGCGGGAGACCTATCTCGCCGGAGACGCCTTTGCCGAGGACTGGATCAGGCAAATCCGCGCCGATGTGCCGGATGCTCCTATTCTGGTCACCGCCGGCGGCCTGTTCCACTATTTTGAGGAAAGCAAGGTTGTGGGCCTCCTGCGGATGCTCACGGGGTTTGGAGAGATTGAAATCGTCTTTGATACCGTGAGCAAAAGCGGTATGGCCATGATGCGGAAAAAGTACATGAAGCAAGTGGGCCACGGAGATGCGCAGATATTTTTCTATGTGGATTCCGCATCGGTGCTGGCCGGAAAAATCGGCAGTGGGGTCAGGGTGCTGGCTGAGGAGCCTTATTACCGCCATATCCCCCGAACCGGATTGAAGCTGTCCACCAAGATCAGCATGGCAGTTTCGGACCGATTCTGTATGGTGAAGATGGTACATCTCTGTCACAGCGCTAAATTCCATGACTAAACGGGATAAAGTCGCCCAATCGGAGCAGAAAGAACGGCGATGTGTCGCTATACTCAGTAAGGAGGGGCGCGCTGAGCGCCTTTTCTCAGAAATAACGGTTAGCATAATCTAACTATGTTGAAGGAGAGCGGTACATCATGAACACGCAGAAAAAAGGGATGACGGGAAAGGACATCATTACGGTGGGAATTTTCTCCGCCATCTACTTTGTCATCAACTTTGCTTTTATGCTTCTCAGCGGTCTGCATCCCCTGCTTTGGATCTTGATGCCTGGCCTGATCGCCGTATTTGCGGGTATCCCATTCCTGATGATGTGTACTAAGGTGCCAAAGACCGGCGCAGTGGTCCTGATGGGCTTTATTACGGCCTTGATCTACTTTGTTACTGGCCAATTTACGGTGGTGATTCTCATTGCTTTTGCGGTGAGCTGCATCCTGGCGGAGCTTTGCCGGATCTGTAGCCATTACCGGTCTTTCCGTGGTAATGCTCTGGCCTACGTGTTTTTCTCGCTGGGGATGATCGGCTCCCCGCTGCCTGTCTGGATCATGCGGGACAGTTTTCTGGCGCAGATCAGCCAGCAGGGAATGCCGGAAGCCTATGTCTCCACCTTGGCGGCATTGACTTCCCCGGGTATGATCGTGGTTCTGGTGGGGGCGCCTATCGTGGGAGCTATTCTGGGTATCCTGCTGGCCAAAGGAATGTTCCGCAAGCACTTTGAGAAGGCGGGGATTCTGTAACATGGAGGAGGCACGGCGCTGTTTGGTGTTCGACCCCAGGGTGGGTCTTGCTCTGCTGGTTTTCGCCAATCTGGCAGCCTTTAGTGAGCAACCTTTTTGGATGGAAATGATATGGATCGGTTTTCTCCTGCTCCTGATGCTGCTCCATCGCTGCTTTGCCATGGTGGGGAAAAGCATCTTGATCTTCGGAGGAATCCTGTGCCTGCAATACTGGATTCTGCCGGCTGCGCCGGGATGGGTTGCTACCAGCTTCTCTATTTTTGCCAACTATGCCCGCCGAATGATGCCTTGCCTGATGCTCGGCTTTCTGATGCTTCGCCGGACGCCTATGCCTTATCTGGTGGCTGGAATGCGGAAGATCCATTTCCCTCAGCGGCTGATCGTAGCCGTCTCGGTGACGCTGCGGTACTTCCCAGCCATTCGGGAAGAGACAGGCTATATCCGCGATGCAATGCGATTGCGGGGCATCCGGGGATTGGCAAAGCTGGAGGGAATCATGGTTCCCCTGATGGTCTCCGCTACCGGCACTGCGGAGGAGCTGTCCGCAGCGGCAGTAACCCGGGGAATCGAGGACCCGGCGCCTAAGACCAGTCTGGTGGAGCTGTGGGCCTCGCCGGTGGACAGCGCCGCATTTGTCGTGGGCGTGGGGTTGACTGCTGCCCTTCTGGCGGCCAAATTGGGGGTGTTTCCATGGTAGAGCTGCAAGATGTGTCCTTTTCCTATACAAAAGAAGTGGGCACCCTCACCCATGTGGATCTGACCATCCGACCGGGCGAGTGTGTCTTGCTCTGCGGCGCTTCCGGCTGCGGAAAGACCACCATCACGAAGTTGGTCAACGGCCTGATCCCGGCATTTACGGAGGACTGCACGCTGACCGGACAGGTCCTGCTCCACGGCACGCCGGTGCGGGAACAACCTCTTTACCAGCTGGCCCGGCAGGTGGGGTCTGTTTTCCAGAACCCCAAAAGTCAGTTTTTCAACATGGATTCCGACAGTGAGCTGGCCTTTGGCCTGGAAAATCAGGGTATGACCCGGGGTGAGATCCTCCATCGGCTGGATGATACCACCGACCGCCTGCATCTGAAGCGGTTGAGGGGGCGGAACATCTTCGCCATGTCGGGCGGAGAAAAGCAGCTGCTGGCCTTTGCCTCGGTCTATGCCATGGGGCCGAAGCTCTACATTCTGGATGAGCCTACGGCCAATTTGGATCGGGAAACCATCGAAAGACTCCATGATCAAATCGCATACCTGAAAAGTCGGGGACACACCATTCTCATTGCGGAGCATCGGTTGTACTTTCTGGCGGATCTCATAGATCGGGCTGTCTATCTGCGGGACAGGATCGTGGAGCGGATCTGGAGCGGAGCAGAATTCCGGCGGCTGGCTGAGACAGAACGGATCGCTCTGGGCCTTCGCACACTCACGCCTACTCAGATGACTCTGCCGCCCTCCCGCGCCGCGGGGGAACAGGATGGACTGTCTGTGGAGGGACTGAGCTGCCGGTACAAGCGGGAGCCGCCGGTATTTCAAAACCTTTCCTTCTCCGCCCGCCCGGGAGAGGTGCTGGCCGTCACGGGTGACAATGGCGTGGGAAAAAGCACCCTTTCCCGCTGCTTGTGCGGCCTGATGCGGGAGAGTGCCGGAACGATCCGCCTCAACGGCCGCATCCTTGGTGCGAAGCAGCGGCAGCGGATTGCCTACTGCGTCATGCAGGATGTGAACCATCAGCTCTTTTCCGACAGCGTATGGGGAGAGTGTCAGTTGGCTATGGAAGGACTCTCTGACCAGCGCATCCAGGAGGTGTTGGAGCGGCTCCATTTGCTTGCGTTCCGGGAAAAGCACCCTATGTCTCTCTCCGGCGGCCAGAAACAGCGTTTGGCGGTGGCTACCGCCATGCTGTCCCAAAAGACGCTACTGGTATTCGACGAGCCCACCAGTGGTCTGGACTATGCAAGAATGCAGGAAGTGGCCTGTTGCGCACGGGAACTGGCGGACGAGGGCCGGGTGGTTCTGGTGGTGACACATGACCGCGAATTTCTCCAGTGCGCCTGTGATCGAGTCCTGGAACTTTGAGAAAGGAGCTGAGCCGCAGTGGCATTTTTACAGGACAGCCAACCGGATCTGTGCCTCTTGGCCAAGAGTGGTGGGTGCAGCGTTTATCAGCTGCGAAATGAGAGCGGCGAGGGAACCATGACCGTCTATGAGGTGTTCCCCGGCGCTACCATCCTGTATAACGATTTCCACATGGCCTATTGCGACTCCTCTTTTGAAACCCGACAGGATCTCCTCTGCATCGACTATTGCCGGGAGGGCCGGATGGAATACGCTGTGGGCAACGATGCGTTCTCCTATGTGGAGGCAGGTGACCTGAAAGTGGATCGCCGCCTGAAGCACAAAGGATACTTTTCTCTCCCGTTGTCCCACTATCATGGCATCTCCATGTGCTTTGACCTGTCCATGATCCCCATGGAGCTGGCTCGTCTGGCGGGAGACTATCCTTTGGATCTGGCTGCCATCCAGCAGAAATTCTGCCCGGATGCCCGGCCACGGGTCATTCACGGAGCACCCTCGGTGGATCACATTTTTCAGGAGTTGTGTACCGTACCGGAGCGGATCAAAATGCCCTACTTTCGGGTAAAGATTCTGGAGTTGTTGCTGTATCTCGACGCCCTGGAATTGGGAAGCGGAACGGAAAAACCATATTTTTACCGTTCCCAGGTGGAAACGGTAAAGGCCATCCGCTCCTATCTGGTGGAGCATCTGGATCAGCATATCACGTTGGAGGCCCTGTCCAGACAGTACCAGATCCCTTTGACCACCATGAAGGCCTGCTTCAAAAGTGTATATGGCAGTCCGGTGAACACCTATATGCGGGCACTGCGGATGGATCGGGCGGCTCTGCTGCTTCGGAAAGAACCGGAGGCCAGCGTTACAGAGATCGCCGGAGCGGTGGGCTATGACAGCTCCAGCAAATTTGCCGCGGCTTTTCGGGCGGTGAAGGGACAAACTCCGCTGGAATACCGGCGAGGCGGCGGGAATCCCGTTCTCTCTTTTCCTGACGAAACGGAGTGACGCTGGCTGTGCGGAGCGGCAAGCACGGGTAAGAACCGATACAATAGGGCATGGTGAGAGATGTCTCACCATGCCCTATTTTTTGAAAGGAGTGGTTTTGTGAAACAACGCAGCTGGCTGGCCATCCTGCTCTCCTTTGCCGGTCCCTGCCGGGGAAAGCTGGTCTTGTCTGTTATATGCGCAATTATCAGCGTGGTGGGGGGCTTTGTGCCGTATCTGGGGGTCTATGAGATCCTTCGCCTGTTTATCCATCAGTCGGCCTCCGGAACGGAGCTTCTCCGATGGGCTGGAGTGTGTCTGGCGGGATATACGGTCAAGGTGGCTTTTTACGCCTTTTCTACTATGCTGGCTCATGTGTCTGCCTACACCATTTTGGAGGGCCTGCGCCGTCAAGTGGCCCATAAGCTGATGCACGCCCCCTTGGGGAGTGTGCTGTCGAAGCCCGTCGGTTCCCTCAAAAGCACCATCGTGGATCGGATCGAGGACATTGAGCCGCCGCTGGCCCACATGATACCGGAATTGAGTTCCAATGTGCTGCTGCCTATCGTGGTGGTGATCGCCCTCTTTGCCATGGATTGGCGGATGGGCCTTGCCTCCCTTGCTACGATCCCGGCCGCGCTGATCCCCATGGCGGCGAGCCTGCGGACCTACAACGAAAAGTATGCCGCCTATATGGCAGCCAATGCTCAGGTCAACAGTATCATCGTGGAGTATGTAGAGGGCATCGAGGTGGTAAAGGCTTTCAACCAGAGCGGTGCCTCCTATGAGAAATTCGTCCGGGCAGTGACCAGTTTTCGTGACTTCACGCTGGATTGGTTCCGCTGCACCTGGAAGTCCATGAACCTGTGCCTGTCTATCCTGCCTACCACGCTGCTGGCCACCCTGCCAGTTGGGATCGCCCTGTATCAGACCGGCGTCCTGGACCCGGCCCGGCTGGCTCTGTGCTTGATGCTGGTGCTGGGTATCGTGTCCCCGCTGGTGCAGGCTGCAGCCTTTCTCAATTCCATGAAGAGCATGGAATTTGCCGTCCGGGACACTCGGCATCTGCTGGATCTGGAGGAGCTGCCCGAGGCGTCCGAGCCCGCCCGCCTCTCCGGCAGCGGTATCACTTTGCGGGATGTGTCCTTCTCGTATAGCGGGAAAGAAGAGGACACTGTGCTGCGTCACATTGATCTGGAACTTCCCGCCAACACCTTCACCGCTCTGGTGGGTCCCTCCGGTGGCGGCAAATCTACGGCAGCCCGGCTTATCGCTCGGTTCTGGGATGTGACGGATGGCTGCATTGCCATAGGCGGTGTGGATATTCGGAATCTCACACTGAAGCAGCTGGCGGATCAGGTCAGTTTCGTGACACAGGACAATTTCCTCTTTGACTGCTCTCTGAAAGAAAACATTCGATTGGGGAAGCCGGACGCCACGGAGGAGGAAGTTTGGGCGGCTGCCAGGGCTGCTCAGTGTGAGGAGTTTTTAGGGCGGCTGGAGCATGGATGGGATACCCCAGCGGGTGAAGCGGGCAAGCAGCTCTCCGGTGGGGAGCGGCAGCGGATCGCCATCGCCCGCGCGATTCTGAAGGATGCCCCCATTGTAATTTTGGACGAGGCCACCGCCTTTACCGATCCGGAGAACGAAGACAAAATCCAGCGTTCACTGATGGCGCTCTCCCGGGGGAAAACGCTGCTGGTTATTGCCCACCGGCTGAGCACGATTCAGAACGCCGACCAGATCGTGGTGCTGGAGAAGGGCCGTATTGTGGACAAAGGCACACAGCCGGAGCTGCTCAGCCGATGCCCGCTATATCAAAAGCTATGGCAGGCCCATGTGGGTGCCCAGAACTGGGCGGTTGGAAAGGAGGCTTGACGATGTTTCAGAGTATGAATCGGATTCTGCGTTGGACAAAGGGGTACCACAGACGGCTGTATCTCGGAAG
This sequence comes from Pseudoflavonifractor capillosus ATCC 29799, assembly GCF_000169255.2. GTDB lineage: Bacteria > Bacillota > Clostridia > Oscillospirales > Oscillospiraceae > Pseudoflavonifractor > Pseudoflavonifractor capillosus. The sequence goes on from NZ_AAXG02000013.1 coordinate 21,525, forward strand.
CCTCTGTTCGTTTCTTGCCACCTGGGCCGCCGCCGGGCCGGTGATGCTGACGGCCTGGGCCCTTGGGCTGGTCATCGAGAGTGCCCAGGAGGGGACGGCGCTGGACGCCAGGCTCCCCTGGCTGTGCCTGGGCGGGATCATCCTGCTGATCGTTCTGCGCTTCGTGTGTGCTTACTGGAAAAACCGGCTCCAGGAGAGTATCGGAACAGAGCGGGCGGCGCAGCAGAGACTGGAACTTGGTGACCTGCTCAAACGGGTTTCCCTGGGGTATTTCTCTAAGAATAACCTGGGCGACATTCTGGCTGCTCTGACCACGGAGCTCAGTACCCTGGAGCTGCAAAGCATGAAGATGGTGGATGCGGTCATCAACGGCTATCTGCAGGTACTGGTCATCGTTTTGTGCATGGCGTTCTTCTGCCCCGAGGCGGCGCTGGTGGCAGTGGTGGGTGTGCTGCTGTCCGCCTTTGCCCTCCGCGGCATCGGGCGGCAGAGTGCCCGCACCGCTCCGGTGGGACACCGGGCCCAAGAGGCATTGTCCGGGGCAGCCATTGAGTACATCCACGGCCTTTCGGTGGTCAAATCCTTTGGCCAGGAGGGGGTGTCCTCCCAGCGTTTTTTTGAGGCATGCCGGGCCAATAAGGACATCCGTATCAAAAACGAGTTTGGCTTTGTGCCCTGGAACTGCCTGCACCTGTTTTCTCTGAAGGCCGCAGCTGTTGGCCTGGTGCTCACCGCCGGCTGGCAGACTATGAACGGAACCTTGGAGCTGCCGGTGCTCCTGATGGCTGCCATGTTTTCCTTCACGATCTTCGGCAGTGTGGAGTCCATCAACGACGCCGCCCACATCCTTTCTGTCACGGACTCGGTGCTGGACCGTCTGGAAGAACTGGAGGGAACGGAACTGCCGGATCAGGATGGGAAAGACATCTCTTTGGAGCATTACGACATCTGCTTCGACCATGTCTCCTTCGGTTACGGAACACGGGAGGTGATCCACAATGTTTCCTTCCAGCTGCCGCAAAACAGCGCCACCGCCATTGTAGGGCCGTCCGGCAGCGGGAAGAGCACCCTCTGCGCACTGCTGGCCCGGTTTTATGATGTAGATCAGGGACGCATCACCGTGGGCGGCTATGACATCCGGAAGATGACCTGCGACAGCCTTTTACGCAACATTGCTATGGTATTTCAGAATGTGTATCTGTTCCACGACACCATCCGCAATAACATCCGTTTTGGCCGTCCGGATGCTGCCGAGGAGGATGTGATCGCCGCAGCCAAAGCGGCCCGCTGCCATGACTTCATCATGGCGCTGCCCCAAGGGTACGACACCATGGTGGGAGAAGGCGGCTCCAACCTCTCCGGTGGAGAAAAGCAGCGCATTTCCATTGCCCGGTGTCTTCTGAAGGACGCCCCCATTGTCATTCTGGACGAGGCCACCGCCAGCGTGGACCCGGAGAATGAGCATGAGATCCAGGAGGCGCTCTCTGCTCTGGTGCGGGGAAAGACTATCATCACCATCGCCCACCGTCTGGCTACGATCCAGAATGCTGACCGGATTTTAGTGGTGGAGGATGGCCGCATTGCTCAGCATGGCACCCATCAGGAGCTGATGAGCCAGGAGGGAACTTACCGGAACTTTATCGAGATCCGACAGCGGGCTGAGGGCTGGCGGATATAAAATAAGTATGTGGGGAGGCAGATCTGCCTCCCCACATACTGTTTTGGGATGATTCTTTGGATTTTGGCTTTGTATCACTTTCGCTTTGCCATTTTCCTGTACTCCAGCGGGAGCAGGCCGGTGCTTCTTCGAAACAGTTCCGCAAACCGGCTGGATGTAGAATATCCTATCGTTTGAGCAATCTGACCAATTTGCAGATCGGTATGAGCCAGCAGATATTCTGCCTGACTCATGCGGCGCTGCTGTATATACTCTGTGATCGTGCAGCCATAGACCTTCTTGAAGCTGCTTTTGAGTTTTGTCGTACCCATGCAGGCGATTTGTGCCAGACGTTCTATGGGTACTTCACCAGCGTAATGATCACTCAAATAGGCCGCTACGGTTTGAATCCGTTCCAAATCCTGAGAAACCAGTTTGTGATCTGAAACTGAACGCTTTTTTTGATATTCAACCACCAGAGAGAGCGCCTCGGCTACCTTGCTCTCATAATAGAGTTTAGCTGCAATTCCGGTTCCACGGTAGCTCTGTAGTTCTGATAGAAGCCGGTACATTTCCGGGAAATCTGTTGTTTGGTCGATTTCCCGAAAAGCCTCGATGGGATTCCGATATTCTTCCGGATACTGTTTTTTCAAATAATCCTCATAATATGCAGGGGTGATCTCGATGCCTATGGATCGAACCGGTATATTTTTGTGGACGATTACTTGATATGGCTTGTATCCGCCCACATAGGTCTTGATACATCCGGCTGACAACCGGCGATACGGAGACAACTCTTCACCGGAGATGGAATCGTAACGGGTAATACTGAGACATTCCGGGAGATCAAATTCCAGCATAAAATCCTTATTGAAAGAGAAGTTGTGTATCTTGATGTCGAACAGATCCCTTTGCCCGTAGGTCCAATAGGAACCTTCGCCAACTTCCGGAGATAGCTTCCAGCAAAGCCCCAGAGGACCATACTGATCATTATCTGGTTCCGGTACAAAACCGTGCTTTTTCAGTAATGGCGCATAGTATTGCTCGATGATACCGGTCATTACAATAGATACGCCTCCCTTGTTTTGCAATGATTAGACGAATTTTTGAAATGATAAGACGAACCTTACTCCAAATGATTGAAAGCAGATTAAACATGGTGTAATTATATATAATGGTTAGCCACATCTAACCAAAGGATAGCATACCTATCTCATAAAGTCAACGCATTGCAAAATAGGAGGATCAACATGAGCAATCAAATCAATCCCGCAAAAAAGAGTCTCACCATCAAGGATCTTGTGACAACCGGCATTTTCAGCGCAATTTTCTTGGTGTTTACCATGATCGGTGGTATTTTCTTTGCACCAAACCCGGTTTTGACATTCTATATGCCGATGGGTGCAGCATTGCTGTGCGGCCCTGTATATCTTCTGATGATCGCCAAGGTGCAGAAGCGGTGGAGCGTCACCATTCTTGGTATCATTATGGGGATCATCTGGTTCGTTACCGGAATGCACTGGGCTTTTTCTTTAGGCTATATCGGAATGGGAATTATCGCCGATCTGGTAGCTGGCGCGGGAGATTACCGCAATAAGGCGGTCAATCTGCTGTCCTATATGCTGATGTCGCTGGGCGGCGTTTACACCTATGTGGTGTTTTTTATTGATCCGCAAGGCTGGGCCAGCACGATGCTGGAAAACGGCACGGAACAGTCCTATATTGACACAATGAGCGCGTCTGCGCCCTCCTGGCTGTTGGCTGTCATCATTATCGGAACGCTGGCGATTGCTGCGTTCAGTGGTTGGACTGGTGGAAAGCTGATGAAAAAGCAGTTTGAAAAGGCTGGGATCACCGCATGATTGGCGGAGCGTTATCCACGCGCGGACTGTGGCTGGACCCCAGAACGAAGATATTACTGCTTCTGTTGTGTATCTTTTCTGCCATGATGGCTCCATCCTTACTCTACGAACTGGGCCTTGTGGTGCTGATCGGGCTGCTCGGCATTTGCTTCGGAAAGTGGAAGTATGCCTGGAAGGGAGTACTGTTCTATGCGCTGATCGTTCTGCTCACCATCTGGATCATGGATACCATGACCGGAACTTGGCGCACCATGTTTATCGCTTTTTTAGGGTTATTCCATAAGGTCTATCCCTGCGGGATGCTGTCTGGCATTGTCATTTCCACTACAAAGGTCAGCGAATTCCTCTCGGCGATGAATCGCATCCATGCACCCCAAAAGCTGGTAATCCCCTTGGCCGTCATGCTGCGTTATATCCCTACCATTCAGGAGGATTGGCGGTTTATCAAGGACGCAATGCGGATGCGGGACGTCTCGCCTTCGCTTAAGGGGTTCCTGACGCATCCCGGAATAACGGTGGAGTGTATCTATGTTCCGTTGATGATGGCGGCATCCAAAGCGGCGGATGAACTGTCCATCGCTTCTATCACCCGCGGCATTGAAAACCCAAAGCCTCGAACTTGTCTGGTGCAGATCCATATCGGGTTGATGGATATTGCGGCAGTCTTTTGCTTTGCAGGCGCACTGGCTGTCGGGCTTTATGGAAAGGGGATGCTGGGATGATCGAGTTAAAGCATGTATCATTTACTTATCAAGGACAAACAGGAGACGGGCTGCATGACATCAACCTGACCATAGAGGACGGAGAATGTGTTCTGTTCTGTGGCCGGAGCGGCTGCGGAAAGACCACCATCACGAGGCTTGTAAACGGCTTGATCCCACAATTTTACGCAGGAGAGCTGGCGGGCAGCGTACTGGTGGATGGTCAGGAAGTCCGTGATTTTCCTATGCACCAGATTGCCGCAAAGGTTGGATCGGTGTTTCAAAACCCAAGGACACAGTTTTTTAATGTGGATACAGACAGCGAGATCGCTTTTGGTATTGAAAATCAAGCACTTCCAGTTTGCCAGCTGAGAGAACGCGTGGATCGGACATCGGCAGAACTTCACATTGAAAATCTCCGTAATCGCAACATTTTCGAGTTATCCGGTGGAGAAAAGCAAAAGATAGCGTTTGCCTCAGTCTATGCAATGAATCCTCAAATATATCTTTTGGATGAACCGTCCTCTAATTTGGATATGCGTTCCATTCAAGAATTGGGAGAACATCTCAGGCTGATCAAATCACAGGGAAAAACCATATTGATTGCAGAACATAGGTTATACTATTTGATGGATCTGGTGGACCGGATTGTGTATTTGGAACACGGGAAAATCATGCAGGTCTTTACGCCGGAAGCATTTCGACAGCTGTCGGAGGATACCCGGGAACAAATGGGCCTTCGAGCGATCGATTTGCATCGTGTTCTCCCACCGCGGAATCATTCCCTTGCGCCTGTTTCAGATCCTATCTTGGAACTTAACAATGTAGCCCTTCACTATAAGAAGAGGACCATTTTGCACGACATCAGCCTTACAGCAGCAAAGGGAGAGGTAATTGGCGTCGTTGGCCACAATGGGGCCGGAAAAACGACCTTTTCCCGTGCTTTGTGCGGGCTTCACAAGGCCTGTGATGGTCAATTCTTTTGGAACGGTCTGTCCATGGATCACAAAGATCGCCTGCGGCATTCCTATATGGTCATGCAGGATGTGAACTACGAGCTTTTTGCGGATAGTGTGGAGTCAGAATGTACATTCGGTATCCGCAATCCGAAACAGACGCTCGTTGACGCAACACTGGAAGAGTTGGCCCTGGCCCCATTCAGAGACCGCCACCCCAATACCCTGTCCGGAGGTCAAAAGCAGCGGGTGGCGGTAGCGGTCAGCATGATTTGTGGGAAAGACCTGCTGGTGTTTGACGAGCCGACCAGCGGGCTGGATTTTGATAGCATGACACAGGTTGCGGGTCTGATCCGGCGGCTGTCTGATATGGGAAAAGTCATCTTTATTGTCACACATGATTTTGAATTTGTCAGTCGTACCTGTTCCCGCATCCTCCACTTTGATGAAGGAGAAATGCCCGACGATGTGCCTGTTACCATGGACGCTCTCCCTACATTGAGAGAATTGTTCTCCATTTCAGAAAGCAGGCCGGGACGGACAGAACACAGGAAAAGCCGATTCTGTGCTGCCGATTGCTGACGATTGCAAAAGCCGCATGGCGGAATGTTCCCCATGCGGCCTCTTGGTTTCTATTAAGGATCTTTCCTTTCCATGTCGGTTTTTTCCGTGAAGTAGTTGCAGTATGCTCTGCGGTATTCCGCAGGGGAGCGGCCGGTGTTTCGCCGGAAGATCTCCGCGAAACGGCTGGGATTCTGATACCCAACAATGGCCGCCACCTGGCTCACCGGCAGGTCGGTTTCCCGCAGCAGCCGCCCAGCCTGCTCCGTGCGCTGCCCCTGAATGTACTGGGTAATCGTGCAGCCATACCGGACATGGAAGGCATCCTTCAGCTTGGAAATACTCATGCAGCCAATACGGCTGAGACGTTCCAGCGGCAGTTCATCCGCACAGTGGGCCGTGATGAAGGCTGCCACATCGGCCAGCCGTACCATATCCTCCGCACTGACAGAACGGCGGTTCTTGCGCTTCAGGTGCCGCTCTGCCACCAGCGCCACCGCCTCCGCCACCTTCCCATCATAAAACAAACGGGCGGGAAGCCCCTCCCCCCGGTAGTCGCGCACCTGTTTCAAGAGCTGCACCATTTCCGGGAAGTGTTCTGTCTGATCCAGCGTTTGAAAAGACTCCAGCAGGCTTTGATACTCCTGGGGAAACTGGCGGCGCAGATAATCCCGGTAGTAAGCCGGGGTGATCTCCACGCCAATGGAAACGATGGGGATCTGCCTGTGGATGAGCGCCCGGTATGGTTCCCGACCTCCGATAAAACTTTTGACACAGCCTGGAACAAGACGGCGGCAGGGGGAGAACTCCTCACCGGAAATGGATTCATACCAGGTGACACTGAGACTCTCCGGCCAATGGAACTCCAGCAGCTGATCCTCATGGAAAAAGAAATCATGGATCTTGATGGTATAGAGATCCTGCTGCCCGTAGGTCCAGAAAAAACCGCCGCCCTGCTGGGAGGTGTGCCGCCAGCACAGCCCCATGGAGCCGTAACGCCGGTTCTCCGGATCTGGAAGAAACCCGTGTTCCTCCATCGCCCGGCCATATTGCTGCTCCAAGTCTTTATTTGCCGCCATAATCTGTCACCACCTCGATCAGCCACATCTCCACCCCAATCAGCCGGAACCGCGCCCAAAGCCTTGCGATACCGCTGTTTTGCCGGTAGGATGGATGTTGGTTAGTATCTGCTAACTAAAATATCACTTCCCGGCGCTCTCGTCAAGCCGGGGGAAGGAGGAACAGACGATGAAAGAAAAACGGCCATCACCGGTGATGCGGCTGCTGCAGTGGGCCGGGCCGGAACGGAAATGGCTGATCCTGTCCGTTTTGTGTGCCTTTGGCAGCGGTATTCTGGTCATCACATCGTATATCGGCATTTACCGGCTGATGGATGCGGTGCTCTCCGGCGCCTGTACCAAAGCAGTTATCGCCGACTGCGCTTTGCTGGTCACGGCGGGCACCGTGGGGAGACTGGTGCTGCTGGGTACTTCGGGTGTGCTGTCTCACAAGGGAGCCTATGGGGCGCTGTTTCGAGTGCGGTGCATGGTAACGGAGCATCTTGCCAAAGTGTCTCTTGGAGCCTTGGACGAGCGGAGCACAGGCGCGGTCAAGACCGTTCTCAATGAGGACATCGAGAAGTTGGAACTGTTTCTGGCCCACAACCTGCCGGAATTTGTGGCCTATCTCACAGGACCGGTTGTGATTTTCCTGTATCTGCTCTCCGTCAATGCCCCTCTGGCCCTGGTCTCCCTGATCCCGCTGCCCCTGGCCGGCATTGTGATGGCGGTCATCTTCCAAAGAATGAAGGGGGTCTTGTCCGATGTCAACCGCTCCCTGGTAGGCTTTAATTCCGTGATGATTGAGTACATCTCCGGTATGCGGCTGATCAAAGCGTATAACATGGGCAGCCGCTCCTTCCAGAAATTTTCCCATGCCATTGAGGAGGAGAACCGGATCTGGAACCTGGTCACACACAAGACGGCTCCGCCCTATGCCGCCTTTCTGCTGCTGGTGGAGTGCGGAATGGTGCTGATGGTTCCAGTAGGCGGCCTGCTTTTCCTCCGGGGAAGCGTTACCGGCAGCGTATTTCTGCTCTTTGCCTATGTGGGCGGGATGTATCTCACCGAGATCCTGCCCCTGCAAAAACTGGCCACCACCTTTGCTCAGGCGCTTTCCGGCGTGAAAAAGGTGGAGGAGATCCTGGATCTGCCCACCTTTTCCAGTGGCGCGGCCTTTCCGGAGACCTGCGGCATTACCCTGGATCATGTCTCCTTTTCCTACGATGGAAAGACCGGTGTGCTCAGGGATTGCTCCCTCACTGTGGCGCCGGGGGAAAAGGTGGCGCTGGTGGGGGTGTCCGGTGCAGGCAAAAGCACCGTGATCCAGCTGATGGCCCGCTCTTACGATGTGACCCAGGGAACGGTCCGCATCGGCGGCAGAGATGTGCGGGAGCTGGACTACGAGGACCTGTTGGACCATATCTCTCTGGTGTTCCAGAAGACCTTTCTGACCCGGGGAAGCGTGCTGGAAAACATTCGCATGAACTCGGGAGCAACACTGGAGCAGGTGCGCGAGGCTGCCAGACTGGCGCAGATCGATGATTTCATCCAATCGCTGCCCCAGGGCTATGAAACCAAGGTGGGTACTTTCGGCTCCCGTTTCTCCGGTGGGGAGCGGCAGCGGATTGCCATCGCCCGAGCTATTTTGAAAAACGCCCCCATTCTGATCCTGGATGAAGCCACCTCAGCGGCTGATCCGGAAAACCAGGTGGAGATCGACCGGGCCATTGAAAACCTGTGCCGGGGCAAGACAGTTGTGATCGTGGCCCACCGGCTGGGCGCCATCAAGCTGTGCGACAAGGTGGCAGTAGTGGAGAACAACACCATTACCTGCTGTGGTACCCATGAAGAGGTGCTGGAGAAAAATGAATACTACCGCAGGGCTTGGGCGGATTACCGGGCTGCCCGTGCCATTGCCTATTCCGTGGAAGGGGGTGTGCAGCATGCGTGAGGCAAATGTGTTCCGTAAAAATCGGGCCTTCTATTCCGGTGTGATCCTCACGGTAGTGGAAGGGCTGCTGTCCGGGTGCAGCTACTTGTCCATTTATATGGTTCTGTCCGGGCTGTCTGAGGGCAGCCTGAGCGCACAGCGGCTCGGGCTGCTGACTGCGTTTCTTGCGGGCATCTTCCTGATTCGACTGGTCATTTACGCCGCCGGTTACACGCAGGTTCAGCTGGGCGGAGCTGCTGTTTCCAAAGGACTGCGGCTTCGGCTGGGTGACAAACTCAAACAAATCCCTCTTTCCCGCTTCACCCAGGGACAGGTGGGAGAGTATGTGAATACCATGACCAGCGATGTGGGCAGCTACGAGAAGATCCTGACCCACTCCAGCGGCAACATCACCAAAAACGCGGTGCTGGCCGCCATGCTGGTAGGCTTTGTATGCAAGGTGTATCTGCCGGCGGGGCTGATTCTTTTCTTGGTGGTAGCGGGGCTGATCCCAAATCTGTGGCTTTCCTTCCGCGTTGTTGCCAAATACGGCGTGGCCAAGCATGAGGTCAGTGCCGAGACGGTCAGCAGCATCGTGGAGTACATCGACGGTATCCAGACCTTCCGTGCCTATCATATGGGTGGCGTCCAGAATCAGGCTACTACTGAGGCGATGCGGAGGTTCAGCCGGGTGTGTTATCTGTACGAGGCAAAGGGCATCCCTATTGGCTTCGGGTATAACATTCTCAGCTGGTGCAGTGTGCCGGCCATCATGGCGCTGGCAGCCGGCCCCTGGGCAGCCGGTACGCTGAGCAATGTGGATTATCTCATGGTCTCCATGCTGCCCATTCTGCTGACCAAGCTTACCACTGCCATTTCCATCGATCTCTTTGAATGGAAGCACCTGATGGTCTCCAAGAACAATATCCTCCAGGTGATGGCGGAACCGGAGGAGAGAGGTTCCATGGCGCCCTTCCATCCTGCTGAGCAGAACATCACCTTCCGCTCGGTCTCCTTCTCCTATGTGCCGGGAGAGCCGGTGCTGAAGGAACTGTCCTTTACGGCGCCGGCAGGAAAGCTCACCGCCATTGTAGGAGACTCCGGTTCCGGAAAATCCACCATTCTCAATCTGATCGCCAAATACTACGAACCGCAGAGCGGCGACATCTCCATTGGAGGGCAGTCCATTGAGACCGTGGCGGCAGAACGGGTGCTGGAGCAGATCTCCATGGTGGATCAGCAGGTGTTCCTCTTTGATGATACAGTTCGGGAGAATATCCGCCATGCCCGCCCCTCGGCCACAGACCATGAGGTGGAGGCCGCCTGCCGTGCGGCTGGATGTGACAGCTTCATACAGAAGCTGGAGCATGGCTATGACACCCCTATTGGGGAAAACGGAAACTTTCTCTCCGGCGGGGAGCGTCAGCGTCTGTCCATCGCCCGGGCTATTTTGAAAAACAGCCCCATCCTGCTGTTGGATGAAGCCACTGCCTCTCTGGACATTGAAAACGAGCTGGCGGTCAAGCGGGCGATCCTGGGGCTTTTGTCAGAGCGGAAGACAGTAATCATGATTGCACATACCCTGTCTATCGTCCGAAATGCGGATCAGATCCTGGTGGTAGCAGACGGGAACATTGTGGAGTCCGGCACCCATGAGGAGCTGCTGGCCAGAGGCGGAAAATATGCCGCTATGTGGGCAGCTGAGCAAAGACTGTCCAATTAAGCGGAGATGCTTCCCCGGCACTGACAACGATTCCTTCTCTTCCTATCCCAATAAAGAAATCAAACGGACTGCAAATTGCTGCCCAGTTGATTCCCTTGCCAGAATGTTCATGGCTGCAGACAGAGAAGCGGCCGCTGACAGAATATCCTTGTCAATGGCCGCTTTTTGTCATAATTCAGAATTCCGGAATCACGCCATTATAGCGATCCGCCTTTTCCAGAAGCGGCCCTCTGGCGCCCATGGTGAAGGCAATGTCGCTGCTGCGGATGGATAAGAGCCGTAGTCCCGAGAAACGCGAAGAAAGTCCATCAGCGGATTCGTCAGATGAACCTGCCCGTCTGTTTTCACAGAGAGCCAGCAGTGGTAGCGTCCTTTGCAAAAAGAGCCACGCCTTGTACATGGACTCTAATTGTCATCAGCAATCGAAAGGTGTGCCCTGCGGCGATACTCCAGCGGCGGGCAACCGAAGTGCCGGACAAAAACTGCGGCAAATTTGCTCTGATTTTCGTAGCCTACCTGTGCTGCGATCTCCGCCACTCGTAATTCGCTGCTCTGCAGCAATTCTGCTGCCCGGCGCATCCTCACCTCTCGTAAAAATGTGGAGAGGTTTTCTCCAAACACACCGCGGAAGTAGTTCTTAAGACTGGTTTCGGCAACCTGGAACCGCTCCGCCAGTTCCCGCGCTGTATGGTTCTGGCTCAGGTCTGCGCACAGAATGTTCCGTGTCTCCCTGGCGATGGCCACTTGGGAGCTGGTAAAATAGCGGACTGCGGGACTGGTTTCAAGAGACTGGCGTTCTACCTTCCAAAGCAACTGGGCGGAGAGAAGTTTCAACAGTCCCACTTCCTCCGAATCTCGAAACTGCCACAGGTTATCCAGCAATGTCTGCACACAGGCAGGCGTGGGTCCCAAATACAGTCGGCGGGAGGTATGCAGGTGCTCCATGATCCCCTCCGGGCTTACTTCCCCCTCCTGAAACAGTGGATAGGGACGATGGGCCAACAAATCCAGATCCAAAAACAACTCGATACCCTCATAGAGACCGCTGGGGTAGCGATACTCCTCCTGAGCCTGCTGGGTTCCTACGGCCATGTGTCCTTGAGAGAGAAAGGCAAACTGTCCATCCTCCAGCACCACCTCACAGCGCCCCTTCTGGCAGAAGTTCAGCAGCAGGATGTTGGCTGCCTCGTTCTGCGCCAGAGGCCAGACCTGGGTATAGATCCGGTTGAAGGAAAGAATTGCGCCCTCCCACAAAGAAAACAGTCGCAGGCTTCCGGTTTCCGGGCCGCAGAGGGTCATCACCGCAGCCTTGCCGGCGGATTGAACCTTCACATGGCCCTGGAAACGGCTGGCATCAAAAAGTTGCGACATATTGGACATGGGCAGCGCCTCCGTTGTTTGATTTGGTTTGATTGTAACTGACTGGGGAGGAGTCGTCAATGATTGCTCAAAAACTGCAAGCTATTTGGAGCTAAAATGCCTGTATGGAGTTGCCGGCAGGTAGTCAGCTATGCTATTCTGTTTTTTGGTTAGCTAAAGCTAACGATTATAAACAGGAGGAATTTCAATATGTCTCAATCATTGGAACAGGGAAAACGCAAACTGACTGCCAAAGACGCCATCACCGCCGGCGCACTGGGGGCGGTGTGCATTGCCATTCGCTTCCTTTTTATGCTGGTGGGCGGTGTCAGCCCCTACGTATGGTTTGCTACCCACTTTATTGATGCCATTCTGATCGGGCCAGTGTTCATGCTGATGGTGGCCAAAGTGCGGAAAAACGGCCCTTTTCTTCTCACCAGCCTGATCACCGGCGTGGTGCTGGTGGCTGCTACCTGGATGTTCCCCATCACAGGACTGGTGGGAGGAATCCTGTGTGAGCTGTGCCTGCGGGCTGGACAGTTCCGGAAGAAAGGCTGGCTGATGCTGGGCTTCTTCTGCTTCAATCTGGGCTTTATCGGGGACTTTCTGCCCCTCTGGTTTACCAAAGAGAGCTATTTGGAGTATGCCGCCCAGATGATGGACGCTGGCTATATGGCCACGATGGAGGGCCTGCTGACCTGGCCGGTGTTCGGGGTCATTGTACTGAGCATTCTGGTGGGTTCTGTTCTGGGGTCCTTGCTGGGTATGAAGCTCATGCGTAAGCATTTTGTCAAGGCCGGGCTGGCCCAATGAGGACGAAGAATATTTACCCTTCTTTTCTCGATCCTCGAACCAAGATTCTAATCTGGCTGTTGGCCAATGTGGTGGTGTTCACCTGGAGTCCTGCGGTTTTCCAGCTCGGTGTCATGGTAGCCTATTTGATTCTCTTTCTGGTAGAACGGAAAGGTACCATGCTGGGAGGGCTGCTGGCGACATATCTGGCTATCCTGGCGATACAATACTGGCTGTTGCCGCTGTTGCCCGGCTCTTTGGCTACGGTCTTTGCTACGGTGACCTACTTCATTCTGGTGTTCCCCTGTATTGCCGGCGGCGCCTATCTGATTGCCACCACCAGCGTCAGCCAGTTCATAGCTGCTTTGGAGGGGATGGGCGCTCCCCGGAGTTTTTCTATTACCCTTGCGGTGACGCTACGCTTTCTGCCTGCACTTCGGCAGGATTTGCGTCATATCCGGGATGCCATGGCCCTTCGGAATATCCGTGGTTTTGAGGAGAAACTGGAGTGCATTTATGTACCAATGCTTATGGGGGCAGCCCAGACAGCAGAAGAACTCAGCGAGTCCGCCACCGCTCGGGGCATCGAGTCCCCAGGGAAGATGTCCTCCTGGCGGCCTATCGGATTTCACATTCAGGATGTGGTGGTCACACTGCTGTTTCTGGCTCTCTGTGTGGGCGGGATCTGCTGCAAGGGGGTGCTGCCATGATTATCTTTGACCATGTGACCTATGCTTATGAGGGCAAGGAGACGCCAAGCATTCGGGACTGCACCTTTTCTGTGAAACCGGGGGAACTTATCCTGCTCACCGGTGAGAGCGGCTGCGGCAAGACCACGATCATCAAGCTCGTCAATGGTCTGCTCCAGCATACTGGAGGTGGGACGCTGGCGGGAACTGTTATGGTCGGTGGCCAGGATGTGGCACAGACCCCGCTGTGGGAACTGGCGCGGACGGTGGGCTCGGTGTTTCAGAACCCCAAGTCCCAGTTCTTCAATCTGGACACCACCAGCGAGGTGCTTTTTGGGCTGGAGAGTCGTGGAGCGTCCCACGATGAAATGACACAGGCGCTGGAATCCGTCGTCCAAGTCTGCGGAGTGGGGCCACTGCTGGAGCGGAGCATTTTTGCGCTGTCCGGTGGAGAGAAACAGCGCATTGCCTGCGCCAGCGCCTGGGCCATGGGGCCGGAGCTGTTTGTACTGGACGAGCCTTCCTCCAATCTGGATGGGGAGGGTATCCGCCAGCTCCGGGAGATCCTGAAACAGTTGAAAAAGGGCGGAAAGACCGTGTTGATGGCAGAGCACCGCCTTTGGTACGCTGCGGATCTTGCTGATCGGGTGTTCTATCTGCGGAGCGGGCAGCTGGAACGGGAATATAACGGGAAAGATTTCCTCGCTCTGCCCGAGGAGGAACGCCGCTCCATGGGACTGCGGAGCATTGCGGAGGTACCGGTGTCCTCGCCTGAGCCAAGCCCAGCGGCTGGAGCAGACGGCTTGATGGTTCGGGAGTTGCGGGCGACCTATAACGGTGCGGCTGTATGGGAGGGCGTATCCTTCCATGCGCCCAGGGGACAAATTACCGCCATTACCGGCCAAAACGGGGCAGGCAAGACCACCCTGGCCCGGTGTCTGTGCGGTTTGATGAAGGAACAAAGCGGTACAATTTTTTGGGATGGAAAGCCTCTGAGCCGAACGGAAAGAAGGCGGAAGGCGTTCCTGATCATGCAGGATGTGAACCTCCAGCTTTTTGGAGACAGCGTGCTGGCAGAGATCCGGCTGGGAAATACGGCCACAGAGCAGGAGGCTTTGACAACCTTGGGCCGAATGGATCTGGCTCAGTATGCGGATACTCACCCCATGGCTCTATCCGGCGGGCAGAAGCAGAGGCTGGCCGTTGCAGATGGCTGTTTCAGCGGAAAGGAACTGCTGATCTTTGATGAGCCTACCAGCGGACTTGACTATGGCCACATGCTGGAGGTGAGCCGACGCCTCCGGGAGTTGGCGGAGCAGGGACTATGTGTGGTGGTTATCACCCATGACGGAGAATTCCTGCGGGAGAGTGGGGCTTGGACGGCGGATTGGCTGCCAAATGACAAGCAGCGATGAAGTGTCCAGGAAATAGCCGCCTATATAACAGAAGGGGGACTGACTATGCCTTTGCACAAATCGGGTGAAGATTATCTGGAGGCCATCCTTGTCCTCCAAAAGAAAAAGGGCATGGTGAGGTCTGCGGATGTGGCCCGACACTTGGAGGTATCCAAGCCCAGTGTGTGTCACGCGGTGGCGACCCTGAAAAAGGGCGGCTTCCTACTCATGGATGGAGATCACTTCCTGCACCTGACGGATCTCGGCCGTGAGGTTGCAGAGAATACCTACGAAAAGCACCGCTTCTTTACCGACCGGCTGATTGAAGCCGGCGTAGACCCCGAAACGGCGGAACGGGATGCTTGCCGGATTGAGCATGTAATCAGTAAGGAAACCTTTGAGCGACTGAAAGCAGCTCGTAAACTGAGTGAGAAAGCGGTGATATCATCGGACGAGTCATGATTCTGGAGCTGCACGAAAGAGATACGGAAGTTTTGGAGCAGATCCTGTCTATCCTCAAAAACCACCCTGAGATAGAAAAATTCGAGATTGATGAGGAACCGATGGTGTCGCTCCCCGGTCTTGAGATCTTTCCAAGCAGACGAAAGGTCTTTCGGGATCGCCAAGAGATTCAGCTTACCGCAAAAGAATATCGGATTCTCCTGCTGCTGGCCGCCAACAAAGGCCGTGTGCTGACCTACGCACAGATTTACGAACAGGTCTGGGGCGATTTCACTACAGGAAACGAAAACAATACGATAGGATTTCATATCTGCAACCTGCGCGAGAAGCTGTATCGGGCTAATCCAGATGCCCCGTTCTACATTCGCTCCGTGCGGGAAGTCGGCTATTGTCTGGAAGCATTTACTGAACGACTTGAGTAGCTAACCTGTTGTAAGATTTTTGCGCATTTTCTGTAATTCCAGTCAAAGCAATTACAATATAACGGAAGACCTGATAATCATTGTTCTCTGAATAATTTTTGTGAACCATTGCAAAATGACCTAAATACAACAAAAAAGAACCGGTCGAGATCTCGTGCATGAGATCTCGACCGGTTTTCTGTTATTGGGGAATTAACTTAGCATTACTTCGACTCTTTGCGGAAGCACATGAACCAGTCCAGGCAATTCAGAAATCTGGACCTACTTTGAGCGGGAAATGCTGGAGCACTTTTCCTTTATCGGAGGGGACAGCAGCAGCGGCACCAAGAATCTGACCGGCTGCATGTTCTTTGTGGCTGTCGGTGTGGTGGGCAAGAAATACGGCCTCTCCACCAACGGCTGGGGACTGCTGGCGACCACTCATTTTGATTGGACGCCCCTCCTTCTGCGCCTGCTGGCAGGCGGGCTGCTTAATCGCTGCCCCGGCCTTGTCACAAGAGTGTTGAAGAAAAAGGACAAAAGAAACGCGGAAAACGCTGCGAAGAATCCTGACAGCTTTTTGACGCAGACCATGGAACCCAAAGTGGAGTATTCCATACTTTTCACAATTTCTACTATGATTTGTACCACAAGTCGTAGGTTGAGAGATAGAAGAAAGTGAAATTGACCGATTTGTAAATGGTTTTAGAATTTTTGGGCTAAAGAAGGTATATTTTGGGTTGGAACAGATAAAAAGAATTGCTAATCTATATGTGTTATATGATTAGCCTAAGTTAACTGTACAAGTTGCATTTGAAAAGCGAGGAGGTAATCCTATGTCTGTAGTAAAGGAACAAGACCACCAAAATAATCAGGCTGGGCAAACTGCGATGAAACGTCTGTCCAAGCCAATAAAAGTATGGGTGACAATAGCTCAGGTATTGACAATTTTTTCGGCGCTATTGGCTTTTGTCCCTTATTTAGCCTTAGTGTGGTTAGGCGATATTTTTTTGTCGGTTCAAATGGCAGGAGAACAGCTCCGTGCGGAGCAAGTACATGAAGTTGTTGAACTGCTGATCATGGCATTCCTTTCAAGATTGTTTTTCCATGCATTGTCATTAATTATCACACACTTTGCAGATATGAAGTTGCGTTTTGTCATACGTCAACAAATTGTAAGTCGTTTAAGTCGTGTCCCGCTGGCATGGTTTAGCCAAACGGATTCCGGCAAAATTCGAAATGCAGTGCAGGACGATACGAAGACGGTTCATACAGTAGTGGCCCATGCGCCGGTTGATGTGCTCAATGGCGTTTTGTCGCCGCTGGTGCTGCTTGTTTTTATGTTTGTGGTAAACTGGCGGCTGGCCCTGGTTGGTGTTGCAACCATCCCGCTGTATTTCTTTCTACAAGGACTATCCATGAAAGATATGGGCCCCAAGACTGCGGAAATGAACCGGCATCTGGCTAAGGTTTCTTCCAGTATGATTGAACTGGTAGCAGGCATTAAAGTGGTAAAGGCTTTTGGAAAGACAGGAGAGGCCCATCAGAACTATCAAGAAGCTACAAAAGATTTTTCCCAGGCCTATTGGGAGTGGTGTGCACCGTTGATTGGGCTTTGCTCTGTGGCGGGAGAACTTATTTCAGTTCCATTGCTTTTGCTTATAAATATCGGTGGAGGGGCATTGCTCTTTGTAGCCGGTTTTGCAAGTCTTCCTCAGGTTCTGGCTTGTACGCTGATTGCAATTGTATTACCGGTAGCAATCAGCTCTGTTGCAAATACAACATGGTCTTATCAGATGGCAGGAGCCGCCGCAGTCCGTCTTTGCAACATCATGGACACTCCTGTCATCCCTGAGACAAACTCTCCAAAACAGCCCAATGGTCTTACGGTACAGGTTCAGAATGTTACATATTCATACGGAGACACCCGAGCATTAAATGATGTCACCCTTACTCTGAAGCCAAATACCATTACGGCTTTGATTGGTCCCTCCGGATCTGGCAAGTCTACCCTTGCTACTCTCATCGCGCGATTCGACGATCCACAAAGCGGTTCCATTTGTTTGGGCGGTGTTGATTTAAGAGATATTTCCTCGCAAACGCTCTATAACAATATTGCTTTTGTGCTTCAAGATCCTATGCTTATGAACGCCAGTATCCGACGCAATATATCGCTTGCAAAACCGGATGCAACAATGGATGATGTGCGCAGGGCGGCAAAAGTGGCCCAAATCGATGACTATATTATGTCTCTGCCAAAGGGATATGATAGTGTATTGGGAACGGATTGTTTGCTTTCGGGAGGCGAAAGTCAAAGGATCAGTATTGCACGTGCGATTTTAGCAGATGCACCGATCTTAATCATGGACGAAGCTACGGCCTTTGCTGATCCGGATTCTGAATTGGAAATTCAAAAAGCTCTCAGCACATTGATTCAAAACCGAACAGTTTTGGTCATTGCACACCGCCTAAATGCTATTTTAGGTGCAGATCAAATCGCGGTGATGGAGAACGGGAACATCGTTGCAGTTGGAACGCACCAAGAACTGCTGCATCATCCGCACTATCAGGCTCTACTGAGACAAGGCGGTTTCCCTGATGATAAGGAGGGAGAGGAAAATCATGAATAAGTCAAAGCGGCTTTTGCCAAGGTTTCATCGGTATATGGTTAATGATGATAGAAAAATGCACCAAAAGGGAACCGGCCTTTGTATTCTCTCAGGAATTTTGATCGGGTTGGCACTTGGCATAATGATGCCGGCTGCCATGGCTTTGCAAACGATGAATCCGCAGTGGGGTCTGTCTTTTAGGGACTGGGTAATTGTACTTGCAAGTGTGGCTCTTCTCGCTTCTGTTTTTTCTTTTTGGGGGACAAAGCTCAGTTATGCTGCCGGCTTAGGCTTTATGAAGAATGTGCAAAAAATCGTTGGCAATAAGGTAGCACGCTTACCATTGGGCTGGTTCCAGGCAGATAGCGCAGGGAGACTTTCCCGTATGGTAACCCAGGAGATGCTTTCAACCGGACAGACTGCTGCCTTCTTTATTGGGCAGCTGGTTAAAAATGTGTCGGCTGTCATAGTTTTTTGCATTGCTATATGGTTTTGGAATTGGCAACTTGGTATCTTGTTAACGCTTGCGATTCCAGTCCTTTTCCTGCTCATGAAAATTTCGCAGGTCTGTGTGGGAAAAGGAAACAGTCTGGAGGATGCGGCGGAACAAGAAATTGCCTCTCGTGTAGTGGAATTCTATCACTGCCAGGGAGCTTTACGCGCCTGCCATACCGGTGCAGATTACGAAGAATTGAAAAGCAGTTTTGTAAACAGCAAAAGGCAATCTGTTCGCGGGTTATGGTGGAGTGCTCTGGGGCAGGTTCTTTCCGGTATGGGTGTGCAGATGCTTGTTGCAGGGATGATTACATTTATCAGCCTTTTAGGTGTTGCGGGAGATATCGAAGCATTAGAGACCGTCGTAATGATTGGTGTTACTCTACGATTTACCACTCTCTTAAATGATATTGCTTCTTCTCTTTTCGGAATGGAAGACCGTCGTCAAATGCTGAATAGTCTGGATGAAGTTATGGGTGCCCCTGAGATGTCCGTCGTTGCAAAGACAAAAGGTCAACCTAAAAATGCTGATATCACATTAAACTGTGTGTCCTTCTCCTATACGAAGGATAAACCGGTGATACAAGACATCAGCTTCACAGTCCCTGCGCATAAAATGTTTGCCGTAGTCGGGCCTTCTGGATGCGGAAAAACAACGATTATTAAATTGATTGCTCGTTTTTATGATGTGGATGAAGGAACAATCCATATTGGTAATATAGCTTTACGAGATTATACAACAGAAGATTTGTTTCGTCAGATATCTTTTGTGTTTCAGGATGTTTATCTATTCAATGATAGCTTAAAGAACAATATACTTATTGCAAAGCCAGATGCAACGGATCAGGAACTACATGCCGTCGCGGATCTTGCCGGAGTAACTGAGATTGTACAGCGGCTCCCTGATGGATGGGATACCATTTGCGGTGAAGGCGGGCGTTCACTTTCGGGCGGTGAGCGCCAGCGCGTCTCTATTGCGCGTGCACTGTTAAAACATGCACCGATCGTCTTATTGGATGAAGCAACATCGGCACTGGACGCTGAAAACGAAGCAAATATTGTTCGATCCATAGAAGTTCTCAGAAAGAATTCTACTTTGGTTGTTGTTGCACACAAACTTGAAACGATCCGAATGGCAGATGAAATCATTGTGCTGGATCAAGCAGGTCGTATTACGGAAGCAGGCAGTCACGAGGAACTTTTGAAACAAAACGGCCCATACAAGGAGTTCTGGGCCAAACGCAGTGCAAGTGCTCAATGGAAATTGGCATAGATTTTCAAGTTATCAGCATCGGGTGCAGGGAATCTCTCTGCACCCGATATTTATAATATGCCAAGACAATATTTGCGGATAATCACATTGATTGTTTTCGGTTGACCTTTGCACAAAAATACGGTATTATAAGTTAGCAAAAACTAACCGACTATGAAAAAAGGGGGTGGGCTAATTGTCTCGCGGCAATCAATATCTTAATACGCTTTATAAGCTTTATCATGATATAACATTCAATACTCCTCAAACAATGTCTATGGATATTCCGCCCGAATTGGGTAGAGGCAGAATCACACAAACGCAAATAAAGCACGGGATCATTCTTTCTGATTGGAAGATGAGTTACCAGGCCGACAATGATTTAAGTGTAAAAGGTCCTGTCAGAAAGGAGTATGTGCAAATTATTTTTTGCTTGCAGGATGGCGTTTCATGGGAAAACATGAAGGAACACCGTTCTGTTGTCATGCATAAAAAAGAATCCTGTTTCTATGTCGGTCAAGGAGAAACAGAATCAATCTGCTATCCCAAAAACGGAGATTTCTTTTTTAAGAGCATTAAAATACCAGTAAACTATTTTATGGATCTGCTGACAGACTATTTTGACGGCCAAGAACTTACTGCCTATAGAAAGAAGCTTTTAAGCGGTATTTCAAAGGTTTCGGTTACTCCCATGCTGGAGCAACTCTTGTCTGAGACGAGTAATTTTTCTCAGTATCGTGGTGGATTAGGATATCTGTATCTGGATGGAAAAGTGCTGGAGCTGTTGTCGGTCTATTTGGGAGAAATTCTTGAAGTAGATATTCTGATGGGGAAAGAGACTTCTTTGTCCCGGACAGAGAGAACCGCTATTTTGGAAGCAAAACAGGTGATTGATGAACAGCTTGCATTTGCCCCTTCCTGCGAAGAACTATCCCGCATAGTTCATTTGAGTGTACCAAAGCTGTCTAAAGGGTTTTCTTCGTTTTACGGGATGTCTATTCATCAGTATATCATCGACCAACGCTTGATACAGGCGGCACGGTTACTTTTAGACGGAGATTGGAATGTGAGTGAAATAGCTACTATGGTAGGATATGGGAAACCAAGTAATTTTGCAGCAGCCTTCAAAAAAAAGTATGGCGTTGTCCCCAAAAATTACAGGCAGACCTATTTGTGCGGCCCCAAAAATAAAGTTGGGTAGTTTTTGGGTGGAAACGGATTGCTTTTGGGTTGTTTAAGTACAAGGTAATTGGTATTCTATGTCGTGTAGTTAGCGTATTCTAACTGCACGACATTTTTATTATACGGAAGGAGGAGATAAAGTATGCAGCAAAGGTTACATGCAAAAGACTTTATTCTCATCGGTGTTCTTACTGCCCTCATGTGGTTCATCTGCATGCTTCTCAGTGGGGTTTTAAGCTTTGCTGGGCCTGTCACCAATGTATTCTATCCATCTATTGTACCTGTTGTAAATGGAATCGTGATGATGCTGCTTTTAGCAAAGGTTCCGAAAAAAGGTGTGTTTACTATTAGCGGCGTGATTCAAGCTGTTCTCTTTTTGCTTGTAGGCGCATTTTGGTTTATCCCCATTGCCGTGGTGGCAGGCAGTCTGCTTTGTGACTTCCTGTTTATGGCTCGTAAGGAGATTACACGCAGAACCATGACCGTCGCTTACACACTGTACTGTGGTATTTATGCGTTCGGCGCAATCTGCCCCATCAAGTTTTTGCAGAGTGCGTTTGTTGGAGCGATGGAGAAAAATAATATTGCACAAGATTACATAGATGGAATGCTGAAAATCACTTCAACGCCTATGCTTTTTGTTATTGTTGCAGGAGGCCTGCTGGGAGGATTGGTTGGATCTATTATCGGTCAAAAACTTCTGAATAAACACTTTGTTAAGGCTGGACTGGTATCTGTAAATAATTGATACAGCCCCTATACTTCATCAGATAAGCGCAGGCAAGAGGGCTGTTTGGTTTCAAATGCGGGGCTGATAACAGCTCCGCATTTTGATTTATTGGAGGCAACAAAATGGAAGAACCACAAATCAAACAAATCATTAAACAGAGAGCCTTTCAAGGAACTGCACTTTTGGACCCACGATGCAAACTTTTGCTTTTAATTGGTATTGGATGTGTCAGCTACTTTTTGGGTGGGGAACTTGTCAGTTTTATGCTTGTACTGGCCTATGGCCTATTTATCGCTGCAGGAAGTGGTCTGGGATGGGCTGTAAAGATGAATATAATCTACATAATAGTTGCGTACCTTAACGCCTTATTGAGATATGTTCAAGTTCCAATATTACTTATGCTTACCAGTATCATTGGCGTTGCGGCTCTAAAACTTATCCCAGTCATAATGGTAGGATTATGGGTTCTGCGAACAACATACATGGACGATCTGATTGTAGCCTTCCAACGGATGCGCTTTCCTCAAGCTGTCACCATTCCCCTGGTAGTAATGTTCCGTTATGTTCCTACTTTACGAATTGAATACCGGCAAATCCGCAGCACGATGGATATTCGGGGTATCAGCGATACTCTCTGGAAACGGCTATCCCATCCGCTGGCAACGATAGAGTATATTCTGATACCGCTGCTGATGCGGTGTCTGAAGGTCACGGACGAACTGGCAGCGTCCGGCACAACACGCGGATTAGAGCTGGAATGCAAGCGGTACGCGCTGAGGCCGATCCGTTTTGCATGGCCGGAAATCGTGGTATCTCTGCTGGGTGTCCTCTTTTTGGCTGGTTTGCTTCTTATCGATCAAACTCAAATCGGGGAAATCATTTTGTGGAGGGTATGACGATGATCTCATTTCAGAATTTTAGCTTTCGTTATGAAGAAAGCCAGGATTTTACTCTCTGTGGTATTGATATGACCGTACAGACCGGCGAGTTTATCCTTCTGACAGGAAGAAGCGGCTGCGGAAAAACGACGCTGATCCGCTCCCTCAATGGTCTTATTCCGCACTTTTATCCTGGCGAAATCAAAGGAGACTTGCTCATGGATGGGCATTCTCTGTTGGACATGAAGCCCTCCGAGTTGGCCGGACAGGTAGGAACTGTATTCCAGGACCCCCGTTCCCAGTTCTTTATGACAGATACAACGAGGGAATTAGCTTTCGGTTGTGAAAATCTTGGGCTTACCCGTGAGGAAACCATCAGTCGCATTGCAAAATCTGCAAAAGAACTGGAACTGGTGGACTATTTGAATCGAAGCATTTTTGCTTTATCCAGTGGTGAAAAGCAACAGATTGCAATCGGTTCTGTGTATGCGCTTTCCCCGAAAGTCTATATTTTCGATGAGCCATCTGCAAATTTGGATTATGCCGCTACCAAGCGGCTTGCCGAAATTATGGGAAAACTCAAATGTGCCGGATACACTATTTTTGTGGTAGAACACCGCTTTTACTATCTGCGCGATCTGATTGACAGAGTTTTTCTTATTCAGGAAGGTAAAGTTGAGCGTGAGTTTTCGAGAGAGCAATTTTGCTCACTGTCTGATGAAATACGCATTTCTTACGGCTTGCGGACAGCATACCCGGAGCGTGATGCGGAGCATTATCAGGGAAAGCAGCGCCCGCATAATGGCACACACCGGATGGAAGTACATGATTTGGGATTTTCCTATAAGAAGGGGCCAGATGTGTTTCACAATGTCAGTTTTGAAGCTCATGCAGGTGATGTGATTGGCATCCTGGGGCACAACGGGGCTGGAAAAACGACTATCTTATCTATCCTTACCGGCCTGTTAAAGCAGCGGCATGGAGAAGTCAGCTTTGATGGGAAGAACCTTACTCCCCGGCAAAGGCGGTCTCTTTCTTATCTTGTTATGCAGGATACAGATTATCAGCTCTTTGCCAGCAGTGTGGAAGAAGAATTGTCCCTGGGAATGAATGAAGATTGTAGAGAAAAAGTAGAAGCTACATTGGAGGCTTTGGAGCTTTCAGAATACCGTGAGCGTCATCCAGCCTCTCTTTCGGGCGGCCAAAAACAGCGTGTAACCATTGGTGCGGCAATCGTAAAGGGCAGTCCGGTAATCTACTTTGACGAGCCTACCAGTGGTTTGGATTATGATTCGATGGTGCGTGTCAGCAATCTGATTGAGCAGCTTTCAAATTCCGGGGTAATTGTTTTTGTGGTATCCCATGACTTTGAATTTATCGTCCGCACCTGCACGGAGGTGGTTCAGTTAGACGATCACGGGGCCATTCAAAATCATAGGCTTTCGTCGGAAACTCTGAAAGCTCTATCGAAAAAATATTTTATGTAATGGTGGTGCGAACAATGGAGATTCATGCATCGGGCGAAGATTACTTGGAGGCCATTCTGGTTCTCCATAAGAAGATGGGCACGGTGCGCTCCGTAGATGTTGCCCGACACATGGAGGTATCCAAGCCCAGTGTGTGTCATGCGGTGGCTACACTAAAAAAGGGCGGCTTCCTACTCATGGATGGAGATCACTTCCTGCACCTGACGGATCTCGGCCGTGAGGTTGCAGAGAATACCTACGAAAAGCACCGCTTCTTTACCGACCGGCTGATTGAAGCCGGCGTAGACCCCGAAACGGCGGAACGGGATGCCTGCCGGATCGAGCATGTAATTAGTAAAGAAACCTTTGAGCGACTGAAAGCAGCTCGTAAACTGAGTGAGAAAGCGGTGATATCATCGGACGAGTCATGATTTTGGAGCTGCACGAAAGAGATACGGAAGTTTTGGAGCAGATTCTGTCTATCCTCAAAAACCACCCTGAGATAGAAAAAATCGAGGTCGACGAGGAGCCGATGGTATCGCTCCCTGGTCTTGAGATCTTTCCAAGCAGACGAAAGGTTTTTCGGGATCGACAGGAGATTCAGCTTACCGCAAAAGAATATCGGATTCTCCTGCTGCTGGCCGCCAACAAAGGCCGTGTGCTGACCTACGCACAGATTTACGAACAGGTCTGGGGCGATTTCACTACAGGAAACGAAAACAATACGATAGGATTTCATATCTGCAACCTGCGCGAGAAGCTGTATCAGGCTAATCCAGATGCCCTGTTCTACATTCGCTCCGTGCGGGAAGTCGGATACTGTCTGGATGTCGATGAACCGTAATTCCACCACTATTTTCTTTCGCATGGATGTCTTTTCTCTGACCTAAATCTCTGATAGAGTGAGTCCTTCTGGGTGGTTCACAATGAACCGCTCCTGGGTCCAGCGAATGGGCGCAGTTCTCCCTTGGCGGAAGATTTTGAAATTGCCATTGATTCAGAGAGTGGTTTGTACTACATTTTGACATTAAGGTCAAAAGGGGGTGTGACACAATACTTCAGGTTTGATATAATGTAGATAAAAACAGGGTGGTGGCGGAAGATGTCATACAGGGCCAACGGAAGCCAGCAGTTGTCCATATTCGACCGCAGTCTCCGGCTCACGAGACGGGAGCGGAGCTTTTTGGAAAAGTCATGGGCAAAAGTGTTTTCTGATGAGATTTTTCCCGCCATTGACGAAGAACGTTTCCGAGTTTTGTATTCTCAAAATGCTTCACGACCCAATACCCCAGTCAATATTATTGTGGGTGCGCTCATTATAAAAGAACTGTTTGCTTTGTCCGATGACGAGATTGTTGAGAATCTGATGCTGGACATCCATTATCAGTATGCTCTCCACACCACCAGCTACGAGGAGCAGCCGTTGAGCGACAAATCCTTGTCCCGTTTTCGGAAACGCTGCTATGAATACGAAAAAACTACCGGCGTAGATTTGTTCCATGAGTGCGTCTGCGATCTGAACCGCAAAATCGCAAAACTGATGGGGATCAATTCTCACGTCAAACGTATGGATTCGCTGATGATCGAGGCAAATATCCGAAAATTAAGCCGGATCGAGCTGCTCTATTCCTGTGTTGCAAGACTTGCCAAGCGTATCGAAAAGAAGGAAGGCATCGGTAAACTGACAGGGCTGGAACATTACTGCCAGCCAGGTGACCGCAATTTCATCGTGTATCATTGCCGGAACACAGATATGAATGAGCGAATAGAGACCATTCTGAAAGATGCGGACCAGCTTCTGCTGCGGAGTGCGGCACAATATCAGGAAACAGAGGAGTATCGTCTGCTTGTCCGATGCCTGGACGAGCAGACCATTGCCGGAAGCGGCGGAAGACGGCTTCGCAAGAAGGGAGAGGAATCCCCGTCAACAACTTCCCTGCAAAATCCTACTGACCCGGATGCGACATACTGTGTAAAGGCAGGGAAAGACCATATTGGGTATGCTGCGAATGTGGTGGAGAGTGTGGACAGCAGCGGTTCCGTGATTACGGATTATCAATATGAGAAAAACATATTTTCCGACCCGCGCTTTCTTCGCGACCATCTTACGCGCACAGAAGAACAAAAGGAGACCGTGCGGATTGTTGCGGATGGCGGCTATGTGGGGCAGGAGTGCAGAGAACTTGCAGCAGAGAAAAATATTGAGCTCATCAATACAGCATTAAAGGGTGTAGCTGTACCGGATATTTACGGCGGTTTTCTGCTAAGTGATAATGGAAAGAGTGTGCAGCAATGTCCAGCCGGATATGCGCCAATACGCTGCTCCTACACAGAAAGAACGTCCCGAATCAGGGCCTACTTTAAATCTGAACATTGCATGGGATGTGATCACCGCGAAGAATGCCAAGCAAAGCAGCGACGGGCGACCTGTCAAATGTCACTTTCCCGCTCGGCTGTGGAGCGCGCAAGGCAGCAGCAACAGATGCATGCACCTGATTTTCAAAATTGGCATAGAATTCGGAACGGAATAGAATCGGTTCCGTCCATACTGCGTAACCGGTACCAAGTAGACAAGATGCCCGTGAGAGGATTTATCCCGAGTAAATTCTTTTTTGGGGCTAAAATCTCCGCAATGAATTTCAACAAACTTCTTCGACACCGGAGAGGCTTGTTGTCCTGCGCCCAAAATCCTCTCCTCAGTTAAACAATCGGAAGATTGGATTGCCTGCCGTCCCGTATAGAGGGCCGGCAGGCAATTTTTATTGGTATGATATTGTTTTGGAGCAGCAAAACAGGCCTAACATTAGCTGCGCTAACTTCAAAACCTCCCTTTTGACCTTAATGTCACATTTTGGTACAAACCACTCTCTCTTTTGGTATAGCTTTAGCGAACAGAACCACCAGCTCTGCTGGTGAGGATAAAAAAGCTTTAGCTTTAAGCATCGAGCGAAGCGAGCTGCTAACAGCAAATTATCAGTGAAGAAAGACTTTCGTTAGAACAGCGGTTGCCCGTTTACGGGCCGTAGGGCAAGTGATGCGAGTGAAATAAATTTCAGTGCGTCTTGAGACGTTTGCCGGTAACAGGCCCTTATAGGGCCAAATCAAGCCACCGGCTTAGCCAGTGGTTATGACTATTTCACGGTATAGAGATTGGAGGTGCTGCTCCCATTCGGCCTGTGCCGGGAAGCCTTTTTCAGATAGCCGTGCTGCTCCAGATCGTGCAGCGCCCGCTTGACCGTGGAGCGGGACAGCTTCATGTCCGAGGCAATGGTCTTGATGCCCGGCCAGCACTTTCCCTCGGCATCGGAGCGATCCCGCAGGTACATATAGACAGCCTTCGCTCTGGAGGGAAGCTCAGTGTCGGCGTAAATCGTTCCGAAGTAGCTCATCGTTCCTCCTCTCCGAATGTCTTCATCTGCTTCCCACGCTTTACAGCTCTCTCCTGGGCCGGAGCATGGGCGATGCCGCCCCGGCTGGATACCGCATAGCCGCGGCTTTCGTCCATCTCCTCCGGCTCGCTGAGCTGCGGGAGATTCCGCTCCAGATCCACCCGGTTGGCATAGGCCACCGCTCGGTTGGCTCTCTCCGGCACCACATACGGCTCCCCGAAGGTAATGCCCCAGTTTAAGAAGAGTTGGAGCCGGGTCCGCATGGGATGTGTGCCAGTTTTCATGACGATAAAGCTGCCCTTGGGAATGGATTTCAGCTCGTCGGGCGTCAGCAGGGCGCGCTCCATCATCTGGAGGCTCTGGCTGGGATCGTTCTTGCCCCGGCTCACCGAGCCGGAGAGGACGGTGCGGCTGCCCAGGGCTTTGGACAGCACCTCCGCGGTCTGGCTGTTGGGGGCGAAGCCGCCGAAGATGGTGTCCTGGCAGTTGTCCTGAATGATCTCGCATCCCTCTTTTCCGTAGTTTTTTTCAAGTTGCGCTAAGGACTGGATGATCGGCACGAGCGTTAACCGGCGAGAGCGTCCAGCTGAGAAAAGGGGCAGTATATCAAACGGAGGCATGGTGCCGAATTCATCACAGAAAAGCACCACCCGGTTTTTCAGCTTGCCTCCGTTCTCATCGGCCACGGCGAACAGCTCCCGGCTCAGGTTCTGGATCATGAGGCCGGCCATGAAGTTCTTGGTCGTGTCTTCTTCCGGCAGGATCAGAAAGATGGCAGACTTCTCCGAAGCAAACTTCTCGGCGTCAATGGCGCTGTCAAAGCACAGGATCTGCTCCAGCTCGCTGTCCAGAAAGGCATTCAAGCGGGACAGCACGGTGGACATGACGGAGGCCATGGCCTGCTCCGCACTATTGAGGGCGGCGCCGGCAAACCACCGCGCCTTGTGATCCGGCGGCAGTTTTGCCATCAGGAGCTGGAAGTGGCTCTTGCCCTTGACACGGCTGGGCTCCAGAAGATCCTGCACCAGCTTGAACACGGAGACGATATGGCGGCGCTCCTGGGGGTGGTCTTTATCGGGCGGCAGGAACTCGGCCAGCATCAGGATGACCGAAGTGAGAAGCCCTTCCGCCGCATCGTAGAAGAAAGCGTTCTGGCCGCGGTTGCTGTCATCGCCGTCCGGATTGACGATGGTCTTGGACAGGATTTTGGCGTATTTCTCGGCCTTGGCCCGGGCCGCGAGATTGTTCGGGTCGCTCCGGGCAATGTCCATATACCGGTTGACCAGCGTCAGCAGATTGTTGCCATCCGAGCGGGTGGGATTTCGTAGGTCGATCACGGCCACATTCTGATACCCATAGCAGTTCTTGGCAATGGTGCCGTAATTGCGGGCGAGGTCACCCTTGCTGTCCAGCGCCAGCCAGCTCATGCCGCTGGCGCAGGCGTACTCCAGATTGGGATAGAGAAAATAGGCGGTCTTGCCGATGCCGGAAGCACCGATCATCAGGCAGTGGATGTCATCGCTGTCCACGAGGGCGGTGAGTTCGCCTTTCTTTCCCTTGCACCCCAGCACCAGCCCCTGCTCCGTGGGCAGGTTCTGGCCGCTGCGCCATTTCTTCACCTCGAAGGGAACATGGGCATAGGTCTGCCGGATCTCTTTGGCTGTGGCCCATCTTGCGGTGCCGTGCTGGCCGTCGCCGACCGTTTTGGATTTGATCCCGCTCAGGGTATAGTAGTGGGACAAGGCGGCCAGACAGCCGATGACCAGAAACATCAGCCCGCCGGCGGCCAACAAAATCAGGACTTGGTGTGGCATAAGCAACAAGCCCGGCTCAGCCGGCGAGAAGCACCAGAGCAATGCCGAAAAGGACATAGTCCACGCATGGAATGGCCACGCTGTTGCCCAGCGCCTTATACCGGGAAGAGTCCGAGGCGTTGGGAATGTCAGTCCAACCATCCGGAAAACCTTGGAGCCTTTCACACTCCAGAGGCGTCAGCCTGCGGATGAGCCTTGGATGATCTGTACCCTGCAGCACCAGATCCGTGGCATCCTTGTGCTGGCGCGCGCTTTGGGTGCTGGTTACCTCTCCATCCTTGAAAATGTCGACTCGCTGCCTGCTGAACACGGCATGGTGATCAGTGGCAGTCAGCGTATAGGCAATGCCTTCCTGATAGCCAATGCCATTTCCGCCGTTTTGAGGCTGCCGGTCAATGGCTTTGGTCTTAAAATCTCCGTCCATCAGGCGGTCGATCCGTGCCTCTACCTGGGGCGTTGTGGCTTCCTGCTGTTTCTTCTTGGTTGTCGCCATGGTAATCAAGCTCCTTTCACTCACATGGTTGGGGTGGTCATATCGGGAGATTCGGCGGGATCTTCCTGCCGGATCTGCTTCAGGCTCTCTCTGGCCCAGTCGGGCAGATGCTCCTCCCGGAGAATACCGATGAAGTCGCTGCGGTTCCACCGGGTCTGCTCCCCGTCGCCGAGGCAGGTGGCATATACCGCTCGGCCCGCAGCGTTGGGGGCGCAGCCGAAGCCGCCGGTCGCCAGCCAGAGCTGATTCTCTGGCGCCCAATAGGACTCCCTCAAAGTCATAGGACTCATAACCAGCACCTTGCCCTCCAGCTCCTGCCCGGTCATATCGTCGCAGTGAGAACTGTTAAACAGGTTCAACTCTGCCTGTGCTTCCCGGAAGGCGCTGACAAAACCGTCCAGCACAGCGGGGTGACTCTCCACCGAAAACTCGTAATTGCGGTCGCTGGGAGGGATGAAGGTGGATGCCGCCCATGTTTTATTTTGAGGGCTGAATCGTCCATCGTACTGCTTTATCCAAGGATCATTCCTCCCATCTGATGGTCGTAGTCTTCTTGATACTTTGCAGGGTCAGCGCCGGGAACATCCCAGCCGCACATACTGCCCACTTCCATGGCCTGGCGCTGAATGGGGCTGACTCCCAGCTTTTCATTCATCTTATCCGCCAGCTCCACATTCTGCTCCTTGTCGCCGGTGTCCCAATCGGAGGGGTAATAGCCGGTCTCGCCCCGGCGGATACAGATGAGATCACCGGTGGACTTGAGAGTGGAGAAGCACATCTCCGGCAACCCCTCCGCCACTTTGGGTGCGAAGCGTTCCGCCTCGGTCTGGATGTCCCAATCGTCCTCCATGCTCCACAGATGGACATACAGCTCGTCATCACCGGCGTAGATCTCCCGCTGTTCAAAGCCTTCGCCCCAGCCGTCCGACGCCTGACCGGAGATGTACTCCTTCAGGGTAGTCAGTTCCTCCGGTGTGAGGGTACCGACCACACGGCACTCGGCAACACCCCAGAGCTGGCCGTTTCGATCCTCGACGGTGAACACGACAGATTTGACCTTCTGGTTGACGCTGTCATCCTCGCCATACCAGTGCATGATGCCGCTCTCGGATTCTTCCGGCATCCGGTTGTTGATCAGAGCTCTGAGGATCTCGCCCTCATAGGCACGAAGCGATCTACCGTCCAACTGAGTGCAGTCATCCTCCATCTCCCCATACTCGTTGCGGGTGTAGAGATCCGCCGTCAGAGGCATATACAGCTTCAGCGTGGTGGGCTCAGGCGGGAGAACAGAGAAGCTGTCCTCTCCGATGGTCAGCGCCAGGGTTCTGCCATTGTCCCACTTCATGTGGAACTGCCCGGCATCGTCGATGTGGTCCAGAATCCCCGTGCTGCCCGGCTCCAGCGGGGCATAGAGGTCTTTCATCTCCCTGAGCTTGATCCTCGAACCTGCGGGGAACTGTTCCCGCAGGAAGTTCAACCACTCTCTCGGAATTTCTCTCATGATAATCCTCCCATTGTCATGCCCTGCCGGGGCGCATTCTGCTCCAACTCCAATCGGAGCGTTTCTACTGCTGCTGCGACTTCCGGGTCGCACTTGAAGCTGTCCAGCTTCAAGTGGTCTGTGAAGAATTGCTGTTCCCCATCCAGAGAGCGTACCAGATCCACCGTGGCGATTCCGTCTTTGGTGACGCCAATCCGTTTCTCTGGACGGTCGCTGCCCAGATAGGTGTGGATGGCCTCCTCCAAGGTCAGATCCCGGAAGATATGTTCTCCGGAGGTGTTGCAGTCGGTGATCACGAACCAGGCGTAGGTATGGGGCAGAGTTGTATTGGCGGCGTCCTGCATGGCTTTGATACCCTTTTCCGTCAGGCCGTAATTACAGGCTCGCCTTGGGTTTTCCTCTCCGGCAAAGTCCAGCAGGATATCATCCGCCGCTTTTCGGATGTCCGGGTCATCGGTCAGGAGCTCGTAGCGGAAGCCGGTAGTGGACATATAGGGCAGCTCCTCCCGGATAGCCTGAAGGAATGCCGCGGAGTCCGTAAAGTCCGTCTGCTCACCGCTGGCATAGGTGACCCGGCCCACCGGCTTGTCCTGCTGAACCATCTGCTGCTGGCGAAGATCGTAGCAGTAGAGATAGCCCTGATAGTCCCCAGGGGAAGGGGTGCAGCGCAGGCAGTAGCGGTAATGCTCGGTGTCCACGACATAGCCATAGCACCGGCCATCCTCGGTAAGCTCACCCCCGTTCCGGTAGCAGTAGCTTCTCATCGACGGCAGATCCTTGAGCGGCCCATCTGCCCGAAGCGCATCCACGACTTCCTGAAGTTCACCCTTGAATTCCTTGGTGTTGAACTGGTCATCGTTGTGGGGCCACCATGTGTGGCAGAATCCTTTTCCGGAAGATCCAAAGTCCATCCGGACATGGCCGACCGTGCCCAGCGCCGCATCCTCGGTCTCCTTCATCTGGGAATAGAAAAGGCCCGCCTCCTCATGGGAAGCGGGCCTGATGTGAATCGGTGTATTTACTTTTACATTCTGCTTCATGGTATTTGCCTCCGTATCCGTACAGAGATGGTAAATTTGCCAGTCAGGATGTCCCATCCTACCCAGAGTTACTCGCTGGAATGCGATGGAGATGTCATCATCGTTGTAAAATCCATGATGGAAATCCGATGTGTTGATAACATCTTCCTTAATATCTGCGGCAAATCTTTCATCAAGGCTGGAGAAATATGTCCCAAAAGTCTTGTGAAGATATTCTTTGATGTCACTCTCCAACTGTTCCGATAAAGAAATGGCCATTTGCTTCACCTCCTCATGCGGAACAATACCACAGCTCAGCGGAAATAGCTATGACCAAAAGGCGTCCTGCCGGAGAAGTGGAGATAGCCGGCGACAGCAGCTCCCAGTGCTGCCAGAGATGCTACTGTGATCATGATTTTCTTCTTCATTTACATTCCTCCCAATCATCGGATCATGTCGTTCAGGTCATTTGCATATCAAATCCCGGCTCCGGTGACTCCATGATCTGTTCCAGGTGCC
Source organism: Pseudoflavonifractor capillosus ATCC 29799 (assembly GCF_000169255.2). GTDB lineage: Bacteria > Bacillota > Clostridia > Oscillospirales > Oscillospiraceae > Pseudoflavonifractor > Pseudoflavonifractor capillosus. The sequence continues at coordinate 54,420 of NZ_AAXG02000013.1, forward strand.
GCGGGTCTACGATGACCTCGCTTTCATTCCTGCCTGTGAACAGGGCCAGGATGTGTTCCTTCCGAATCTGCGCCTCATACACCGTTCCCTCCTCACCGAAGCGGTGGGCGAACCAGTCTGCCGTTTTCCGATCCAGTGTCCAGGACAGCGCCCTAATATTTTTGGCGTTGTAGGGGGTAACGCCCCGATAGACCGTCACCGTATCCTCCAGCGCCTGGTGTGCGGCGCGCTCCTCCTCGTCCATCAGGGACTCCGGAGGGACGGATCGGAATAAGGCCACCAGTTCTCGTTTGCTCACATTGCAGTCCTGATTGGGGCATTCCTCCTGGGTCCAGGCGGTGGATAAGAGCCGCCCCAGATCCTTCCCTGAAAGAGCGGGAGCGGCAAACTTGAGAAAGGTCAGATAATAGGGCGGGTTGAGCAGTACGAAGATCTGATGGACATTTTCGGCGCTGTCGATCTGCTCGCCAACCTTTCTGCGCCACCTTGTGCAGTCATCCGAATTGCTGATCAGGTCGACCATGGAGAGGCTCCCATCCTCATTCCGAAGTGCGGAAATCCCAGAAGATGTGAAGGGGTGGCTGACGATCACCGGGGAGAGGGCCGTTTCCTGGATCTGTACATCGAGGAGGGTGTGCGCCACCAGCTTTACGCGGAGCAGATCGGTTTCGCGGGGCATCAGGAAAGGCCTCCCATCTCCATCGCTTGGGTTTCCTCAGCGAAGGGGCTGCTGCATCGGCGGATCAGGCCAAACTCGGTCCGCCGGACTCCTTCCTCCGCCATAGTGTCCTCACCCAGCTTCTCGAAATCCATATACCCGTCGATGGTATCAATCAGCTCGTCATCAGCACCGATGCGCCGAAGGACTGCTTGCCCGTATTCGTAAGTGTCCTCCGGAATGCGCTCATAGTCGTCCAGATTCATGGCACAGCGGAGAGCCTCCTGCATAGTCCCCGGCTGCTCCACAGAAAGAACCGACAGATATTTCAGCAGTTCACCATCTTCACACTGCATCCCCTCAATGGCCCAAGCCAATTCGTTTGCATCTTCCACATAGGGAACGGAAAACGACACCTTGGTTACTGCTGCCTCTGCAAAACAATCGATTTCCAGTGTTCTTTTTACTCGCTCCAATTCTTCCTTCGTTGCCGGAAGGCAGATACTCACTTGCGCTTGGGAAGAGGAGAGGTCAAGCTGGATCTTCGATTTTTTCTCTCTGACAAGCTCATCATCCTGCTTGCGGAGCACATAGCCTGCATAGGTATAGGCGCCGCCATGCTCGGCATAGTATTCTGCGCCGATTTTTGAGAAGTCCAGATAGGGCCAGACTGCTTCGGGGAATCTGGGGTCACCCTGAATCTGACCGGCAACAGCGACATAGCGGCCAAGCGTCACATCTGAATTGACATTGGGAATGAGGATGTAGTCCGACACCTGTTCCGCCACACGAATCATATCGTTCAGGTCATTGATGCTGTTGCCATCCAAGGCGCCGGCATAGATATTTCGTTCGCGGGAGTCCATTTTGGCAATGATGCTTGCGAGCCGATTCAGTTGTGCAAGCTGCGTTCTGGAGTCAGGATCAAGCCCGCCGAGGTACGACGGCAGATTGGCGATCACACTTTTCATCTCAACGATCTTTGTTTTTCCTTCTCTGCTGGCCCCATCGAGCTGGCAGGAGGCTTCAGTGATGGCGCTCTGAGATGCGGGAAACCGGAGCGGGACAATGACAGAACTCCCGCTGCGGCTCATAAAGAGTTGGATCATGCCATTCCTCCCATCTGAACCTCATGTTCCCGCTGGCACTGATCCACCGGGTCTTCCGCCATCAGTTCCTCCAGATCTACTGTGCCGACATAGGCGATATAGCCGCGGTCGGTAAACACGCCCGACTGATAGTCCATGTGCTGCAGGCCATACCGCTCGTAGTCATAAAACTCGTCCAGATTGGGGTCATACTCAAAATGGCCGGATCTCTGAATCATGTATTTCCCATATTCCTCGGGGGTATGAGCGCCGGGGGCGAATTCAAACAGATCCATGTTTTCCGCCAGACGGCGGATCTGGCTGGCGTTTTCCGGCTTGGCCATGCTTACTGCCGCCCCCAACTTCTTGCGGTCATGAATCGAAAACTTCTCCACAGCCAGCGCCAGCTCATTGAGTTCGTGGATGTTATCGCACCGGAAATCCAGTGCTACATCCACTTCCTCCGGAAATGAGCTGTCGGCTATCCAGAGACGCATATCCTTTGGCTCGGTAATGCCGGAACGCTGCATGGCACGCTCAATTTGTCCTTTGGATGCGGGAAGGTAGACCCAGGTGACATTCTTGCTATTCTCCGGTTCCTGTCGGGGGGATATTCCGACGGCAGTCATATCGGCCTCATAGTGATAGCAGGGCAGGTGCTTCCCATCATAGAGCTGTGAAAGCTGCATACCGTTGTCATAGACCACGCCATAGCGGGTGACAGTTCCCTCATTGTCCTCAATCAGCAGAATGGCGGTTTCCTCTCCGTCCAACTGCTCCAATTCTTCCATGCTTGCGCAGCCGCCGTGGATGTTCATGTAGTGGTCACGGCCAATCTCCTTTAAATTTGTGAAGTCCGTAATCACCGTTGCCTGCTGACAACAAAAGGTCAGATTGATGAGATCCTTCATGCTGGCGAGATTCAGCTTTTCAGCCATCGCCTGAAATTGCGAAAACTCGCCCACAGTAAAGCTGTCCAGCCGCTTTGCCAGATAGTCCAACTCATCAAGGTTGACTTTGGTGCATACCAGCCGATTCAGCACGGGCCAAGCACTATCGAGCGAGTCCAAGCGGCAGTCGGCTTCAGAGGCATCGCCGATCTCCAGTGCCTCCAACAGCGCAACGCAGTGGTCGTATTGATTTCTGGGAATGGGAAGAGGGATCGTCGCAACACCGTATTCCGGGTGGTCGGCGTTGCTCAGAACTGCTTCCATCATCACATTGCATCACCTTACTTTCCTTCAAAATTCAAAATCGCATCTCCGTACTTGGCCAGAAGCAGAGCGCAGACAATCAGGTGGAACGCCTCATCTGTGACCAATTCGGGGGATGCGAGATCGGCAAGAGTGATATTGCGGCTGCCGGTGGAGATGGCTTTGGCTGCCTGGTAAACACTGTACAGTTCCGGCTGGATGCCGGAAAGCTGGACGGACTGGAAGTCAAATCCGCGGGCATCAAACTTCCAGATCATCCTGCGCCAGATATCCTCATACGCCGTGAGGAGAAACAGCGCGGCCAGATTACGGCCTGACATTCGATAGCAGCGCGCACGCCAGTGCTGCCAACGTTCCCGATGACTATCTCTCAGGAAAAATCCAATGGAGCAGCCATTGAAACTCCTCTCTAAGCGGGCCTGAAGCTGCACTCCCGCTTCAGGGAAGAAGCAATCCCTGACAAACTCGTTGAGGTCAATCGCACCGGCCACGATCCGTTCATCCAGACAGATGCACTGCTCCAACGGGCAGGGATGATTGCGTCTGAAGTTCATGCAGTATGGGCACTCCATGTCATCTCTGCTATATTGGAAACTTGGATAGTATCGGCCATGGCCTCTGGGCTTAAAATAGGGCGGGGTCATCATCTGCTGTTCCATCTGGCACAGTGGTGTATCCCGCATGAAGTAGCGTGTCATTAGTGGTGTGCTCCTTTCAGTAAAGCAAAAAAGCGCCGGAGTCTTATTTCCAAAACTCCGGCGCTTGAATATTACATGATCGGTTCCTGGTTGTAGGGTTCCATGGGGTGCTGCTCTTGCTCTCTTATGCGCTCCAGGGCATCGGGAGCTGCAGTAGCAATCTGCTCCTGAACGCCCCGGATGCACTTTTCCTGCTCGGCAGTCAAGTCAAAACCAGTATCCAAGGTGTCAGAGCAGCACCGGTAGATTTCAACAAGCTGCTCCTGATTGAAAATTTGCTGTTTGGAAATGAGGCCAGCGCGGATGGCGAAGTCCTGCTTGGCACCTATATAGTTTTCCTGAAAGTAATTGCCCTGGTTGAGACCTGTGCGGTCGAAGCTCCAGTCCCATGTGACGAATTGGACGCCAAGCCGGGTGGGATGGGCAGCCAGGACGGCTCCGTTGAAGTCAGCCAGCAGGCGGTAGTCACCGGTCAGGCTCTGGGCTTGCAGGGGCGGAGCCTGTTCCAGCAGCGTCATGTACTCCCGCACGGTGCAGGCCAGATCGGTGGCTCGCTCACAGGCTCGTTCCCGTTCCGGCGTCGCTACATCCACCTGCCAGTAGCGAACGCCTCCGTCCGCTGTGATCCGGCAGAGGGGGAGACCATCCCACTCCACAGGAAGCAATTCATCCTGTTCCGGCTGCGGAGTGAATCCCTCACGGTGGAGAGCGGTGCGAAGCTCCTGAAAAAACTGTTCTCGGTTCATTTACTACCTCCTGACATTCAGTGCCCTTTTTGAATTTATCTGAAAACAAAAAGGGCGCCAATTCGATGGCCCGTCGTGACCAACAAATTGACGCCTCAAATTTTGTGTATTCTATTGATAGAAAAATAGCGCCCTTTTTGAAAATTGATGCTTCAAAAAGGGCGCTACATGGTTTCTGGTTTTGCCAACCTCCGAGAAGAGGGGGTTCGAATCCCACCAGTTAGGGGGAAACAGCGGTTGGCATCTATGGAATCATCCGTGAATTTTTGAGCTGAAAAAGCCCGAAAACGGTTGATGCCACTGGCTTTTCGCCAGTGGCATCTATACCGTTTCGCTATTATGGTGACCCAGCGGGGACTCGAACCCCGGACCTTCGCCTTAAAAGGGCGTTGCTCTACCAACTGAGCTACTAGGTCAGATAAAATTGGCTGGGATGGCTGGACTCGAACCAGCGAATGCGGGAGTCAAAGTCCCGTGCCTTACCACTTGGCTACACCCCAGTATCGCAGGTTCAAAAAAAGGGAAGGCCCGGAGCGGACGCTCCGGGCCTTCCGCCTTGAGACTATATGGGGTGGGTGACGGGACTCGAACCCGCGACACTCGGAACCACAATCCGATGCTCTACCAACTGAACTACACCCACCATATGGGAAAGACAAAGTAAAATGGCACGCCTGAAGGGACTCGAACCCCTGACCCACTGCTTAGAAGGCAGTTGCTCTATCCACCTGAGCTACAGGCGCGTATGGAGCGGGTGATGGGAATCGAACCCACGCGACCAGCTTGGAAGGCTGGGATTCTACCATTGAACTACACCCGCATGGGACGCGACAAACTTAATGTCAGCCTTGATATAATACCATGGACAAGCCTTCCTGTCAATGCCTTTATTTAAAAAATAAAAAATTTTTTCCTCCGCATCCCGGGCGGGGTGCGGAGGAAAGAAGATTGAGAGTCTGGCGGTGGCATCCGGTGCGGAATCTTCCATTAAGTCCTGGCCGAAAAAGTCGGAGTAGCGCACGGTAAGCTGGCCGCCGTGGAATACCACATCGGCGATGTCCAGCCCGGGCTCCAGCGGAAAGACATAGTCCTCCGCACTGGTGAGGGTGAGGTCCAGCGTACTGCCGTCCCTCAGCTCGACGGTCACCTGGGTGAAGTCAGCGGGAAGGCGCTGGCCGTTGACAAAATCAAAGATGCTGTCGGTCAGGTCACCGAAGAGGACGGTCATACTGTCAGTGGACAGCACCGCGGCGGAGAATCCGGCGGAGATACCCATGTCTCCCGCCTTGGAGGCCAGCAGCGTAAAGCCGCCCTCCGCCTCCTCCAGAACAAATACCTCCAGGGAGCCGAAGGCCTCGGTGCCGGGATTCCGGTTGCCGGCCAACAGAACCAGCTGTTCCCCGTAGGCGGTGCTCTGAAGGAGCACGCAGTCCTCGCCATAGGCGTCTGTCAGCCAGGCCGACCCCCGCTCCAGCATGCTGCTGTCCCCAGAGGGGAAGGGTGCAGGCGAAGGAGCCGAAGGAGTGGCACAGGCGGCCAGAGTCAGGGCCAGCAGAAATGTCGTCAGCAGGGAAGCAATACGGGAAAACCGCATAGAAAGCCCTCCTTTTTGTAATATATCATATAAAATTAACGAAACGTATAGAGAAACAGGCCGGAATCAGCCCCTTGGGCGGAGATGAACACCCGGCTGTCATCCAGCCAGCCCAGGGAGCGCTCCAGGTTCTGCTCCGTCTCCACTCGGTCGAAGAGGATAAAACGCCCGGTGGTAAAGTCCAGAAAACCAAGCTGGGTTACGTCCAGACTGCCGCTTTTCTCCCCCGACAGGAAGCAGCAGGCGCGGTCTCTGCTAGGGGAGAGGAGAAACTGGGTGCCGGGCACAAAGGTGAAGCCTTCGATAGGAGCGGATCGGGTACCGGTTTTCCAGTCCAGCACAGCGGCCTGGCCGTTGCTGTCAATCTCCAGGGCGTACCGGCCGCCCAGGTCCAGCACACCCTGTCCGCCTGCGGCGTCATAGCGGGGAAGAGAATTGACGGTCTGTTCCACCGTTTCGGAGGACAGATCCCACACCCAGGCGGAGCAGGTTTCCCCACCGCCGGTGAGCAGCAGGGTGCCGCTGTCCAGAAAGACCGCCCGCTCCGGAGATGCGCCAAGGGTCTCTTCCAGAGTGGTCAGGGTACCTGTCTCCAGATCCAGCAGATAGGGGCGCTGCCCGGTCTCGCCCCGTACATGGCCCGTCAGCAGAGCGTGACGCAGGTCGGATGTGAGGGAGAAATCCGTGATGCCGGTGAGGGTGTCCGGCGCTGCCAGCAGACGGCTCTTTCCGGTGTCCAGGTCCAGCAGCAGCACACGGAAGTCAAAGCCCCGCAGCAGGCCGCCACGGAGCAGCAGAGCTACGGTGTCGCTGCGCCCGGGAATGGTCTGAACCTCCCAGCGCCCTCCGCCGTCGGGAAGCGAACCCTCGCCCACTGCGGTCAGTCCGCCGTTTCTCACGCACCAGAAGACATGGCCGGTTAGCATCCCGGCGCTGTCGGAAAAACGGAACGTGGTGACCTCAGCCGGAATGTCCCGGAGTGTGCCGTCCTCCAGAGCGGCGAAGCGGACGGACTCCACCGCACCGTCCTGGTCCCGCTCTGCCTGCCACAGAGCGGCGCTGCCGGTCTGCCAGTCCTCCAGGGAGAGCGGCAGATACTGGACCTGGACGGTATCCCCCAGCTGTGCACCAGAGGAGGCGTCTCCCGCTGGGGGAACCTGCTCGGGGGCGGAGAGATGGAGGAAGGAGAAGACAGCGGTGCGGAATTCCACATTGCCTGCCATGGCGGCCGCCAGGGCCCCCAGCAGCACCGCGGCGGCGGCCGCCGCAGCCAGAAGGCGGAGAGAAAGGCCGCCCCGCCGTTTTACGGGTGTTTGTTCATCCGGCATGAACCGGGCCTGAGCCCCGGCCAGCAGGGCGGGGTCCAGGTCTCCAAGGGCGTCCAGAAGCATATCAGGCGTCAAAGAAATCCCTCCTGTTCCAGATAGATTTTCAGCTTGTTTCGTGTGCGGAAGAGGATGACCTTGACCCGGCTCTCGGGGAGCCGGAAGGCCTGGGTAATCTCCCGGATGGAGGCCAGATACCAGTACCGGCAGAGAAACAGATCCCGGTCCCGGCTGGACAGCCCCTTCAGAAAGTCCTCCAGGGCATGAGTCAGCTCGGCCAGCTGGGCGGCCTCCTCCGGCCCGCCGGAGCCCGGAACGCACTGGGACAGCTCCTCCAGGGCCAGGGGCACCTGACCGCCGCCCCGCTTTTTCCGGGTGTTCCAGCGCCAGCGGTCTAGGCTGAGCCGCCGGGTGATGGCCCCCAAAAAGGCGGAGAGAACCGTGGGCCGGTGGGGCGGAATGGCGTTCCAGGTCTGGAGCCAGGTGTCGTTCACGCACTCCTCCGCGTCCCCATGGTCGGAGAGAATATTCATGGCAATGGCGCGGCAGTAGCCGCCGTATTTCCGGTCGGTTTCCGTGATGGCGTCCTCATTTCTCGCCCAGTACAGCGCCACAATCCGGCTGTCCTCCACGGCGGTTCCTCCTTCCGTCTGAAAGGTCCTTTCACCTGTATAGTCGTCAAAGGGGCGGGGATGGTTACAAAAAAATCCGCCTGCCGGAAATTTTCCGGCAGGCGGAGCAATATCAGAGCAGGGCTGCGGCCCAGTCGGCCTCACGGAAGCCAACCAGGACGGCTGTTTCGGTCACCAGGATGGGGCGCTTGACCAGCATGCCGTCGGAGGCGAGCAGGTCCAGCTGCTCGTCCTCGGTCATGCCGGGCAGACGGTCCTTCAGGGCCAGGGACTTGTAGAGCAGGCCGCTGGTGTTGAAGAACTTGCGCAGGGGCAGGCCGCTGCGGCCGTGCCACGCAGCCAGTTCCTCACGGGAGGGATTGTCCTCCTTGATGTCCCGGAGGGTGTAGGTGAGGCCGTGGCTGTCCAGCCAGGCCTGGGCCTTGCGGCAGGTGGAGCACTTGGGGTAGCAGACAAAGAGCATGGAGAGACCTCCTGTATCAGCGGTATGGTTCAGCGGGCGTTGGCCTTGAGGCAGGTGCGCACCTCGTCGGCGGTGGACAGGTTCATGACCTGGTCGGCCAGGACTCTGGCCTCCTCCCTGGTCCAGCGGGAGATGGCCTGCCGGACGGGCAGCACGGCGGTGGGGGAGACGGAGAAGGCGTCCAGCCCGAAGGCCAGCAGCAGGGGGGTCATGAGGGGGTCACCGGCGGCCTCGCCGCACATGCCCACGGGAATACCCGCCCGGTTGGCGCAGGCTGCGGCCATGCGGACTGCCCGGAGCAGGGCGGGCTGGAAGTAGGAGCAGAGGTAAGAGACCCGGCTGTTGCCCCGGTCGGCAGCCAGGGTGTACTGGGTCAGGTCGTTGGTGCCGATGGAGAAGAAGTCGGCCTCACGGGAGAGCTGGTCGGCCAGAAAGACGGCGGCAGGGGTCTCCACCATGACGCCCAGAGGGATATCCTTGTCAAAGGGGACCCCCTCCTGGGCCAGACAGGACTTGGTCTCCTCCAGCAGCACACGGGCGGAGCGGACCTCGTCCACGCAGGAGACAAAGGGGAGGAGAATGCGGATGCTGCCGTAGGCGGAGGCCCGGAGAATGGCGGACAGCTGGGTCTTGAAGAGGTCGGGACGGCTCAGGCAGTACCGGATGGCGCGGAAGCCCAGGAAGGGGTTCTCCTCCCGCTCCATGTTCAGGCAGGGGATCTCCTTGTCGCCGCCGATGTCCAGGGTACGGATGATGATCTTCCGGCCGTCCAGCCGCCGGGCGGCGTCCTGATAGATGCGGAACTGCTCCTCCTCGCTGGGGGGCGTGGAGCGGTTCATGAACAGAAATTCCGTGCGGAACAGGCCCACACCCTCGCCGGTGTGCTCCAGCACGTTGGGCACGTCCCTGGGGCTGGTGATGTTGCAGCACAGGGACACAGGCTCACCGTCGGCGGTGTGGGTGGGGCGGGAGCGGAAGCGAATGAGGTCGGCCTGTCGGGCCATCTCCTCGGCCTGACGGGAGCGGCAGGCCCGGAGGACATTCTCCTCCGGGTTGACCAGCACAGTTCCGGTGCTGCCGTCCACCACCAGGGTCTCGCCGCCGGTGAGCAGGTCGGTAATGTTGGGCACCGACAGCACAGCGGGCAGGGACATGGTGCGGGCCAGAATGGCGGAGTGGGAGGTGGTACCGCCGCTCTCGGTGACAATGGCCGTCACGTTCTCCCGTCGGAGACCTGCGGTCATGGAGGGGGTAAAATCCCGTGCCACCAGAACGGAGTCAGGGGGAATCCGGTTCAGCTCCACCCGGGGACGGCCCAGCAGGATGGACAGCAGCCGGCGGCGCAGGTCCTCCACATCCAGGGCACGCTGGCGCATCAGCTCGTCCTCCATAGAGGAGAACAGCTCCACATACATGCCGCACACGCTGTCCGCCGCCGCTTCGGCGCAGATACCGTTCTCAATGGCGGCGTTCATCTGGCTGGTCATGTAGGGGTCGGAGACCATCATCACCTGGCCGGACAGAATTTCAGCCTGCTTGTCCCCCAGCTGCTCCCGCAGGGACTCGGCCATGGCGGAGGTCTCCCGGATGAAGGCAGCCACAGCGCCGGACAGACGGGCCTTTTCCGCCTCCACGCCGGAGAACACCACGTCCCCGTAGCTCAGGTCGGGCTCGGCCACCAGCACGGCGGTGCCGATGCCGATGCCGCCGGACGCGGGGATTCCCTCACATTTCATAGTCCAAACCTCCAGTGCCGCCGGGCGGCAGAATCAGGGACAGAACGGGGCTTATTCCTCGCCCAGACCGGAGCGCACCAGCTCGGCGGCGGTGCGGAGCATCTCCACCTCGTCGGGGCCTTCGCAGCGGATCTCGATCTCGGCGCCCTGCTTCATGCAGGCGGCCATCACGTTCATGATGCTCTTGCCGTCGATATCGCGGCCGTTGAAGACGATGGTGATGTTGGACTGGAACTTGGTCATGGCCTGGACGAAGAGGTTGGCGGGGCGCATATGGAATCCGGCCTTGTTGACCACGGTGAGCTGCTCGCTGACCATAATGATAACCTCCAAAAATAGAAAATATATAGAGTCCGGCACAGGGAAACGCCGGTTAAACGCGCTTTTTCCGCAGCAGGGCCAGCACCAGCATGCCGGCCAGGGAACCGGCGGCCAGGGCGATGAGGTAGCCCGACACATTCCGGATGACAGGGAAGACGAAGATACCGCCGTGAGGGGCGGGAAGGGCGCAGTTGAAGAAGGCGGCCAGACCGCCGGCCAGAGCGGAGCCTGTGATACAGGCGGGGATGACCCGGGCGGGGTCGGACGCGGCGAAGGGGATGGCACCCTCGGTGATGAAGCACAGGCCCATGATGTAGTTGACCAGGCCGGAACGGCGCTCTGCGGGCCGGAACCGGCTGGGGAAGAAGGTACAGCACAGGGCGATGGCCAGGGGCGGCACCATGCCGCCGATCATGGCGCAGGCCATGACCACCGAGCCAACAGCGGGCGCAGCGGCGGCCAGGGTGGAGGTGGCAAACACGTAGGCGGCCTTGTTGAAGGGGCCGCCCATATCAACGGCCATCAGCGCGGCCACAACCACGCCCAGAATGATTCTGCTGCCCTCGCCCATGGTGTCCAGAGTGCCGTCCAGGGCGTTGTTGAGCATACCCACAAAGGGGTTGACGGCGCACAGGAACAGCCCGGTCAGCAGCAGACCGGCTAGGGGATAGAGCAGCACGGGCTTGAGTCCTTCCAATGGGGCGGGCAGTCTGGACAGCAGCCACTGAATCAGGCGCATCAGGTATCCGGCGGCAAAGCCGGCCACCAGAGCGCCCAGGAACCCGGCAGACACCGCTTCGGCGGAGAAGCAGGGGAAGGTGTAGCCGGACACGGCTAGGGCGCCGCCCACAAAGCCCACCATGAGACCGGGCCGGTCGGCGATGGCCACGGCGATATAGGCCGACAGCACCGGCAGCATGAAGCGGAAGGCAGTATCGCCCACGGTGTTGAACCAGGCGGCCAGCTGGGTGTTGGTGCCGAAGGTCTCATAGCCCAGGGACGGGTCGTCCAGCAGGAAGGAGATGGCGATGAAGATGCCGCCGGCGATGACAAAGGGCAGCATGTGGCTCACGCCGTTCATCAGCTGCTTGTAGAGGGTGTGGCACAGGTTCTCGCCGCCCTGATCGGGCCGGGGCGTGGGGATACGGACCTCTTTGTGGTGGTAGACCGGCGCCTTGCCGTCCAGCACCTCCTGGATCAGCTGGGCGGGACGGCTGATTCCGGCGGATACGGGCACCCGCAGCACCGGGCGGCCGTCAAACCGGGCCATATCCACCTCCCGGTCGGCGGCCACAATGATGCCGTCACAGGCGGCGATCTCCTCGGGTGTGAGTACCCGGGCGGCGCCGGAAGCGCCGTTGGTCTCCACCTGGATGGGGCAGCCCATGTCACGGGCCGCCTGCTCCAGGGCCTCGGCGGCCATATAGGTGTGGGCGATGCCGGTGGGACAGGCGGTGACCGCCAGCACCCGGGGCATGGTCTGGGGCTCGGGGGCGGGGAAGTCCTCGGGGAACTCGTTCCGCTCCGCCTGGTCGATGGCGGCGCGAAAGGCGGCGGGGGTAGCCGCCGCCATGAGCTGCGAGCGGAACTCCTCCCGCATCAGCAGACGCATCAGCCGGGAGAGAAGCTCCAGATGAAGGCCGTCCTCCCCTTCGGGAGCGGCGATGAGGAAAATCAGGTTGGAGGCGCTGCCGTCGGGGGCGCCCCAGTCCACGCCGCCGGGCGCCGTGATGACGGACAGCCCGGGGCGGAGGACGGCGGCGCTTCTGGCGTGGGGCACGGCGATGCCCGAGCCGATGGCAGTGGAGCTCTGTGCCTCCCGCTCCATCAGGTCCTGCCGGAACTGGGCGGGATTGGAGAGATTGCCCTGGACGGACTGGAGAGAGACCAGCAGCTCCACAGCGGCGGCCTTGTCCGCCGGCGCTGCGCCCAGCAGAATCCCCTGGGCCTGAAGAAGGTCGGTTATACGCAATGCTCTCATCCTTTCCGTCCAGTGATGGAAAATTCAGCTTACTTGGACTCGGCGTCCCGCAGGAGCTGGAGGAACTCGGCGGAGGACTTGCAGTCGGCCAGCTTCTCGGCCAGGCCGGGGTTCTTCATCAGCACCTGGAGCAGGCTGGAGAGCATCTCCAGGTAGGCGCCGGGGTCGTTCTCGGGGCCGACCAGCAGGAAAATGAGGCGGGAGGGGCCGTCCACGGCGCCGAAGTCAATGCCGTTGGGCACGGTCATCACGGTGACGCCACGCTCCTTCACGCCGCGGCTCTTGGCGTGGGGCACGGCCACGCCGTGGGACAGGGCGGTGGTGCCCAGGCTCTCACGGGCCAGCACGTCAGCGCGGCACACAGCGGGGTCAACAACACAGCCGAAGCGCTCGGGACCGGAGACCAGCATGGTGATGGCCTCCTCCTTGGTGGTGGCGGCGGCGCCGATGAGAATACCGTCCTCGGTAAGCAGATCAGTGATACGCATGATAATCATCCTTTCGTCTCAATCAATATATAATGTGGACAGGAATACTGCCAGGGGTTACAGGGTGTTGAGGAGCTGCTCCACCTCCCGGCGGGTGGCCAGGTGGTCGGAGAAGGCGGTGGCGGAACCGGCTGCGGTACCCATTCGCAGGGCCTCCCGGTAGCTGCCCGTCAGGTGCAGCCCGGTGAGGAAGCCGGCCACCATGGAGTCTCCGGCGCCCACGGAGTTGCACACCGTGCCGTCGGGGGCCTCCTGGTGGAGGAACTTGCCCTCCTCGGTGAGGAGAAGGGCGCCGTTGGGACCCAGGGAGACCAGCACATTGCGGGCGCCCTGTTCCTGGAGCCTGGCGGCGCAGGCCTTGATACCGGGCAGGTCGCCGGCGGAGAGGGAGACGCCGCACAGCTCGGACAGCTCCGCCTCGTTGGGCTTGATCAGGAAGGGGTGGTACGGGAGCACATTGAGCAGCAGGGGGCCGGAGGCATCCACCACGCAGCGGACGCCGCGTCCGGACAGCCGGGAGAGAATGCGCTCATATATGTCAACAGGCAGGGAGGCGGGGATGCTGCCCGCAAGGACAAGGGTGTCGCCCCTGGAAATGCGGTCCAGCTTGTCAAAGAGCGCCTCCAGCGCCTGGGGAGGAATATCCGGCCCCTGACCGTTGATCTCGGTCTCCACGCCGGTTTTCAGCTTGATGTTGATGCGGCTCATACCGTCGGGCAGCATGATGAAGTCGCTGGGGACTGCCATCTGCTCCAGCCAGCGGGCGATCCCCTGACCGGTAAAGCCGGCCAGAAAGCCCAGGGCCTCGGTCTCCATGCCCAGATTACACAGCACGATGGAGACGTTGATGCCCTTTCCGCCGCAGCGGAGACTTTCGCTCCTGGTGCGGTTGAGGGCGCCCATCTCCAGCGTATCCAGATAGACCGCGTAGTCCAGAGCAGGATTGAAGGTGACGGTATAGATCATTTGCGGGAGACCTCCTCTATGATGGTAAAGGAGCGGTAGCTTTCATCGGGCAGGTAGTCGGTGATGATGCAGGCCTTGTCGATGGGGGCGAAGCTGACGGGGGAGACCCAGTCGAACTTGGTGTGGTCGGCCAGCACGTAGGCCATGTAGGACCGGCCGAAGGCCTCGCTCTTGAGCATACCCTCCTCGGCGTCCGGCGTGGTGAAGCCGGCCTTGGCGGAGATACCGTTGGCGCCCATGAAGCACTTGGTGAAATTGTATTTCTGCAGGTTGCGGGCGGCCACCGCACCCACCACCGCCTCGGTGGCCGGCTTGAGCTCGCCGCCCAGAATGTAGGACTTGAGCCCCTTCCGGGCCAGATGCTGGGCGTGGGCGATGCCGTTGGTGACAAAGGTGGCTCTGCTGTCGGTGATGGCCTCCACCAGCTTTTCCGTGGTGCTGCCCGCATCGATGTAGACGAAATCATCATCCTCAATCAGGGTGGCGGCGTACCGGCCGATGAGAACCTTCTCCTCCACGTTGAGGGTGGACTTGGTGCGCACGTCGGCCTCCGACGTGGCGAAGGGGGAGGAGAGGGCGGTGGCGCCGCCGTGGACCTTGTTGAGCCGACCCATCTCATGGAGCGCATTCAGGTCCCGCCGGACAGTGGCCTCCGAGGCGCCAAGGGTCTGGGTAAGTTCGGCCACGGTTACGGTCCGCTTCCGGGCAAGCATCTGAAGAATCTGCTGATATCGCTCCTGTGTCAGCATGTTACGGCTCCTTTTCATGGGTTTTTATGATTTCTGAGGAGAATATAGCACCACTTCTAAAAAGTGTCAAGCAGTTTCAATCAAATTAAATCAGAATTTTTCAACAAATAATCAAAGAAAAGCGCGGTCTTGATTGGAAAAAACGAAAACCTGGAAAAAGGTTGTCATTTTCCAGGAAATTATGTATACCATTTTGCCCCGGATATGATATAATAAAAGCTAATTACCGGCCGCTCTGCGGGTGGATAGAAAAATTTTTATTGACAAAGGAAGAAAATCCAATGAATCTGAAACGGAGAATGGCGGCGCTGCTGACCCTGGCGGCGCTGCTGCTGGCTCTGCCGGCGGGCTGCGGGCCTATGACCGGCGGCGAGCGGGAGGCCCAGCAGGCCAACGCCCCCAGCGCTGCCCGGGATGATTTCCGGGCCGTATGGGTGGCCACGGTGTACAATCTGGACTACCCCAACGCCGCCACCACCGACGCCGACGCTCTCAAGGCCCAGGCGGACGAGATTCTGGAGAACTGCGTGGACATGGGCATGAACGCGGTGATTCTCCAGGTCCGTCCCTCGGGCGACGCTCTCTATCCCTCGGAGCTGTTCCCCTGGAGCAAGTATCTGACGGGCGCATCCGGCCTGGCACCTGAAGACAACTTTGACCCGCTGGCCTACTGGGTGGAGCGTGCCCACGAACTGGGGCTGGAGCTTCACGCCTGGATTAACCCCTTCCGCATCACCAAGGGCGGCGAGGCCGAGCTGGCCGCTCTGGACGCCAAGTCTCCCGCTGTGCAGCACCCCGAGTGGGTGGTGGAGTGCGACGGCAACTACTACCTGAATCCCGGCCTGCCCGAGGTGCGCGAGCTGGTCATCCAGGGCGCCGAGGAGCTGGTCCGCAACTACGACGTGGACGGCGTCCACCTGGACGACTACTTCTACCCCAGCCGCAGCTTTAACGATGATGCCGCCTTCCAGCAGTACGGCGGGGATTTTGACAACATCGGCGACTGGCGTCGGGACAACGTCAACCAGCTGATTCAGGGCCTGGACCAGCGGCTCCACGCCTTGGACCCGGAGCTGTCCTTCGGCGTGTCTCCCTCCGGCGTGTGGGCGGACAGCACCCACCAGAGCGCCGGCTCCGCCACCACCGGCAACTATGAGAGCTACTACGCCGCCTACGCCGACAGCCGCAAGTGGGTGAAGGAGGGCTGGGTAGACTACATATGCCCCCAGATCTACTGGTACATCGGCCACCCCACCATGGACTATGAGACCATCGCCCGCTGGTGGAGCGACACGGTGGAGGGCACCGGCGTCAAGCTGTATATCGGCATGGCGGACTACCTGGCCGACGACGGCACCGAGGGTTCCCCCTGGAATGGTCTGGACGCCATCACCAAGCAGCTGACCCTGAACCGGGAGCTGGGGGTGTCCGGTGAGGTCCACTTCCGCTACAAGTTCCTGGCGGTCAACTCCAACCTGAAGCGGCTCTATGAGACCTGGTACAGCCAGTCCATGGACGACCCCCTGGCGGCGGAGACGGCGGCCTTCCTCTCCCGCCTGCCCCAGGAGGAGCAGACCCACTGGGCCGCCCAGTACTACGGCGTCCTGGGGGCCATGGGCGTGGTCACCGGCAAGCCGGACGGCACCTACTCCCCCGACGAGCAGGTGGACCGGGCCTCCATGAGCAAGCTGGTGTGGGGCGCCATGCCCTACATCAATGGCAAGACCCTGCCCGTGGGCGGCGTGGACACGCCCCTGATCGGCACGGCAGGCACCTGGGCGGAAGGGTATATCAGCGCGCTGTACGCCTATGGATATCTGGAACAGGAGGACTATGACGACGGTTTTTTTCCTGCTGACCCCATGCCCCGGGCGGAGGTGGTCAAGCTCCTGGTCCGGGCATTGGGGTATGAGGACGACGGCACCGTCACCAGCACCGTCTATCCCGATGTGACAGAGGATTTCTACTACATCGCCAAGGCCACTGAGCTGGGCATCATCACCGGCAAGCCGGACGGCACCTTTGCCCCTGACGAGGGCGTGGACCGTGGCAGCGCAGCGGCCATGCTCCTCCGGGCTATGGATGCGACCAAAGCGGCATAACAAAAAAAGAGGTACGTCAGCGGACAAGCTGACGTACCTCTTTTTATTTATCGGAATTACATCAGGAAAAGGGAGAAGATAACGGTGAGGATACCGCAGATGCCGATGGCCAGACCGCTCATGGCGCCCTCGGTCTCGCCCAGTTCCAGGGCTTTGGAGGTGCCCACGGCGTGGGAACAGGCGCCGATGGCCAGACCGGCGGCCACCGGGTCCTTGACCCGGAAGAGCTTGATGAGGACAGGGGCCAGGATGCTGCCCAGGATACCGGTGATGATGACGGCCACCACGGTGATGGCCTGGATACCGCCCAGGTTCTCCGAGATGCTGACGGCGATGGGGGTGGTCACCGACTTGGGGATGAGGGAGGCGGAGACGGCCTCGTCCAGCCGGAAGAGGCGGCACATGAGGTAGATACTGCCCATGGAGGTGATGGAACCGGCGGTGCAGCCCACCAGGATGGGCAGCCAGTTTTCCTTGAGCAGGTTGATCTGGGTGTAGATGGACACGGCCAGACAGGCGGTGGCGGGGGCCAGGAACATGTTGATGATGGCGCCGCCCTGGTTGTAGGACTCGTAGGGAATGCGGCACACCAGCAGCACGGCGGACACCAGGACAATGGCGATGAGCAGGGGGTTGCACAGCACCAGACCGGTCTTTTTCTGGATGCGGACACCCACCCAGAAGGCGATAACGCTCAGCGAGATGCCGAAAAAGGGAGAGGCAAAGAGTTCAGCCATCATTTCTTCCTCCGATCCATGAGATATCTGGTCAGCCGCACAGCCCAGACCGTAACGGCGAAGGTGAGCAGTGTGCTCACCAGACAGATGACCAGCAGGGGAATCAGGTTGCTGGCCAGAATGTCAAAGTAGTTGATGATACTCACGCCGGCCGGGATGAAGAAAAAGGCCATGTTGGACAGCAGAAAGTCGGACTTTTCACGGATGTGGTCCACCTTCAGCGCCCGGACCAGCAGCAGGATGAGCAGCAGCACCATGCCGATGACGCTGGCAGGGAAGGGAAAGGGCAGGATGGCCTCCACAATCTGGCTGATCCAGCAGATGGTGAAGATAATGGCGATCTGACAGATGATTTTCACGGCATTCGCCTCCGGGTAGTGTGTGCTTCCGAACGGTGTCGGAATCCGGTTTTTGATTCTAAAACCTTTGAAAGCGTTTGTCAAACCAAGATTTGAAACATTTTTTCAGCATATATTATATACAATGCGCAAAAGAGCGCCCCTGGCTTTTATACCGGCCGGAAACATGCTATAATAGGCCCCGCAATGTGGGCCTGCGGGCCGCTGAGAGAAGGAGCATGAATATGGAAAAGCGATATACCGTTGTACGGACGGAGGGCGCACCGGACTGGAGCGCCATCGACTGCCAGCGGGTAGAGGTGGCCTGCTGGGGCACCACCTATCTCCCTGAGACCACCGTCCGGTGCGCCTATGTGCCGGGCAAGACCCTCTATATTTACATGGAGTGCCGGGAGGCGCAGCCGCTGGCCAACTGCCATGAGGAGGACGGAACGGTCTGGTTTGACAGCTGCATGGAGGCGTTTCTGGCCGCTGACCGGAGCGGGAGCTATATGAACCTGGAGTGTAACAGTGTGGGCGCGCTGCGGGCGGGCTTTGGTCTGGGGCGGCATGACCGGCAGCGGCTGGCCGATATGGAAGTGCCCCGGCCGGTGCTGAGCTGCGAAAAGCATGACAGGTATTGGACGGCCTGCCTGGAAGTCTCCGCCGAAACCCTGCGCGGCCTCTGGGGTATGGAGCTGGTTCCGGGCGAAAAGCTGTACGCCAATTTCTATAAGTGCGGCGATAAGACGGAGCAGCCCCACTTCCTGAGCTGGAGCCCCATTGACCTGCCCCAGCCCAATTTCCACGCGCCGGAGTTTTTCGGCGTGCTGGAGCTGATGTAAAAAAGAACCGGAACGGACTGCCAGGGCGGTCCGTTCCGGTTTTCTTATGGCGGATAAATAAAAAATCGGAGCAAGCGATTGCTTGCTCCGATAATGGTGCGCGAGGCGGGACTTGAACCCGCACGTGCGTAATGCACACTAGAACCTGAATCTAGCGAGTCTGCCAATTCCACCACTCGCGCGTCTTATTTTTGCCCAACTCATTTGTGGAGTGGGACAACGGATGATATATTAACACATGAAACGCAATCTGTCAAGAGAAAAGCGGCAGGATTACAAA
The DNA here is from genome assembly GCF_000169255.2 of Pseudoflavonifractor capillosus ATCC 29799. Classification (GTDB taxonomy): domain Bacteria; phylum Bacillota; class Clostridia; order Oscillospirales; family Oscillospiraceae; genus Pseudoflavonifractor; species Pseudoflavonifractor capillosus. The sequence goes on from NZ_AAXG02000013.1 coordinate 73,381, forward strand.
AGAATCCCACCGCTTGTGCTGTAAGATTAAAAGCAGGCCGATAAGTTAGAATTTCACCATTATTTCCACTCATGGCTGAGAATTCGCATCATAATGAAGTCGCTGTACTCGTTATTCCAGTAATATGCCTCTTCCAGAATGCCTTCCTGCTTGAATCCGATTTTCTTATAAAATTCCAGCGCATCCCGTATTCAACCCCACCACCCCGATGGAGACACGATGCATTTCATACTCCTTGAATGCCATATCAAGTATGAGGCGAATGGCCTCTGTGCCGTATCCTCTATGCTGCATCTCTGGATCGGGAATGATAATGGTAAGATCAGTTTGGTGCCAGGCAGGGAACATGCGGAGCAGGCCGGTCTCACCTATAAGATTGCCTTCCAGGTCTGTAATGGTGAACCACACCGAGTCTTTCGAGCGATGACCGGCGTTGATACTGGCCTTTATCTCTTCTTCGTTGGTAGGCTTTTCAAAGCCGCATTGAAACATGACTTGCGGCTGGCTGAACCAATAGGCAAAAAAGGGCGCATCTTCTTCCCGTTGCTCACGCAAAATAATCTGCTTGCCTCTGATTTCTCGATTCATACGCTCTTACAAACCTTTCTTATCCAGAAAAATCTTGCCACTATTATAGCATAGGGGCAAAATAGAGGCAATTGATTTCCCTCTGTTTGAGCTGCGGGGCAGAAGACAGAACGAGAAAGGGCAGCAGGATTAAAATACATAGCAAAAACCCCGTAAAGCATAGCTTTACGGGGTTTACAACTGGTGCGCGAGGCGGGACTTGAACCCGCACGTGCGTAATGCACACTAGAACCTGAATCTAGCGAGTCTGCCAATTCCACCACTCGCGCATCTCTTATTTTGTGCTCAACTCACTTGTGGAGCTCAGCGACAGATGATATATTATCACGTCGAATTCGATCTGTCAACGGGTTTTGCAAAAAAATTCAAAAATATTTTTTAGGCCGCCGGACACACTGTAAAACGGGAAGGAGTGAGGCAAATGGACAGCAACAGAGCGCTGCTCAACTATGTCTATCAGAACGCGGAGATGGGCACCAGAACCATCGACAAGCTGCTGGGCATTGTGGAGGACAAGGAGTTCCTGCGCCACCTGGAGGCCCAGAAGAAGGAGTACAGCGCCTTCGAGCGGGAGGCGGGCAATCTGCTGGAGCAAAACGGCTGCGACGCCAAGGGGCTCAACGCCCTGGAGAAGATGAGCACCTATCTGATGATTGACATGCAGACGCTGACGGATCGCTCCGCCTCCCACGTGGCGGAGATGATGATGGTGGGCAGCAACATGGGCGTCATCAACGCGGTGAAGAACCTGAAAAAGTACCCGGACGCGGATAGGGACACCCGTGGGCTGATGGAGCGGCTGCTGAAAGAGGAAGAGGACAACGTGCAGCAGCTGAAGAAGTTTCTGTAAAAAATGGGGCGGTGCGCAGCCTGTGCACCGCCCCATTGTGTTCAGGTGGCGTCCTTCTTATGGATGATCATGTCCAGGATGAGCCGGTCCAGCTCGTCGGAACCCTCGTTGCCCAGCAGGGCGAAGTTGTCGATGGTGTACTCAGGCCGCTGCTCCACAATGCCCTCGTTGGAAGCCACCCGGAGATGGCGCATGGCCAGAGTGGCGGCCAGCATGGCGGCGTTGGTGCAGGTGGAGATCTTCAGCGCGCAGGAGGCCTTGGCGCCGTCGCACAGCATACCGGCCACATTGCCCAGCACGTTGGAGATGGCGCAGGCGATCTCGCCCAGACCGCCGCCCCGGAGCCAGACCACCGCGCTGGCCACGCCGGTGGAGGCCACCACGGCACCGCACAGTGCGGAGAGCACGCCGAACCGGGACTTGATGTAGATGGTGATGAGGTTGGACAGGGCGCAGGCCCGGATCAGCTTCTCCCGGTCCTTGCCGTCCACACGCTCCCATACGGCCACCACCGGCATGGTGGCGGCAATGCCCTGGTTGCCGGAGCCGGAGTTGGACATGACAGGCAGGTCCACGCCGGCCATGCGGGCGTCGGCGGCGGCGCCCGCCAGGGTCATGGCGTAATTGGTGGTGTCGTTGGCCAGGGCGCCTGCCCGCACGTCCTCCCGGATGGTCTTGCCCACCTGGAGGCCGTAGTCGTTGGTCAGACCCTCCTGGGCGATTCTGGCGTTGAGGGTAATGGCCTGCTCCACCAGGGAGAACTCCTCCAGGGGAGCGGTGGTGCAGAACTCGTACACATCGGCCAGACGGCAGTTGAGCCCCTCGGTGTGGTCGGCGCCCTCAGCGGCGCAGCTGTTCTGGTACACCACCACGCCGTTTTTGACAATGGAGTCCACATGGGTGTGGGAGCCCACCACCCGGACCACCACGGTATCGGCGGCGGTGTGGAGCTCCACCTCGATGTACAGCTTGGCAGGGGTCTCCGCCCGGTCCAGCTCCACCTTTCCGTCCTGCACCAGCTGGGCGGCCTGAGCCACGCCGGCGGGGTCCAGTCCCTCCAGCAGCTCCAGCTCCCTGGACGGGTCGCCGCACACCGCGCCGATGGCCACGGCGTACTTGGGACCGGTGAACTCGGTGCCGGGGATACCTACCACAAAGGCGTTTTTGATGATGTTGGCGGAGGCGCGGAGCATGATGCGCTCAATGGCGCCGGAGGTCTGCGCCCGGGCAGTGGCGCCGGCAAAGGCGATGGCCACCGGCTCAGTACAGCCGGTGGCCACCTTCATCCCGGCAGCCATAGCGTCACGCAGAACCTGCATCGTCTGCTGATCCATAGACTGACCTTCCTTTGTACAAAAATCAGGCGGCTTTAGCCCTTGTAGGCCACAGCCTCAATCTCCACCAGGGCGTCCTTGGGCAGGCGGGCAACCTGGACGGCGGCACGGGCGGGGCAGTCGCCGGTGAAGAACTCGCCGTACACGGCGTTCATGGCGCCGAAGTGCTCCATGTCCTGCAGGAACACGCCAACGCGGACCACGTCGGCCATGGTCATGCCGGCGGCCTCCACAATGTTCTTCACATTGGTGAGGGACTGGCGGGTCTGAGCGGTAATATCATCGCCGGCAAAGGCGCCGGTGGCGGGATCAATGGGGAGCTGACCGGAGACGAAGAGGAAATCGCCGGCCTTGACCGCCTGAGAGTAGGGCCCGATGGCGCCGGGCGCGCCGGTGGTGCTGATGATTTCTTTCATGGGAAAGAGCCTCCTTTAATAAAATAAAAGCAGCCTCACGGTGGTGAGAATGAAGCCTTATAGGCAAAAGAATAGAGGAAAAAGACGCGGTTGTCAATGCGTGAGGCGGGTAAAAAAGGAAGAGATTGGGAAAATCAAAAAAATTTAAGGCAGTAACGTGGAAAAATTTTTCTTTTGTGCAACAAAATGAGCTCCTGATGCGGTATTAGTGGTGAAGGGCTCAATCGCATATCCCATAAAATTTGGCGTATGCCGCAGGAAAAGGAGAAATGGATATGAAACGCATGAGAACAGCCGTAATCGCCGCCGTGCTGCTGGGCGTGCTGGCCATCGGGGCCGGAGCTGCCAGCGGAATTCAGCAAATCATTGCGGACCTGCGCCCTGACATCACCGTAGAGGTGGACGGCATGGCCCGCACCATGACCGACAAGAACGGCAAAACTGTCTATCCCATCAGCTATGAAGGCACCACCTATCTCCCTGTCCGCGCTCTGGGCGAGATTCTGGGCCAGACCGTGGAGTGGGACAGCGCCACTCAGACCGTGATCATGACCGAAAAGGTACTGGAGCCCGCAGCACTCTATCCCACTGTGGACGATTTGGAGAAGGGCATGACCCGCTCGGAGAAGGCCATTGACGGCCTGACTCCCGCGGCCACCTATGTGGAGCGTGCCAAGCAGTACGCCGCCCTGGTGGCCGATCTGGACGACCTTCGGGCCGGGACCGACGCCCTGGTGGAGGAGACCAACAGCGATTTCAGCGCAGGTAAGCTCACCCTGGCTGAATTCAACGACCTGAACAGCCGCCTGGGCAAGGTGGATGTCCGCCTGAAGGACGCCTACGCTGACCTGGAGGCCAAGACCATCGCCGACGAGACCGGCAAGCTCACCGCCTATGAGATCTCCGCCAACAGCCTCACCGAGCTGGAGGCCGCCATGACCGAGCTGGAGAAGGCCATCGACGCCTTCAAGCCCGCCCCCACCACTGTGGAGCAGGCCCAGTCCTATGCGGCCCTCTCCCTGCGGCTGGAGAACCTGTATGAGCAGATCAGCAGCCGGTACAAGACCATCAACGACGATTACATGCAGAACCGCATCACCACCTCTGAGTATAACAGCCTGAACAGCCGGGCCAACTCCCTGGACACCCGGGCCAAGGACGCCCGGTCCGACCTGGAGGAGAAGAACGCCGCCAGCGGCACAGCCTATCAGGTGGCGGACGCGGTCATCAAGGAGCTGGACAGCCGCACCGCTGCGCTGGAGCAGGAGGTCAAGGACCTGAAGCCCTCCCAGGATTACATCGAGCGGGTAAAGGAGTATCTGGCCATTGAGGAGAAATTCAGCGCCCTGAGCCAGGACATCTCCAGCGAGTACTCCATCATCAACGACGACCTGCGGCAGGGCCGCACCTCTTACAGCGAGTACAACAGCCTGAACAGCCGCCTGGGCGGGCTGGATGTGCGGGTGAAGAACGCACGGGCTGACCTGAAGGAGAAGGTATTCCAGGGCGACTGGGAGGACCCGGATGAAGGCAGCACCACCCCCGGAGGCTCCTATGACAGATACTGGGATCAGATTAACAATCTGGCAAACCGGATTGCCGACCTGGTGAAAAAGATCTGGACTGACGGCTGGAAGAATGGCCAGCAGCTGGTTCAGGATCTGAAGGCGCTGGATGAGGAGTGCGGAAAGCTGGAGGACGCGCTGGAGAACGCCTACAAGCAGAGCAAACTGTCCAAGAGCGAGTACCGGTCTCTGGAGAGCCTGCTGGACCAGGCGGAGGACCGGGCAGACAGCGCCATGGACTACCTGGAGGACCTGTTTGACTGGGACGATGACGACGATGATGACGACGACTGGTGGAATTACCGCGGCCACTGGAATTACGGCCACGACAACGGCTGGCACCGTGGCTGGTACAAGAATATGTGGGACGACTGGGATGACTGGGACGACTGAGTCCTGACCGGTGAAGCCCCGTGCTAAAGGCACAAAAACAAAATATCAGGCCCCCGGCTCAGCCGGGGGCCTGTTGCTGTTCGGAGTTTACTTCCGGTGGTCCTCCTTCACTAGACCGGAGCGGTAGGCGGCCAGAAGGGCTTTCAAATCGTCCACCTGGCGCTGGAGCTCATTGCCGATGTCGGTGGAGCGGATCTTGACCTTGTCGTCCATCCGCTCAAAGATCACCGGGGAGGAGAGAATGTCCCGGTTCTCCCGGATGGCGTTCTCCCGGCCTTCAAAGGGCTCGTGGGAGACGATGCGCATGGACTCGGAGTTGTAGATGAGGGTGTAGCCGGCGATGCCGGTGGTGGGCTGGTAGGCCCGGCAGAAGCCGCCGTCAATGACGATGAGCTTGCCGCCGCCCTTGATGGGGCTCTCGCCCTTCCGGGACTTGACGGGCACGTGTCCGTTGATGATGTGGCAGTGGGGACCCTCCAGGCCAAACTCCTTCAGCAGCCGCTCGCACACCGCCGGGTCGTTGTAGAAGGTGTAATAGGCGTTCTTGGGCTCGGCCCAGGAGGACTCGTCCTTGATAAGCCGCCGCTCAAAGGTGGTCATCCGGTCACGGCCGAAGACAGGGGAACCCCGGCCGCACCACAGGAACCACAGGTAGTCCATGCCGTATTGCCGCTCCTCGCTGCCCGGCTTGGCGTAATAGCCCTGCCGGGCCACCGCCTCGGCGTAGTCCAGGAAGGCGCGGCCGGAGAGGGTTTTTCCGTCCGCACGGAAGGTGAGCAGCTCACCCTCCGGCGTCAGGGGGATGCAGCCGTGGAGCAGCAGGTTGCCGTTGTAAATCTTGTACAGACCGCCCTTGGAGTAGAGGAAGCGGACGTGCCGCTGGAGCTTCTCGCTGCGCTGGAAGGAGTTGGTCAGCTGGTTGATGACCTCGTCCTCCTCGGGGGACAGCTCATAGGGATTGGCCCGGTCCACGGTGGGGAAATCGGTGTCGGAGAGCTGGTACTCCACGCCGTTGATGGTGATGGACTTCTTCTCATAGTCGATCTTGTCCAGCAGCAGCCGGTCCTCCATGCCGAACTCAGGGTGGCGGAGAATCTTCTGGCCCTCCAGCTTGAAGAGGATGATGGTGATGGCCTTGTGCATCCGGGCGGCCAGAGCCTTGTCCTTCTCGGTGTAGTTGTTGGCGTCATCCCCGGCGAACTTGGCCTTGAAGCAGGAGCAGTCCACATCCTTGTAGAACTCGTTGGCAAACAGGGCCAGGGGCCGCAGAGAGATGCCGTAGCCCGTCTCAATGACCTCCAGGTTGTTGTAGTGGATGGAGTTGGACAGCACCGTGGCCACCAGGGTACGGCTGCCGGTGGCGGCGCCCATCCACAGCACGTCGTGGTTGCCCCACTGGATATCCACCGAGTGGTACTCGGTCAGGAAGTCCATGATGATGTCCGCACGGGGGCCACGGTCGAACATGTCGCCCACAATGTGGAGGTGGTCCACCACCATGCGCTTGATAAGCTCACACACGGCCACAATAAAGTCCTCGGCCCGGTCGATGTCGATGATGGTGGAGATGATATTCTCGTAGTTAGAGCGTTTATTGTGGTACTCGTAGTTGGTGTTGATGAGCTCGTCGATGATGTAGGCGTACTCCTTGGGCATTGCCTTGCGGACCTTGCTTCGGGTGTACTTGGACGTGACCATGCGGCAGATGTCGATGAGCCGGTGGAGGGTAATGCGGTACCACTCCTCCATATCCCCGGTCTCCTTGGCCACCCGGGCCAGCTTCTCCTCGGGGTAGTAGATGAGGGTGGCCAGCTGGTCACGCTCCGCCTTGGACACGCTGGAGGAGAAGAGCTCGTCCACCTTCTCGCGCACCACGCCGGAGGCGGAATTCATGATGTGGAGAAAGGCCTCGTACTCGCCGTGGACGTCGGAGATGAAGTGCTCGGTGCCCTTGGGCAGGTTCAGGATGGCCTGGAGATTGATGATCTCACTGCTGGCGGCCTGGACTGTGGGATACTGGCGGGAGAGCATCTGGAGATAGCGCAGGCTGGGGGCAGAAGCAGCTGCTTCCTTTTTCATGAGAGTCCTCCTTCCAAAAACAGGCGGCAATCCGGCGCTCCGCCGTGTGCGGCAGGCCGGGCCTGACTGTGCACAGGGAATTCATAAGATATATTGTAGCATGGAAGTGGAAAATGAAAAGTGTATTTTGTGTGAATTTACGGAAAAATACCGGGAAAATATCCTGCCAACCGTCCCGGCGGAGACGGTTGGGCCAGCCGGCCCGCATTGACAGAAGCCGTTTTCACTGGTAGAGTAGAGAAGACTGAGAGGTGTTTTTCATGTGCCCTGAAAATGAAGACAGAGCGGAATCGTTCAACGGAGATCAGGTGATCTTTGTCAATACGGAGCTGATTCAGCGTGCGGTGGCCGGTCTCCAGAGGTCACGGGAGGAGTTCCAGGCCCTGCTGGATCAGGCGGAGCTGGGTGACTTGTCCGCCCAGTACGATCTGGCCATGAAATACGCCGACGGCGACGGAGTGGACCGGGACATGGCCCAGGCAGCTCACTGGTTTGCCCAGGCGGCGGAGCAGGACGACATGCGGGCCGTGGAGGCCCTGGGCCGCTGCTACCAGCTGGGCGAGGGCGTGGAGCAGGACGAGAAGCGGGCGGTGGAGCTGTTCCAGCGCTGCGTGGATGAGGACTATGCGCCGGGCCAGTGCAGCCTGGGTCTGTGCTATGAGAACGGCAGCGGCGTGGACCACGACCCGGTACGAGCCGCCGAGCTTTACCAGCTCTCCGCCGACCAGGGGTACGCCCCCGCCCAGTGCAACCTGGGGGTGTGCTACCTCAACGGCATCGGCGTGGAGCGGGACGACGACCACGCCGTGGAGCTGCTGCGGCAGTCGGCGGAGCAGGAGTTTCCCCGGGGAATCAGCCTGCTGGGCTGCTGCTACCGGGACGGCCGGGGCGTGGAGCCCGACCAGGCAAAGGCTGCGGAGCTCTTCCGTCTGGCTGCGGAGAAGCGGTACATACCCGCCCTGTGCGACCTGGGATTGTGCTATGAGAGCGGCAGCGGCGTGGATGAGGACCTGGAGAAGGCAGTGGAGTGCTACACCCAGTCCGCCGAGGAGGGGTACGCCCCCGCCCAGTGCAATCTGGGGTACTGCTATCTGGCGGCCATCGGCGTGGAGCAGGACGACGCCAAGGCGGCGGAGTGGCTGGCCAAGTCGGCGGAGCAGGAATACCCCCGTGCCCTGCGGCTCATGGGCTGCCTGTACCAGGATGGCCGGGGCGTGGAGAAGGACCTGGAAAAGGCTGCGGAGTACTACCGCCGTGGCGCCGAGCAGAACTATCCCCCCGCTCTGTGCGACCTGGGATTGTGCTACGAGACCGGCGAGGGCGTGGAGAAGGACGAGAAGAAGGGCGCGGAGCTGTACCGCCGCTCTGGCGAGCTGGATTACGCCCCTGCCCAGTGCAATCTGGGCTTCTGCCTGCTCAACGGCATCGGCGTGGACAAAAACGAGGAAGAGGCCGTGGCCTGGCTGAAGCGGGCGGCGGAGCAGGACTATCCCCGGGCCATCAGCATTCTGGGCGACTGCCTGGGCGAGGGCACCGGCGTGGAGAAGGACGAGGCCGCGTCGGCCGCCTGCTACCAGCGGGCCGCTGACCTGGGCTATGTGCCCGCCCAGTGCGCCCTGGGTCTGTGCTACGAGACAGGCGGCGGCGTGGAGCGGGACGAGAAGCAGGCCGTGGCCTGGTATACCAGGGCGGCGGAGCAGGGCTATGCCCCCGCTCAGTGCAATCTGGCGGTGTGCTGCCTCAACGGCATCGGCATGGAGCCGGACGCCGCTCAGGCGGTGATATGGCTGAAAAAGGCCGTGGAGCGGAATTTTGCCCGTGCCATGGACATCCTGGGCGACTGCTACCGCAACGGCACCGGCGTGGAGAAGGACGAGGTCCGGGCTGTGGAGCTGTACCGTCAGGCGGCGGAGCAGGGCTACGCCATGGCCATCTGCGACCTGGGTCTTTGCTACGAGATGGGCAGCGGCGTGGAGCGGGACGAGAAGAAGGCGGTGGAGCACTACCGCAAGGCGGCCCAGATGGGCTATCCGGGGGCCCAGTGCAACCTAGGCTACTGCTGCCTGGAGGGTGTGGGCACGGTGAAGCGGCCCGAAGAAGCTGTAAAGTGGTTCCGCCTGGCAGCAGAGCAGGGGTATCCCCGGGCTCAGAGCCTGCTGGGCAGCTGCCTCCGGGACGGCATGGGCACCCAGCCGGACGAAAAAGAGGCCGTCAAATGGTACACCAAGGCGGCGGAGCAGGGCTATCCCCCCGCTCAGTGCAGCCTGGGTCTGTGCTATGAGAACGGCGACGGCACCCAACAGGACCCGGTCCGTGCAGCGGAGCTGTACCGCCGTGCGGCTGACCAGGGGTATGCCCCCGCCCAGTGCAACCTGGCGGTGTGTTACCTCAACGGCATCGGCGTGCCGGAGGACGACGGCCAGGCTGTGGAGTGGCTCAAGCGGGCCGCAGAGCAGGACTTCGGCCGAGCGCTCAATATCCTGGGCGACTGCTTCCGCCGGGGCGTGGGCGTCCAGCAGGACCCCCAGCGGGCGGTGGAGCATTACCGTCAGGCCATCAAGGCGGGGTATGTCTCCGCGTTTTGCAGTCTGGGCTACTGCTATGAGGTGGGCGAGGGCGTGCCGGAGGACAAGGTCAAGGCCGTGGAGTACTACACCCGTGGCGCCCAGGGCGGGGACGAGACCGCCCAGTGCAACCTGGGCTACTGCTATCTGGAGGGCATCGGCGCGAAAAAGGACCCGGGCCGGGGCGTCTCCTGGCTGCACAAGGCGGCCAAACAGGGCTCCCTGCGGGCCATGTGTCTGCTGGGCGGCTGCTACCGGGACGGCACAGGCGTCATGAAGGACGACAAGAAGTGTGTGGAGTACCTGACCAGGGCCGCTGAGCAGGGCTACGCCCCTGCCCAGTGCAATCTGGGATTGTGCTATGAGCAGGGCACCGGCGTGGCGGTGGACGCAACCCGAGCGGTGGAGTGGTACACCAGAGCCGCCGAGAGCGGGGATCGTGCTGCCCAGTGCAACCTGGGCTACTGCCTCCTCAACGGCATCGGCACGGCCCGGAATCCGGCGGGCGCAGTGGAGTGGTTCAAGCGGGCGGTCAAGCAGGGCTCGGTTCGGGCCATGAACCTGCTGGCCGACTGCTGCCGGGACGGCGTGGGCACTGAGACTGACCTGGCACGGGCGGAGCAGCTCTACCAGGAGGCGGCCCGACAGGGCAGCCGGGAGGCGGAGGAGAGCCTGAAAAAGCTCCGTGCCCCCAGAACTGAACAGCGCCAGCCCAAGAAGTCCATCTTCAAGCGGCTGTTTGGCGGCTAAAATAGACAGAAAAGAGTGTGCGCGGGGCGGTCAGGCCGCTCCGCGCACATTTTTTGGCACAGGCAGGTAGTTGCAATTGTGAGAAAGCTATCTTATAATGAATGACAGCAGAGAATAAAAATACAAGGCAGAGCAGGAAATTGTGTGGTCAGACCGGGGATCCCCGGCCGTGCCTGTGCCTGTATGTGAGGTGAAGCGGTATGGAGCTTGACTGCCGGAGCCGGAGTGCCGGTCAGGAACCGGACACAGTGCTGATTGTGGACGACGACGAGATAAACCGGGCCATTCTGGAGAATATTTTTTCACCGTTCTATGCCATTGAAGAGCGGGAGAACGGAAAGCTGGGGTTGGAGGCGGCGCTGAGCCAGCGGGACCGGCTGTGCGCGGTGCTGCTGGACGTGGTTATGCCTGAGATGAGCGGCATTGAGGTGCTGCGGGCCCTGGCGGAAGACGGCTTCCCCAGCCAGATCCCCGTGTTCCTCATCACTGCCGAGGCCAGCGGCGACACCATGAAGGAGGCCTACCAGCTGGGCGTCATGGACGTCATCAGCAAGCCGGTGATCCCCTATGTGGTGGAGCGGCGGGTCAACTCGGTGGTGGAGCTGTTCCGGGCCCGGAAGCGGCTGGGCAACGTGGTGGAGCGGCAGCAGTCCGCCCTGCTGCGGCAGGCCGAGCAGATTATTGAGCTCAACCGGGGCATGATAGAGTCCCTGTCCACCGCCATTGAGTTTCGGAACGGCGAGTCGGGTGAGCATGTCCGCCGGATTCACGACATCACCCGCTACATGCTGGAGCACACCTCCCTGGGCGCCGGGATGTCGCCGGAGGATATCGACGCCATCGCCCTGGCCGCCATCATGCACGACGTGGGCAAAATCGCCATTCCGGATGCCATCCTCAACAAGCCCGGCCGCCTGACGCCCGAGGAGTTTGAGATCATGAAGACCCACACCATCCAGGGCGCCCATATGCTGGAGCGGATTCCCCAGATGCGGGAGCTGGGCGCCTACCGCTACGCCTGTGACATCGCCCGCCACCACCATGAGCGGTGGGACGGACGGGGCTATCCCGACGGTCTGAAGGGAGATGAGATCTCCATCTGGGCCCAGATTGTCTCGCTGGCCGACGTGTACGACGCTCTGGTCAGCAAGCGGGTCTACAAGGACGCCTTTGGCCGGGAAAAGGCCCTGCGCATGATCCGGGACGGGGAGTGCGGCACCTTCAATCCCGAGCTGCTGGAGTGCTTCTTCCAGGTGGAGCAGGAGCTGAGATGCCTGTATCAGACGCCGAAGGAGGAGAAGGAACATGGATAGTCAAATCAAAGCCGGGCTGATGGCCGCGGGCGTGGATGTGGACGAGGCCCTGGAGCGCTTTATGGGCAGCGAGGCCATGCTCAGCCGCTTTTTGAAGAAATTCCCCGCTGACCAGGGCTTTGCGGCCCTTACCGCAGCCCTGGAGGCCGGTGACCATGAGGGGGCTGTGAACGCCGCCCACACCCTGAAGGGCCTGTGCGGCAATCTGTCCATCAAGCCCCTGTTCACCGGCTTTGACCGGCAGGTGGCGCTGATGAGGGCCGGCGACTGGGATGGCGCCGCCGCCATGATGCCCCAGCTCACCGAGGACTACAACCGGGCTTTGGAGGCCATTCTGACCCTGGACTGACCGGGATAAATACAAAAAACCCGCCGGAACGGAGAATATCTCCCTTCCGGCGGGTTTTTCATGTTTCGCCATAAAACTGATAGAACGCCGGGCGGCCGATGAGAGCAAAGCCGATGGTCGCCCCGTCAGGGGAACAGACCACGCCGCCCAGAGTCTTGGAGCAGTGAACAACCTCCAAAGTGCCTGCCTCCGTGGTACCCACCACAATCCCCACATGGCTCAGGTCGGAGAAAAAGGCCAGGTCTCCGGGCTGAGCATCCTCCCAGGCCATCGGCGTACAGCGGGAATACTGGTCCCGTGCGCCGTTGCCGATGGCGGAGAGGGCGTCGGCGTCCCCTGCGGCGTTGACCGCCGCCCAGGTCACCAGCCCCGAGCAGTCCAGGCCGAAGGGGACCAGGGTGCCGGTGGTGTCGCTCCCGTCGGCGGTGACCACAGCGGGCACACCCCAGCGGTCGTCCCAGCCCAGACAGACCGACTTGCCGCCCCAGAAGTAGCCCACCTTTCCGGTGAGGGCGGCGGCGTTTTCCACCATGGACCGCCGCAGGGGGGATAAATTTTCCGGCAGAGCGAGGGAAGGAGCGGGGGAGACCTGGTCGTTTGGCGCACGCTCCCGGGGCAAAAAGGGGAGCAGAAGACCGGACAAAAGCAGAATTATGCCTATCAGACGACAAAAGCGGCCCCAACCGCTGGGATTTCTTCTCCTCCGCCGCCTTCTCCGCCGTGGCGGGCATGGACGTCTCACAGCCGGACCCTCCTCACGCCGTCACCACCGGGGGAGCGGCTCAATAGGATAGATGGGGGAGAACCATCCCCCACCTAATGTTATGTGAGGAGCGTTCCAATATGAGCGAATTGATTTCCCTCTGCGGCCTGGGGGTGGGCGCAAGCGCCCGGGTGGCGGAGGTGGCAGGCGAGCGGGCCATGCGCCGCCGCCTGATGGATATGGGCCTCATTCCCGGCACCAGAGTGACCTGCGTGGCCGCCAGCCCGGCAGGCGACCCGTCGGCCTACCTCATCCGGGGGGCGGTGGTGGCCCTGCGGGGACGGGACGCCGCAGGTATCCGGGTGGAGCCTGCCGGCGCATTTTATCCGGTCTCTGCGGGGGAGGAGCCCCGGTGGGCCTGACCGGGGCCTCCACCGGCGCGGCGGCGGTGGACCATGGCCTGAACATCGAAAAACTCCGGCCGGACGACCGGGTCATCGCCCTGGCGGGCAACCCCAACGTGGGCAAATCCACGGTGTTCAACAGCCTGACCGGCATGCGACAGCATACAGGAAACTGGCCGGGTAAGACGGTGGGCAGCGCCCAGGGCCGATGCGAGAACAGGGGGCGGGGCTATGTGCTGGTGGACCTGCCGGGTACCTACTCCCTCATGGCCCACTCCGCCGAGGAGGAGGTAGCCCGAGATTTTCTCTGCTTCGGCGGGGCGTATGGGGCCGTTGTGGTGTGCGACGCCACCTGTCTGGAGCGGAACATGAACCTGGTGCTCCAGACCCTGGAGCTGGAGCCGCGCACGGTGGTGTGCGTCAACCTGATGGACGAGGCGGCCAAAAAGGGCATCCGGGTGGACCTGGAGCAGCTGTCGGAGCGGCTGGGGGTGCCAGTGGTGGGGAGCTGCGCCGGAAAAGGCCAGGGACTGACCGAGCTGCTGGACGCGGCGGAGAACATCGTGTCTGCGGAGCAGCCGCCCACCCCCATTCAGGTGCAGTACCCAGGCCCCATTGAGACAGCGGTGGAGCGTCTGCTCCCGATAATAGAAGAGCGGACAGCGGGTAAGCTCCCGAGCCGCTGGACCGCTCTGCGGCTGCTGGAAGGGGAACCGGAACTGTTGGCCAAACTGGAGGAGACGCTGGGTGTTCCACTGGCGAAGGATGAGAAGCTGAGCGCAGCCCTGGCGGAGACCTGGGCGTGGCTGGAGAAGCGTGGGGTCAGTCGGGAGAACCTGGGGGACCGGCTGGCCGCCGGGCTGGTGATGACCGCCGAGGCGGTGTGTACCGGGGTGGTGAAATGCACCCGGGAGGACTATGCCCGCCGGGACCGCAGGCTGGACCGGATTTTCACCAGCCGTGCCACCGGCATCCCGGTGATGCTGGCCCTGCTGGCGGGGGTGTTCTGGCTGACCATCCAGGGGGCCAACTACCCCTCCCAACTGCTGTCCGACGGCCTCTTCTGGCTCCAGGACCGGCTGACCGACCTGTTTACATACTGGAATGCCCCGGAGTGGCTCCACGGGGCGCTGGTATTGGGGGTCTACCGGGTGCTGGCCTGGGTGGTGTCGGTGATGCTGCCCCCCATGGCCATCTTTTTCCCCATCTTCACCCTGCTGGAGGACTTCGGCTACCTGCCGCGGGTGGCCTTTGTGCTGGACCACGCCTTTCAGAAGGCCAGAGCCTGCGGCAAGCAGGCCCTCACCATGGCCATGGGCTTTGGCTGCAACGCCGCCGGAGTGGTGGGCTGCCGCATCATCGACTCCCCACGGGAGCGGCTCATCGCCATGCTCACCAACAGCTTTGTGCCCTGCAACGGCCGCTTTCCCACCCTTATCGCCATCATCACCATGTTCTTTGTGGGCACCGGCGGCGGACCGGGTCGGGCATTGCTGTCCGCCCTGCTGCTCACCGGGGTGATTGTGCTGGGGGTACTGCTCACCTTTCAGGTCTCCCGGCTGCTGTCGGCCACGGTGCTCAAGGGGGTGCCCTCCTCCTTTACCTTGGAGCTGCCGCCCTATCGCCGTCCACGGGTGGGGCAGGTCATTGTCCGCTCAGTGCTGGACCGGACGCTGTTTGTGCTGGGCCGGGCGGTGATGATTGCCGCTCCCGCTGGGCTGCTCATCTGGGTGCTGGCCAACGTACAGGTGGGCAGCGTCAGTATTCTGGCCCACTGCACCGGCTTCCTGGACCCATTGGGCCAGGCACTGGGCATGGATGGCGTGATTCTGGCCGCCTTTATCCTGGGCTTTCCCGCCAACGAGATTGTCATTCCCATTATGCTCATGGCCTACCTGGCCACCGGCAGCCTGACCGGCTACGAGAGCCTGGACGCCCTGCGCACCCTGCTCACCAACCAGGGCTGGACCTGGCTGACAGCGGTGTGCACCATGCTCTTCTCCCTGGTCCACTGGCCCTGCTCCACAACCTGCATGACCATACGCAAGGAGAGCGGCAGCTGGAAATGGACCCTGCTGGGCTTTGCGCTGCCCACGGCCGTCGGTATGGCGCTGTGTTTCCTGGTGGCCACCACCGCCCGACTGCTGGGGCTGGCGTAGAGAGATAGAAAAGGACTGCGATAAACCCTGAGACTTAAGGCTTCGGAGGGAAAGATAGTGTGAAAGAAAACCGTCAGGGTTGTCTTTCGCGTGGAATCAAACCACTTTTTCAAACTTTTAAGGTTTGAAAAAGTGCAGCAGCCTGTCGAAAAGACTTTTTCGACAGGCTGAAATCCTCTCCCACATTGGGAGAGGATTTTTTGCTTGACTTTTCACCTACAAGATGTTAATGTAAATACACCTACAAGTTGTAGTTGAAATATTGGAGGGATTTCCATGGAAAAACGGCAGCTGTCAGACTCCGAGCTGGAGCTGATGCGGGTGGTCTGGAGCCGGGGCGGGCGGGCCCGCTTTGCCCAGGTGATGGAGGCTCTGGCGGGACAGGGGAAGGACTGGAAGGCCAACACGGTGCTCACCTTTCTCTCCCGCCTGGTGGAGAAGGAGATGCTGGCGGTGGAGAAGAACGGCCGGCTCAACGTGTATGTGGCGCTTCTGCGGGAGGAGGACTACGCCGACCAGCAGACCCGCTCCTTCTTGGACAGAGTGTACGGCGGCAACGCCGGGCGGCTGATGTCCTCGCTCCTCAAGCAGGACTGTCTCACCGCTGAGGACCTGGACGAGCTGAAGGCCTTTTGGGAGAAGGGCGGGAAGGCGTGATGGGCGGGGCGCTGTCCACGCTGCTCAGCCTGACCCTGTCCGGGTCGGTGCTCATTGTGGCGCTGCTGGCCATCCGGCCCCTGCTGCGCCGCGGTCTGAGGCACAGCGGACAGTACTATCTCTGGCTGGCGCCTCTGGCACGGCTGCTCCTGCCCATTTTTCCTGCCATCCGTCGTGTCAGTCAGGCGTTGCCTGAGGCCATTTCTGACGGCACACTGTGGCTGCGAGCGCCGGACATGGCCCTGGCCGGGCCGGATCGGCAGGTGGCAGGACTGAATTTGCTTTCCCTGTTGCCCGGACTGTTGGTCATTTTGTGGGGGACAGTTGCCGCTGTCCTGGCCCTGCGGGCGGTGTGGCGGTATGTCCGCTGTCTCCGTGCGCTGGAGCGGGAGAGCCGTCCGGCTGGGGAGCGTGCTCAGGCGGTCTATGAGGATGCCTGCTGTATGCTGGGGGTGACCAGGCCGCCCAGGCTGCTGGTCTGTCCTGGGCTCCGGTCCCCCATGCAGGCCGGATTGCTCCGGCCCATGGTGCTCCTGCCCGACGAGAACAGCGGGGAGGAGGTGCTCCGGTCGGCGCTGCTCCACGAGCTGACCCACTACCGGCGTCTGGACCTGTGCTATAAGTGGCTGGCAGAGGCAGCGGTGTGCGTTCACTGGTTCAACCCGCTGGTCTATGTGCTCCGGCGGGAGCTGAGCCGGGAATGTGAGCTCTCCTGCGATGAGAGCGTGCTGGGACGGCTGGACGAGTCCGGCCGCAGGGTCTACGGCGCGTCTCTCCTGGCCCTGGCCCGGCCTGTATCGGGACCAACCAAAAACAACATGACCCTTGCCATGAGCAGGGATGGAGAACAGTTGAAAGAGAGGTTGTATGCCATTATGAAATTTGAGTCCAAAGGAAAGCTGACGGTTGCCGCAGCGGTGAGCGTAGCGGCGGCGCTGTGCCTGTGCGGCGTGCTGGCCGGAGCCTACGCCGCCGACCTGACCGGACAGGCGGAGGAGAGCAAACAGCCCGACCTTCTGGTCATTTCGGAGCCGCTGGCCACCGGGGAGCAGGCAGGGGCTGCCGAGGAGGAGCTGACCTCTCCTCTGGACGGCGACACTCTGACGGTGACCATGCCCTTTGGCAACCGGGTGCACCCCATCACCGGGCAGACCACCAGCCATGACGGCCTGGACATCCAGGCGGAGAGCGGTGCGGCAGTATACGCGCCCCGGAGCGGCCAGGTGCTGGAGGCCGCCCTTAACCAGGAGTATGGCAACTATGTGGTCATTGGCTGGGACGGCGGGGAAGTGCTCTTTGCCCATCTGTCAGCCTGTGCGGTGGCTGAGGGGGATCAGGTGACCCAGGGCCAGAACGTGGGCTATGTGGGCCAGACCGGCATGGCCACCGGCCCCCATCTCCATGTGGAGATTCGGCTGGACGGAGAGCTGGCCGACCCGGAAACCTGCTTTACCGGCGTGACCTTTGTACATTGAAGAAAAAGCCAGAGCGGCGCTGTCCTTTCGGACAGCGCCGCTTTCAGGCTGTCAAAAAGATTCCATCTTTTTGACAGCCTTCAAAAATGCCGTTACTTTTGCGCCGCACAGCGGCACAAAAGTTCTCGCTTCGCTCTCTGCAAGCCAAGGCTTGCAGGGCATATGTTCTCATTCGAGGCGGGCTGCCGCCCCCTCGAGCTTCCCCGCCCGAGAACCGGCGGGTTACACTCATAAGGTTCTTGGCGCAGACGCCAGAGCGGCGCTGCCCTTTCGGGCAGCGCCGCTCTGTATGTAGGAGGGAAAAGGAGTGGTGAGTTGATTAGAAGTCCACCTCAGTGCCGTAGTAGATGCAGGTGAACAGCTTGGCCATGGTGGCGGGGTCGATGGGACGGGGGTTGGAGCCGGTGCAGGCGTCGCCCACAGCGTTGGTGGCGATGGCTTCCAGCTTCTCCTTGAACTCGTCCTCGATGATGCCGAAGTCCTTCAGGGTGTTGGGGATACCCATGGCATCGTTCATGGAGCGGATCTTGGCGCGCAGGCCCTCGACCAGCTCGGCAGTGGTGTCACCAACCACGCCCATGGTGCGGGCGATGTCGGCATAGCGCTCGGCAACGCCGTCAGCCTTGGAGTTATAGGCGATGACGTAGGGCAGGTACATGGCGTTGGCCAGGCCGTGGGTGATGTGGCCGGTGGAGAAGGCGGCGCCGGTCTTGTGGGCCATGGAGTGGACGATACCCAGCAGGGCGTTGGAGAAGGCCATGCCGGCCAGGCACTGACCATAGTGCATCTCCTCGCGGCAGGTCATGTCGCCCTTGAAGGACTTGATGAGGTCCTTCTCCACAATGTGGATGGCCTCGATGGCCAGAGGATCGGTGAACACGGTGTGCAGGGTGGACACATAGGCCTCGATGGCGTGGGTCAGAGCGTCCATACCGGTGTAGGCCACCAGGTGGGGAGGCATGGTCTCAGCCAGAGCGGGGTCAACGATGGCCACGTCGGGGGTGATGTTGAAGTCAGCCAGGGGGTACTTGATGCCCTTGGCATAGTCGGTGATGACGGAGAAGGCGGTAACCTCAGTGGCGGTGCCGGAGGTGGAGGGGATGGCGCAGAACTTGGCCTTCTGACGCAGCTCGGGGAAGTTGAAGGGGGTGATCAGGTCCTCGAAGGTGGTCTCGGGGTACTCATAGAAGGCCCACATAGCCTTGGCAGCGTCGATGGGGGAGCCGCCGCCCATGGAGATGATCCAGTCGGGCTCGAACTCGCGCATCATGGCGGCGCCCTTCATGACGGTCTCAACGGAGGGATCGGGCTCGACGTTCTCGAAGAGCTTGGTCTCGATGCCGGCTTCCTTCAGGTAGCCGATGGCCTTATCGACGAAGCCGAAACGCTTCATGGAGCCGCCGCCCAGGACCATGACGGCCTTCTTGCCCTTCAGGGTCTTGAGGGCTTCCAGAGCGTTGGCGCCGTAATAGATGTCGCGGGGCAGAGTAAATCTGGACATAGCAAAAACCTCCAAATAAAATGTCAGAAAGTATTGACAAAAAAATAACGATTCTTACCGGGGACTATTATTACACTTTGACAAACAAATGTCAATATCTATTTTGGGATTTTTTCGTAAAAAATCCACGTCCCGGACAAGTGTTTCCGGGACGTGGATATACAAAATGAAGAAAAGCGGGGGGTTCCGATTTTTTCAGCGGGAAAAGTGACTCAGCGCCAGCTCCGCCGACCGGGCCAGCAGGGCGGCACCCAAAGGGAGGGCGTCGTCATCGGTGCGGAAATGGACATTGTGCCAGCAGGGATTTTCCTGGTCGGGGAAGCCGGAGCCCAGCCAATAGAAGAAACTGGGGATACCCTGGGAGAGGACGGCGAAGTCCTCGCTGCCCATGTCGGGCCGGGGCTGGACCACGTTTTCCTCGCCCACCAGCTCCGCTGCGGCCTGTTTGGCCAGGGCGGTGGTCTCCGGGCCGTTCCAGGTGACGGGTACCTGGGGTTCCAGCACAAAGTCCGCCGTGCAGCCGTAGGCGGCGGCGATGTCTCTGGCCAGGGACTCCAGTTTGGCGGAGGCGTCGGCCAGAACCGCGTCCGAGTGGGCACGCAGACTGCCCGTCATGGTGAGCAGGTCGGGGGCGAAATTGTCCGGCGTACCAGCATGGATGGAGCACACCGAGCACACCAGGCTGTCCAGCGGGTCGGTGCAGCGGCTCACCACGGTCTGGGCGGCGTTCACAATGGCAGCACCGGGGACAATTACATCCACGCACTTGTGGGGAGAGCCGCCGTGGCCGCTCTTGCCGTAGAGGGTGAGGGTGAAGTTGTTCTTGCCCGCCATGATGGGTCCGGGGAGCACGGCAATCTGGCCGCAGGGTACCTCGGGACGGTTGTGAAGACCGAAAATGGCGGCAGGCTTGCCCCCTGCCTTCTCCCACAGGCCGTGGCGCAGCATGGCTGCCGCCCCCTGGGTCACCTCCTCAGCGGGCTGGAAGATGAGCAGTACGGCGCCGGAGAGCTGTTCCCGCCGGGCGGCGAGAAGCTGGGCGGCGCCGTAGAGACAGGTGGTGTGGAAGTCGTGGCCGCAGGCGTGCATGACGCCCTCCACCTCCGAGGAATCGGGACCCTCCGGCTCCTGAAGGGTGATGGCGTCGATGTCCGCCCGCAGAGCCACGGTGGGGCCGGATTTTCCGCCCCGCAGCAGGGCGGCCACGCCGGTCTCCATGCCCAGGTCCAGAAATTCTACCCCCAGCGGCTCCAGCAGAGTGCGGATTTTGGCCGTGGTGTTGACCTCGTGGAAGCTCATCTCCGGTCTGCGGTGGAGCTGGGCCTTCAATTCCTCCAGCGTGGGCGCCAACGCCCGCGCCTCCTCCAGCAGCGTCATGGTAAACGCCATCCTTTCCCGGGAATTTTCCCAATTCTACTTTTTATAGAGAAGCATGACCGTCCTGTCCGGCCAGCCACTGCTCCCGGGTGATCATCACTGCCATCCAGCCGTCTTCCCGGCTGTACTCGGAAAAGCCGGCGGCAAAATGGGTCTGCCAGGCGGAGACCTCCTGTCTGGCGATCTCAAAGTCATTGTGGATGCGGCTGATTTTACACACCCGGAAGGCGTGGTCCAGCAGCAGCTTCAGAGCGGGCACAGCGTACCCCTGTCCCCGGTAGGGCGCATAGAGGACAATGCCCATGTCCCACCAGTCCTTGTCGGGGGTGTAGTGGAAGCACACATCGCCCAGCCACTGGCCGTCCGACTTTCTGCGGATGTAGGCGGCAAACCGCTCCGGCTCCCTGCCGACCCACTGGGCATACCAGCTCTCCCACTGGGACGGAGGAAAATCCACGCAGCCTGTGTCCCGGTGGTAGCCCGGATAGGAAACGTCCCAGTCCCGGTTGTAGGACATGGTGTCGGGGTCCGACTCCATCTGCGCCATAAACCACAGATCTTCCAACTTTGGGACATAGAGCTCCAGCTCATCGGTCCGGGGACGATGCTGTTCCATGGGATACCTCTCTTTCCGGGCGTCCTTGCCCTCTCTCTAAAAGTAGTATACAATGAGAACAGCAAAAGTCAAACCGGAAAGGAAGCAGACCCGTGGCGGAAGCAAAAAATGATTTTACAAAGGGCAGCGTGTCCGGGGCCATCACCAGGATGGCCCTGCCCATGACGGCGGCTCAGCTGGTGAATATCCTCTATAATATTGTGGACCGGATGTATATCGGACGCCTGCCCGGTGTGGGACGTCTGGCCCTCACCGGCGTGGGGCTGGTGCTGCCGGTCATCTCCATCATCATCGGCTTTGCCAACCTGTGCGGCACCGGCGGCGCGCCGCTGTGCTCCATCTGCCGGGGCAAGGGGGACAACGAAGAGGCCGAGTGGGTCCAGGGCAACTCCTTTGCCCTGCTGCTGGGGCTGGGCGTGGTACTCACTGCCCTCATCCTCCTGTTCCGCCAGCCCATCCTCTACCTCTTCGGCGCCAGCGGCGCCACCTTCCCCTATGCGGACAGCTATCTGTCCACCTACGCCCTGGGCACTGTCTTTGTCATGATCAGCCTGGGCATGAACCCCTTCATCAACTCCCAGGGCTTTGGCCGGATGGGCATGCTCACCGTGTCCATCGGCGCTGCGGTGAACATCGTGCTGGACCCCATCTTCATCTTTGACTTCGGCTTTGGTCTTGGAGTGCGGGGCGCCGCCATCGCCACAGTCATCTCTCAGGCCTGCTCGGCTGCCTGGGTGCTGTGGTTCCTCACCGGAAGAAAGGCCATCGTGCGGCTGCGGCTGAGCCGGATGAAACTCCAGGCGGCCCGGGTGGTGCGGATTGTGAGCCTGGGCACCTCCGGCTTTGTCATGGCCCTCACCAATTCCCTGGTACAGATTCTCTGCAACGCCACCCTCCAGCACTGGGGCGGCGTGCAGTACGGCGACCTGTACGTGGGCGTGATGACCGTCATCAACTCGGTGCGGGAGGTCATCACCATGCCGGTCAGCGGCATTACCCAGGGCTGCCAGCCGGTGCTGGGGTACAACTACGGCGCAAAGGCCAATGACCGGGTCCGGCAGGGCATCCGGTTCACCACCGCGGTGACCATGGGGTATTCGGTGGTTATCTGGGCGGTGGTCATGCTGTTCCCGGCCGCCTTCATCCACCTGTTCAACAGTGACGCGGAGCTGATTGAGACCGGTGTGCCCGCCTTCCGTACCTACTTCTCCATCTTCTTCTGCATGTCCCTCCAGTTCATCGGCCAGTCCATCTTTGTGGGCCTGGGCCGCAGCAAGAACGCCATTTTCTTTTCCCTGCTGCGCAAGGCCTTTATCGTGGCGCCCCTGACCCTGCTGCTGCCGGTTCTGGGTTTCGGGTACAACGGCGTGTTCCTGGCCGAGCCCATCTCCAACGTCATCGGCGGCCTGGCCTGCATTCTCACCATGTATTTTACCGTGTACCGTCCCCTGGCGGCGGAACAGACCAACCGGGCGTCCCTCTGAGGACAGCCCGGTTTTTCTTGCCCCGATGGGGGAAAACTGGTATACTGTATACTGAAATGTTATGTCCGGGGGAACCCGGAGGCAGGAGGCAACCCCATGAAGCTCATGGTCATCGACGGAAATTCCATCGTCAACCGGGCGTTTTACGGCGTCCACATGCTCACCACCCGGGACGGCCAGCCCACCAACGCGGTATACGGCTTTCTCACCATCCTCCAGAAGCTGGTGGATGAGGAGAAGCCGGACGCCCTGTGCTGTACCTTTGACCGGAAGGCGCCCACCTTCCGCCATCTGGCCTATGAGGGCTACAAGGCCCAGCGGAAGGGCATGCCCGACGAGCTGGCCTCCCAGATGCCCATTCTCAAGGAAGTGCTGGACGCCATGAACATCCCCCGGTACGAGATGGACGGCTGGGAGGCGGACGACCTCATCGGCACCATCTCGGTGAAGGACGCCGCCGCCGGGTGGGACACGGTAGTGGTCACCGGCGACAAGGACTCCCTCCAGCTGGTCACCGACCGCACCAGAGTGAAGCTGGTGTCCACCCGCATGGGCCAGACCACCACCAAGGAGATGACCCCCGACACCTTCCGGGAGACCTACGGCTTTGACCCCATCCACATCATTGACCTGAAAGCCCTTATGGGGGACGCCAGCGACAACATCCCCGGCGTCAAGGGCGTGGGGGAAAAGACCGCCATGGACCTCATCCAGCGGTATCAGAGCGTGGAGGCCATCTACGCCGACCTGGACAAGGTGGAGGCCAAGCCCGCCGTGCTCAAGAAGCTGACCGAGGGCAGAGAGCAGGCCATGATGTCCTACGACCTGGCCACTATCCGCACCGACGCGCCCCTGGACTTCAAGCCCGAGGACGCTGCCCGGAAGGAGGTAAACCAGGCTGAGCTGTACCAGCTGTTCCTCAAGCTGGAGTTCTCCAAGCTCATCGACAAGATGGGCCTGAAGGCCCCTCAGGGGGAGGCGGCTGCGGTCACCGAGGAGCAGGCGGTTACCGGCACCTGCGAAAGCGAGGAGGTCACCGACCTGACCCGTGCGGAGGAGCTGCTGGCCATTTGGAGAGGGCAGGAGAGCGTGGACGTGCTGGCTCTGCCCGACCTGAACGCCGTAGCGGTGGAGTGGTGGGAGAGCGAGTCCCGCTCCAGGGCCGCCGTCCTCCGTGCCGACAAGCTGGAGGGGTACAACGGTGTGCTCAAGGCCCTCTTTGCCGCAGATATCAAGAAAAATACCCACGATGTGAAAACCCTGCTCTCCCGGCTGCTGGAGGAGGGCGTGGAGGGGGACGGCTTTGTCTTTGACACTGCCATCGCTGCCTATCTCCTGGCCCCCACCGACGGCAGCTACGAGCTGGAGAAGCTGGGCATTACCTACTTCAACCAGGAGTTTGCCAAGGCTAAGGACACCTATCTGGCCCCCGACGCCTTCTCCCCCCTGGCCGACCAGACAGCGGTGCTGGGGGGCATGCTGAGCCACTGCGCCCTCATCGGGGCGTTGAAAAAGGTACTGGCGCCCCGTCTGGAGGAGCTGGGCATGCACCAGCTCTACTATGATATTGAGCTGCCCCTGTGCCAGGTGCTCTCGGCCATGGAGCACGCCGGTATGCTGGTGGACCGGAAGGCGCTCTCCGAGTTCGGCGACATGCTGGACGAGCGCATCGCCGCCGACCAGGCGGAGATTTATGAGCTGGCAGGGGAGACCTTCAACATCAACTCCACCCAGCAGCTGGGCAAGATTCTCTTTGATAAGCTGGGCCTGCCGCCGGTGAAAAAGACCAAGACAGGCTATTCCACCAACGCCGAGGTGCTGGAGAAGCTGCGGGGACAGCACCCCATCATCGACAAGATTCTGGAGTACCGGCAGTACACCAAGCTGAAGTCCACCTATGTGGACGGCCTGGGCAAGGTGATTGCCCCCGATGGACGCATTCACACCTCTTTCCAGAACACGGTCACCGCCACCGGACGGCTCTCCTCCACGGAACCCAACCTGCAGAACATCCCGGTGCGCACCGAGCTGGGGGCTGAGCTGCGCAAGATGTTCGTGGCTCCTGCTGGAAAGGTGCTGGTGGACGCGGACTACTCCCAGATTGAGCTGCGGCTGCTGGCCCATATCGCCGGAGACGAGCACATGATTGAGGCCTTCCGCACCGGCGAGGATATTCACACCGTCACCGCTGCCCAGGTATTCGGCGTGCCGGTGGACCAGGTCACCAAGCATATGCGTTCCTCCGCCAAGGCGGTCAACTTCGGCATCGTCTACGGCATCTCCGCTTTCTCCCTGTCCCAGGATATCGGCGTGCCCACCTATGAGGCCAAGGAGTATATCGAAAAATACTTCGCCCGCTTCTCCGGCGTCCACGCCTATATGACCGACGTGGTCAACCGGGCCAAAACCGACGGCTATGTGTCCACACTCTTCGGACGCCGCCGCTGGCTGCCCGAGCTCAAGTCCTCCAACTTCAATACCCGCTCCTTCGGCGAGCGGGTGGCCCTCAACATGCCCATCCAGGGCACCGCCGCCGATATCATGAAGCTGGCCATGCTCCACGTCCACAGCCGCCTGCGGGAGGAGGGACTTCAGGCCAGGCTCATCCTCCAGGTCCACGACGAGCTGATTGTGGAGTGCCCCGAGGAGGAGGCGGAGACTGTCAAGGCCCTGCTCTCCCGAGAGATGGAGTCAGTGGCACAGCTGGCCGTGCCCCTCATCGCCGACGCAGCCGCCGGAAGAAGCTGGGCGGAGGCCAAGGGGTAAAACAACAGAACAGACAACAGGAGTATCAGAACATGGATTTCAGACTGCTTCCCATGGACCGCTCCACGGTGCCCGATGTGGCGGCCATTGAGCGGGAGTGTTTCTCCCAGCCCTGGTCAGAGGATATGCTGGCCGAGGAGCTGTACAACGACAACGCGTCCTTCATCGTGGCTGTGGCCGACGACGGCACCGTCCTGGGCTACGCTGGCCTCACCGTGGTGCTGGACGAGGGATATATCAACAACATCGCCGTCAGGAGCCAGTACCGCCGCATGGGCGTGGCCGACGCCCTGCTGGGGACCTTCATCCACTTTGCGGAGGAGCACCTAGCCTTCCTCACCCTGGAGGTACGGGCGTCCAACGACAAGGCCATCTCCCTCTATACGAAAAACGGCTTTGTTCAGGAGGGACGGCGGAAGGACTACTATAAGGCCCCCAAGGAGGACGCCATCATTATGACCCGGCGCTTCAGCGGGGAAGGGGCATGACTGGCGGAGAGATCCGCCTTCTGGACGCCGCCGCCCTCCGGCGGGTGTATCGGGAACATGTGAAGGCGGACTTCCCGCCTGCCGAGCGCAAACCTCTGGCCATGATTGAGCGGCAGGTCCGCACCGGGCAGTATGACACCCTGGGCCTGTTTCAGGGTGAGGAGCTGCTGGCCTACGCCTTTCTGTGGCGGGATAAAGAGGGACACTGTGCCCTGCTGGACTACCTGGCGGTGTGCCGGGGCGGTCGGGGACAGGGAACGGGGAGCGCCTTTCTGGAACAGCTCAAAACCCACTACGGCAGCTTTGACGGCCTGCTGGTAGAGGCCGAGGCGGAGGACCCTCAGGCAGGGGAAGAGGACAACGCCCTCCGCCGCCGAAGGATTGATTTCTACCGCCGCTGCGGGTTTCGTATGCTGGACTACCGGGTCCGCCTTTTCGGCGTGACCTATTCCATGCTGGCCTCCGGCACCCTCACCGCTGCCGATGCTCTGGCTGCCCACCGGCGGCACTATCGTCTGGACGAGCCCGGGTTCAACCCGCTCCGGGCCATGGCGGAGATTCCCCTGATTGAACGGCCCGCACCTGATGCGGAGTAAGAAAGAAGGAATCCCAGTGAATATATTAGCCATTGAATCCTCCTGTGATGAGACCGCTGTGGCAGTGGTGCGGGACGGCCGCACCGTCCTGTCCGACGCCATCGCCTCCCAGGCGGATATGCACGCCATCTACGGCGGTGTGGTGCCCGAGATTGCCTCCCGCAAGCACATCGAGGCCATCGCCGGGCTGACCGACCAGGCACTGGCCCAGGCTGGGGTGACCAAGGCCGATATCGACGCCGTGGCCGTCACCTACGCTCCCGGCCTCATCGGAGCGGTGCTGGTGGGCGTCAACTTCGCCAAGTCCGTGGCCTTTGGACTGGATGTGCCCCTGGTGCCCGTTCACCACGTCCGGGGCCATATCGCCGCCAATTACATCACCCACCCCGACCTGGAGCCCCCCTTTGTGTGCCTGTGTGTCTCCGGCGGCACCACCGCCATTGTGGACGTACGCAGCTACACCGACATGGAGGTCATGGGCGCCACCCGGGACGACGCGGCAGGGGAGTGCTTTGACAAGGTGGCCCGGGTGCTGGGCATCGGCTACCCCGGCGGTGCTCCCATGGATCGGCTGTCCCAGGGCGGAGATGACAGCAAATACCCCTTCCCCTCCGTCCATGTGGACGGCGCGCCTCTGGACATGTCCTTCTCGGGCCTGAAGACCGCCGCCATCAACCTGATTCACAACGCCCAGCAGAAGGGCGAGACGCTGGACCTGCCTTCTCTGGCCGCCTCCTTCGGCGCAGCGGTGAGCCATATGCTGGTGCCCAGAGCCATGGAGGCCGCCCGGATGAAGGGGTACGGCAAGGTGGCTGTGGCGGGCGGCGTGGCGGCCAACAGCCGTATCCGGGCTGACCTGGAGCGGGCCTGCCGGGAGAGCGGGGATAAGCTCTACCTTCCCCAGCTGAGCCTGTGCGGCGACAACGGCGCCATGATTGGCTGCCAGGGCTATTATGAATACTGTGCCGGGAAGCGGGCGGGCATGGACCTGAACGCCTACGCCACCCGGGATATCGGAAAGGGCTGAGCAATCAGCCTTTTCGTTTTGCATTTAAGAGGCTGCAAACATGCAGAAATCAAAAATAATAAAATTATGTAAACTGATTAATGGGAATGACGGTGCAAAACAGGGGTGCAAAACTAAGTGCATAAGTGGAAAAGTTATGAAAAATCAGTGGTGAACGGGTGTGGAAAACCATGTGGACAATGTGGATAACATATAGTAGACGGCATTATTAACTGGTATTACGTTAACAGAAAAGCTGAGCGGAAGCGACAAAACGGCCTGTGAAAAATGAGACGAAAGCGTGCAAAAGAACGAGACAGGACAGCGGAAAATCGGGAAAAACAGGAGAGGTCAGGGAAGGAGCTGGAAAAAAGAAGAATTGCAGCACCTAAAAATGCAGCCTGTCTGGCAGAATAAAATTTAAATATACCGTTAGTATATTAACAACAGAGAGAAAAACTTAGATTGACGGAGGAACGAAAATATGGTATGATTACTTGTCGTCAGCGGACGTGAAAAGAGAATATGCTGGTATAGCTCAGTCGGTAGAGCAGCTGATTCGTAATCAGCAGGTCGTGTGTTCGAGTCACATTACCAGCTCCAAAAAAGCTCCTTATCTTACGATAAGGAGCTTTTTTGTGTTCTGAACGCTGTTTGACGATGGAGGATGATATTTTTGCAGTTGACAAAAGCGCTTTTATCTCCACTGGCTTGAGTACACACTAAAGAATGTGCGTCCCAGCCTTGGGGCCGGAACGCACATTTTGGAGACACTCAAAAGGCTTAGTGTAAAGGAGAGCTGAAATTTACCAGCTATACTCAGACAGCTGGAATGTATAGGACTCACCTGGTACAACATCATAGATTACAACAGAATCGTCCCTGAACTTATCGCCCACGTTTAGAGAAGGAAGGTATATATACCCGGAGTCGACCATATACCCGGCGCTGTCGTATAACTTGTAGCTGAGCATGTCGTATCCGGAATCACCACTACCGCTTTTCTTTTCCCCTGTAATTGTAATGGATAATTTCGGTAAGTAGTCCGACTCAAACTCATATTCTGCTCCCTGGATCTGAATGACAGAAGATGTGCCGCCCATATAATCTTTTATCTCCAGATCCAACGGAAATGAATCAAATGTTACCTGGGCATCTTTGACGGGCAGGCAGTACAGAGCATCACAGTTTACCTCATCAAATTGGACGGTATTTTCCTTATATACAGTGAGATACACTTTTCCGCTGGCGGATTTTCCGGCAGCAAGCTCTGCGGCAGGAATTCTTATATTGGCGAGGTACTGCTCTCCGGCAACCGGACTGGTATAATAGCCGTAATCGTCAGCGGAAACCGATTTTGTCCCGGTGTAAATTTCTTCATTTTCATCGTTTACAATGCGGATATCCACGTCGACATCCGCTGACAAGGGGGTATCATTTTTGTCAGCCAGCCCAAAGAAAATGCTGTAATCATTGGTTCCCTCGTTGTACTGAAAAGACCAGCTTTTCAATGTTTCAACGCGGGATGCCGATGAGCTGCAGCCACTCAGCAGCAGTGCGATTAAGAGCCCGCCCACAAGAAAGAATCGTTTCATTCCTGCGCCTCCTTATCTGTCCCGGCTTTTATGGCAGAGAGCATTTCCCGCTCAAGAGCACGCCTTTTCTTTGGATCCATCAGACAGAACGTGTGGTTGCATTGTTCGCTTAGAAAGCAAGTCTCACAGACAATCTGCCTGACTGCCTGCATCATCAGTTCGTCATCGCTGGGAAGCGCATAGGCTTCGATTTCTTGAATGTCTGTGGGATTGCGCAGTCCGTAATCGATCTGTTTTCCGTTTCCGGTTTTTATATAGCGGTAGACCTCAGCGCAGAATAAAACACTGTCACCGACATGAAAAACCTCAAAGCCGGCTTGGTCCATCCAGACGTGCTCTTCCTTGCCATCAAACATTTCCCCATCCGGGTACATGCCGCTGATAAAAATTCGCTTGAAACAGACATGTTTTGTGCTGAACTTTTCAATCTGACCTTTGAAGTGGAGCAAGCAGTTAAAAATGCCATGTGCAAAACCGGCACGATAATTGCGCCCCAGGGATGCCAGCTGAACATCAAGATACTCATCGTAAGACAGCTTTTCTGCCCCAACGACATCTTTGCGAGAATCCGGTTTAAAGAAGATAAGACCGCGCTCTTCGCATACGCAGGCATCTTCCCCATAGTGAAGAGCCAGGAGATCTTTCTCTTCCGGATACTTTTTAATCAGCGCAGTAGCTTTTTTGAGCCTCTCTTGCCGCCTGAGTTCATTGAAGCGCTCTCTTTCCAGCTGTTCCTCAAGAATACGCTGTTCAATGCGAGCGGATTCATCTTCCGTAAGCAAAGGCATCAAATGCTCAACGTGGTCATAGCTGCCATTCTCAAGGCGCGTTTTGAACCGGGTAAGAATCTCCCTGAGCTCCTGTTCGGACAGATGTTTTGCCCGGTCAATGGAACAGCTGTAGTAGCAACCGGTATTTAGATTACCGTGTCCGGCGCCGTACATAACTGCAGTGTTCCATGGACAGAGGTAATGTTCTTTCTGAACCAGCGTTCCATACTTCCGACTATCTTCGAATTCCGGGAAAATAGCCGGATTTCCACACCCTTCGCAGCCGTCTCGCCAAAAACCGGAAGGCCCCTTGTCCGCATGGCAGATCATCAAATTGAGCGTATCAACCGTTGCCTTTTTTGCCTGTTTGTTTCTCATATTCCAAACCTCCGTTAATAAGTGCTGCCGGTCAGCAGCCTGACATGTTAACGTGGTTCTAGAGAGATCATGGAAATTATAGCATATTATTGTGCGTATGTCCATGTGCTCACAGCATGCCGGAAGATGATTGACATTACTTCGATATCGCTGTAATATAATTCTATATCGAAGTATAGGGGGGATCTGCGTGCTGCGGATAATCTCGCTGATTGGTCTGCTTGTCTACTTTGCGGTGCTGCTGGTGGCGGTGACCCGGGAAAAGAAAAATCACAGCGTGCTGGATTACTTTTTCGCCGGGCGGACGCTGCCCTTCTGGGCGCTGTCCATCACCTTCATTGCCTCCTGGTGGGGGGCGGGCTCCGCCATATCCACAGCGGATCTGGCCTACACGGACGGCCTTGGAGCCTTCTGGTATTACGGCGTCCCGGTGCTGATCTCCACGCTGCTGATGATTCTGGGCGCAAAGGGAATCCGCCGGGTGGGCTATCTGACCCAGGGCAAGATGATGGAGGCCCGCTATTCCAAAACGGTTTCCAAGATACTCTCGGTCATGATACTGATCTTTATGACCCTTACGGCCGCCTCCCAGATGGTGGGCATCGGTACCTTCTTCGGCACCTATCTGGGCCTTAACTATGAGCTGGCCGTGGTGGTGGGGACGGGAATCGTGCTGATCTACTCCATGTTCGGCGGCTTCCGCGGGGTGGTACTCACCGATATCATCCAATTTGTGCTGCTGCTGATTTCGGCGGTGGCGGTGTTTCTCGTGGCGATGCACGCCTCGGGTGGCCTGGGCGCCATCCAGGCCGCGGCGGAGGCAGCGGGAAAGACGGATTATATGAGCGTTACCGCAGGGGCCTCCAAGTATATGACCTATGTGATTACCTTCGGC
Source organism: Pseudoflavonifractor capillosus ATCC 29799 (assembly GCF_000169255.2). Classification (GTDB taxonomy): domain Bacteria; phylum Bacillota; class Clostridia; order Oscillospirales; family Oscillospiraceae; genus Pseudoflavonifractor; species Pseudoflavonifractor capillosus. The sequence continues at coordinate 104,452 of NZ_AAXG02000013.1, forward strand.
TGTGCCTGGATGATTCAGGCCAATGTCTGGCAGCGGATATCCGCGGCCAAGACCGACAGAGACGCCAGAAAAATGACGGTGATGAGCTTTTTTGCCTACATTCCGCTGTATCTGATTGTGGTTTTGACCGGTATGGCCGGCCTGGTGCTCTTTGACCAGATGCCTGCGGGCGGTGTGGTAACGGCGGTGGTGGTGGAGTATATGCCGCCGGCACTGGGCGCGCTGGTCTTTGTGGGAATTGCGGCGGCCATCATGTCCACCATGGACTCGCTTATCAATACGGGCGCCATGACCCTGGCCATTGATCTAAGAAGCGGGGAGAAGAGCGAGGAGGAGAAGCTGAAATTCTCCCGTACGGCCACCCTGCTGGTCACGGCCGTTGCCCTTGTCATTTCCCTGGGGATTCGCTCCATTCTGGAGATCTCCTGGATGGCCTCCGACGTGATCACCACCGGCGTGTTTGTGCCGCTGGTGGCGGGCTTCCTCTGGCGCCGGGGCAATTCCAAGGGCGCCATGGCCGCCATGCTGACGGGGCTGGTCTACTGCGTATACAATCTGCTCATCGGCTTCGGCCTGCCGCTGCCCGCCTTCTGGGCACCCCAGTCCGCGCTCCAGGTGATTCTGAGCGTGGCGCTCTCGCTGGCGGTCTATGTGGGCGTCAGCCTACGCACCGAGCCCGAGTACGACAAGGCCGACCGGTTCATCGCCGCAGCCAATCTGTTTGGAAAGCAGGGAGGGACGGAAGCATGAGGGATGACGATTCATTTGCCGTAATCTCAAAGATTCGGCGGGGAATGGAGGCCATGCTGCTGGAGGCTTTGAAGCAGGCGGGGGTCTCGGGGATTGCCCCCTCCCACGGGCAGATCCTGCTGGCTCTGTTTGACGGACGGCGCCTGCCCATGAATGAGCTGGCGGAGCAGATCGGCAAGACGCCCCAGACTGTGACCGTGCTGGTGAAGAAGCTGGCGGAGATGGGCTATCTGAAGAGCGAGCGGGTTCCTGCCGACAGACGCAGCAGCGTGGTATCTCTGACGGAGCAGGGAGAGCGGCTCAAGCCGGTGTTCCAGTCGGTGTGCAGGCAGCTGCAGGAGACCCAGTACAGGGGACTGAGCCAGGAGGAGATTGTACAGCTGCGCAGGATGCTGGCTGTTGTGGCGGAGAATTTTTCCGCATACAGCAGGGAAGATGAGATACAAAACGTATAATTTGGTTTAAATATTACAAAAACACCCGCAGACACGCGCTTACTGCGCATGTCTGCGGGTGTTTTTTCAGTCAGAGCGTCACTGGAACAGGGCACCCGAGGTGTCCACCGAGTGGTTGCAGCGGTTGTCGATGTCGGTGCCGTTGCCGGAGAACACCGAGCCGTCAAAGTAGATGGTCATATCAGTGGGCACGTTCTCCAGCAGCACGGCGGTGCCGTTGTTGAGGAACTTGTTGTCCTCGTACAGGTCATGGGAGGCGGACTGGCCGGTGGAGTTGAAGTAGAAGCCCGCCTGATTGTCGGTGAAGGTGCACCCGGTCACGTTGACCCAGGCTTCGCCGTAGGCCAGTACGGCGGTCTTGTAGCCGGTGAAGGTACAGCCCACAGGCCAGCACTTGGCGGGGGCGGAGATGCCGATATCGGTGCCGTCCCCCACAAAGTCCATGTCGTAGAAGTAGTTGATCCAATGATAGCTCCCGCTCCTGAGGGTGACGCTGCCGTGGAGGACGGTGCGTTCCGTGCTGTCGGTGGAGCCGTAGAAGTCGATGGAGCGGCCGGGCAGCTCCAGATCGCCCTCATAGGTCACAGCGGGCAGGTAGACCTCCACCTGGTCGTTGGCGGCGGTCTCGCTGGCGATCTGGTCCAGCAGGGTCTGGAGCTCCTCGATGGTGTTCATGGGGTAGTCGTGCCAGTTGTACATATGGGTGATGATGGCGGTGATGTGGAGGGTCTGCCACACCCGGATCACGTCACCGTTCTTCATCTGGGCCGTCCACACCACCTGGGGCTCGCCGGAATTGCCGGTAAAGTCCAGGTAGGACACCATGGCGGCATCGGGGGAGTAGTCGTCGTGGCTGGGGACCGTGGCCGTGAGGGGAGAGGCGGCGTTCTCGTCCTGCACCACCTCTACGGTGACCTGCTCTACCAGAGGCTCGAACTCCGTCCAGGCGTCCGCGCCGGTGGCGGCGTCGTTGACATACCAGCGGGAGGGCCAGCGGTATTCGTCATCCGGGCCGCCCTGCTGGTAGATGTCGGGGGCGCTCTGGCAGCGGTCGTTGGGCCAGGCCACCAAGAGCTGATAGGTCTTGTCTCCGATGGTATAGTAAACCTCGCCCACACCGTTGTACTCCTGTGGGACGTGGGCGCCGAAGCGGTTCCACAGCGCCCAGGCGGCGGCCGCAATGACAATCAGCACCGCCAGACCCACAATCAGCGCTTTCCGAAGGGGTATTGGTTTTCCGGCCTTCTTCCGGGAATGGATGTCCCGGGCACAGTGGGGACAAAAGGCGGCGTTCTCCGGTAGATCCGCACCGCAGTGGGGGCATTTACGTTCCATGGTGTTCACTCCATGCTATCAAAGGTGACCTGGGACAGGTCCAGAGGCTGGTCGCAGCGGTTGTCGATGTCAGTCTGGTTGTTGGAGAATACCGAGCCCTGGAAGTTCATGGTCACGTCGGTGGGTACGGCCTCCAGCAGCACGGCGGTGCCGTTGTTGGAAAAGTAGTTGTCGTTGAACATGGAGTGGTTGACATACTCCCCCATGCTGTTGAAGTCAAAGCCCACCTGGTTGCCGTCAAAGCGGCAGCCGATGACGTTGACCCAGCAGGTGCCGTAGGCCAGTACGCCGGTCTCCCAGTTGGTAAAGGAGCAGTTGGTGGCCCGGAAGAAGGCGGAAGTGGACACGCCGCTGCCCGTTCCGCTGCCTGCGAAGTCCAGGTCCTGGAAAAACATGATGTCGCTGTTGGGACAGGTGAGAAAGACAGTGCCGGTGAAGGTGGTGCGGTGGCCGCCGGCGTCGGTGGAGCCGTACACATTGATGGGGCGCTCCTGTATGGTGAGCTCGCCCTCATAGGTCACAGCGGGCAGGTGAAGATTCACCACGGTGGGGAGGGGGACGTCCTTCTCAATCTGGTCCACCAGGGCCTGTAGGTCCTCGATGGTGTCCATGGGGTAGTCCTCCGGGTAGTAGTCCCTGGTCTCAATGAGCTCCGGCTCATAGGTCTGCCGCAGCAGGATGGTGTCCCCGTTCTTCATATGAAGGGTCCACACCAGCTCCGCCGGGGTGCTCTCTCCGGTGAAGTCCAGCAGGGAGATGAGGGCGGCGTCGGCGGTGGCCTCGTTGAAGGCGGGCTGGGAACACACCATGGGGGAGGGGCTGTCCTCCTGGCTGATAAATTCAGCGGAGACCGACTTTACCAGCTCCAGAAAGGCCTGGTTGGCGTCCTCGCCGGAGACGCTGTTGTTGATGTACAGCCGGGAGGGCATCCGGTACTGGCCGTCCGCCTCGCAGGGGATGGTCAGCTCGGGCTGGGGGGTGAAGCGGTCGGCGCCGGAGGCCAGCAGCACCTGATAGACGGTGCCGTCCTCAGCAGTGTAGGTCACCTGGCCGTATTCGTCGTAGGTGCTGGGTTTTAAGCTCAGCCACAGCCCCACGGCCACGGCGGAGACGATGACCAGTACCAGCAGGCCCAGCAGCACCCGCTTCAGCACGGGAACCGGCGCCTTTGCGGTCTTGCGGCGGTGTACAGTCCTGGCGCAATGGGGGCAGAAAGAGGCCTCCTCCGGCAGGTCCGCTCCGCAGTGGGGACATTTGCGCTCCATGGCTTATCCTCCGTTTCCCTGATAGTCCAGCATGGTGTAGCCCAGCAGGTTGTAGTCCGCGTCCAGCAGCAGGTAGCACATCCAGCGGCCCTCGCTGGGCAGGAATTCCTCCAGCCGCTCAATCTCACGGCACCGCCGCTCCATATCCGGGTCGTGGTACTGGAGCCACAGGCGGAAAATCTGGGAGTCATCCTTCCGCAGCACCGGGCCCTGGCCTGTGTTGTAGCCCTTCAGGAACCACACCACACCCGAGGACTCCAGCTCCTCCGGGGGGATGTAGGTGGAGAAGAGGTCCTGCCACTGGTCATCAAAGGCGGCGCTCTGCTCCAGATAGAGGTCGGTAAAGTCGTAGTCGCACAGGGTCACGTCCAGCTGCCACTGGCCGTCTCCCAGGTTGGTGGCCGGTCCGATGGAGTAGCCCATCAGGTGGGTGTTGGTGTCAAAGAGCAGCAGATACAGGCTGTCGCCCCCGGCTTTGCGGGCGTTGAACTGGCCCCACTCCCCGTCGGAGCCGCTGGTACCCTGGGAGGAAACCAGCGCGGCCATCTGGAAAGAGTTGATCAGGTAGTCGTCGATGTTGTCGCTGGTCAGGGAGGTGGTGTTGAAATTGATATAGGTCACATTGGGGAAGTACTCCCGCATCAGATCGGCTGTGACCTTGACCATGCCGTCCTCATCCTCGGTGAGCACCACCGGATGGACCTCCCCTTCGGGCATGCCGGTGGGGGCGTTGTTGTGGAGGAAAAGGGCCAGAAGACCGGCGGCAGCCGCTGCGAGCACAATCACAAGGGCCGCGATTTTCAGCCCCTTCCGCCACAGATGGGCGGGAACCTGAGCCGGCTTCCGGGTCCGGATGCTCTGGGCGCAGTGGGGGCAGAAGGAGGCGTCCTCCGGCAGGGGGGCGCCGCAGTGTGGGCAAAGGTGTTCCGTGATAAGTCCCTCTCTGTTCCGTGGTTCGGTAGGTTATTCGAAGATGGCGTAGGAGATGTCCACCGGGTGGCTGCAGGGGTTGTCGATGTTCACGCCGTTGCCGGTGAAGCGGGAGCCGATGAAATCGATGGTCCGGTCGGTGGGCACCTGCTGGAGCAGCACGGCGGTGCCGTTATTGCGAAAGGTGTTGCACTCAAAACGGGTATAGTTGGCATAGACTCCGGCGCTGTCAAAGCAGAAGCCGGTGTTGTTGTCCTCAAACCAGCAGCCCACCGGGTCGCACCAGTCGTCGCCGGTGACCAGCAGACCGGTGTCCCAGCCGGAGAAGAAACAGTTCTCTACCCGGCTCTCGGCGGAGAGGGTGAGCCCCACGCCGGAGCCGCTCCCCCGGAAGTCGATGTTCTGGATAAAGGATACCGGCTTTTGCTCCGGGGCAATCACCACCGGCCCGGTAAAGGCGGTGCGCATGTTCTTCTCGTCCACGCTGCCGTAGAGGCTGATGCCCCGTCGGCGAATGATAAGCCCACCCTCATAGTGGACCGGGGGCAGGTGGAGGTACACCATGGCGGACGGGGAGGCCTCCTCAGCAATCTGGTCCACCAGGGCCTGGAGCTCCTCGATGGTGTCCATGGGGTAGTCCTCCGGGTAGTAGTCCAGGGTCTCCACCTGCTCCAGATACAGCTTCTGCCGCAGGCGGATGGTGTCCCCGTTTTTCATATTGAAGGTCCACACCAGCTCCGCCGGACTGCTCTGGCCGGAGAGATTCACGATGGTCACCAGGGCCACGTCGTCATCATAGGCCTGGTACATGGGCTGGGAGCAGGTCATAGGGGAGGGGCTGTCCTCCGGCTGGATGAGCTGGGCGTAAAAAGTGTCCACCAGTTGGAGAAACATGGGAGCGGCGTTGTGTCCGCTCTCCATATGGGTGACGAACAGGTTGGAGGCCCGATCATAGGCCACATACTTCTCTGCCTGTACTGTATATTCCGGCTGGGGACCGGAGGCGTTGTCCTGGAAGGTAAGGTAGAGGTGGTAGGAATTGCTGCCGGTGGAATAGACCACCTCGCCGTAGGCGTCGTAGACGTCGGGGGTGACGGCCTGGTAGAGCGCCGCCCCCAGCACAAGCCCGCCTGCCGCCAGCAGCACCAGTCCCGCCGGCCAGAGGGCCAGCCGGACCTTCTTCCACCACATGCGGACCGGCACCACCACTTCCCTCCGGGGACGGACCGGCTGGGCGCAGTGGGGGCAGAAGGAGGCGTCCTCAGGCAGCGCCGTGCCGCAGTGGGGGCACGGCCTGGTCCTGCCGCTCATGTTACAGGGCCTCCATCAGCCGCAGCACGTTTTTGTACCGCCGCTGGGGATTGACGTGGGTACAGCGGTCCACGATGCGGCCCATTTTGCCGCTGGCCAGATGCTTGGAGGGGTGCTCGCCGGTGAGCATCACGTTGATGAGAATGCCCAGGGAGTAGATGTCGGTGCGGATGTCCGACTGGGACAGGCCGTACTGCTCCGGGGCGGCGTAGCCGGTGGTGCCCAGGATTTGAGTGTCGCTGTCGTGCTCCGGCTTGTGGAGCCGGGCGGCGTCAAAGTCGATGAGCAGGGCCTCTGAGCCACGGAGAATGATGTTCTCCGGCTTCACGTCCCGGTGGACGGCGCCGATGGAGTGGAGCACCCACAGGGCGCGGCACACCTGACTTACAATTTTCTTGGTCTCCTCCGGAGAGAAGAGGGCGCCCTTGAGAAGAAAGCCCAGGGTGTCCCCCTCAATGAACTCCTCCAGCACCAGATTTTCCCCGTCCCGCTCCGCCACCTCATAGATGGTGGGCAGGTTGGGACAGGTGTAGTCCAGCAGGGCGCGGTAGACCTCGGAATTGCCGTAAAAATGCCGCAGGATGAACCTCTGGCCTGTGACATTGTGGCGGATGAGCCGCACACTTCCACGGGGGCTCTCCTTCAGGACCCGGACCAGCTGGTACTCCTCACGCAGAATATCTGACAGCCAAGTATAAATGGAAATCACCCCAAAATCTAAAACACTATGCAGTGGGCATATTGTATCCCCATACTAAATGTTGTAAATTTAAGTATATACGATTTGCATTTAGAAGTCAAAGAGGAGTGAAAAGCGTGGAAGAGAAGACGACCGACGATCTGAGTCAGGAGCTGATGAGTAAGGACGATATTGACTCCTATATCAAGGAAAACCGCTTCTATTTTTCGGATCGCAGTATTTCTGAGCTGCTCAATACGCTCTATGACAAAAAGGATATCTCCAAGGCTTCCCTGGCCCGCAAGGCTGGGATGAGCGAGGTATACCTGCATCAGGTGTTTTCCGGGCGGCGGAAGCCCTCCCGTGACAAGCTGCTCTGCCTGTGCGTGGGGCTGGGGGCCACCCTGGACGAGACTCAGCGCCTGCTCCGGCAGGCCGCCCTGGCGGAGATTTACCCCAAGAACAAGCGGGACGCCATCATCGGCTTCGGCATCACCCACCATATGGAGCTGAGCGAGATCAACGACAAGCTCTTTGCTGAAAACGAAAAGACCTTATTTTAAGGATGAAAACGGGTAGGGGTACCGGGCTGTCCGGACATCCCTGCCCGCCTGCATGATGTGGGTCCATAAAGACGCACATATTGTTTTGAACAGCCCGGGAGCGGGTGCCCCGGCTGTTTGAAAAAAAAGCACAATAACAAATAGGAGGAAAGCGCAAAATGAAACAGAGAAGATTCATTTCCGTGCTGGCAGCCGGCGCGCTCTGCCTGTCCCTGCTGCCCACGGCGGCTTTTGCTGCTGAGAGCATGGACAACTTTAAGGCCGAGCGGGAATACCCTGCGGGACAGTTTACCGACGTGGTAGCCGGCAGCTGGTATGCCGGCAGCGTGGAGAAGGCCTACGAGCTGGGCCTGGTGGAGGGCACCAGCAAGACCACCTTCTCTCCCACCGACCCCATCACCGTTGGTTCCACCCTGGCGCTGGCCTGCCGCCTGTACAGCACCTACTACGATGACAACGCCACCTTTACCGGCGGCAGCCCCTGGTATCAGCCCTATGTGGACTACGCCGTTGCCAAGGGTATCATCACCTCCGGCCAGTTTACCGACTACAACGCCAACGCCACCCGCCGGCAGTTTGCCGCCATCATAGCCAAGTCCCTGCCCTCCAGCGCTCTGAAGTCCATCAACACCGTGGAGGACGGCGGCATCCCCGACGTGGCCCCCGGCAGCGCCAACAGCGAGGATATCTACACCCTCTACCGGGCGGGTATCCTCACCGGCAGCGACAAGGCGGGCACCTTCCTGCCTGAGACCACCATCGACCGGGCTTCCGTCTCCGCCATCCTCACCCGCATGGCCATGCCCGATCAGCGCCAGTCCATCACCCTGAAGAAGTCTGACGTGGCCGCCACCGGCATCACCCTCAGCTGCGGCGAGAAGACGGTGATGCTGAAGACAGGCGAGACCTATCAGATCAACGCGACGCTGACCCCTGTCAACGCCAGCACCAAGGTGGAGTGGAGCAGCAACAACCCCTGCGTGACCGTCTCCTCCGACGGAAAGGTGACCGCCAAGAGCGAGGGTACCGCCGTTGTGACCGCCAAGGCGGGCAATGTGAGCGCCAAGGCCTACTTCAAGGTGACTGACGTGGCCATCACCCGGGTGGAGTTCAACGACTCCAGTGTGGATATGCTGGAGGGCGACAGCCGCAAGCTGTCCGTCTCCGTGGCTCCCTCCGACGCCAGCGTCAGCTCCCTTACCTGGAGCTCCGACAATACCAGTGTGGCCACCGTCTCCGATGACGGCACCGTCACCGCCGTGGGCGAGGGTACTGCCAAGATTACCGCAAAGGCCCCCAGCGGCAAGTACGACACCTGCTGGATCTATGTGGACAAGAAGGCCAGTGTCAGCGTGCCTCTCATCAACCATGAGTACGGTCCCATGAACCTGACCAGCTATTACAGCAGCGGCAAGGTGATGGACACCAACAACATCACCTCTCTGGTGTTCACCAGCGTGGAGTACAGTGCCGGAGGCGATGAGTACAAGGTGACGGCCAGCATCCAGGGCCGGACCACCCGCAGCAACTGCACTGTTGAACTGTATTTCTACGACGCCAACAACCGTGTCCTGGGCCAGGAGACGCTGATTGAGCGCGTGACGGCCAACATGGATTACAATATCCAGGCCCAGACCTATATCGACACGAGCATTCTGGACAATGCCGTCCGGATGGAGTTCTACTACTACGGCACCCCTGCCGACTATGACGGCGGCAGCAGCTCCGGCGGCTCCACCAGTGGTGGTTCCACCAGCGGCGGCGATGAGGGCGGTTCCAGCACTGAGACCCCCGACTATGATTATCCCTACAATACCTACTACAGCTTCAAGGGTATCCCCACCTTTGACGATTTTACCAGCAGCAGCCGTGTAGAGACGAAGTACGTTGAGGGCAAGCATGCCAGCTATATGTATGCCTCTGCTACAACGGCGGAGTTTGATGCCTACCGGGCTGCGCTGAAGGAGTGCGGTTTCTCGGAGTCTTCGCTGGGCGGTCTGTATTTCTACAGCAAAGGCACCAAGGGCACCAACGACTACTGGGAGGTGCGGTGCAGCAGCACGTCTTCCCCTTATGGTGAGGTGTCTGTGAGCGTCATCCTCTCCCATATCAAGTCCTCCAACGAGTGGTAAAACACCAAAGGGTGTGCCCCTGCCGTCAGGCAGGGGCACACCCTTTTTATATTATACAAAAAGCGCCGCCCGTCCCACAGGGGACAGGCGGCGCTTTATACTGTTGGTTAAGTTGGGGGATTACACCCAGCCCTGAGCCATCATAGCGTCGGCAACCTTGATGAAGGCGGCCACGTTGGCGCCCAGGATATAATCCTCGGGGGTCTTGCCGAACTCCTCGGCAGCGGCGGACATGTTCTTGTAGATGTTGGACATGATGTCCTTCAGGCGGCTGTCGACCTCCTCGAAGGTCCAGGACAGACGCAGGCTGTTCTGGCTCATCTCCAGGGCGGAGACGGCCACACCGCCGGCGTTGGCGGCCTTGCTGGGCACGAACAGAATGCCGGCCTCGGTGAAGGCGTCCATGGCCTCCAGGGTGGAGGGCATGTTGGAGCCCTCGGTGACCATCCAGCAGCCGTTCTTCAGCAGGTTCTGGGCGGCCTCCAGGTCGATCTCGTTCTGGGTGGCGCAGGGCAGGGCGATGTCGCAGGGGACGGTCCAGATGCCCTGCCAGCCCTCGTGGTACTCGGCCTGGGGATGGGCCTCCACGTACTCACGGATACGGCCGCGGCGGACTTCCTTGATCTCCTTGATGGTGGCCACGTCCACACCGTTCTTGTCCACGATGTAGCCGTTGGAGTCGCACATGGCGATGACCACGGCGCCCAGCTCGGTGGCCTTCTCAGCGGCGTAGATGGCCACGTTGCCGGAACCGGACACGATGACCTTCTGGCCCTGGAAGCTCTTGCCCTTGTGGGTCAGGACCTCGTTGGCCAGGTACACCACGCCGTAGCCGGTGGCCTGGGTACGGGCCAGGGAGCCGCCGTAGCTCAGGCCCTTGCCGGTGAGCACGCCGCAGTACTGGCCGGTGAGGCGCTTGTACTGGCCGTACAGATAGCCGATCTCACGGCCGCCCACGCCGATGTCGCCGGCGGGCACGTCGCAGTCGGGGCCGATGTGGCGGTACAGCTCAGTCATGAAGCTCTGGCAGAAGCGCATGACCTCGTCGTCGCTCTTGCCCTTGGGATCGAAGTCGCTGCCGCCCTTGCCGCCGCCGATGGGCAGGCCGGTGAGGGAGTTCTTAAAAATCTGCTCAAAGCCCAGGAACTTCATGACGCTCTGGTTGACAGTGGGGTGGAAGCGCAGGCCGCCCTTGTAGGGGCCGATGGCGCTGTTGAACTGGACGCGGAAGCCGCGGTTGACCTGGTACTCGCCCTTGTCGTCAATCCAGGGCACACGGAAGGTGATGATCCGCTCGGGCTCGACCATCCGCTCCAGGATCTTGGCCTTCTGATACTCGGGGCGGCGCTCCGCGATGGGGCGCAGGGAGTTGAGCACCTCAGTGGCGGTCTGCAGGAACTCCGGCTCGTGGGGGTTCTTCGCCTTGACGTCGGCCAGTACCTGACTCACATAATCCATGATGTTTACCTCCTGATCTGTAGAGCGGCCTCCTTAATATATATGGAGCCGCGTCTGAGATATATCTGCGGTAGCTCGGGGCGCCCTCCGCCGCTGGGGGAAATGGACGGCGCTGCCCTGCGCACTACATTGGAATTAGTATACTGTCTTACCCCCGGTATCTGTCAATAGTTTTTTGCAGGATTTTAAAAAAAACTTGCGTAAAAAACCGTTCCGTCCGTAGGAATCCATCTGTGAGGGAGAAATCAGGCAAGTTTTGTCCTTGGGGGCTGCACTTCTCAGAATAAATTGATGAATGCGTTGATCTCGGAAAAGAGCTTTTTGTTCTGGTTCCAGATGAGACAGACCCGGGGACTGAAGTTCAGATCCTCCAGGTGGCGGATGACCAGGGACGAATCCGTGTTGATGATGGCGGAGGTGTAGGGGGCGATGGCGATGCCGATTCCGGCCTGTGCCCAGCTGAGGGAGGACTGAATCCCGTCATTTTCACATATGATGTGGGGAGTGAAGCCGTGCTTGCGGCAGGCGGTGACCAGCATCTCCCGGTAGCGGCGGTGGGTCACCAGCGGCTTGCCCTGAAGATCTTCCAGAGGGATGGCGTCGCTGCTGCTCCCCTCAAAGAAATAGGGCTTGGCCAGGGCCACAAAGTGGTCGGCCTCTCCGGGCGGGAGCAGTGTGTTGCGGATGGGCACCACATGGAAGGCGGTCACGTTGAAGGGCTCACGCACAAAGCCGATGTCGGCCTCGTTTTCCCGCAGAGCGGCCAGGACGGATTCCGTGCGCCCCTCCACCACCTGAAAGTTTACATAGGGGTACGCGCTGCAGAAGTGGGCGATTTTCTCGGGCAGCATCTGGCTGTTGATGGAGCCGATGGTGGCGATTCGTATAATCATATGCCGTTCCTGGGAAATAAGCTGAATATCTCTGGACGTCTCTTCCAGCAGGGCCAGAATGGCCTGGGCGCGCTCCCGCAGAAGGGTGCCCGCCGGCGTAATCTCGAGATGGCGCTTGTCACGGATAAAAAGAGGAGAACCCAGCTCCTCCTCCAGCAGCTTGAGTTGGAGGCTGACGGGCGGCTGTGATACATTTAAGCTCTGAGCCGCCCGGGTTACGCTGCCCATCTTAGCGATTTCAAGGAAATATTCCAGCTGTTTTAGTGTCATTGCACAAATCTACCCCTTGATGTTCTGTCTAATTAAACAATAATCATATATAAAAAATATATAAAACGAGGCTTTTAGAAGGATAAAAGTATTTGTCATGGAATAGGGAGAATGTTATAATATAGGCAATAAAGCGGATAGAGTTTTCGTTAAAAATGCCCTGTAAATTTCGCTGCCCTAATATTTGAGGAAAGCGAAAGTTGGACATTAGAGGAAAATGACAGAGAATTTTGCCATATCAAACTATATTATAAATATATAAAAGAGAAAAAGCAAGAATTACAGAGGGAAAATCCAAAAAATGATACCGGCAGCCCATTCGCTGCGGCAGCTCCTTCTGGTTGCGAAACGTATTCCCCAAATACGTTTTTCAATAACAGCCGGCGACAGGGGCGGATACGGTGCGCACCGTGCCGCCCCACCCTCAGGCACCCCTATCTACCGAACATGATATGAGAGGGAGGAAAAGTATGACCGAGCAGAAAAATACGCAAGAACTGACTGGCATCAAGAAGTACTTTAAAGAACAGAACATCGAAATCTCCTGGAACCGCATCGGCATCCAGGCTCTGGGCGGCATGGCCCACGGCCTGTTTGCCTCGCTCCTCATCGGCACTATCATCAACACCGTTGGTACCTTTATCCCGGGTGTGGTCGGCGAGTTCCTGATGAGCATCTCCGGGCAGACCTCCGCCGTACAGGGCGCGGCCATGGCTCTGGCCATCGGCTATGCCGTCAAGTGCGATCCCTACGTCCTCTATTCCCTGGCCACAGTCGGCTACGCTACCAACGCTCTGGGCGGCGCTGGCGGTCCTCTGGCCGTGTACTTCGTCACCCTGATTGCCATCTTCTTCGGCAAACTGGTCTCCAAGCGCACTCCTGTCGACCTGATCGTCACTCCGGCCGTCACCATCATTATCGGCGTCCTGGTGGCGCAGTTCCTGGCCCCGCCCATCGGCGCGTTCGCCTCCTGGCTGGGTACCATCATCATGTGGGCCACCGAGCAGCAGCCCTTCTTCATGGGCATCCTGGTGTCCGTGATCGTGGGTATCGTCCTGACCCTCCCCATCAGCTCCGCCGCCGTCTGCGCGGCTCTGAGCCTGACGGGTCTGGCCGGCGGCGCCGCTGTGGCTGGCTGCTGCGCCCAGATGGTGGGCTTTGCCGTGTGTACTTATCGTGAGAACAAGATGAACGGTCTGGTTTCCATCGGCCTGGGCACCTCCATGCTGCTGGTTCCCAACCTGATGAGCAAGCCGATTCTGTGGCTGCCGCCCACGCTGGCCGCCGCTGTGACCGGTCCCATCGCCACCTGCATTTTCAATCTGCAGATGAACGGATCTCCCATCTCCTCCGGCATGGGCACCAGCGGTCTGGTGGGCCCCATCGGCGTTGTTACCGGTTGGTTCACTCCCTCTGAGGCGGCCCTGAACGCCGGCGCTTCCGCCATTGCTCCTGGCGCGATGGACTGGATTGGCCTGGTTCTGATTTGCTTCGTGCTTCCCGCCGCGCTGGCGCTGCTCTTCTCTGAGATTATGCGCAAGCAGGGCTGGATCAAGGAAGGCGACTATAAGCTGGTCTGATTCAGGCGTGTCCCGGACGGCTACATATTGTTAACCGCAGCCGGGGCGCCCATTCAGGCGGGTGCCCCGGCTGATATATCAGGGTTTTCCCCTGCACTTCAGGCGATATCTGAGTCCTGCCGGCGGGATTTCACCGGAAGGACCGGTAGAGCAAATATTTCCCCAAGCGCGTCATGAAAAATGGTAAAACGCCGATTCAGCACCGGCTAAAAGATGAAAGGAGTTTTCACAATGAGCATGACAGTCATTAAGAACATCGGCACCATCCTCAGCGGCGACATCAACAAGCCTGTTCTCGAGGGTGACACCATCCTGATTGCTGACGGCAAGATCAAGGCCATCGGCGGCGACGCCCTTGCCGCTATTTCCACTGCTGAGATCGCCGCTGAGGTGGAGCAGGGCACTGTCATCGACGCCGCCGGCGCCACTGTCGCCCCCGGCCTGTTCGACACTCACGTCCACACCAGCCTGGGCGATTATGCTCACCGCCAGTTTGCCAGCAACTTCATCGAGGGCGAGCTCCACGGCGGCGTGACCACCATCATCTCCGCCGGTGAGTGCCACACCCCCGGCCGTCCCAAGGATCCCGCCGGCACCAAGGCTCTGGCCATCCTGGCCCACAAGTCTTTCGCGGCTCTGAAGCCCGGCGGCGTGAAGGTCCACGGCGGCAGCGTCATCCTGGAGAAGGGCCTGGTTGAGAAGGACTTCGAAGAGATGGCCAAGGAAGGCGTCTGGACCGTCGGCGAGATCGGCCTGGGCAGCGTGAAGCAGCCTGAGGACGCGGCTCCCATGGTCGAGTGGGCCCACAAGTACGGCATGAAGGTCCAGATGCACACCGGCGGCACCTCCATCCCCGGCTCCTCCACCGTCACCGCCGAGCAGGTCATGGCCACCAAGCCCGACGTCATCTCCCACATCAACGGCGGCCCCACCGCTATCCCCCTGCACGAGGTGGACAAGCTGATGGACGAGACCGACTTCGCCATGGAGATCGTCCAGTGCGGCAACCCCAAGGTTACTGATTACGTCGCCCGCCGCGCCCAGGAGAAGGGCCAGCTGGGCCGCATCATCTTCGGTAACGACGCCCCCTCCGGCACCGGCATCATCCCCCTGGGCATCCTGCGCAACATCTGCCAGGTGGCTTCCGTGTCCGGCATCCCCGGCGAGATCGCCGTCTGCATGGCCACCGGTAACGCCGCCCGCGTCTATGACAAGCTGAACACCGGTATGATCGAAGTGGGCCGCGAGGCCGACCTCATCTTCCTGGACGCCCCCATGGGCTCCGTGGCCAACACCGCCGTCGAGGCTTTCGAGTGCGGCGATATCCCCGGCCTGAGCATCATCATGGTGGACGGCGTTGTTAAGGCTGCCAAGAGCCGCAACACGCCTCCCTGCAAGCGCCCCGCCAAGGTCCTGTAATCGAACCGAATTGACACAAGCCTGCCGCCCGGCAGAGGGTATACGGGCGGCAGGCCTATGATACAGAGGAGGCTCAACAATTCATGGTCATTGTGAACCTGGAAGCCTGTAAGGGCTGCATGATCTGCGAGAAAAACTGCCCCCTGGACGCTGTCCACGTTGTGGAGCGCAAGGCGGTTGTGGATGCCGAGAAGTGCTGCGAGTGCGGCGTGTGCACCCGTGTGTGTAAGTTCGGCGCCATCTCCAAGCCCGCTGAGATGAGCGAGAACTGCGCCATCTGCTCCCACTGCTCCGTGCAGTGCCGTGTGCCTCTGGGCCACACCGGTGCCTGCAAGCGCTACACCAATGTCAACGGTGAGCTGGTGCGCAACCGCAAGCTGGAGATCACCCCCAGCAGCGACGTCGTCTATCCCGACAAGCGCCTGGAAGGCCCCATCACCACCGCTGTGGGCGCCGGAACCAACTATCCCTGCATCCGTCCCGCGCCCCACATCGTCTCCGAGGTCCGGGACGGCGTGGAAGTGGTGACCGTTGTCACTGAGGCTCCCCTGAGCTACTCCGCCGTTGTGGTCAAGCTGGACACCAACACCTACATCGGCGAGGAAGGCGACCCCGTCTACCGTGACGGCAAGCTGGTGGGCATGGTCAACACCGAGGAGTACGGCTCCAAGATGATCGCCGTGGGCGGCGCCAACAAGCTGACCGGCCCCGACGGCTTCATCGTGGCCCGCACCATCACCGAGCTGGCCAACGGCGAGCAGGTGGAGCTGTCCGTCAACAAGAAGATCAAGGTCGTTGTGCAGCAGGGCAAGCCCCCCATCATCAACGGCGTGCAGGAGTCCAAGATGCGCATCGGCTGCGGCAGCGCTACCGTGGGCCTGTTTGCCAAGAAGATGAAGGAAGCCGTTGACGAGTGCATCGTCATCGACCACCACGTGGTGGGCCTGTTCACCGAGCACCTGGCCGGCGCCGACGTGGGCATGGAGTGGTCCGGCGTGATCCCCAACGCCCGCAAGTCCTCCCGCGGCCGTTACTTCGGCGAGCACGGCACCGGCATCGGCGGTACCACCATCGAGACTCCCCGCGACGCCATCAAGAGCGTGGATATGACCCGCGCCCACGCCGGCATGCAGATCCTGGTGCTCAACACCACCGGTGAGATCCGCGCCCTCTTTGAGGTCCAGGCCGACGGCGACGTGAAGGAAATCCCCATGACCGACAAGGCTACCGCCCTGGCGGACGATATCATGAACAACTGCGAGCAGTCCCTGACCAGCGTCATGTACACCGGCGGCACCGGCGGCAGCGCCCGCGGCGGTGTCTGCTCCAAGCCTCTGGCTATCACCAAGGCCGTCCATGAGGGCAAGGCTGTCCTCACCATCGGCGGCGCTCCCGCTTACATCCTGCCCGGCGGCGGCATCGACTTCATCGTGGACGCCGGCAAGATGGTCAACCACGGCGTGACCTGGGTCCCCACCCCCGCCACCGTGGCTCCCGTGGAGTACACCATGACCAAGGCCGACTATGACGCTATCGGCGGTCATATGAACTGCGTCAAGCCCATCGACGAGCTCCGCAAGGAGATCGGCGAGTAAATAAGCCATGGATGACGAGCAGATGAGAGAGCTGGCACCGGGCCGGGTCTTCTTCGACTACGGTCCCGTGTCCATGGTGGTCACCGCCGAGCGGAACGGGGAGGGGGACACGGAGCTGTGCCGCTCCGCCTTCCCCGTGATTGACAACTGCCTGAAGGACCTCAGGCCGTCCCTGGAGATGCTCCGGCGCTACCCGCCCCAGGTGGAGCTGGCGGCGCTGTCGGGCGCGGGACGGACCATGGCCCAGGCGGTGCTGGCCACCGGCGATCCCTGGCTCACCCCTATGGCGGCTGTGGCCGGCACTGTGGCCGACACCGTGGCCGACTATCTCTGGGAGCAGGGCGCCACCAAGGTTGCAGCCAACAACGGCGGCGACGTGGCCATCCGGCTGGCTCCGGGAGAAAAACTGGGGCTGGGAATCCTGTTCGACATGTCCAAGCCGGGCGGTGTGGATCAGGTGATCCGTCTCAAGCCCGAGCACGGGGTTGGCGGCGTGGCTACCAGCGGCCTGGGCGGCCGCAGCCTGACCACCGGCATTGCCAGCGGCGTCACGGTCTTTTCCAGCCGCTGCGCCATGGCCGACGCTCTGGCAACCCTGCTGGCTGACCGCTCCTATATCGACTCGCCCGCCGTCCATACCTGCCTGGCAGGTGAGCTGGACCCGGACAGCGACATCGCAGACCTGCGGGTCGTGACCGGTGTGGGTCCTCTGAGCGAGGGGGAGAAACTCACGGCGCTGAGACAGGTAGTGGCCGAAGCCAGAAAACAATACGAAAAGGGCGGCCTGCTGGCCTGCGTGGCTACCGTGCAGGGCATGACCACCCTCTTTGACCCCGAGGGTATCCTGAAGGGGCCGAATATCATGAAAAATCCTCAATAACCAATATATAAGGAGTGTATTGTCATGAAAGAGCCCAAAATCCGTAAGATCGTAACCAACCTGGAAGAGGTCTTCTATGAGGGCGGCGCTGATATGCCCGTCGAGAACGGCGAGAAGAAGTCCATCAAGACCGTCTCCGTTGCTGCCGTTATCAAGAACCCCTATGCCGGCAAGTGGCAGGAGGACCTGAGCGAGCTGACCGAGTACGGCGAGTACCTGGGCGATCTGCTGGCCCGCAAGGGTGCCGAGCTGCTGGGCGCTGAGAACGTCGAGACCTACGGCAAGGGCTGCATCGTGGGCACCGACGGCGAGCTGGAGCACTCCTCCGCTATGCTGCACCCCAAGGCCGGCAAGCCCATCCGCGCTGCTATCGGCGGCGGCAAGTCCATCATCCCCTCCAACGAGAAGGTCGCCGGCGTCGGCGCTTCCCTGGACATCTCCCTGCACTTCAAGGATGCCGCTTTCGTGCGCACCCACTACGGCTCCTTCGAGGTCCGTGTGCCCGATGCCCCCAAGGCTGACGAGATCGTCATGGCCGTTGTCCTGGCCGACGGTGGCCGTCCCCACGCCACTGTGAACGGCGTCGGCCGTATCGGCGGCCTGCAGAAGTCCGAGGCCAAGTGCGAGGACGGCATGCACTAAGCTGCTGCACTGAATCTGAAAGAGACCTGAGAAAGGCCCCCGACCGACCCGATGGCGCTGGTCGGGGGCCTTTTCCAAGACGAAATTCAAAACGGAATGGCGATATTGAACATGAGAGAAGATATCGGTTCAGACCGTTGAGAATGCCGGTCCCCCCGGCAGAATCCGGTTTCAAAAACTGGGGAACCATCGTTCCCAACGGTCTGAACAAGGCTTTATAGAGAAGAACGCTCGAAACAGAGGGAATCAATAAATCGAAATAGAAATGGAGTGCATGAAAATGAAGATTGGTTTCATCGGTCTTGGCGCAATGGGTCGCCCCATGGCCACCAACCTGCTGACCGCCGGCTACGAGGTCCATGCCTTTGACGTGGTCGAGGCCGCCGTGAAGGAGATGGAGGGCAAGGGCGCCATCGGCCACCCCTCCGCCGGTGAGATGGCCGGTCATGTTGACGTCATCATCTGCTCCCTGCCCAACGCCAAGATCGTGGAAGGCACCATGTGCGGCAAGAACGGCGTGTTCGAGAACTGCAAAGAGGGCACCGTCATCATCGACATGAGCTCCGTGGCTCCCAACACCACCAAGGCCATGGCCAAGAAGGCCGCCGAGAAGGGCATCCACTACATCGACGCCCCTGTCAGCGGCGGTGTGTCCGGCGCTGCTGCCGGCACCCTGACCATCATGGTTGGCGCTGACGACGAGACCTTCAACAAGGTCAAGCCCATCTTCGACGTGCTGGGCAAGAACATCTACCACGTTGGCGAGGCCGGCGGCGGCGACGCCATCAAGATGGTCAACAACCTGCTGCTGGGCTGCAACATGGCCGCTCTGGCCGAGGCCCTGACCCTGGGCGTGAAGTGCGGCCTGTCCGTGGAGACCATGAAGGAGGTCATCTCCGTGTCCTCCGGCCGCAGCTACGCCCTGGACGCCAAGCTGGAGAAGTTCATCATGGCCGGCCAGTTCAACGGCGGCTTCGCGGTTGACCTGCAGTACAAGGACCTGGGCCTGGCCCTGGAGGCCTCCCGGGACGAGAAGGTGCCCCTGCCCATGACCGCCGCTGCCGTCCAGGTGTATGAGATGGCCCGTGCCAAGGGCCAGGGCCGGGAGGATATGTCCTCCGTGGTCAAGGTCTGGGAGGACCTGACCGGCGCGAAGATCCACGGCGAGGCCGAGAAAGGAGCCTGAACTGATGAAGCCCTTTACTTATCACGCCCCCACCACAGTGGCTGAAGCTGTGGAAATGCTGGACAAGTACCAGAGCAGCTGCGCTGTGGTCGCCGGCGGTACCGACGTTGTCATCGAGCTCAACGAGCGTCACAAGACTCCTGAGCACGTCATCAGCATCAGCAAGCTGGACGAGCTGCGCTATGTGAAGGAAGAGGACGGCATGGTGAAGATCGGCGCCCTCACCACCTTCAACGACCTGGAGAACAACCCCTACGTGAAGGAGAAGCTGCCCGCCCTGTACGAGACCGCCATCCATGTGGGTTCTCCCCAGATTCGGAATCTGGGCACCATCGGCGGCAACGTGGTCAACGCCTCCGTGGCAGGCGACTCCCCCACGACTCTGGTCACCCTGGGCGCCTCCGTGGTGCTGCGCAGCGCCAAGGGCGAGCGCATCATGACCATCGAGGACTTCAACAAGGGCCCCGGCAACTGCGCCATCCGGCCCGACGAGCTGATGGTCGAGGCACGCTTCCCCGTCATCGGCCCCGATGAGGCCGTGGGCTACTTCAAGATCGGCAAGCGTAAGTCCCTGGCCATCGTGGTGCTGGCTGTCAGCATCTACGTCAAGCGCACCGCCGACAACAAGGTGGAGGACTGCCGCGTGGTCCTGGGCGCCGTGAGCAAGCACCCCATGCGCTCCCCCGAGCTGGAGGAGCTCCTCAAGGGCAAGTCTCTGGAGGCCGGCGTGCTGTATGATACCCTGCCCGCCTTTACCGATGCCGTCCAGGCCGCAATCCCCACCCGTCCCTCCGTCGTCTACAAGCGTGAGGGCGTCCGCGGCGCGGCCCGCCGGTGCTACGACCAGATTCTCAGCCAGCTGGGCCTGGCCTGAGCAGGAGGTATCCGAAGATGGAACAGATTCGTATTAATTTTAACCTGAACGGTCACGACGTCTCCGTCATGGCCGACCCCAATAAGCGCCTGGTGGACTTCCTGCGGGAGGACATGGGCCTGACCAGCGTGAAGGAAGGCTGCGGCGAGGGCGAGTGCGGCGCCTGCACCGTCATCTACAACGGCAACGCCGTCACCTCCTGCCTGATGCTGGCCGGCCAGGTGGATGGCGGCAGCGTCATCACCCTGGAGGGCGTGACCAAGGAGGACGGCACCCTGGACGTGATCCAGCAGGCCTTCGTGGACGCCGGCGCCGTCCAGTGCGGCTACTGCACCCCCGGCATGGTTCTGTCTGCCAAGGCCCTGCTGGACAAGAACCCCCATGCCACCAAGGCTGAGATTCAGCGTGCCATGTCCGGCAACCTCTGCCGCTGCACTGGCTACACCAAGATTGTGAAGGCCGTGGAGATGGCCCGCGATGCGAAGGGAGGCACCGAGGCATGAAACCTGAGACCGCTGTGAAGGAGAAGAGCAATCTGATCGTCTCCACCGCCAACAAGAACGAGTACTCCGTCCTGGGCAAGAGCGTGATCAAAAAGGATACCATGGAGAAGATCACCGGTACTGCCAAGTTCGCTGCCGACATGGAGATGCCCAACATGCTCTACGGCGGCGTGTTCCGCAGCACCATCTGCCATGGCGTCATCAAGAGCTTCGACGCTTCCGCCGCTCTGGCCATCCCCGGTGTTGTGACTGTCCGCACCTCCAAGGACATCCCCGGCAAGAACCGCATCGGCATCATCATCAAGGATGAGCCCATCCTGGTGGACGACAAGATCCGCCGCTACGGCGACGCCATCGCCGTGGTGGCCGCCGAGACCCCTGAGCTGGTTCAGGAGGCTCTGGACGCCATCAAGGTGGAGTACGAGGAGTACGAGCCGGTGCTGAGCATGGAGCGGGCCGCCGAGGCCGACGCCCCCATTGTCCACGGCACCACCAACGTCCACCAGAAGAAGCACCTGGAGCACGGCAACGTGGACGAGGCCTTCAAGCAGTGCGACATCATCATCGAGAACGACTACGAGACCCCCATGCTCTCCCACATGTTCATTGAGCCTGATGCGGGTATTGCTACTTATGAGAACGGCATCATGACCGTTTACTGCTCCACCCAGAACCCCCACTATGACCGCGGCGAGATCGCCGGCATGCTGGGCTTCCCCCAGAACCGGGTGTCCACCATTCAGGTCACCACCGGCGGCGGCTTCGGCGGCAAGCTGGATATCTCTGTCCAGTGCCACGCGGCCCTGCTGGCCTACTACACCGGCCGCCCCGTGAAGATCGTCCGCTCCCGTCTGGAGTCCACCATGGTCTCCTCCAAGCGCCACCCCATGAAGATGCACTACAAGACCGGCGCTACCAAGGACGGCAAGATCCTGGCCGTTGAGGCCACCCTGCTGGGCGACACCGGTGCTTACGCCTCCTACGGCCCCGCCGTTATCACCCGTGCCGTGGTGCACGCCGCCGGCCCCTACGAGGTGCCCAACGTGCGCATTGACGCCACCTTCTACTACACCAACAACCCCATGGCCGGCGCCTTCCGCGGATTCGGCGTGCCTCAGGTGGCCACCGCTCACGAGGGCCAGATGAATGCTCTGGCCAAGGCCCTGAACATGGACCCCATCGACATCCGTATCCTCAACGCCCACCGGCCCGGCAGCGTCACCCCCACCGGTCAGGTCCTGGGCGAGGACGTGGGCTTCATCCAGTGTCTGGAGGCCGCCAAGGCCAAGGCCAAGGAGGTCCTGCCTCCCTGCGAGCCCTCCGCCCCCAACAAGCGCCGTGGCCGTGGCTACGGCTGCATGTACTACGGCATCGGCAACACCGGCCTGCCCAACCCCGCCGGCGCCTTCATCGAGGTGCTGCCTGACGCCAGCGTCAACCTGATGGTGGGCTGCGCCGATATCGGCCAGGGCTCCACCTCCGCCATGGCTCAGATCGCCGCCGAGGAGCTGGGCCTGGAGTACGAGGACATCCGCGTCACCCCCGCCAACACCCAGGTCACCCCTGAGGGCGGCGCCACCTCCGCCAGCCGCCAGACCTTCATCTCCGGCTCCGCCACCATGCTGGCCGCCCGGATGGCCAAGAAGACCCTGGCTGAGGTCGCCTCCAAGTTCCTCAACGTGCCCGAGGAGAAGCTCATCTTCAAGCACCGTGAGGTCTACTCTGCTGACGACACCAGCGTGAAGATGACCTACATCGAGCTGATGAACGAGATGAAGCGCCTGGGCAAGCTGGCCCTGGGCTGCGGCGCTTACAACCCCAGAACCACCGGCCTGAACCCCGACAACATGTTCGGTATCCCCTTCGAGGTCTACTCCTACGCCGCCACCATCGTGGATCTGGAAGTGGACGTGGAGACCGGCCTGGTGGACGTGCTCAACGTCATCTCCGCTCACGACGTGGGCACCGCCGTCAACAAGCAGGCCGTTGAGGGCCAGATTGAGGGCGGCGTGGCCATGGGTATCGGCTTCGCCCTGCTGGAGAAGATCGAGACCAAGAACGGCAAGATCACCAACCCCGTGTTCTCCAAGTACCTGCTGGCCACCGCTATGGACGTGCCCGAGATCTACCCCATCGTGGTGGAGAGCGGCACCGGCGAGACCGGCCCCTTCGGCGCCAAGGGCGTGGGCGAGCCCGCCCTGATCCCCACCATCCCCGCCACCGCGGACGCCGTGGAGAACGCGCTGAATATCCGCTTCGGCAAGCTGCCCATCCAGCACCTGGACATCATGCGGGAGCTCTATAAGAAATAAGCACGGAGGTTTTTCCATGAACTGCATTGAAAAATACCTTGCCAGAGCTGCCGGGGTGGAGGAGGCTCATGCGGGCGACGACCTGTCCTGCCGTGTGAGCTACGTGGCGGCCCATGACGTGACCGCCCCCATCGCCATCAAGATGTTCCGGGAAATCGGGGTCAAAAAGGTTTTTGACCCCGACCGGGTGGTCCTGATTGTGGACCACATCTACCCCGCCGCCACCGAGAAGGCCCGCAACAGCGTGTGGGCCATGGACGATTTTGCCAAGGAGTTCGGCGTCCACCTCTATCACCGGGGCGAGGGCGTCATCCACCAGCTGATGTACGAGAAGCACCGGGCCAACCCCGGCGACCTCATCGCCATCGCTGACTCCCACACCGGCACCTGCGGCGGCTACGGCGTCATGGGCGTGGGCGTGGGCTCCACCGAGCTGGCCGCCGCCATGGCCACCGGCAAGCTGGACCTGGAGGTTCCCCAGGTGGTCCAGATCCACCTGACCGGCAAGAAGCCCGCCAACGTGTTCGGCAAGGACCTGATCCTGTACCTGGGCAGCGTCTTCGGCACCGACTACCTGGTGGACAAGGCCCTCCTCTTCACCGGCGAGGGTATTGAGGACTTCTCCGTTGCCGAGCGCATGACCGTGTGCAACATGGGCATCGAGATCGGCAGCATGATCACCATCTTCGGCACCACCGCCCTGGAGCCGGACACCGCCGAGGTGCGCGAGGTCAACCTGAGCGAGCTGGAGCCCCAGATCGCCCGGCCCTTCTCTCCCGCCAACGTGGTTCCCGTCCGCGAGGTGGCCGGCACTCCCGTCACCCAGGTGGTGGTGGGCTCCTGCACCAATGGCCGCATCAACGACATGGAGCAGGTGGCCAAGGCCTTTAAGGGCAAGAAGGTCCACCCCGACGTGAACACCCTCATCGTCCCCGCCTCCCGCGACGTGCTGGACGAGATGGAGAAGCGAGGCTGGTGCAAGATCATCCGGGATGCCGGCGCTACCGTGCTCAATCCCGGCTGCGGCCCCTGCTTCGGCGCCCATGAGGGCCTGACCAGCGAGCGTGACGTGGTGGTCTCCACCACCAACCGCAACTTCCCCGGCCGTATGGGCAGCATGAAGGCCAACATCTACCTGGCCTCTCCCGCCACCGCCGCGGCCACTGCCCTGGCGGGCAAAATCACCGTTCCGGAGGTGGAGGACTGACATGAATACCATTAAGGGCAGAGTCATCGTCCTGGGCGACGATGTGGACACCGATCAGATTCTCCCCGGATACGCCATGGCCGAGCCCATGGATCAGCTGGGCAATTTCGCCATGGCCGGTCTGGCCGGCCTGGACTTCAAGTCCGTGTTCCAGCCTGGGGACATTATCGTGGCCGGACGCAACTTCGGCTGCGGCTCCTCCCGTGAGCAGGCCCCCATCGCCCTCAAGCAGGTGGGTGTGGCTCTGGTCATCGCCAAGGGCTTCGCCCGAATCTTCCGCCGCAACTCCATCAACATTGGCATGCCCGTGTGGGTGGCTGATGTGGCCGACGAGCTGAAGACCGGCGACGTCATCGAGGCCGACCTGGAGAAGGGCACCGTCACAGTCAACGGTGAGGTCAAGCAGTTTAACCCCCTGTCCGAGAACGTGCGCAAGACCCTGGAGTACGGCGGCCTGATCCCCCGTGTCCGGGCTGAGCTGGGCATCGAGGGCTAATCAAATACCAGACCGGCCCTGCCCACAGGTGGGGCAGGGCCGGTGCTGTTGGACTGAGAGAGAATTTAAAATCGGGAAACAAGGTGATATAATGAAAGACCCGCAGGAGAGAACAAAAAAGATCATCAAGGAAGATATTGAGACCATCCGTGCCTATGCCGACTGCTTCGGCGTAGAGATGCCCGACCTGGACGAGAACGGCGAGGTCGTGGGCCTGCCCGCTCCCTATCCCCGGGAGGTGGCCGGCGTTGTCCGCAGTGGCTACCGCATCTATGAGCTGGGCCAGAAGGCTCTGGAGACCGGCGTGCCCTGCCTGAACCCCATCCTGGGCCGCAACACCGCCGAGGAGACCTGGAAGGAATCCTGCGACATCTATAAGTATGCCGACATGTACAACGACACCATCTTCCAGTTTGTCCACTCCGAGGCCACCCGTCACATCGACCCCCTGAAGGGCCGCGAGCTCATCGAGCAGTCCCGCGGCAAGGGCGGCATCACCCCCAAGGGCGAGCGTGAGTTCATCCAGATGGGCGGCGGCTCCAAGCACCCCGTGCGTATCAACGCCACCGGCGATACCGCTCACATCAACATCCTGAACGCCCTCATCGCCGGCTTTGACGGCACCGACATCGGCCCCGTCATCCACGTCCACTTCGGCGGCCGCGGCATCCACGACTTCCGCACCAAGGTGGTCAACGGCTACAAGGCCATCCAGATCTGCGGCGAGAACAAGATCTTCGCCCAGCTGGACACCCACAAGCACATCAACAACATCGGCGGCACCGACGGCATGGCCATCGCCATGTGCCTGCTGAGCGAGGGCCTGGCGGTCCACGGCGGCCTGCCCTGGGAGCTGAGCGGCATCCAGATGAATGTGGGCGGCAACAACCTGTACCGTGACCTGGCCATCATGCGTGCCTTCCGCCACAACATGCTCTCCAAGAGCCTGATCGTGGTGCCCGAGACCTTCCAGAACCCGCCCGGAAACCTGGTTGCCGAGCAGGCTCACTTCGCCCGTATGGCCATCGCTGCCAAGCTGGGCGGCGCCAACTTCTACCGTCCCAAGGCCGCCGAGAGCGTGGGCATCCCCACCGGCGACTCCATGGGCCAGGCTGTCTGGGCCAGCGAGGACGTGTTCCGCCGCACCTACAACCCCGGCATCGAGTCCCCCAAGATTGACGAGTACGAGGCCATGATGATGGACGAGGCCTTCGCCGTGCTGGAGGCCGTGCTCCACCTGCCCTCCCGCAGCCTGAAGCCCGGCTGCCTGACCGAGGACTTCTGGCGTCAGTGGACCGACGAGCAGCTCATCGACCTCATCGTCGAGGGCGGCAAGAGCGGCAAGATGGATACTCCTCGTGCCGGCGGCTGGGACCTGAAGCGGTTCGTCAAGACCAACCGTGACCCCGACGGCATCACCCGCTATGTCGAGGGCTACACTCCCCTGGGTGTTGACCCCACCCGCTGCCCCATCACCAAGGAGCACGTCACCGTCCACGTGGAGAAGCCCCCCACGCGCAAGGAGAAGATCGTGCTGGCTACCGTGGGCGCCGACGCCCACGTCAACGGCATCAACACCATCCGTGAGACCTTCCAGGATGCCGGCTTTGAGGTCATCTACCTGCGCGGCATGAACCTGCCCGAGACCGTGGCCGAGGTTGCCGCCGAGGCCAACGCCGACGCCGTGGGCGTGAGCAACCTGCTGGGTCTGGGCGTCACCCTGTTCCCCCGTGTGGAGGCCCGTCTGAAGGAGCTGGGCATCCGGGACAAGATGGTGGTCTGGGCCGGCGGCCGTATCGCCGAGAAGGAAGAGGAGCACAAGTTCTACGAGGACAAGATCGCCAAGGAGGGCGTGGGCTTCATGGGCGTGGACGCCTTCTTCGGCCCCGACTCCACTCCCGAGCAGTGCCTGGAGACCATCACCAAGCTCATCGAGGCGAAGCATAAGTAAATTTTCCGTTCTCCCCGGCGGGGCCTTCCCGCCGGGAGAGCGGCAGTACAGCGAACAAGCCGTATGTAGGAGGTAATCATCATGGATCAGTTCAGAATCCCTTGCGTTATCATGCGTGCCGGCACCAGCAAGGGCATCTTCCTGAAGGAGAACGATCTGCCCGCGCCCGGTCCCGAGCGTGACAAGGTCATTCTCGGCATCTTCGGTTCTCCCGATAAGCGCCAGATCGACGGCCTGGCCGGCGCCGATCCCCTGACCAGCAAGCTGGCTGTCATCGGCCCCGGCTCCGTGCCCGGCGCCGACGTGGACTACACCTTTGCCCAGGTGTCCATCACCGACGCTAAGGTGGACTGGAACGGCAATTGCGGCAACATCTCCTCCGGTGTCGCCCCCTTCGCCATCGACGAGTCCATCGTCCGCTGCCATGAGGGCCTCAACGAGGTCACCATCTGGCAGACCAACACCCAGAAGCTGATGAAGTCCTACGTCATGGTGGAGAACGGCAAGGCCAAGGTCACCGGCGACGCCGAGATCGCCGGCGTGCCCGGCACCGCCGCCCCCATCCAGATGGACATGTCCGGCACCGCCGGCGCCGCCACCGGCAAGCTGCTGCCCACCGGCAACCCCGTGGACGTCATCGGGACCAGCCGCGGCCCCATCGAGGCCTCCATCGTCGACTGCGCCAACCCCGTGATCTTCGTCCGCGCTGAGAGCGTCGGCATGAAGGGCACCGAGGATCAGCAGGAGATCGACGGCAATCCCGAGCTGCTGAAGTACCTGGAGGAGATCCGCGGCATCGCCTGCGTCAAGTGCGGCATGGCCAAGGACCTGGAGGACGCTACCAAGAATTCTCCCGCCTTCCCCATGGTCGCCTTCATCACCGAGGCTCAGGATTACTACTATCCTCCCGAGGACAAGACCATCAAGAAGGAAGACGTGGATCTGGTCTCCCGCCTGATGTTCATGCAGGTGCTGCACAAGACCTACGCCGGCACCGCCACCGTCTGCACCGGCGTGGCCGCCAAGATCAAGGGCACTCTGGTCAACCAGGTCCTGCACAACGACAATCCCCCCGAGCTGGTGCGTATCGGCCACCCCGCCGGTATGATTCCCTGCTACTCCGAGGTGGATGAGAACAACAACGTCAAGAAGGCCGCCATCGTCCGCACCGCCCGCCGCCTGATGGAGGGCTACGCTCTGCTGGAAAAGGCCAAGTATCAGGACTGATTCTCCCGCTCCCGTCCGGCGCTGTCGGCGCCGGACGGGGAGTGAAAAGGATGCCAGAATATGCTTGCAAATATTATCGTATTTGATGTAGGCAGCACCTACACCAAGGCGGCTGCCTTCCGGCTGGACCACGGAAAGTTCACCTTCCTGGGCCGGGGTCAGTCTCCCACCACCCTCCACGACATCATGGAGGGCGCGGGCAAGGCACAGGAGGCCATCAGGGCCCAGGGCGTGGAGTTTGACGAGCTGTGCAAGCGGTACAGCTCCTGCTCCGCTGCCGGCGGACTGCGGATGGTAGCCCTGGGCTATATGCCCCGTGTCACCGCCAAGGCCGCCAAGGAGGTGGCCATGACCGCCGGCGCCCGTGTGATGCAGGTTGTCTCCTCCGAGGAGCCTCTGGACTACCGGAAGGAAGTCCTCATGGAGATCAACCCGGATATCATCCTTCTCTCCGGCGGCACCGACGGCGGCGACGAGACCTGCGCCATGGAGAACGCGGAGATGATCTGCTCCCTCCACAGCAAGGCCACCGTCATTGTGGCGTGCAACAAGTACGCCCAGATGCCCGTGGCGGAGATGTTCGACCGGAACGGAATCCGGTACGTCCGTGTGCCCAACATCATGCCCACCATCCACGACCTCAACGTGAAGCCGGCCCGTGAGGCCATTCACGAGGAGTTCATCAAGCAGATCACCCGTGCCAAGGGTCTGCTGGAGTTCCGGGACAGCCTGGCCGACGCCACCGTGGTGCCCACCCCGGGCGCGGTGCTGCTGGCCAGTGAGCTGCTGGCCCGTGGCACCTACGACCAGGAGGGTGTGGGCTCCCTGATCCTCATCGATCTGGGCGGCGCCACCACCGACATCCACTCCGCGCTTCCCGAGCTGGAGAAGCTGGCCATCGAGGAGCGGGGTCTGGTCATCAACAACGAGAAGCAGTTCTCCTACCGCACCGTGGAGGGCAACCTGGGCCTGCGTGTCAGCGCCACGGGCATCCCCGAGGCGGTGGGTCCCAAGGCCATCATCCGGGCCATGGACCTGGACTGCGACGTCACCCCCGACGAGGTGCTGGCCTTTGCAGCCAAGCTGGAGGCCCACCCCGACTACATCCCCCAGGGTGAAAAGGAGCAGTCCATGGAGCGTGCCATGGCCACCTGCGCCATCTCCACCGCTCTGCGCCGCCACGCCGGCCACTACGCCGAGGTCGCCGACCCGGTGATGGGTATTATGGCGGGCGCCGCCATGGGCCGCGACCTGCGCAACGTGGAGAAGGTGCTCTGCGTGGGCGGCATCTTTGTCCACTCGGACAAGGAGAAGGCCCTGGGCATGGTGGAGCGCTGCTTCGAAGATCCGGGCATCTCTCTGCTGCCCCTCAATCTCCCCAAGGTGATTCTGGACCGGAGTTACCTGCTTTACGCCATGGGCGTGCTGGGCAAGCACTATCCCGACGCCGCCCTGAGCTTCCTCA
Source organism: Pseudoflavonifractor capillosus ATCC 29799 (assembly GCF_000169255.2). Taxonomy (GTDB): domain Bacteria; phylum Bacillota; class Clostridia; order Oscillospirales; family Oscillospiraceae; genus Pseudoflavonifractor; species Pseudoflavonifractor capillosus. Next base: position 133,830 of record NZ_AAXG02000013.1, read on the forward strand.
AGGAATATGTCAATCAGGCTTGAATGAGCCAATCTTATAATTTGGAGTGAATTAACATGAACGGAGCCACTAAAATCCGCGAGCTCTTTGCCACCAAGAAGACCATCGTCGCCCCTGGCGCCCACGACATGCTGACCGGTAAGATCATCGGCAAGCTGGGCTTTGACGCCGTGTACATGACCGGCTACGGCCAGTCCGCCAGCCACCTGGGCAAGCCCGACGTGGGCCTGATGACCATGAGCGAGATGGTCATGCGTGCCGGCAACATGGTGGAGGCCGCCGGTGTGCCCGTCATCGCCGACGCCGACACCGGTTTCGGCAACGCCGTCAACGTGATGCGCACCGTCCGCGAGTACGAGAAGGCCGGTGTGGCCGTCATCCAGCTGGAGGACCAGGTCATGCCCAAGAAGTGCGGCCACATGGTGGGCCGTGAGGTCATCTCCAAGGACGAGATGGTGGGCAAGATCAAGGCCGCTGCGGATACCCGTCAGGGCGACATGATGATCATGGCCCGTACCGATGCCCGCACCGTCTTCGGCATCGAGGAGGCCCTGGAGCGCGCTCACGCCTACAAGGAGGCCGGCGCCGACATCCTGTTCGTGGAGTCCCCCGAGTCCGAGGAGGAGATGCGCCGCATCAACAGCGAGCTGCCCGGCGTGCTCACTCTGGCCAACATGGTGGAGGGCGGCCGCACGCCCATGTTCACCAACGCCAAGCTGTCTGAGTTCGGCTACAACCTGATCATCTATCCCACCGCTTCCGTCTATGTCACCACCAAGGCCATGGTCGACCTGTGGGAGGGCATGCGCCGCGACGACACCACCGCCACCCTTATGGACACCATGATCCCCTTCGCTCAGTTCAACGAGATCGTGGGCCTGCCCGAGATCCGTGCCATCGAGGCCAACTACGCCACCGGCCGCGTTGTGAAATAATCTAACCGGCAATCCAAAGCAGTCCCCCTGAATGCGGCGGTTCCGGTGCGCCCGGCGGATCGTTTTCCCAGCCCGGCGCGCCGGGCCGCCGCATCTTTTTCATTCAAACAGCAACGGCCCTGCGGGGAGATAAAAGGAGAATTACGCCTATGTCTGATATTAGAGCTGCCATCCAGGAAAAAATGCCCCTGACCGTCAGCGAGATGATTGCCGTCGCCAAGGAATACGACACCCGCGTGGTGGACGTGGTCCTGCTGGAGACCGAGCTGCGCACCGGCCTGAGCCGGGAGGAGATCCTCACCGGGATTATGAACGAGTACGCCCACAACCTGAAGGCCGTGGAGATCGGCGTGAAGGACGGCGAGAGCATCCTGCTGGGCACCGTGGCCTCTCAGCTGGCCGCCCAGCCCGGCCCCAAGTGCTTTGAGGACCCCTTCCTGGACGACGCCCTGCTCTACACCCTGGGCGCCCAGGTGGGCAACCACTGCATCGGCCTGCGTCCCTGCGCCGGCACCGGCGATTCCTGCCCCTACTCCGGCTTTATCAAGGCCATGATGGTCCACGGCTATGACGAGAAGACCATCGCCGAGACCGCCGCCCTCATTCTGAAGATCGGCAGCCTCTTCCGCGTGGGCAAGGTCACCACCGGCTGCAACATGGAGGGCTACGGCGCCGGCTCCGCCTGCATCGCCGCCGCCACCGTCTCCCTGGGCGGCGGCACCCCCGAGCAGATGGAGAAGGCCATGGTTCTGGCCCTGTCTCCCACCATCGCCGTGCCCTGCACCCCTCGCGTGCTGGTGCCCGCCCTGTGCACCACCCACGTGGGCGGCGCCATCCTGATGGGTATGTACGCCGGCAAGCTGTGCATGAAGGTGGATATGACCGTCAACGTGCCCTTCGACGTCATGCTGGCCATGGCCGCCGAGGTCCACGTGGAGTCCGGCCACCACATCGTCCCCACCGTGGTGGAGTACATGGAGCCCTTCTTCAAGCGTAAGCCCGCCGTTGAGGCCCTGGTTCGCCAGGAGGTCAAGGACGCCGAGGCCAAGAAGATGGCCGAGACCATGGACAAGGCCGCCAAGAAGGCCAAGCAGCTGGCCACCGGCGCTGCCGACATCCTCCACACCCTGGGCGACGCCGTGGTCGGCGGCAGCAGCCAGGCCGTGGGCAGCCCCACCAACGCCGCCCGCATCTGCCACGAGCTGGCCAAGGGCAAGATCAAGAAGGTCCGGGTGGAGCTCTACCCCGAGCTGTTCGCCCGCCGTTCCATCAACATCCCCGGCGTGCTGATGGGCGCTGTGTACGGCGCCTCCACCGCCGACTATCAGATGTACAACAAGTCCGTCCAGATGACCCGGGATGACGGCATCGAGGTGGAGATCGTGGAGGGCACCGAGCACGCCATCCAGCGCATCACCATCACCACCGACGAGATGACCTGCATGGTGGATACCCTGAACCGCGGCGGCGGACGTCTGGTTCTGCGGGATGCCAGCCCCTCCCTGGCCGAGGCTGAGGCGGCTGCCAAGCGGCTGGGCATCGTGCTGGTTCAGCCCTGAGATAAGGCGGTTATCCCTGTGAGAGAGGGCGGAAAGCCCTCTCTCACGGGCTATCCATACCCGCGCCCGGTGCGCGGCCAATCATCTGAGAAAGTGAAATGAGGGAACTATTTTGGCAAAGATTGTACGCAAGGAAGTTCTCAACTCCAGCGTCACGCTGCTGGAAGTGGAAGCGCCCAAGATTGCCCGTAAGGCCCTGCCGGGGCAGTTCATCATTCTGCGGATCGACGACGACGGCGAGCGGATCCCTCTGACCATCGGGGACTATGACCGTGAGAAGGGGACCATCACCATTATCTTCCAGAAGGTGGGCCTGACCACCATGCTGCTGGGCGACCTGAACGTGGGCGACGACATCAAGGATTTTGTGGGTCCTCTGGGTGTGCCCACCCACATCGATGAGGGTGTGAAGCGGGTGTGCGTGGTAGGCGGCGGCGTGGGCTGCGCCATTGCCTATCCCCAGGCCAAGTATCTCCATCTGGCAGGCTATGAGGTGGACGTCATCGCCGGCTTCCGCTCCAAGGACATTGTCATCCTGGAGGAGGAGTTCAAGGCGGCCTGCACCAACTTCTACCTGACCACCGATGACGGCACCTACGGCGAGAAGGGCTTTGTCACCGACAAGCTGAAGAGCCTCATCGAGGCCGGCAACCAGTACGACCTGGTCATCGCCATCGGCCCCGTGCCCATGATGAAGTTTGTGTGCAAGACCACCGAGCCTTTCGGCATCAAGACCCTGGTGAGCCTGAACCCCATCATGGTGGACGGCACCGGCATGTGCGGCGGCTGCCGTGTGACGGTGGGCGGCCAGGTGAAGTTCGCCTGTGTGGACGGCCCCGACTTTGACGGCCATCAGGTGGACTTTGACGAGCTGATGAACCGGAACACCATCTACCGTGAGCAGGAGGCCGCGGCCAAGGAGCAGCATGAGTGCCGGATGGAGCGTCTGGGCCGGCAGCTGATTCAGTGAGGGGGAGAGTACAATGGCAAATATGAGTCTGAAGAAGCTGCCCATGCCGGAGCAGGACCCGGTGGAGCGCAGCCGCAACTTTAAGGAAGTGGCCATGGGCTACACCGCCGAGATGGCCATTGAGGAAGCGGGCCGCTGCCTGCAGTGCAAGAACCCCAAGTGTGTGTCCGGCTGCCCTGTGAACATCCACATTCCCGAGTTCATCGCCAAGGTGGCCGAGGGTGACTTCGCCGCCGCCTATGAGATTATCTCCGACACCAACGCCCTGCCTGCCGTGTCCGGCCGTGTGTGCCCCCAGGAGACCCAGTGCGAGGCGCTGTGCGTCCGTGGCATCAAGGGTGAGCCCGTGGCCATCGGCCGTCTGGAGCGGTTTGTGGCTGACTGGTACCGTGAGCACGTCAACGCCATGCCCAAGAAGCCCGAGACCAACGGCCACAAGGTGGCTGTGGTTGGCTCCGGCCCTGCCGGCCTGACCTGCGCCAGCGACCTGGCCAAGATGGGCTACCAGGTGAGCCTGTTTGAGGCCTTCCACGTGGCGGGCGGCGTGCTGGTGTACGGAATCCCCGAGTTCCGTCTGCCCAAGGCCATCGTGGCCAACGAGGTGGAGAAGCTGAAGGCCCTGGGCGTGGACGTGGAGACCAACACGGTTGTGGGCAAGACCACCTCCATCGACGAGCTCTTCGAGGAGGGCTACGAGGCCGTGTTCGTGGGTTCCGGTGCCGGCCTGCCCATGTTCATGGGCATCCCTGGTGAGAGCCTGGTGGGCGTGTACTCCGCCAACGAGTACCTGACCCGTATCAACCTGATGAAGGCCTACGAGAGCGGCCACGACACCCCCATCAAGCACTGCAAGAGCGTGGCCGTTGTGGGCGGCGGCAACGTGGCCATGGACGCGGCCCGGTGCGCCCGCCGTCTGGGCGCCGAGGTCCACGTGGTGTACCGTCGGAGCGAGGCGGAGATGCCCGCCCGACTGGAGGAGGTCCACCACGCCAAGGAGGAGGGCATCCAGTTCGACCTGCTGACCAACCCGGTTGAGATTCTGGGCGAGGGCGGCAAGGTTGTGGGCATGAAGTGCATCCGGATGGAGCTGGGCGAGCCTGACGCCAGCGGCCGCCGCCGTCCCGTGCCCGTGGAGGGCAGCGAGTTCGTGCTGGACGTGGACGCTGTCATCATGAGCCTGGGCACCAGCCCCAACCCCCTCATCCGCTCCACCACTCCCGGCCTGGACACCAACAAGAAGGGCTGCCTCATCGTGGCGGATGACGGCGTGACCACCACCCGCGAGGGCGTGTTCGCCGGCGGCGACGCGGTGACCGGCGCTGCCACGGTCATCCTGGCCATGGGTGCGGGCAAGAAGGGCGCGGAGCAGATTCACGCCTACCTGTCCAAGTAAAACAATCCATACGGATGGCGGACCGCGTGCTCTCTCCACGCTGTCCGCCGTCTGAAAATAAGGACAAACAGCCAGAAAGAAGGATATTCCAGTCATGCTGCATCTGAAAGAATATCTGCCCGGCCTGAAGGCGGGCAAGGCCCTGGACGTGGGCACCCGGTACGGCGAGTTCGCCTTCACCCTGGTGGAGGCCATGCCGGAGGGCTCCGAGGTTATCGGTCTGGAGTGCGACCCCAAGACCGTGGAGGAGGCCAGGGAGAAGAACGGCGGCAAGGGCATCACCTTTGTCCAGGGCGAGGGCGCCCACATGGACTTCCCCGACGACAGCTTTGAGCTGGTGGCCATCTCCAACACCCTGCACCACATCGAGGACTACGACGCGGTGCTCAAGGAGATGCTGCGGGTGCTCAAGCCCGGCGGCTGGTTCCTGGTCAACGAGATGTACTCGGACAACCAGAACGAGGCCCAGCAGACCCACTTCCTCCAGCACACCCTGGAGGCCAAGCTGGACATGCTCTCCGGCGGATTCCAGCGTCCCACCTGGAACCGGCAGGAGATTGTGGACATCCTCAGCCCTCTGCCCCTCACCGACGTGAAGATGGTGGACCTGCTGGAGGAGCCTGAGATGGACAAGAAGCTGGCGGGCAAGACCGCCAAGCTGGTGGCCGCTGTGGAGAAGAAGGCCGTCGGCAAGCCGGAGTACGAGCAGCTGCTGGCCGAGGCCAAGAGCATCCAGGAGCGGTATGAGCGCACTGGTATCCAGCGCTGCACCCAGCTGGTCTATCTGGGCAAGAAGGCCTGATTTTTTCTCAGAACATATAAAAAGGACCGGACAGCATAGCTGTCCGGTCCTTTTTTTGTATAAAGAAAACCACTCGCTAGGCGAGTGGTTCAAAAAAGCCTAGGGCGATGAGGCGGAAAAGAAAAC
>NZ_AAXG02000012.1 GCF_000169255.2 Pseudoflavonifractor capillosus ATCC 29799
TGGAGGGTACGGCAGCGATAATCCCGGTTTCAATGCTCATGTACGGTAAAGAAGCAAGCAACCGAAAACAATAGATAGACCGCCAGCACTACACTATTCCGAACCAAAGACCAAAAGATAAGCATTTTGAGAAAATCTAAACTTTTGGATTTTCCTACAATGCCGACTACGGCGGAATCCCTCCCACTCCTTATATATTTCTTTCTGTATACATTGAATTTGTATTTAGTAAAATGCAGACAACACCACGGATCGGCTTTTGGCTGGACAATTCCAACCAAACACCGCAGCAGACAGTAGAAACCATTCTGAACGTTAGGAAGCCGGTATGATTGTTACATATAAGGGGAAGAAAAATTTCTTTTAGATACTTGTTTTCCTAAAACTGATGTGATATAATAATTCAATTCCAGAAAAGGAGTAAAAAATATGCGGCAAGGTATTCTTAAATAAAACTATAATCAAATAGTGGGAACAAAGGATTATGATAGTCCCTTTTGTAGGGGCTTAGTTTTTTGTACCCAATTTAAGAATACTTTTGCCTTATCAATTTTGACATATCCCCAAAAACAGCACTCACAAACAGGTGTATGCTGTATATGTGTATGTCCGCAAATTATCATCCCCAGTGGTAAAAGTATTTTACTGCTGGGGATTTTTATGCCCTTCGGGGCAGTAAAGGGAGGACAATCACATGAAAATAATCAATATTGGAATTCTTGCCCATGTAGACGCTGGAAAGACGACCTTGACGGAGAGCCTGCTATATGCCAGCGGAGCCATTTCAGAACCGGGGAGCGTCGAAAAAGGGACAACGAGGACGGACACCATGTTTTTGGAGCGGCAGCGTGGGATTACCATTCAAGCGGCAGTCACTTCCTTCCAGTGGCACAGATGTAAAGTCAACATTGTGGATACGCCCGGCCACATGGATTTTTTGGCGGAGGTGTACCGCTCTTTGGCTGTTTTAGATGGGGCCATCTTGGTGATCTCCGCTAAAGATGGCGTGCAGGCCCAGACCCGTATTCTGTTCCATGCCCTGCGGAAAATGAACATTCCCACCGTTATCTTTATCAACAAGATCGACCAGGCTGGCGTTGATTTGCAGAGCGTGGTTCAGTCTGTTCGGGATAAGCTCTCCGCCGATATTATCATCAAGCAGACGGTGTCGCTGTCCCCGGAAATAGTCCTGGAGGAAAATACCGACATAGAAGCATGGGATGCGGTCATCGAAAATAACGATAAATTATTGGAAAAGTATATCGCAGGAGAACCAATCAGCCGGGAAAAACTTGTGCGGGAGGAACAGCGGCGGGTTCAAGACGCCTCCCTGTTCCCGGTCTATTATGGCAGCGCCAAAAAGGGCCTTGGCATTCAACCGTTGATGGATGCGGTGACAGGGCTGTTCCAACCGATTGGGGAACAGGGGAGCGCCGCCCTATGCGGCAGCGTTTTCAAGGTGGAGTATACAGATTGCGGCCAGCGGCGTGTCTATCTACGGCTATACAGCGGAACGCTGCGCCTGCGGGATACGGTGGCCCTGGCCGGGAGAGAAAAGCTGAAAATCACAGAGATGCGTATTCCATCCAAAGGGGAAATTGTTCGGACAGACACCGCTTATCCGGGTGAAATTGTTATCCTTCCCAGCGACAGCGTGAGGTTAAACGATGTATTAGGGGACCCAACCCGGCTCCCTCGTAAAAGGTGGCGTGAGGACCCCCTCCCCATGCTGCGGACGTCGATTGCGCCGAAAACGGCAGCGCAAAGAGAACGGCTGCTGGACGCTCTTACGCAACTTGCGGATACTGACCCGCTTTTGCGCTGCGAGGTGGATTCCATCACCCATGAGATCATTCTTTCTTTTTTGGGCCGGGTGCAGTTGGAGGTTGTTTCCGCTTTGCTGTCGGAAAAATACAAGCTTGAAACAGTGGTAAAGGAACCCACCGTCATTTATATGGAGCGGCCGCTCAAAGCAGCCAGCCACACCATCCATATCGAGGTGCCGCCCAACCCGTTTTGGGCATCCATCGGACTGTCTGTTACACCACTCCCGCTTGGCTCCGGTGTACAATACGAGAGCCGGGTTTCGCTGGGATACTTGAACCAGAGTTTTCAAAACGCTGTCAGGGATGGTATCCGTTACGGGCTGGAGCAGGGCTTGTTCGGCTGGAACGTAACGGACTGTAAGATTTGCTTTGAATACGGGCTTTATTACAGTCCGGTCAGCACGCCGGCGGACTTCCGCTCATTGGCCCCGATTGTATTGGAACAGGCATTGAAGGAATCAGGGACGCAACTGCTGGAACCTTATCTCTCCTTCACCCTCTATGCGCCCCGGGAATATCTTTCCAGGGCTTATCATGATGCACCGAAATACTGTGCCACCATCGAAACGGTCCAGGTAAAAAAGGATGAAGTTGTCTTTACTGGCGAGATTCCCGCCCGCTGTATACAGGCATACCGTACTGATCTGGCCTTTTACACCAACGGGCAGAGCGTATGCCTTACAGAACTGAAAGGGTATCAGGCCGCTGTCGGCAAGCCAGTCATCCAGCCCCGCCGTCCAAACAGCCGCCTGGACAAGGTGCGCTATATGTTTCAGAAGATAATGTAACGTCTTGCGCAATGCAAGCGTTCATTGCTGGCTATTGCGAAATATCATTGATAAAATCAGTATCAGAGAGGAGAAACTATTTTGAACCAGGAACAGACGAATATTACAACAGGAAAGCAAATACGTCATCTGCGAACACAATTGGGAATGACACAGGAAGAACTAGCCGGGGAATTGAATGTTACCCGGCAGGCACTATCGAATTGGGAGAGAGATGTTAATGAACCCGATTTAAATATGTTGAAAAAAATTTGCTTTCTTTTTGGAGTCAACATGGACGATTTTGCGAAGGAGGTAATAACAAAGATGGAAACATATGAAAAAAAGGAGAAACGACAATTTAATAAGTACGATATGGCAATTGGACTTTTTTATGGTGTTGGTATATTTCTTGGCATTGGTATTTTCTTTGTTGGCGGTTTTATGACAATGTCAGGTGCAGGGTGGGGAGCATCACTATTTGGCGGTGGCTGTTTTTCTCTTGTATTTGGCTTGATATGCCATGCAGTTATTACATTGAGAAGAAATGACAAATGATGACATATCCTGCTTTCTATACTTTTCGGTAATACCGAGTAAAAAAAGCCGCTGCTTTTGGCTTTCCAATAGCGGCGGCTTAATGCAAGCGGCGGCAAAGGGAAATATCCTTTGAATACCTTACAGAAGAAAAGTTTTGCAGCATTACAAAAATAAAAGCCTATACCATTTTGGAAAGAAAAGATACATAATAGTCAAGACGACAACAATCAGAAGTTATGGAGGGTAACAATGGAATATAGTAAGGAAGATTTAATGGAAGCAAAAAAGCAAATTTTGGGAGTGGGAGAGAACATGGGAACAGAGGAAAGTAAAAAAATCTGGGAGGAGAACGCACAATTTTGGGATAATGCAATGGGTGACGAATCTAATGAATTTCACAGAGAGGTAGTGCGCCCCAAAGTAACGGAACTTCTATCTCCTAATCCTGCGGATTACATTTTGGATATTGCGTGTGGCAATGGAAATTATTCTTCGTATCTTGCACAAAGAGGTGCTTCGGTTGTCGCTTTTGATTACAGCAAAAAAATGATAGAATTGGCTAAAAGACGGCAATCACAATATGCAAAACAAATTGAATTTTGTGTGGCGGATGCGACCGATAGAAAAAGTATATTAGAATTAAAAAGAAATCGAGCCTTTACGAAAGCAGTTTCTAATATGGCAATTATGGATATTACGGACATTGAACCACTTCTTATGGCTGTTTATGAACTGTTGCAGGAAAGCGGAATTTTTGTCTTTGCAACGCAACACCCTTGTTTTGTCACGTTGACTGAAAAATATATGACACCGCACAGTTACTATGATATAGCGATTGAAGGGCAACCGAAAGAGCAGATTTATTATCATCGTTCCATACAAGATATTTTTAACCTTTGTTTTAGAGCTGGATTTGTCATTGATGGATTTTATGAAGAATGTTTCAAAACCAACAAAGAAATTCCTATGGTAATGATAGTAAGGCTTAAGAAGGTAAAACGTGATAGCTTAAAATAAATTCAAGTTTGTCGGGTAAATAGCAAACCCAGCCGAGCCAGTCAACGATAAAATGAACGCCGCTTCGCGCCGTCGTTGACAGCCCCGCCCGTCTTTGCTGGTAGGCAATCAAGGGGCGACAGCAAGGAGTACTGCCGCCCCGCACTATTATTCAGAGAGGGGGAATTTCCATGACCGAAGATGAAGCCTACAAGGTGCATATCCAGTACACATTTACATTCTGCAACTTTTTATTCTGTAGAGCTGACGCTGACTATCAGCATTGACTATTCTTTTACACAAAGAAAAAAGGCAGACGGGAAGTACTCCTCGATTGATTTGATTGAATCTTTGGCTCGTGACTTTCTTCAATCTCATTTCAAGACCACCTGTAGGTGTTTTGGTAATTATATAATGCATCAAGGAGATAAGCAAAGTTGAATTAAATTCCCCAAAATATCAAAATGATCGTTAGGATAAAATATTATGAAACTATTTTGTAGTGAAACAGTTGGTTGTTGTACAAAAAAATGAACACTGGATTTGTGCCGCATAAAAAAATTTTTTAGGAATTTTAGTTCTTGTATTATTTCAAAAAATATCTAATAACAATATATTCTGCAACTTTTATTGGGGAAAATTGTCCCTTGTTATATAAAACAATCAAAAAGTGGAAATACAAAAAAGGAAAACCGCATAGGATGTAATAGACATAGCCAGACAGCGCGCGGAGATGAGGGGCTAGTACAGGAGGAGACCCATAATTCCTGACAAATCCCCCGTAGCGGGCTGGCTGCATACAGACTCTCTCCGGTTCATCCGGAGACGGGGGTTTAGGCGATCACGGCCCTCGATATCAACAAGCGCGATCAGGTCTGGCGGAGCCGCTGCAATAAATCCGCTCGGGGGAATGTGTGGGAAAGATGATCCAAGAACTCCCGTCAACCGGGTGTGCCTGTCCGGGAATAGAAATTAGGCAGGAGGGTTTCTCGCCGGCGATGAGCCGGGGGAGCTTGCTCAAGGATGGTCGCCGAGGAGCGAGAATACGGCGGAGAGCAGGCTGGTCGATCATCGCTGACAAGATCAAATGAGGTCTTGGACTCCCCTGAGCAGCGAAAAAGAGTAGTATTATACTCTTTTTGCGATGCTCAGGGGGTGTTGCATTCTTTTCACGACAAGATTATGCCTTCCAGCCTTATCCCGACAGCCAAGGATCATAATTCTTTGACACGAAAGAAATGTGCCGAGCGGTCGGTCCATTTGCCAGGTGCAGGTGTGGCAGCGCCTTTGGCTCATGGCCTCCCAGGGCAGGTACAGGGTGGTCAAGACGCTTGACTCAAGGGCTTGCCTCCAGTGCTCTGCCAGGCAGTCTTTCAACATCTGACTGATTTCCCCCTGCAGCACAGGACGCAGTCAGTAATCCGTTCCGGTTTCACAGGGCCAATATCAACAATACCTACTGGCTTGGACAGGGGTGCTGATTAACTCATCCACAGATGCATTTAATAGTTTACCTTGCTAAAGCTACAGGATAGACACGATTGCAGTACAGGAGGTAGTCAGTAATCCACTCCGGTTGCACAGAGTTGGTATCAACAATCTCTACTTGCTCGGGAGGGTTGCTGATTAACTCATCTGTTGAGACATTTATAAAGAATCTGTTCCAGCAGGTGGTCGAAGGAATCCAACTGCAATGATTGATTGTAGGTTGTAGAGGCTTGTGTTATAGCCCCTTCCGTTAGAGGCGGTTATTAAGTGTTTCTTAATAACTGCGTTCTTCTCCAACTCACCATGAGACTTCAGGATGAACTATCCGGGAATTCCGGATAGTTGTCTCCTCTGTCAGTTCAGCATCCGCATGGAACGGTCTGACACAACCACTTTGTATCTTTGCTCTCCCATGTGTCAAGCCTCCGATATCACACGGTCCAGATAGGCCGACACTTCATCCAGCGTGTGGTCTTCAATTTCATGAAGCCGGTCTTTCTCAACAGCTAGGAGTTGTTCCCGCAGCTTGAGCATCTTTTCGCGCCGAGTAAAGTTTTCGATGTCCATGACCACCAGGTCACCTTCACCGTTTTTGGTCAGGTAAACAGGTTCCCCAGTTTCCCTGCAAAGTTCTGCAATCTCATCGTAATTTTGCCTAATAGCTTCAGATGGACGGATGTTCATATGGAAGCCCTCTTTTCAATATAGCATTTTTATAACTTAATTATAACAACATTTAGTCATCAAATCAAAAATCCGGATCCGCCTCTCATCCCATAGCTTGCACAGTGGGCTATCCTGACTAAATCTCTGGAAACTCTGCAGGATTCCAAATCCATAGTATGATATATTCAAATCTAAAAACTCGTTAGCCTATCTCTGAAAATGGATTGCAGAAAATCAGAGACTTTTCGGCTACAGGCAGCAAAAAATGAAGCTTATTCAGATATTTTCTCTGTAGAAAAGACGCTCTGTATCCCGTTTCCGCATAGTGGAGCAGATTCAGACTCCCTGCCGCTGTTATGCTTAGGCCAATCGCAGCGAAATCATTTGTTACTAGAAACGCAAAAAATTTTAATGTTGCCTCACTATTTGAGTATTTAAACCATTCTGTTGATTACAACATGGAGCAAACTTAGGTGAGTGAAAATATGATTTTTATGTTTCGCATATAATAATTATGACTTCGGTTTGGAGCATCATAATCCGAATGAAGAAACAAAAGAAAATGGAGGAATTTATAATGTTTGAAACGACTAATTTGCTTCCCATCCGGTACTTACAGGACAAGGATAACGCCAAGGTGTTTTTAGAGGCACTATTGGGAAAAAGCATCTCAGGGATTGAGCGTTTCTACTGGAGAACAAATCTGCCAGAAGCATTTGATTTACGACAAGGAAAGCCCGACATTTATCTCGAAGATCAAAATAAAAATCAATATGCAATCCTGGAGCGTAGGTATGGGTTTGATTGTGGCTATCAGGACACAGTAAGCCGGTTTATTCAAAACGCAATGAGTGCTGATTCTTTAAGCTATCATGGAACTGTATCTGAATGCTCCGAATCATATATCATTTTTTTATCACACCTCGGTTGCTTTGGGCAGAGCGATGCCATTTGTGACCTGTCAGATGTTTCTACGGGAGGGGACTCAAATAATCGGTGTCATAAACTTTCTATCAACACTCATTATCTTGTTCCTAACGCCGATCCACAGGTCATCAAGATTTTAGATATCCTTCGTAGCGAAGATACAGAAATTATGAGGAAGGAAAATTTAGTTGAAATGTGGGTGACTGCTCCGAACGAAAAGGATCGAGACGCATTTATGTCTGAATGGGCGCTGACCGAATCGTGGGGGCTTGATGATACAACTGATGGAGATGAACTTACTGAGCGAGCGATGCGCTGTGCGCATGTGTGGGATGTATCTCGTATGGGAATCAAGGAAATTCGAGAATCAATTGGCCTGACTCAGATAGAGTTCTCCCATAGACTCTGTATTCCTATGTCAACAATTCAGGCTTGGGAAAACGGAGAAGATTGCGCTGGTTACATTCGGTACATGGCAGCGTTACTCTTGGGTGTTCTGAAAGAAGTAAAGTGATAAATTGATATTAGTACGACACCATATTTAAAAGCAGAAAGCCCCCGCCACACGGTGGGGGCTTTCTTGTGTCCCAATAGGTTTAATATGCAATATGCATCTAATATGTTTTTCAATTTTGGCAATATGCGTTTTATATCTATCTAATATTTAACTAATAGTTGACTAATAAGCAGATAAAATGTGGAATATGCAAATAATATGTAGATAATAGGCAAAATGCCTCTGGTGTATCTAAGAGCAGGGGATGGGGGCTTGGGCCGGTCTGATGTAGCAGGCAGCTGATAGCTGCACAGACCTGGAGGGAGGACGATAAAATTGGCCAATCTATGGATGATCCAGCGGGGACACTTATGCCGGCCCCGTGACAGAAGGCAACTGAGAATTGTGTTTGAAACAACAATGAGAGTTTTACACCCGGTTCTATTTTCGCCGAACACCCCTACCTCCCCGGCAGTCTTGGTTTTTTGCTTTGCCGTCCGCACTGAAACGGTATTCGTACCGGCATAATTCCGGCGTAAAACCGTATGGTGTCCAAGGTAAAGCGCAAAAAACCGTGGTATCTGCGGTTACATTACTAATATAATTGTGCTATCTCTTCTGCGAATCTGGAAAGCACAGGGATTGGATGTATTGAGGCAAAAGGACAGTCACATCGCTCAGATGACACGCCTAAACAGTTCTCTTTGGCGCTCGCTGCTGGACCTTTAAATGCAGATCCCGTAGTTTTCTTTTTAGTGCATCTATAGGTTTTCTCTTGAAAGTGTATTCTTTAGACTATCGATATCATGCAGTCGCTTCGAATTTTCTAGCTCCAAATTAGCCAACAAAATCATTTGATATAGCACATCATACCAATGCTCCAAGTCCATCGGAGTCATAGAAGCTACCGCTTTTTTATAGTTCTTGTCTCCCTCCGCACAGTTGTTATGCCGGAGATTTAAATTATTAAGCATAAAGAAAATGTTGCGCTCCAATGACTGATTTATACCCTTTAAAACATTTCTTTTGGGTTCTAATTCTGCTCCCATTGTAAGAAGAATGCGTTTTTTTGCCTCAAAGTTTCCTTGCAATGTGCGGTGATTATATCGTACAATTTCAAAGGCAGTTTGAGGAACTACGATTTCTGCAACGGCAGTTACCTCTGGTTTGTCCTCAGCTACTATGAGTTGCTCAACTTCTGAATTGTAATATGCTTTGTAATTAAAATCAGAGAGACAATCGTCGAGTAATGTTTTGAGGATGCTATAAGTTATATAGAATTTAGGCGGCTTTTCAGATAAATATCGATAGTTTTTTGCAAGATACCATAGGTTATAAATTCCCTCGATTCTGTCTAAATACGAATATAGATTGATTGTCTCGTAAGGATCAAGGGGGTAGCCAATTGTATTTAGAAAATCATCTACATCGATGCAACGCCCTCTGTTTTTCCAGCTATAAAAGCAATGTTGTTGCACAAAATTTTTTAATGTAGTTTTTTGCCCGAAATTTTGCTCTATCATGTAGCGTTTTTGAAAAAGCTCATCAATTCGAAACAAATTACTTTCGAATGATTTATAGTTCTGTTCCAATAGTTTGAAGATGTTATTCCGTTCCATGTAAATCTCCAATTTCTCTTCTAAGTAAATAAGTTCCTGCCGAATCTCCGTTTGTCTGCTGAATTGCTTCTCTTTTTATCTTCGCTTTTAACTGTATGATCTGCTTTTTTTACTTCTTCCGCCGCTGCGTATGGGCCTCCACCTCTTTCAGGGTCTCTCCCTGTGGAGCCATAACGGCGTATTCGGCGTTCTAGCGCACAATGCACTCATAAAGGGCGTCCATATCTAAGATGGTCAGGTTCGAAAAAGTTGGTGCTGCTCTAGCTGTGCTCCCCTTAGGTCGTATGAAGCCAGATGTAGCTATTGGACAGCTCCAGTAGAAACAGCATATGATAGGAGGATCTGATTGCCTATCAGGAACTGCATCTGCCTGTCAAGGTTGCCTCTGGAGCGTCAGGCAGCACATCTTGATTTCCCGTACCATCTGCTTGGGGATCCGCTAACCAAACGCTGTTAATTTTGGAAAGTCCAGCATGGAATTATTCTCATTTTATCAGACGGTAAGAAAACAAACAAGCTGGAAATCATCCATTCTAGATACCTGGCTGAGCAGCGCTAAAGTGTCATCCGTCCAGGACAGGCTGTCCAGGTTGTTGTTCTCCTTAGAGTCTAGGATGGACAGCAACGCGTCTCGAGTAAGTCGAAGCAGAGGGCCAGGTGGAGATTCTCAACGGACTGTTCTTGCTCTAGCACAGCTGCCTAATGGTGTTCAGGGTATCCGTGAGTGATGATTATGGACAGTAGCAGGTAACCAAAAACTATCACATGGTGTTGTAGCCTTTGGGCTATTTCTGGGAGGCGGACATGATATAGCTACAGTTTTCCGTGATTGGATCACAACTGGGGACAAATTGTCCCCAGTGTGATATACGAGGTCATCTATAAATGTTATAGCCAACAGCGAGTGTAGCAACATGAGCTGGGCAAAGGTGGCACCTGAATGCAGATTGTTCGTATACCCATGCGCGAGCAGCCCTGCGAAGCGATGAGGTAATTGTGTGCCACAAAATCAGACCATTATCAAGTATCTGACGGAACTTAAAAGCTGATGGAGTGAACTACATACAGCTGAAGTCGTGGGCTTCGGAAGACAAGAAAGTCGAATGTTCCTCTCCATCTTTCCCCATTTTTCTGGCTACATAGTCACACAGGACAATACTGACCATCCCTAATGTAGTGGTACAGGCAATATTTGAAGAAGCATTCTTTTCCACAAAGAAAATTTGCGAGCAGATTTCGATTCTCTGTATCTTTGTCAATGATTTTTGGCATACCAGTGCAGTGGTATTTTAAGATGGATTCCGGAGGCGTTTCTCACTTTGCTGAATGGGGAACTTGTGCTGTCTTACAGGCCAAACATCAGCCGCAAATGCTAGGGGTAACAAAAAGTTTAATCAGTATTTTTTCTGTAAGAAAGACCGCACAAACAGTTCAATATTCACATAACCAAGAGTTCTTAGATTGCCACACAGGCACCCAGAGATTCTCCTTTTGCGTCTTAGGGCGGTTCCTTTTTGGCCTTGTCTGCAGTCGGTTTCATAGGATAAAACATACTACAAAGTAAAATGTAGCTCTTTCCGCTTCATGCTGGGAGAGGCTACATTTTACTTTATGACTATACGAGGTTTTCTCCGGTAAATACTTCGTTTATATAATCTGTCAAAATAAATACACCTTTTCGATTGCACAGTAGTATGATATAATTTGTTTAAATTGCACCCTTTTCAGGCCCTGGATTTTTGGCATGGTAATGAATCATGAGGTTATGCGATGAAAGAAAAACCAGAGCAGTTGATCACTGCGTCTTTTATATATGAGGAAATTATTTTGTCTGTGGAGGAAACCACATCTGGGGGTAGATGTGGTTCCTCTCTTGCGGCCTTTTCACGCCCTGCGTCAGCCTGTCCAAGTGACATGGTGTCGCAGGGCGTTTTTCTATCTTTGGAAAGGAGTCAAGGAATATGAGCCTGAAATACACCTGCCCCGGCTGTGGGACCTCCTTGGGCTATGAGGGATTGTGCTGGAAATGTAAGTGTGAGCAGGATCGGCAAGCTGCGCTGTCCTGGACACCGGAACAAATCATAGAGAAGCAAAGAAACCTGATACAGAACATCCAGAGGTTGGCTGATATGGAGGACCCGGAGTTCACCGACTTCTGGCAGTTGCTGGGGTATCGGGACGCCATCGACCCGGAGATCCAGCGGGCGGCACTGGCCGCAGGGGTGTTCTGGCCCTGTGAGATCTATTATCACGCTCCTGCCGATGTGCGGGATGGTCTGATTCATGCGCTATTGTCCGCGGAATATTCCAGCGAGGCCTCCAACCTGATGAGTTGCCTTGCTATGCAGGGAGATGACAAGGCAATGCAGACTCTGCTGGAGCTGGAGCGAAATCCCCGGCCCTGGCGCAAGGGCCTCTATGTGGACCCATCCAGCTATGCGCAAATCGGAGGCTGGACCTTCAACAAGGAGGGCCAGAAAATCCAACTCAACTTCGACACCTGCTATCCTATGGTCAAAGGAACCACCGGTGAGAAATCTCCCGTCCGCATTGGCCGGGCACGGGAGGACACATGCCCCCACTGTGGCGGGCGCATGGTGGACATGCTGGTATTGGACGGCCGGGATGAGCGGCTCCGGTTCCTGGGACTGGACGGCATCCTGACCGCCACCTGCTGCCCCAGCTGTGTGGGATTTCTCAAAGGCCCCGCCTTCAACCGGTTCACCCTGGATGGCGGCGTGGAGGTCTTTCCCTCTGAACTCTTTGACGGGGCGGAGAAGACGGATTGCTATGTCAGTCCCGAGGACTACAAGGCTCTCACCGAAAATCCCTTTGTGCTGGGTAAGGCGCCGGCGCCCCTGTTCTATGGCGCGGCCTGCCAGGATGTGAATACCATTGGCGGCTTTGGCAACTGGGTGCAGGACGCGGAATATACGACCTGTCCTCACTGCGGCAAGCCCATGAAATATCTGGCCCAAATTCAGTGGGATACAGTGTTTGACTGCGCGGAGGGCACGCTCTATGTGGAGTTCTGCCCGGACTGCCATATCGTATCCATGCAGCATCAGCAGACCTGAGAGGAGAGCATCTCATGAGTTTACCAAAACACAATAGTGCGGACGGACGCTGTTACTGGATGAAGCCCGAGGTACAGGAAGAACTGCAACCGCTCTTTGACCAGTGTATCCAGGATGCCATTGACGGGAGAATCACGCGGCTTGATTCCCTCTGGCCGCCGGTAGTGGTCAGCAGCGAAGGCGCACCCTTTGAGGTGCACGCTCTGGTGAGAAAATGGACCGAAGCGCAGCAGGCCGAGACCCTTGACGCGGAAAAGGCCATTGCTTTCAGCGAAAACCTGCGCCGCCAGAGCCGGTGGGGTGAAATTGACTACTATTTACTTGGCCTGTTGGAACAGGAGCTGCAGGAGAAGTATTTTGTCGTGACCGGTCGTGAAGATGACCACCGCTGGAGTCGGGAGTACTCCCTGAAACCAGGTATCCGTGCAGAGGAGGTCCCGGAGCCGCTACTGCGTTTCGCCTGCTATGTGGCAGTGAGCTATAAGGTATATGGTATGGACTTTGAGTATCTGGACACCAATTACCTCTTTGGATTGGTGGAGAAAGTCCGTCCTGATATGGTGAAAAAGCTCCGGGAAAATGGAACCGGCAGGCTACCGATCTCTCTGCAAAAAAGGAAAACAGAGCACTTCACCGCATCGGCCAACGATGCCTTTGCCGTTATCCGAATCACTGCCAGGGACAACACGGAGGAATGCTGCCGTGAAGTGCTGAACTACCTGTGTGAGCTTCTGGAGCAGGAGGATTTTCCCCGCAGCTATGCGGTGGAGTTCAAAGGGCCGGAAAAGAGTTATCTTCCCATCACAGGCCTGCCCAAAAAGGGAGTAAACCAGCTCTTTGCCTGTGCCGTGCAGTACCCCGGCCTCCACTCCCTGATGGAACGGTACGCCCGGCTTGCCATGAGGCAATATGAGCAGTACACCAATCTCAGCGATGAGCAGTGCGCTCTCCCCGGAAGTTTTGCCGTGTTCGCTCTGGGAATGCTGGGGCAAGAGTGGCGGCAGCTGGTATGGGATTATCTCGATCTCTGCGATGATGAGCACTCCCACTTACAGGAAAAATTCCTCCGGGAGTATGTGAAACAGTTTGGATTTACCGCCGACACCGTCCCTATGTTTGTCCGGGGTGTGCTGTCCATGCAGAACATGAAGTATTCCAAGGACTATGCCGCGTGGATGGCAAATGTAGAAAGCCTGGACGCTCTGCTGGAGGCAAAAATCTATCTGTCCGAGATCGTTCCAAGCGGTTTTTCCTCCGACGAAGATGACGATGATGAGGAGGACGAGGAACCCGCCGAGGAATCAAAAGCCAGCCCGGAGGAAGTGCTGCAATACGCATGGGAAACGGTCTGCTATGTGATCTGGGGCAAAGCCAGCGCCAAGGGTGGTCAGAAAGTGGTAGAAGCAGCTCCGGAGGAACTGAGAGAGCTTTACCAACAGATTTTTATTCCGATAGTGGAGAACCCGGAAAAAAGAGGTAACCTGCCATGAGTTTGCCAAAGCGCGACGGCGTGCATGACCGCTACTATCTGATCCACAAGCCGGACACTTCACCGGAGGTACTGGCGGAGGCGGATCTCTGCATTCGGGATGTGCTGAACGGCACCGCCCGTGAAAATCACTCCGCCTACCCGACCGTGGTGCGAAATCATAATGGAACACCCTTTCTCCCGGATCAACTGCTGGAGCGGTATCTTTCCCAGCTGCCCCTGAAGGGATTTCCCTACGAGGATGCTATTTCCCTCTGTGATGCCATGCGGCGGCTGGTGGGCTGGCAGGAGATCCGCTATACATTGGAGAAGTACATAGAAAAGCAGGTACAGGAGCGGCTCTTCCTTGTGGGAGAGCGGGAAGATGGGTTTACTGTCTTTCCACCCTGCACGGTATGGCCGGAATTGCGCCCGGAGGATGTGGACGAAGGGCTGCTGCGCTTTGCCTGCTATGTGGCGGTCTGCCATACCGTGTATGGGCAAAGTTTTGAATCTCTTACCACCGAACACATCTTCGGTCTGGTTTCCCAGCTTCGACCAGATATGGTGAAGCAGATGAAAACAGCCGGCAGCGGCAAATTACCAAAGGACATCCAGCAGCGTAAGACGGAGCATTTCACCGCATCAGCCAATGATGCGTTTGCTACTATCCGCATCACCGCCAGGGACTCCACGGAGGAGTGCTATGCTGAAAGCCTGGACTACCTGTGTGCGGTGCTGGAGCAGGAGGAATTCCCCCGCAGTTACTCGGTGGAGTTCAGAGGAAAGGAGAAAATCTATCTGCCCATTCCCGGCTTGCCCAAGAAGGGCGTCAATCAGCTCTTTGCCTGCGCTGTGCAACACCCGAATCTGCATCCGGCTATAGAGCGATATGCTCGTTTGGCTATGCGGGAGTATGAGTGGTACCAAAACCTCGCGGATGAAGCCTGCGCGATGCCCGGCTCTTTTGCTGTGTTCGCTCTGGGGCTGGAGGGAGAACCGTGGGCGCCGCTGGTGGCGGAGTATTTGGAGCTTTGCGACGACGAGCACTCCTCACTGCAAGAGAAATTCCTTCATGCCTTGATCCGGAAGTTTGGTTTTCAAACATGGACACTGGGCGTATTGGTGCGGGGCGCATTGTCTATGCAGTGGCTGAAGCCTGCCAAGGAATTCCACAGCCTGATTGCCAATGCGGAAAGCCTGGATGCGCTGCTGATAGTCAAGCGCCGCTTTTCTGCTTATCTCCTGCCGGAAGAGGACAAGGACCCGAAATTCCGGGCCATCGCTTGGCAGAGCCTGCTCTGGTCCATTTGGGGTTCAGCCTCCGAAAACGGCGGCAGCAAAGTCATCAAGTCGGCGCCGAAGGAACTGAAAGAGAAATACCAGCAAGTATTTGCGTAAGGAGAACGCCATGAAAAAGAGAACGGTCAAGGACTTTATTGCCCTGTACGCCCCAGAAGATGAGGAAAAGCTGGTACTGATTCAGGACGGTATCAGCGCGGACAAAACCTTTCTGGATACCTTTTGGGCGGCGCATACCCATGCCCTCGCCATGGCGGATGTCCAGACCGGAGAGGTGATCTCCGGTCGATGCTACCTGAGCTGGCCGCTGACGGACAAGGAGCGGGAAGCCGGCGACTATTCCAAGCGGTTTGCCAAGGGCCAGATCTACCGGATCAAAGCCCGCAGCTGGAAAGGTGATGCCCTCTACGAACCTCAGTGGTATGTCACGGAGGTACTGGAGAAAGGCGTATCCTGTCCGGCACTGGAGGAGATTTGGGAGGAGTACACAAAGCCCATTCTTCTGGAGGACGAAGTGCTGGGAACCCTCACGCTGGATCGTGAAATGAGTATGTTCACCGGGATCTGCCGGTGGATGGGAAAAGAAGTCCAGATCTCGTTGGATGTGGAGATTGAAAAGAAAGCGTCCTGGACCCGCGTCACCAATGTGATGAAGAAACTGGTGGCAGATCAGGAAGTCTGGGATAAGTCCCTGCGAGCGATGGCTGCCCAGAAGCTCACTGCTCAGGCCAACGAATGGCTGGCGGACAATGACCAGACCGACCGGGACCCGGAGAAAGACCCCATCACTGAGGATGAGTTCGCCCGGCGTATCCTGCTCACTGAGTTTACAGTATCTCCGGGTGGGCGTTTTACCGCCTGGTATGAGGACGACGATATGTTCTGGGGCCATGTGGTCACGGTGAATGGAACGCTGAAAAAAGGCCCCGTTGACGCTGATATACAGGGATAAGGAGAGGAGGAAACCTAAATGAACAGCGAGCAGATCACGGTTTTTTTACAGGAACATTGGAACTGGGTAACCCTGATCATCGGCGCTGTCCTGCTGATTGGGGCCATCATGAACTGGAACTGGCTCTGCGACCCCACCGGTAAGCCGGACTCTCACCGCTATGGCCGCGGCTCCAGGCGGGTGATCTTCTTCCTACTGGGAATCGTGCTGATCGTGGTCAGCATCTGGAGCCTTGTAATGGCACTGAATTAGGAGGCTGTGTCCCATGACCCAAGAAGAACAGATCCGCCTCTATCGGCTGATGGAGATGCTCTCGGCATCCCTACCGATGAGCCGCTGGCTCCGGTTCTGGAGCGGTTCCGCAAAGCAACACAGCGCCAGCCTCTGTATCAGTGTATTTTCCGTGAGGATGATGGCAGCCTGACCGAATCATACGGCCTGATGTTTGAATGAGAAAGGAGCAATCTCTATGAAAGCATTTGACCCCAATTACAAGCTGCTGGACGAGATGTATCAGGACGATTACTATCCTGCCTTTCTGGTGGACAAGGTAAAGGACGAACTCCAGAAAGTCATCGACCTGCTGGAGAGCGGCGAAACCGATATTGAAGCGGTGCAGGAGACGCTGGACGAGGCGGTCTGCGGCATCAATGATCTCCAAGAGGAGTTTGACGAGAACGACAGCGAGATCGAAACGGTGGCACGGGAATGCATTGCGGAAAATGTGGCCTACATTCTGGAATGGTTTGGCGTCCCCATTGATACCGGGGAGGCCATCCGGGAAAGGGACTGGTGAAAACAATGTCCATTGAAAATATGTTTGGCGACCTGGATAAGATCGATATTCTGGCAGAAACCAAAACAGGAGAAGTGGTAATGGTTTTGGTCTGCAATGGCTTTATTGACGGCTCCCCGGAAACGCAGAAGGCCCTGTTGGACAAAATGGAGGGCTATCTGAACCACACTCAGAGTGAGGAATTCCAAAAGGAATATGGTGGCTGGCCCGTGATTTTGCGTGTGACCCTTGGCCGGGAGCCGGATGAGCACATCCTGGCCCTGCTCAGTAAGTGCCCTGCTTGGGCGGCGGACTACGGTGTAAAACTGGAAATCGAAATTGGCGGAAAACAGGTTCGCATTGTAGAGAGCTGACCTATGCTCAAACTGAAACAATAGGAGGAAACTACCATGCCGACTGCCGAATGGCTGAACAAATACGAATCCATCAAGGACAAACTGGCCTGCAAAATGGACCTGGACGCTCATTTCACAGAGAAAGTGATTGGGAATAGGGAAGTGGATGTGCTGGACATTGGCACCGTCAATTTCCTCACCGGGACGATCTTCGCCTGCGATCCGATGGTGGAGCTGGAGGACACGCCGCCCTTTATCCAGACGATCCCCGCCGGGACTTATCCCGTGAAAATCTGCGTGGTGCCCAGTGAGAAATACGGCGACCGCTACGCCTGCGTCAAGGTGGAGATCAGCCGGGAAAGGCCTGTCCGCTATGAGCTGGGCATGACCGGCAAAGAGAATTTGGACGAGGAACTGGGCGAGGACGATTATTTTGGCTTTGGCGTAGACGCCGGGATGGGCTGCGTTGCGGACATCCATACCCAGGCGGCCTTCAAGACCTACTGGGCCAAGCGGCTGGAAGAAGACCCGGACATCGACCCCTACAATGACCTGTTCTGCGATCTTCTGGAGGAAAACGCCAAAGCCCACCCTAAATATCAGGGGGACTACGGCGACTGGCTCAACTGGACGGTACCGGACACGGACTGCAATCTGCCTATCTTTGCCTCCGGCTGGGGTGACGGCTACTATCCCGTCTACTTCGGCTATGATGCAAAGGGCGAAGTCTGCGCTGTGTATGTACGCTTCATCGACATTGAAGCCAGCTACAAGGAGCAGGCGTAAGGAGGGAAACAGCGATGGCATGGCCAAAACGGGCGCGGACAGTGAACTGGGAGAGCGGTGTCCTGACCTTAGACGGAGAAAAGCAATTTGAAGTCCCGGAGCTGACCGCAGAGGTCATGGAGCAACTGGCCGGTTACACCCTGGTGGGCTTCCATGTGAAAGGCTATCCGGTGACCGATGAACTGCTTGTTCCCTTTGCCGGGCATAAAAGCATGGCCAACTTCGGCGTGGAGGACGGTGCGCTCACCGACGCCTGTTTCCCTGTTTTTTCCGCCATGCCCAAGTTGCGCATCCTGCTGCTGACCGGGAACGCCGGGATCGACGGAAGTGGCCTGTCCGCCCTGCGAAGCGGTAAGCTGGACCTGTTGGCCCTTGACCACACCGGGCTGGATGATGCCGGGCTGCTCCAAGCAGCCTCCATCCCCAAGCTCTCCCATATCTGGATCGACCACACTGCTGTTACTTACGAGGGACTGCTGGCCGTCGCCGGCAACAATCGGATTGAGCCGGTGTCCCATGTACAATTCACCAAGGAGCAGATGGAATACTTCTACCAGCTCCAGCGGGAAAAGGCCAAAAAGCCCATCCAGCTGGACGAACAAGCGGCGGCGGAATGCCGCAGGGTACTGTCCGCTTTCTTTGCCGAGATGACAGAATGGGAGCAGTACATGGAGCAGGCTGGGTTTGAGGATGCCGAGGCTGTGCCCCGCCTGCTGGCAATCTGGGAGAAGTATGTGAGCGAAAAGCCCCGTCCGGGCTACCGGCCTCTGGGCCTCTCATACAGTGCCCAGGGCACCTACAACGGGGAAGAATTCCTTGATGCGGAGCAGATCACCAAGAACAAGCTCTACATCTACACCAGAGAGAAAAATACCGGCTTTGACCGCCGCTTTCTTATGAAGCGTGTGGGCGAGGGCTGGATGATCGATGCGGTGCAGGAGCGGCTGGACGGCTGGCAGCGCACGGGATTGTGAGGCATCAGAGGGAGGCACAGCTATGAGAGCACGGGCCGGAGAGGTCTATACGGTCTACAACCAATATCTGAAACGCTACACCGCCTGCCAGGTGGCCTATATTGCGCCGCCGGATAAGGTGAGTAAGCAGCCCTGGGCGGTGGTCCTCTCTCTGGACTGGGCAGGTGACGCCCCTCTGACCGCAGAGGAACTGCCCCATCTCCGCCCGCTCTACAAGGACTTCATGTACTGGCCCCGTGACCTCCACCTGCTGCGGGTGCCGTTGGAGGTCCCGCCCCAGTACACTCTGGTGGGTACACTTCCGCCCTTCACCGACCAGCCCTGCCGCTCCTACGGTGGCTGGAGTGACGGCTATGATGTGTACCTCCAGATCCGGTGGCAGGCCATCCCGGAGGAACGGCGAAGGGCCTTCAAGGAGGCCATGGAGAGCGACGAGCAAACGGAAATCGGCGGTATCCAGCTGAAGGTCAACAGTCATCGGGTGATGGATCAGTACGCGCCATTCGATTCGGCGCTGGAACTAAAGGCTCTGCCTTGCCTCTCCACCCTCATCTGCGAGCGGTGGCACCCGGATCTGCTGGAGTTTTTGCGGGAAAACCCCTTTGTTGATGAAGTGACTTTGCTGAACCACGGTCAGAGGACACTTGATCTGCGGGGCACCAGCATCAGAAAGCTGATGCTGGATATGACCGGGCTGGAGGAACTGTGGCTGTGTGAGGGAACGGAGCTGCTCCTGTTCCAGAACAAGGGGCCGGACGCCTGTACCATCCATGCTCCCGAAGATGGCAGCGGTTTGACCCTCCAATTTATCGGGGAATACCGCCCGCACACGGAACTGCCGAACCTACGGGGGCTGCATGGCATCGAGCTGAAGGACTTTGATTTGACCGGACTGGCTGCTGTTCATCCCCACCTGAAGGAACTGAGGCTCTGGGGCGTGCCGGGAAACCTGGGGAACTTCTCCGCCGTGGGAGGGTTCCGGGAACTGATGAACCTCTCCACCTTCGACCTGTTCAATTTCGGGGCGAACGACATCCCCACCCCGGAACAGATGCCGGAGCTTCGCTGGTTCTGGATGACCAGCCTGCCGGAGACGGCGGCAAAAGCGGCAAAACAGCTCTGGAAAAGTAAGCCGGGAATGGATCTGCGGATCACCAAAGCCCGGAAACCGGAGTGGCTGGCGCAAAACCTAGACAATCCCTTCCGGGGCTGGGATGGTGCGGAGCATATTCCCGCCTCCGCTGCGAAAAAGGCAGCCGGTCAATACCGCAAGACTCGTTCCCGGCTGATGAAGCTGGCCGCTGAACCGGGCGAGGACGCCCAGGCCCAGGCACTGGATGCGGTGGCAGCCTATACCCAGACCTTCAACAAGATGGGCTTTATCGAAACCGAGGAGCGGGATGAGATCTATATGGCCCTGCGGGGTATCCTGGATGCCCTGCCAGGAGATATGCTCCAGAAAGATTCCCTGATTGAGAAGTTTGATGAGCTTCGTGATTTTTGAGGAGGGGTGAGGATGGACCAGACAGTAATTTACAAGGGCCAAATTCTTACTCTGACGCGTTTTTGGGCGACGGGAGAGCCTTGCCTGTGGATCACCAACCCGGAGCAAATCGGGATGCCTAAAATGGAGTTTGCGGGAGGCCACCCGGATGAATACTGCATTTTTTTGAAAAATCTGACTGAAACGGAACTGGCACAGATCACATCCCTGGACGGCATTCCACTGGATGTGAAAGAAGAGCTGCGGCAACATCCAACAGGAAAGGACAAATCCTATGGCACTACAAGATAAGAAAATAATGCCTCCCCCTTGGCTGGCCCACCGGGAGATCGAGCGATACTCCATTGGCTGGCGCATGGGCTATGGGGAGGATTACATATACCGATTTGGCGATTGGCTGGACACCCTCTCCCCGGATGAGCGGACGGAATACCGCACCCTCTTTCCTGAACCGGTGACCTGGAAGGGTTGGTGGGATGACGAGGACAGCGGCGAGGTGCTGGAGCATGGTGACTTTTGGGTGGATGTGTGGCAGCCGGAAGGCCAGCCAAAGTACACCCGCCAGTGGCTCCAGCAGGAGTTTGCCGCAGGGAGAACGCAAGAGCTGTGCCTGTTCTGGGGCCATCAGCCTGCCGAGGACGGCCAGCTGACAAAAAGCTGCCTCAGCCAGTGGTGGATGGAGGACTTCTGGTCCATCGCCAACACCTACCTCTGCATGGAGCAGTATATGATGGCGAGCAAAGCCCAGCTGTTTGGCGACGAGGAGATCCGCAAGGAGATCCTGGCGTGCAGCAATCCCAAGCAGATCAAGGCCCTGGGCCGCAAGGTGCGGGGCTTTGACCAGAAGGTATGGGATAAGTTCAAGTACGCCATTGTGCTGCTTGGCAACTGGTGCAAATTCAGCCAGAACCGCGATCTGCGAGAGTTTCTCCTCTCCACCGGGGACAGCGTGCTGGTGGAGGCCAGCCCCTACGATGCCATCTGGGGCATCCGCCTCGCGGCCAGCTCCCCGGAGGCCCAGGACCCGATGAAGTGGCGGGGGCAAAACCTGCTGGGCTTTGCGCTGATGGAGGTGCGGGACGAGCTGCGCCGGGTGACACAGAATGAAATGCGTTGTGATTGGAGTACAGTATGGCAGAAATGAAACTCTATGAACTGGTCAACCACTACCACATCGGCACGGAACTGACCTGTGCCGAGGCGATGTTCATGGCCTGCAATGAATATTACCATCTGAATTTGTCCGAGGAGACCAGGAAGATGTTCTCCGTCATGGGCCTTGGGATGCAGACTGAGCACTCCTGCTGCGGCGCCTTTACTGTGGCGGTTGGGATCATTGGGCTGATGACCGCAAAAGAGGGTCAGACGGATGTGAGCAACATAGAAGGCTACCAGATGATTGCTGAATTGACGGACTTCATGCTGGGCTTCTATGGAACACTCCACTGCGTCGAGCTGCAAAAGCTGGAGATCGTGGGGGTTGAGAATCCCTGCCACGCCATTGTGGAGGCGCTGGCCAAAAAGCTGGAGTATCTGCTGGTAGCCCACCGTGTTGTGAGGGAGCAGTATTGAGATGGAGTACATCAAACTCTTTTGGGAGGACGCACCGGAGGGAGAACCACCGGTCATCCTCTATGAAGTGGATACAGACAATGAGCGGCTGGCCCTCCGCTCCATTGACATTTTTGCAGATGGCAGCACCCACAACATCCCTGACCTTTACGACGGCGTGATAGAGATATTGCCCATTCAAACCGCGGAAGAATTCAATGCCCATGTTTGGGGCGAGGAGTTCCGCGCCTGCGCCATAGAGAAAGCGGAATTTGAGGCCATTTGGGAGAATCATACCTATGATGGGGCGTTAAAGTAACCAGGAGGAGACACTATGAACAAACCTATAATAGCCAAAAATCTGCCGTTGTTCTCCATCATTGACCTGAACCAGCTGCGCCGGGAAAACCATCTGGAGGGCACAGAAGTGACAGACTTCTTCACGGCAAGGGATGGAAAAGTCTATCTTCTCATGGAACAGCCGTCCGAAACACAGGGTAAGGACTTGCTCAGCACTCCTTCCACCTATACCGCAGTGGAAATCCAGCTGGATTGGGCGGAACAGCGGGTGCTGGAAACGACGCTGTTTCCTCTTGGTCTCTTGAAGTTCCAGTTTCATTATTTGCGGCCCGCAGGTGATCACTTCCTCCTGCTGGGGGCAAGATGCGCCTATCGGGAAAACGGCCCCGACCAGAACGCCTGGATCGTCAGCCGGGACGGGGCTGTGCTGTCCCGCTTCTGCCTCGGGGATGGCATTCAAGACTGTGTGGTAAAAAAAGATGGCACCATCATTACCAGCTACTTTGACGAAGGTGTATTTGGTAATTACGGTTGGGATGAACCTCTGGGTGCCTGCGGCCTGATTGCATGGACATCGGAGGGAACTCCTCTCTGGAAGAATGAGAAGTATTCCATCTATGACTGCTATGCCATCAGCCTGGACGAAGAAGAAAACCTGTGGTTCTATTATTACGATGAATTCCGGCTGGTGCGGACGACCTTCAAAGAGGATCTTGTGTTTGAACTGCCAATCGAAGGAAGCGGAGCTTTTTCTGTTGCCCCGTCTGGTGATACTTTTCTGTTTCAGGGCGGGTATCAGGAACATAACAAATTCTACTTCCTTACTGCTCATGGTGTTCGCCTTGGGAAAAAACAGAAGGCTATTCCCACCTGTGACGGAAACAAGGTCGCTGTGGAGCAGTGCAGTCTGCTTCGCAGCCAGATGCTGTTCCTCGGAAAAAACGGTGTTCTCTATGGCGGGGTACTTGGTGAAAGCGAGGCATGACAATGGTTGAGATCAATCGTGTCTGGCTCAATGTGGATACAGACACCAACAAAATCACACTATTCAGCCGTCCCCGTGTATCCATCCGTGTAGATGAGTACATTTGGAGCTTGATCGAAGAACATATCGTGAAGCCCCATAAGCTCATGCGTAGTGAAAAGCACAAGTATCTGCTGAAAATTGCCTTTGGCCAATTTGATCCGGTGCGGCACCGATATTATCCGCTTTCCCCGTACAACGGGCAGCTTCGGGAAGGCGTCAAGCCGGACAGCGCAAACGGATGGTATCCCCGTGAGGACTTTGCAGACTCTGAGGAACGCACTACCTGGTTCTCTCCCGATAAAATCTGGACAAACTGCGGCAACAAGGTTCTGGATGTCAATATTGATGCCGCCAATGTGAGCGAAAGCATCACCCCCAGAGAATACGCAGACTTGCTGTTCGATGGAATTGGGGCAGTATTGGTGTTTAACTTCAAAAGGCTCAAGCGCGAGGCGTTTGATGGGCTGAAACCCAAGATTGACTGGAGCGTGGTAGAGAGATTTCCTTTTCCCGCGCCCTTTGAGGATCAGCAATACATTGGGGATGAAGGCAAAATTCATGTGTATTCCTGGGATGGCCGGCAGGAAACGAACCTTGTAGGCCCTTATTCTGTGCGGGATTTATATCTGGACCATTTCGGAAAATTGTGAGGTGAGCACATGGCAAAGGGCATTCGTGAACGCCTGCTGGAGCAGGCAATAAAGTTCCATCAATGGCAGGAAGCCACTTATCCTGGCAAAACCAGCGAGGAACTCGGCGGTGAGTGGGAAGTCGATTATCCATACTGGAATGATACTTACAGTGCCTTTTGCCATGTGTTGACCCAAATGGATGCAGAAACGGCAGACAGCGTCCTACTGGATGAGATGGTCTATCTGATCGCCAGGGACAACGAAGCGGAGGGGGTTATACAGGAGACCACTTCCCATCCCCAATGGTTCGAGTGCCTCTGCCACAGGGCCGCAGCCTCCAATGAGAGTGAGGCCAAGTGGCAGTTTGCCGCGTATCTGCCCGAATGTCCGTGCAGCCAGGAAGTCAAAGACATGATCCTGGACTTCGCAAAGGATCCCAATGAATATGTGAGCCGGCGGGCTCTTTTGGCGATGCCCGCTCTGCGGCCTGACTGTGTGGAACAGTTCGCTCCGCTGTTCTGGGAGCGGAACCGTTATTCCCTCGAATTACAGGAATACCAGCGGATCGCTGTTCTGGTCTCTCTGGACGCCATCCATTCCAGCTTGCTTCCACAATACTTGGAGCAGGCCAAGCAGGATGGCAGGCGCTATCTGCTGGAACACGCTGAAAGGATCGAAGGAGGACTACTGTGAACGAAAAACTATCCCGCACCCAATTCGATCAAATGGAAACCACCGAGAAGCAGGTGCTGATGGAACGCCTGGCTGCTCGTTATAATATGACCTTTCTCGGTCTACATACCTTTGATCGCTGGGGCCAGAACTGTACCACCGGTCTATTCGAGAAAGATGGCCGGGAGTTTGTCTTTGTTCCCGGCGATAGCGTCACCCTGGGCTGGGAACAGTTTGCCGTAGGGCTGGATCAGGATAGCCGGGAGGAACTGGACGATCTGTTCCAGGAATGGGAGATGGAACAGGACCCGGAGGAGATGATCCGGGAAAGCATGGCTCCCGTTCGGCAGGCAACCATTGGCCCTATGCTGGTGGGCCGGGAGCTGGAGGAGCTCTGTTGGGAGCCGGTCAAGATGGGTGATCCCAGACTAACTGCCCACCCCGACTGGCTGAAGAAGTTCCGGGATTTTGCCTGGAGCGACCTTGACAGCCTTACTATGCACCAGTCAGCCCGCATTGAGCGGACGGAAAAGGGCTTTCAGATCTGTATCTATAACCGCACTGATTACGATGAACTTCTTGCCGGGCTGGAAAAGCAGGGGCTCTCACTGCCTACGGCAGACGAGTGGGCCTATCTATGCGGCGGCGGGTGCCGCACCCTGTTCCCCTGGGGGGATGGAATGGACTACTCCATGCACCTGCATCACTTTGAAAGCCCGGAGGATGAGGACAAGCCCTTCGATATGGAGGAACCCAACTTCTTCGGCCTGTCCATCGCCTATGACCCCTATATGCGGGAGGTTGTGAAGGCCGAGCAGTTTACCACCTGCGGAGGTGATGGCGGGCGCAGCATCTGCGGCGGACTTGGAATTTTCCTCGGTTTCCTGCCCTGTTCGCCCCACTGCAAGCCGGAAGTGCAGGAGGACAAGGAACTGAACGGCGACTATGATTTCTACCGGCCCATCATCCGAGTGGAGTCAATTTGAGAATATGGAGGACAACATGAAAGAAACAACGCCCGATCTCACAAGGATCAGTAAATACATGAGTTTGATTCTTCGGCACAAGCCACAGGTGATCGGCATCCACCTGGATGCCCACGGCTGGGCGGATGTCAATGCACTGTTGGCAGGTATCAGCAGGAAATACTCCATCAACCGGGATATTCTGGATGAAATCGTGAGTCGTGATGAAAAGCAGCGGTATTCCTTCAGCGAGGACGGAACAAAAATTAGGGCCAATCAGGGGCACTCCATCCAGGTAGATGTGGAACTGACCTTGACCGAGCCGCCGGAGATGCTGTGCCACGGAACAGCCCGGCGGTTTGCCGCCTCCATCGAGGCCCAAGGACTGCTCTCCGGGAGCCGTCTGTATGTCCACCTTTCACCGGACCAGGAAACAGCGGAGAAAGTTGGGCGCCGGCATGGAGAACCTGTGATCTACCTGGTGGATGCCGGCCAGATGCACCGGGACGGATATTGCTTTTATTTGTCCGCCAATGGAGTCTGGCTGACAAAGGTGGTTCCTGCGACCTACCTGAAACGCTTGGAGGATAGATTGACACCGAATTGACCTATCCAACCGTTATGGTTGTAGAAAGTAATTTGCAGCCGGAGGGAGAAGGAAAGCCTGGGCACCCGGCTGTGGGGCCGGTGTGGAACCTATTACTTACAGAAAAAAGACTGAAGGAGGCGTCAACATGGATGTGGTGAAACTCCCCAAGAAGGTCCGCATGGTCTGCTATGAGATCATGGATGGCAAAGAAGGAGCCTTGGACACGCTGGAATCCTTTGCCGATAAATATCCCCATCAGGTAGCGGCGGTCAAGGCCGAGGTCGCCTATTTCAACCTGGACTATGAAAAGGCGCTGGCTTTGGATCTGACTATCCTCCCTTGGCTGGAGGAGTGGTATTACAGCAATGTGAGCGATGAGCACATGATCGCCATGGCGGTGGCCGCCATCCAGCTCCACCGGGAGCAGGAGCTGATTGAGGCGCTGACGAAGGAACAGGCGCGCATCCGGGCTGAGAACGGCCTCCCTCAGCGAGATCGTTTCTGTGACATCCTGATGGACTACCTCAAGCGGGGTGTTATGCCCTTTGCGGACAACGACAAAAACTATCCCTACCATGAACCAGAGGAAGCGCAGACAAAAGAGCAGCTCTGGGCAAAGCTGGTGGAACAGAATAAGAAGCTCTCGCCGGACGATCCCGCTGCCAGGCGGAAGCTCTATAACCACTGCTGTATGTTCGGAACCGCCAGGGATGCCGTAGATCTCTTTGAGGAGATTCAGGGCGTGCCCCTGGCTGACTCCTCCTATCGGGACGCAATCGCCCGCTATCTCTATTTGGGCGAACGGGAGAAGGCGCTCCAGACAGCGGAGCGGTTGGCAACATCGCGGCTGTGGGCGGTTGCCGGGCCGACGCAGGTGCGTCCCATGTCCTTCTTTGAGGACCCGAACCTGCGGGAGTTTTTGTTGGAGCCGGAATCCCTCCGGCGCATCCGGGAAGCTGCCTTCATTGATGACGGAAGCTTGATCCGGAAGTAAATTGCTTGGGAATGGAGATCTGCCATGAGCAAGGAGTTGGAGCTGTATAAAGCATTTATTGACGGCCTTGTGGAGCGGAAAGACAGCGTGACGGCCCTATGGGTCAAGGGTGATGGCTTTCCCAAGACGGAGGACAACAAGGCGAAAAATGAACTTCTCGCCACACTGACACCGGAGCAGAAAGGTGTACTGGCCGAGATGCTTCAGGACGAACATATTGCGGGTATCTATACTACCCTTGCTTATATCAATAAAATGATGGATCTGGAGGGGCTGGAACTTCATCAGGACGGTGAATCCTATCCCAATGACCATTTTGAGAGCCTGCACTATGATTTCATCAGCCGTTGTGACGGAGATGAGTGGCCGGAATAAAAGGAGGCGTGACGGATGTATATCGACAAATACTGGGGCAACTTTATCGGAGGCTCGGATGACAGTCTGAATCTTGTGGCCTTTTTGGTAGATCAGAAGAAGGAGGAAATCCCCCTCAGCGAGATCTTTGCCAAGATCGGCTTGGACAAGCAGGACTGGGACTTCCACCAGACCGTGGAGTATCTGGAGTTTAAACACTCCGATGGCGTGGAGATGGACTTTCACTTCGCCATTGATGTGGTCACCGACCTGGCCGCCATCCTGCTGGAGTGCAGCGTCAGCGGCAGTGTGAACCTCCAGGATCTGGACGAGTACAACACCCCCGCCCGCCGTATCCGCATCACCGCCACGCCAGAGGAGCATGACGCCATGAACAAGGCCCTGGCGGATTTTGCCCAGAATCCGCTGGAATATGACCTCAGTGAGATGATGGACGATGAGGAGATCCAGGAGATGGCTCGGGATGTGGAGGCGCTGCGGAAGGAGCTGTACGAGGCCGCTGGCCGCAACCGGGACTACCATGTGCAAGCGGAGGATGTGAAATCTCTGCTCCCTGACTGGAAGGGTGCCGATGGCTGCATTGCCACCAACCGTATCACGGTGGAGGGCTACAAGGTTGGCTACTGCTACCGGGAGAAGCCGGACGGCGACTGGGACAGCGGCTGGCGCTTCACCGCCGGTGATGAGAGCGAGGAGTACATGGACGATCCCAATAATGCCGGGATTTACAAGCTGAACACAATCTGCAACGACGATCCCGACATCATTCCATTGCTGCGTACACCCGCCCCCTGCGCCTTTGAGCGGGATGAAAATGGCGTGTTCCAGCAGATCAAAGACTGGAAACCGGACGAGGACGAGGAGGACCCGGATATGGATATTTTACAGCAGTGCCAGAAGTGGCATGAGGAGAGCAAACACCAGAAAATCGTTGACGCGCTGGAGGCCATCCCTGCCGAGGAGCGTACCCCGGAAATGGATATGGAGCTGGCGCGAGCCTACAACAATTTGGGAAATCCCAGAAGTCAGGAGGGCAGAAAGCTGCTGCGAAAGGCATTGGAACTGATGCAGCCCCACGAGGAGGAACTGGGAGATACTTATTCCTGGAATTTCCGCATGGGCTATTCCTATTTCTACCTGGATCAGGAGGGCCGCGCTCTGCGGTGTTTTGAAAAAGCACTGGAACTGCATCCTGGTGATGATCCAAAACTCAACACCCAACAGGACATTGAGGAACTGATCGACTCGTGCAAGAAGGGCATCTCCCTGCCGCAGTTTTCGGAGTGCTTCCGGGAGCGGACAGACGACTGGTGGGAAACCTTTGCCGAGATGGAATCAGAATTGCGCCAGATGATGGACGACGACAAAGACCACACCCACGGCGCAGAACTTGTGGCCCAAATGCAGGAAACCCTGAATCTGGTCTTTGATGAGATCTCCTTCGAGATGGGCTTCAATGGCGAAAAGCATGAGTTGATCCTCACTCCAGAGGGTAACAAGGTCAAGCTATTTGAGCTGATCTACTTCCTGAAGCACGCCCCCAAGGAGGTGCTGGAACACTGGAACATCCTGGTGGGCCGTCAGACCCTCCAGAACATCGGCCTGCGTACCGAGGACGGATGGAATATCTCTGGGGATGATGTGCAGATCTGGCTGGAGGAGCAGGGTGAAAACAGCTTCGCCATCTCCGCCTACTGCGAAAAGCTGCTGCCCATGCTCCGGGAGGCGGAAGGCCGAGTCTGGTGGATGCTCACCACCCTTACCGACCAAGTGCTGGGCGAGATCTCCCACATGAGATACATAGACAGCTTTGATGTGCTGGAGGAACCCAAGGCAGAGCCGTCCATGCTTATGTCCCAGCTCCCCGACGCTCTGAAGGAGCGGGGCCTGGAACTCTCCACCGATCCGGAAGCCTATCTGGAGAGATATCTTGGCTACGAAATGAAACCCAATGAAGACCCCGACGCCGATTGGCGGATGGATGTGATGGTCGGCTCCACTTGCTGTGCGCCCTTGATCAACGGCTATCTGAATGCCGACAATGACTTCATGGACGCACTCCATGCCGACGGTGCGGTGGCCGGCTTCTTCTGCTATCCCCTGGATGCCCTGCGGGAGGAGGAAGGAACGGAGAAGATTTTCGACTTCCGGGACAAGCTGGAAGAAGTGTTCACCACCGGCGACGGCCCGGAGGTTCTCACCCTCATCGGCGGAGCCACCGGCCTTTTCTGCGGCTATGTGGACTTCATCGCCTGGGACATCCGAACGGTGCTCCAGATGGCAAAGAAGTTCTTCGAGGACAGTGAGATCCCCTGGGCCAGCTTCCACACTTTCCGCCGGGAGGCAGGCACAGTGAACCTGAAAACGCCGTCCGAGGAGGAACCGGACGATGAGGATCAGGTCCCCGAGCTGGACGAGACGCTGAAGGGCATGGACTATATCCCTTACACCCCGCAGAACGAAGAAGAATTCTTCCACCAGCTGGAGCAGTGGAACGACGAGGACGAGTACACCCGCTGCATCCAGGCCTTGAATGCCATCCCGGAGGATTGGCGGAACTACCGCATTGCCTACGCCATGGCACGGGCGCTGGAGAACTATGCCATCATTGGGGACCACGACGAGGGTACTCCTAACTATAAGGGAGATAAGGCCCTGCGCCGAGCCATCGAGGTGCTGGAGTCCGTCCGGGAGGAAGGACAGGATAAGGCCCAATGGAATATGCGGATGGCGTATGCCTATCAGTATCTCTATGGTCAGGAGGAAAAGGCCATCCCCTACGCCCAGCGGTGGGCGGAGCTGGATCCGGAAGACGAGGATGCCCCGATAGTGATTCAGGAGTGCCAGAAAGAGATCGCAAAGCGGGCCGAGGCAGAGGCCGAGGACGAGAGTGACCACACAGGCGTCTTCACCGGCTTTGTGCTGCTGTCCAAGGCAGAATGGGATAAAGAGCAGTTCATCCGGGACATGAAAGAAAGGTTTTGACGCCTTCCTGATGAGTCAGATGTGGGACTGCCAGGAGGACCGGGAGCGGATCTTCAAAGAGTGTCGGTATCAGGTAGTGGCCACCGATATGCTGACGGCGGCGCTCCCGGCGCTGGAGCGGGCCAACCTGGACGCCGACTTCGTGGAGGCCCTTGCAGAGCTGTACCCCACCTGTGAGGCATTCTATTTCCAGAACTGCGGCAAGCTCCTGCTGGCGGAGGATGTGCGTTCCCACCAGATCGAAGGCTCGGATCGTTTCATCCGTTTTGGCGTCAATGTCCGTTTCTTCAACATTGAGGGAACCGAGGATATGCTCATCGATACGGTGGGCATGAGTACCCTGTTCCTGCCGGATCTCCAGTACCACTTCCACGACATGGACCCCAATTGGGTGGTAAACCATGCCTACAATGTGGCGTCCTATATTCTGGAGCATGACAACCCTATTAAGGATGGGGAAACGGTAGACGGCGTAGCGGATGGCCAAATGAGTCGGGAAATCCAGTGGAAGTGCCAGTATGAGGATGCCCTGATCCAGCCACCCAGAGGAGTGTTGGACATCCATATGGGAGAATTTGCTGCTGGGCAGCGGTAAAATATAGTGCGTTTGGAGCAGATAGGGATGCTTTTCTTATATACAAAGGAGTAGGGGCATATTGCTTTTTGACTTGCGCCATCATGCTGCGTATTTTTGGCTCATGCAGTTGTGACCTGTTGTTAAAAACAGCAGACAGACTTCTCGTTGCTCACAACATTGAGCCAAACCAATCAAGCTGTTGTATGTGGCACTGTCTCCCACCTTAATGATGCTTTTTATGAAAAAGATCTGCTTTTATACATCAAAATGGTTACTCTCAGAGGACCTAAAATATGAGTTTGTGATACCGCATATAATACTTATGACTTTACTGTACGGACAGGCAACATCTCATCACAGGCCTCACACTGAGAGCGTGTCCCAAATTGTCTGACAGACCTTTTCTCGCTTTGCAAAAATAAAGCTGATGTGTGGGTACATGGCCTGATGCCGCAATACCTGTTGGTATAAGTGGGTTCCAACAAAAGTCTGATTTTTAAATGTGAACTGCCAATGGGATAAATCCGAAATCTGTACCACATGATCGTCTGGGGCAGTACCAATCACATACACCAGTTGTTTACCAGCTATTTGTGTAAGGAGTGCGGCATTTTCATAGGATTGTCTGTTTTGAGATCCTGCAAAATCCTTGTAGAGCTCCAGGATGTTATCTTTGCGGTCTACAATAACATTACTGCCTGACAAAGTATAATCTCCAGCAGGTAAGTACTGCGGCAGAATAATAACACCATGCTCGGCACACCAATCGACCATGGGAGATTTACCTTCGCGGCTGTCGCTACTAAGTACGGGCAGCCCGGACAAGTTTGCTAACAGCAATGCGTGCCGCCAGTTAGGATCGCCCTGCCGCCACCCGCCTTCGGTACCAATACGGATGTCGTCTGGGGTAATTCGATAAGCGGATGCTGGCAACGATCTCCTTACATCTATATATCTGGTGCCCGTCCGGCGATGTAGCTCCAGACATATATGATGTCCGGCTGCCTGCGCCAATGATTGTACATTGGCGCAGCCACTGAGGTGGAGTGCGTCCAGTGCACACCGGATGACAGTGGTACCTCTACGCTTATCCAGTCTCCAGACCAAAGGCCACTTTCCAGTCTGCTGATACATATAGGTAGCCCATCCCACACATGGGCCAACCGATATGTCATAGCGGATATAATAAGCCGCATCATCCTGCATAACTGCAAGAATTTTTACTCGATAGATACCATCCATTGGGATCTTAGGTGGGTACATTGACTTGCCTCCCAAACATATAGATTTAAGTTACTGACTGATTATAGGCAAGACAACTCAAATCTATCGGCAGACAATTTCTTTATGATTCACTCTTGAAAATCCACCCCAAAGATGTTAAGATTTTTTAAAAGAAACGAATTCCCCTTGGGTACCTTGTACTTGTCCCCCCGAAAACAAGCACATTGTCCCGAAATAATGACTTACAAAAGAGTCCGAGGAAATTCGTTTCCCCGGGCTCTTTTTTATTTATTTTCTGTCTTTAGCCCGGGTTTTGGATTGATTTAGAACTAATTTAGAACTTTTTTCGAAAAAGATGGGGCCAGCAGCTTGTGGTCAAAATGGTTGGACAAACGACCAGGTTGGAGTGGGATGACCACAATTGCTACTGTTGCTTGACGAGTAAGAATCGGCTTCTTCCTTAAACCGATTGAAAAGGGCTCGCGGCAGCTGCCGCGAGCCCTTTTTTCATAGACGGACATCCAGCACCTCATTCTCTCTTGAGGCGCAGAAGGATTCCTGCTATAATAAAAACAACTGTTCTAATGTTCTGATAAGGGAGGGAGCTGGATGACGGAACTTCTGGAGGGCCTGAACGCTGCCCAGCGGGAGGCGGTCACGTCCACCGAGGGCTTTGTCCGCGTCATCGCCGGCGCGGGATCGGGCAAGACCCGGGCGCTGACCCACCGGTTTGCCTATCTGGTCAACGAGCTGGGCATCCTGCCTGGCAACATCCTCTGCGTCACCTTTACCAACAAGTCCGCCAATGAGATGCGCCAGCGTATCCATCAGCTCACCGGGGACAACGACACCGGGTATATCAACACCTTCCACGGCTTCTGTGTCTCCGTCCTCCAGGAGGACAGCCATGCGGTCCAATATCCCAAGAGCTTTCTGGTGCTGGACAATTCCGATATTGACGCCATGCTCCAGATTATCTATGAGGAGCGGGGGCTAACCCTGCGGGATATGACCTTCTCCGCGGCTCGGGACATGATTGAGGACTACAAGCTGTTCCGCAAACCGGAGTATTACGGGGACCTGATTAACCTGTCCCTGGACACCCTGAAGGAAAAGTACCTCAATGCCGTCCAGACAGGGGACATCATCTTCTACGGCTACCTCTACCAGGAGAAGAAGTGCTTCGGCCTGGACTACAACGACCTCATCAAATTCTCCCTCTACATCTTTCAGAAGCACGAAGACATCAAGCTCAAGTGGCAGCAGCGGCTGGAGTACATCATGATCGACGAGTTCCAGGATATCGATCAGCTCCAGTACCAGCTGATGGAGGTGCTCTGCGGCTACCATAAAAATCTGTTCATCGTGGGGGACCCGGACCAGACCATCTACACCTGGCGTGGCGCCGACGTAAAGTACCTGCTGGAATTTGACCGGCGCTTTCCCGGCGTAAAGACCATTATGATGATGGAGAACTACCGCTCCACGCCGGAGATTCTGGCGGCGGCCAACGCGCTGATTGACAAGAACAAATACCGCATCTCAAAGGCGCTGATTCCCACTCTGCCGCCGGGTGCCCCGGTGCTGTGCCACCTGGGGGAGACCCAGGAGGCGGAGGCCAAATGGATGGTGGGGGAGATGGAGCAGCTCCACAGCCAGGGGGTCCCATACCGGGATATGACGGTGCTCTACCGTGCTCACTATGTGTCCCGGTCGGTGGAAGAGGTGCTGCTCCAGAGCAAAATCCCCTATACCATTTACAGCGGCGTGCAGTTTTTCGGCCGCATGGAGATCAAGGACGCCCTGTCCTACCTGCGGATGATCGTCTACAAGGATGACCTGTCCTTCCGACGGATTGCCAACGTGCCCAAGCGGAACCTGGGCAAGCGGCGGATGGCCTTTCTGGAGGAGTACGCGGAGAAAAACGGCCGCACCCTCTACCAGAGCCTGCTGGACAACCTGGAGGACCCGGTGTTCAAGGGCACCAGGGCCCAGGCCTTTGTCTCTTTAATCGAGGCATTTGCTGCCGGATATGAGGGACGCCCCATCTCGGAGGTGCTCTCCGCCATTCTCAACGAGAGCGGCTATGAGAAGATGCTCCGCACCGAGGGCGGCCAGGAGCGGCTGGACAATCTGGCGGAGCTGAAGCAGTCGGTGTACGAGTACGAGACCACCTGCGGCGAGGAGACCACCCTGGAGCACTACCTGGCTCACATCGCTCTGTTCAGCAACAGCGACACCGGGGACCAGGGGGACAAGGTGAAGCTGATGACTGTCCATGCCGCCAAGGGTCTGGAGTTTCTCTATGTGTTCTTGTGCGGTATGAACGAGGGGATTTTCCCCTCCCGGAAGGTGCGCACCCTCCAGGGCATGGAGGAGGAGCGGCGGCTGGCCTTTGTGGCCCTGACCCGTGCGGAGAAGGGGCTCTATCTCTCCGAGGCGAACGGGCGCAACTTTGACGGCTCGCCCCGCTATCCGTCCCGGTTCCTGCTGGATATTGACCAGGAGCTGCTCACCTACACCAGACCGCCGGAGGAGGGGCTCATCCGGGAGGCCAGATACGCCATTGCCAGCAGTGAGCGGTATCTGCCGGAGGATGACAGCGCCATCACCTTTTCCGTCGGCCAGCGGGTGCGGCACCAGATGTTCGGCCTGGGCACGATTCTGGAGGTGGACAGGGAGCGGGGCGCCCATGTGGTCCAGTTTGACGAGATGGCCACGCCCAGGCGGATCTCCTTCCGGGCCAAGCTGGAAAAACTGTAATACAAAAGACCCAGAAAGGGGAATGACATATGCTCTTGTCGGCAGAGCACATCAAAAAGGCATACGGCACCAAGGTACTGCTAGACGGGGTATCCCTCTACCTGAACCAGGGGGACAAGGTAGGTGTCATCGGCATCAACGGCACGGGAAAATCCACCCTGCTGAAGATTCTGGCGGGGGCGGAGGAACCAGATGAGGGCACTGTCTCGCTGGATCCCAATGTCCGGGTGGAGTATCTGCCCCAGAACCCGGCTTTTGAGGGGAGCAGAACCGTGCTGGAGCAGGTGTTCGCCGGGCTCTCTCCCGAGGCCCGGGAGCTGGCGGAATACGAGGCCAAGACCATCCTCACCCGGCTGGGCATCACGGACTTTGAGCAGCGGGTGGGCACTCTGTCCGGCGGCCAGCGGAAGCGGGTGGCTATGGCCTCCGCCCTGGTCCATGAGAGCGACGTGCTCATTCTGGATGAGCCCACCAACCACCTGGACAGCGAGATGGTCCGCTGGCTGGAGGACTATCTCCGCCAGTACAAGGGCGCTCTGGCCATGGTGACCCACGACCGCTACTTCCTGGAGCGGGTGGTCACCCGGATGGCGGAGGTGGAGCGGGGCAAGCTCTATTTCTACGAGGGCAACTATGAGGATTATCTCCGCATCCGGGCGGAGCGGGAGGAGATGGCCCAGGCCAGCGAGCGCAAGCGGCAGTCCATCCTCCGTCGGGAGTACCAGTGGGTGATGCAGGGCCCCACCGCCCGAGGTACCAAGAGTCGGGAGCGTCTGGAGCGGTACGAGGCCCTGAAAGAGCAGAAGGGGCCGGAGCAGCGGGCTGAGCTGACCCTGTCTGCTATCTCCAGCCGCCTGGGGAAAAAGACCATTGAGCTGCGTGGCGTGACCAAAGCCTTTGAGGGCCGGACAGTGCTGCGGGACTTTGACTGCATGCTCCTGCGGGACGACCGGATTGGCATCGTGGGCACCAACGGCAGCGGCAAATCCACCCTGCTCAACCTGATTGCCGGACGGCTGACCCCGGACAGGGGAGAGATAGAGCGGGGAGAGACGGTGCGTATCGGCTACTTCAGCCAGGAGAACCCCGTCATGCCTCCGGAGACCCGGGTCATTGACTACGTCAAGGAGATTGGCAACTATATCGAGACGCCCGAGGGCACCCTCACCGCCACCCAGCTGCTGGACAAGTTCCTGTTCCCGGGGGATATCCAGTACAGCCCCATCTCCAAGCTGTCCGGCGGAGAGAAGCGGCGCCTGTTCCTGATGGCGGTGCTGGCCTCCGCACCCAACGTGTTGCTGCTGGACGAGCCCACCAACGATCTGGACATCCAGACCCTGGCCATTCTGGAGGACTACCTGGAGACCTTCCCGGGAGCGGTCATCACCGTCTCCCATGACCGGTTTTTCCTGGATAAGGTGGTGCGCCGGGTGTTTGCCGTGGAGGCGGACGGCGCAGTCCGGGCCTATCCGGGCGGGTACACCGAGTATCTGGCCGCCCGACAGGCGGAGGAGAAGGCCAAAGCGCCCAAGGCTCCGGCGGCTGAGAAAAAGCAGGAGCGGCCCCAGGGCCCCAAGAAGCTGAAATTCAGCTACAAGGAGCAGCGGGAGTATGAGTCCATCGACGGAGAAATTGCCGCTCTGGAGGAAAAGCTGGCCGACGTGAAGCGCCGGCAGGAGGAGTGCGCCAGCGACTATGTGGCTCTCCAGCAGCTCCAGGAGGAGCAGACCCAGCTGGAAGGGGAGCTGGAGGAGAAGATGGACCGGTGGGTCTACCTCAATGACCTGGCGGAACAGATTGAAAAGCAGAATCAGCAATAAAAACAGCGGCGCTCTGTGTGATACGGAGCGCCGCTGCTTTTTACGTATTTATTTTTATATTTATCTAAATATAATTGACTTACTAATAAGATAGATATATAATCAAATTAAGATGAGAGGTTCCATTGGGCTGATTTTGTAATTTATATAAGGAGGAAGCGGGATGGAAAAGAAAGCGGAGCAGATGAGCATGTGGTTCGGCGGTCAGATTGCGGCATGCACCAACCGCCAAAAGGAGCTGCTTGCGGATGACCGTCCGGATGAAGCGGCATTTGAAAAAATCAGAGCCAATGTGTATGACATTTTCCGTACTGTGTTTTCCGTGGGGGTTCAGAACAGCGGCGGAAGGGAGGAGGCTGCCAAAGCCTTTTTCCTGGAAAAGCTCCGGCAGATACCCTCCGCCTGGACAGCTTCGTACAATCAGGCAAATCAGAATCACGACTGCGAAAAAATGTACATTGAGCAGCTCAAGCTGGACACAGCCCAGGAAATCCGCCTGAAATTTTCTGCGGTTTGGGAGGTAGAAGCATGAATGAGGCAGAGGCCGTCCGACTGTTCAAGTGCCTGTCCGATAAATCACGGCTGCAAATTCTGAAGTCTCTGGCCATTGAGGACATGTATGTGGAGCGTCTGGCGGAGCGGTTGAATCTGACCGCCCCCACGGTGTCATTTCATTTGAAGAAGCTGGCGGATGCCGGGGCGGTCACCTGCTACAAAAGCCAGTACTATACGATGTACGCCCTCAACCGCAGCGTCTTTGAAATCCGTATTCTGGACATTCTGCAGGAAGCGTCCGATGAAGCGGATATACAGCAGCAGCGGGATGAGGAGTACCGCCAGAAGGTAATCGATGCGTTCTTTGCGTATGGAAAGCTGAAATCGATTCCCGCACAGCAAAAGAAAAAACGCATTGTTCTTGAGGTCATAGCCCGGGCCTTCACCTATGACAGAATTTATTCTGAGCAGGAAGTCAATCTGATCATTGCGGACTTTCACGATGATTTCTGTACCATCCGACGGGACATGGTAGGGGAGCATCTTTTGGCACGGGATGCCGGAGGGTATTGGCACGTAAAACCGG
The DNA here is from genome assembly GCF_000169255.2 of Pseudoflavonifractor capillosus ATCC 29799. Classification (GTDB taxonomy): domain Bacteria; phylum Bacillota; class Clostridia; order Oscillospirales; family Oscillospiraceae; genus Pseudoflavonifractor; species Pseudoflavonifractor capillosus. Next base: position 38,075 of record NZ_AAXG02000012.1, read on the forward strand.
AATGAGCAGGGGGGAGGATATATGGTAATCGGCATCATGGGGGAGAGCTGTACCGGGAAAACCTTTCTGGCAGAGCAATTGAAATCCGCTCTTCATGCCAGGGTGTATACGGGCAGGGACTATCTGCGCCTGGCGGGCAATGAGACCATTGCCCAAAATCTCTTCTGCAAAAAGCTTCAGGAGGCTGTGGAGGGTGAGAACGTGATTTACGTCATCTCCGAGTGGGAGCATCTGGCGCTGCTGCCTGACCGGGCGATCCGGATTTTGGTGACAGCGGATCTGGACATGATTAAGAGTCGCTTTGCGCTCCGCATGCACGGGACGCTGCCCGCTCCTGTGGCAGCCATGCTGGAGAGAAAGCATGGCTGCTTTGAACATGAGGCCCACCATATTCGTGTCATCTCCGGACAGTACGACCCGGATGAGGTCTGTGCTCAGATTCGCAGTCTGGCCGCCCGATAAAAACCTGCTGTGTCTGCTGGAAGAATAGGGCCGGGGAGCATCCCATTCAGGATGCTCCCCGGCGTTTGCTTACGAATCCAGGTATAAAAAAGCTCGCCGCAAGCGGTTCCGCTTGCGACGAGCTGGTACGGCTGAAGGGATTCGAACCCCCGACCTACTGGTTCGTAGCCAGTCACTCTATCCAACTGAGCTACAGCCGCATGTTGTTTGCTGTCTCTCGCTGACATCTCAATTATAATACCACAGGAGAGAAGAGAATGCAAGTATAAAATGAGAAAAAATAAAAATTTTTTTGAGAGTAAAGCAATAGGCTTCTGAAACCTTACGATTTCAGAAGCCTATTGGTACGGCTGAAGGGATTCGAACCCCCGACCTACTGGTTCGTAGCCAGTCACTCTATCCAACTGAGCTACAGCCGCATATCGCTTTGCTGACGGTTTTTTCAACCGCTCGCTGACGACTTGACTATAATAGCATAGGAGGAAACAAAATGCAAGAGGAAATTTCAAATTTCCCGAAAAAATTTCTCGGGTAAAAAACAAGACGCGGCAGGAGCCGCGTCTCAAGCATTACCTCTATAAAAAGCGCCTGAAAAAGACGCTGAAATTGTGGTCTGTCTGCCCCGCAGAGAGCGATTGCCGCTCTGCGGGGAGACAGTGTAGGTTCCTGAAAAAGAGAGAGGAGGTCAGTCGTATGGGTTCCTGACATCTGTAAGGATACCACGTTTTGAAGGAAAGTGATGGACAGTTTGAGAACATGGAATGAACAAATTATGAATGACAGCTTTCCTCCGATTTTGCAGGGCTATGGGTCCAGAATGTCGTACAGCGCGTTGAGGACCCACCAGTTCTGGGGGAAGGCACGCATCAGATTCCAGTATCCCACGCCGCTCAGACCGTATCGGGGCACAAGGGACAGCTTGGCCCGGATGCTGCGGGCGTCCTCAAACCAGACCTCGTGGGCGGCGCCGGTTTCATCGGTATAATAGAAGAAGGGCGACTGAGCCTGTGCTGAGTACTGAATTTCCGTGCCGTACCGGATGGCCAGTGCCACCGCCTCCTGGCTGGAGAGGGACTGCGCCCGGCTCTCACCCTGGACAAAGGGGAGCGTCCAGTCATAGCCGTAGTTTGGGATGCCCAGCCACAGCTTTTCCGCCGGAATCTCCGTCAGGGCGTACTCCACCACCTGCCGCACATTGGGGAGAGGGGCCACCGCCATGGGTGGGCCGTAGGTGTAGCCCCATTCATAGGTCATGAGAAACGCCCGGTTGACAGCCTCGCCGATGGCTCGGTAGTTGTGCCCCTCATAGAGAAGCCCCTTCTGCTCGGCGGAGGTCTTGGGGGCCAGCGCTGCAATGACCGGGTAGCCCATGGGGTTGAAGCGTGCGGAGAGCTGCCCGAGGAAGTCTGCGTAGGAACCGGCGTCCTGGGGGAAAACAAACTCAAAATCCACGTCCAGGCCCCGATAACCCCGCTCCAGCACAGTCCGCTCCAGATTGTCTATCAGCGCATCCTGCACAGCCATATCATTGAGGACCAGGCTGGCCAGCTCATTGGAAAAGCCGCCTTCCTCCGTAAGAGTGGAGAGATGGAGGAGCGGGGCTGTGCCGCTCTGAAGCGCCATGGAAATCAGCTGGCTGTCATCCGGTGGAATCAGCTCGCCCTGTGGGGTGATGCCATATGTAAAAGGAGTGAGATAAGTCAGATAGGGGAGGAGGGCCTGAAGCTCACTCTGACCGATAAAGGGATAGGCATATCCGTTAACCGTGAGCGCCCCCAGCTTTTCGCCATGGAAGGCAATGACCAGCGTCTGGCCCGGATAGATGAGGGAGCCGCCGCCCAGCACCGGATTGTTGCGCAGCAGCTGCCGGAGGGAGATGCCATATTGGGCGGCAATGGAGAAGAGGGTCTCGCCAGGCCGGACGGTGTGGGTCAGTCTGGGAAACTGGACCACCAGCGCCTGCCCAACTGCCAGATGATAGGGGGCTGAGAGACCGTTGTCAATGGCCAGAAGGGAGAGAGGAACGCCGTAGGTCTGAGAGATAGAGAAGAGGGTGTCGCCTTGGGCGACCACATGGATAACCATGGCGCGCCCTTCGCTCAGGAGAGCAGGGTGATGAAGTCGCTGCTGGCATAGCCCACAACGCCGTCAAACTGGACCAGATACCACCCCTGCCACTGGTTGATCACCGTGAGCCGGGCGCCGTCGTAGGCCTTGGCGATCACCTGGGCGGAGGTGTCAGGACGGCTGCGGATGTTGAGATAGCCCCAGCTCACATCCACCACGCCCTGCTTCGCCGGAACGGGCATGAGGAAAGGAATGCCGAAGTACTCCGTGAGGGAGAGGACCAGGTTGCGGGCGACAGGCTCCAGATTGTTTTTAATCCAGGCCGCGTCGTCCGGATTGTCGTGGTAGCCCAGCTCCAGGAAGACCGACGGCGCCCGTACCCGGCGCACCTCACCGATGGAGGTGGTGCCCTCTGCCCGGACGTTGTTGGGGAGGGGATAGATGGTCTTCAGGTTGTCGGCCATGATGACAGCTGCCCGACGTCCCTTGGCGGAGGTTGGATAGTAGAAGACGATGATACCCCTGATCTGGCCGTACTGCCCGTCGGGAGCCGCGTTGGAGTGGAGAGCCAGGTGGAGATCGTACTGTCCGGCGTTGGAGGCGGCGATGGAGGAAGCGGCGGTCATGTCGGGCGTGTTGCGGGTGAACTGGATGCCGCTGGAGATGAGGTAGGGGACCATGGCGTCGGCCAGACGGTTCATCCACTCCTCCTCCGTGCCGCCGTTGACATAGAGGTTATTTTCCTGAGTAGAGGGCGAGAGATAGATTTTCGGCATGGGAATACCTCCTTTTTGCCCCATCCTATGCGGGAAGTGCCCAAGTTGCCAGCACAAACTCGGTTCAGACTGTCCAACAGAACAGAATAGAAGGAGAAAAGACAGCGGAAGCAGAAGTTTTCCTTGCATTTTGGAAAAGTATGTGATATCATGTTTCAGTCTGAATAAAGGGTGATCCTCTGCCGCTGCCGGGAACCGTGTCCGGCGTCAAAAAGCGGGCATGAACGCCTATAAATTAGGAGGAAATTATAATGGATCTGATGAAGGCATTTACCGAGAAGCACCTCAAGGCTGAGCCCCCCAAGTGCGAAGTGGGCGACACCGTCCGCGTGTCCATCCGCGTCAAGGAAGGCAACCGTGAGCGTACCCAGGTGTTCGAGGGTACCGTGATTGCCAAGAAGCACGGCGGCATTGAGGAGACTGTCACGGTTCGCCGTGTCTCCTACGGCGTTGGCGTGGAGAAGGTTTTCCCCATCCATGCTCCCTCCACTGAGAAGATCGAGGTCGTTCGTCGCGGCAAGGTCCGCCGCGCCAAGCTCTACTACCTGCGCGACCGCGTGGGCAAGAGCGCCAAGATCAAGGAGAAGCTCTAATTCAAAACCGCAGAAGGGGAGCCGCCGGAAGGCGGCTCCCCGTTTGCATTTCCACAAAACAAACCGGACAGGGTTCCATTTTCCGGCAGAGTTGTGTATAATGGAGCTTGCTGAACGATAATGAAGCCAGAGTTTGCGGCCGTTTTGGCGTTGACCGGGCGGCCGGCGGAAATACGGAGGAAAAAAGATGGATATTCAGTGGTTTCCCGGCCATATGAAAAAAACCCAGCGGATGATCGCCGAGAACCTGAAGTACGTGGACATTGTGGCCGAAGTGATCGATGCCCGGATTCCGGTCTCCAGCCGCAACCCGGACATTGACACCCTGGTGGGGGAGAAGCCCCGCCTCATCGTGCTCAACCGGGCCGACCAGGCCGATCCTGCGGGCAACCGCCTGTGGGGGGACTGGTTCCGGAGCCGTGGCTGGTCCGTGCTGGAGACCGACGCCAAGGAGGGAAAGGGGATCAACCAGTTCTCTCCCGTGGTCAAGGAGGTCCTGAAGGACAAAATCCAGCAGTGGCAGGCCAAGGGCCAGGTGGGCCGTCCCATCCGTGCCATGATCGTGGGCGTGCCCAACGTGGGCAAGTCCACCTTTATTAATAAGGTGGCCCGCCGGAAGTCGGCCAAGGCCAGCGACAAGCCGGGCGTCACCCGGGGCAAGCAGTGGGTGGCGGTGGATGCCGGACTGGACCTGCTGGATACGCCGGGCATCCTGTGGCCCAAATTTGAGGATCCCCAGACCGGTCTTCACCTGGCCTTTACCGGCGCGGTGAAGGACGAGATTATGGACACCGAGACCCTGGCCTGCCACCTGCTGGAGGAGCTGGCGGCCGCCTATCCCGCTGCCCTGACGGAGCGCTACAAGATTGCGGTTCCGGAGCGGAGTGAGGAGGAAGAGGGCCTTGCCTACGGTTATGCCCTCCTGGAGCAGGCCGCCCGGAAGCGGGGATTCCTCATCTCCGGCGGTGAGCCGGACACGGAGCGGATGGGAAAGGTGCTTTTGGACGAGTTTCGAGCTGGCAAGCTTGGACGCTTTACACTTGAGAAGCCCCAGACGATTTCGGAGGAGACAGAATGAAGCAGACGGTGCAGGTTGACCTGTGGGAGATTGAGCGCTCCTGCAAAGAGCGGGGATACCAGCTCATCTGCGGCGCCGATGAGGCGGGAGCCGGACCGCTGGCCGGTCCGGTGTACGCCGGAGCGGTCATCCTCCCTGAAGGCCTGATTCTGGAGGGGCTGAACGACTCCAAGAAGGTGACCCCCAAGCGGCGGGATCGGCTCTTTGAGGAGATTCAGGAGAAGGCCATCGCCTGGGCGGTGGCGTCGGTGGACGAGAAGGAGATTGACGCCATCAATATCCTGAATGCCCGCATGAAGGCCATGGAAATGGCCATTCAGGCCCTGAAACCGGCCCCGGACTACGCCCTGATTGACGGAAACCGGGATAAGGGCATCACCATCGCCCACGAGACCGTGGTCAAGGGGGATGGCCGGAGCGCAAACATCGCCGCCGCCTCCATCCTGGCCAAGGTGAGCCGTGACCGCTACATGGAGGAGATGGCGAAGCTGTACCCGGAGTATGAGTTTGAGCGGCACAAGGGCTACGGCACAAAGCTGCACTTTGAACTGCTGATGAAGTACGGCCCCTGCCCCATTCACAGGCGAAGCTTCCTGAAAAAGCTGGAGGCCGCTCAGAGCGAAGACTGAATAGGGAAACAACTTTACAGCAAGGAGGGAGTGTGGGCGTATGAATACCAGCCTGCTGGGCCGCTGGGGGGAGTCCCTGGTGGCGGAGGAGCTGCGGCGTCGGGGCTGCCGTGTGGTGGCCTCGGGCTATCGGACCCGCTTCGGTGAGATTGACCTCATCGCGGAGGATGGCCCCTATCTCCTATTTGTAGAGGTCAAGCTGCGCAAAAGCGACCGCTTCGCCCCTGGCCGGGCCTTTGTGGACCGGGGAAAACAGGAGCGCATCCGCACCACAGCGGAGATCTATCTGGCCCAGAACCCCACAGAGCGCCAGCCCCGGTTTGATGTGGCGGAGGTCTACGCACCCCAGGGGACGGCTACGGCTCATCCACGGATCGTCTATCTCGAGAACGCATTTTAGTCCGTTCTGTTGATTGGAACGGAGAGGGAAGTGATTCCAACGGAGCGAATCTGTCTGTTTGACGGCCACTGTGACACGATTTCCCGCTGTTTTGAGCAGGGTGGCGGCTTCCGCAGAAGCGAGGGCCACCTGGACCTGGAGCGGACGGCGGCCTTTGGACCTTATGCCCAGTTTTTCGCCATCTTCGGCGACGCCGCTGCCCGGCCCGAACTGCCGCTGTGGAAGCTGTTTCAAGAGGAATACACCGTTTTTCAGAGGGAAATGGCGGCCAACAGCGATTTAATTGTCCACTGCCGCACGGCTGAGGAGGCGGATGCCGCCTTCCGGGCCGGAAAGCGGGCTGCCTTTCTCTCGGTGGAGGGTGCGGAGCTGCTGGACTGCGATGTGGAGCACCTGGAGGAGGCTTTCCGTCTGGGCGTTCGGGCGGTGAATCTCACCTGGAACCACGCCAACGTCCTGTCCGGCTCCAACGCGGAGGAGAAGGACAGGGGATTGTCCCAGCTGGGGAAGGAATTTGTCCGCAGAATGAATCGTCTGGGCATGCTGGTGGACGTGTCCCACCTGTCCGATCCCGGCTTTTGGGACGTGGCGGAGCTGTGTAAAGGGCCTTTCATTGCCAGCCATTCCAATGCCCGCGCCGTATTTTCTGCCCCAAGAAACTTGACCGACGGACAATTTACTGCCATAATAGAACATCATGGTGTGGCAGGGCTGAATATGTTTGCCGACTTCCTGGGGGATGACCCGGACTACGACACGGTGATTTCCCATCTGGAGCACTTCCTCTCCCTGGGGGGAGAGAAGAGTGTGGCCATTGGCGGGGACTGGGACGGGATTTCCAGAATGCCCCGGGGAATGTCCGGCATTCAGGATATGGCGGAGCTGTACGAACGGCTCCTGCGGCGCAATTATTCAGAAGCGCTGGTGCGCGATGTGTTCTTCAATAATCTGATGAGGGTTGTGAGTGAAGTATGTACTATGTGAGCACAAGAAACAAGCAGATGCGGCTTGCCGCTTCTCAGGCCATCGCACAGGGGCTTGCAGAGGACGGCGGTCTGCTGACCCCCGAGGTGTTTCCCAAGCTGTCCCAGAACGGGCTGAAGACCCTCACTGATATGTCTTACCAGCAGCGGGCCGTGTACATCATGAAGCCCTATCTGGACGACTTTACCGCCTCTGAGCTGGCCTCCTTTGCCGCCAAGGCCTACAGCAAGGACAAGTTTGACGTCCGCGAGGTGGCCCCTGTCCGCAAGGTGGACGAGAATACTTACTGCCTGGAGCTGTGGCACGGCCCCACCTGCGCCTTCAAGGACATGGCGCTGCAGATGCTGCCCCATCTGCTGACCGCCTCCCTGAAGAAGAACGACGAGAAGAAGACCGCCTGCATTCTGGTGGCCACCTCCGGCGACACCGGTAAGGGCGCCCTGGAGGGCTTCCGGGACGTGGACGGCACCAAGATTCTGGTGTTCTACCCCAAGGACGGCGTCTCCGCCATCCAGGAGCTGCAGATGTGCACCCAGGAGGGCGAGAATGTGGGCGTCTGCTCCGTGGTGGGCAACTTCGACGATGCCCAGACCGGCGTCAAGCGTCTCTTCTCCGACGAGAAGCTCCGTGCTCAGCTGGCGGAGCGGGGATACTTCCTCTCCAGCGCCAACTCCATCAACTGGGGCCGTGTGCTGCCCCAGATTGTCTACTATGCCTCCGCCTACTGCGATCTGGTGCGGGAGGAGAAGATCGCCCTGGGCGACCCGGTGAACGTCTGCGTGCCTACTGGCAACTTCGGCAACATTCTGGCCGCCTACTATGCCAAGCAGATGGGCGTGCCCATTCAGAAGCTGATCTGCGCGTCCAACAGCAACAACGTGCTGACCGACTTCCTGAACACCGGCGTGTATGACCGCAACCGGCACTTCTACAACACCATGTCCCCCTCCATGGACATCCTTATCTCCTCCAACCTGGAGCGGATGCTCTTCGAGCTGACCAACAACAACGACGAGGAGGTCAAGGGCTACATGGCCCAGCTGGCCGCCGATGGACGGTATGAGGTCAGCGAGGAGATCAAGAAGAAGCTGGGCAAGCTCTTTGCCGCCGGTTTCTGCGATGACGCCGAGACCCAGAAGGTGATCGGCAAGGTGTGGAACAAGTTCCACTATCTCATCGACCCCCACACCGCTGTGGCTTACGACGTGCTGGAGCAGTACCGCAAGGAGAGCGGGGACAACACCACCGCCATCGTGGTGTCCACCGCCAGCCCCTTCAAGTTCTGCGACACCGTCCTGGGCGCGCTGGGTGTGACGGAGCTGGCTGAGGGCACCGATATCATCGCCCAGCTGGCCAAGAAGACCGGCGTTGAGGCCCCTGCGCCCCTGGCCGGACTGGCCGGCAAGGCCCGTCGGTTTGACAACACCGTCACCAAGGACCACATGGTGGACGCAGTCCTGGACATGCTCCGCTGAGAAAAACTTGCCCGGAGGTATGGCATGGCCCTTTATACAATCGGAGATACCCACCTGTCCCTGGCCGTGGACAAGCCCATGGACGTGTTCGGCGGCAACTGGACGGGGTATGTGGACAAGCTGAAGCAGGGCTTTGAGCGGGTAGGACCGGAGGATACCGTGGTGCTCTGCGGGGATATCTCCTGGGGCATGAGCCTCCAGCAGGCCAGGGAGGACTTTGCCTTTCTGGACGCACTGCCCGGAAAAAAGAAGTATATTTTGAAGGGAAACCACGACTACTGGTGGACCACCGCCGCAAAGATGAACCGTTTTTTTGAGGAGAACGGCTTCACCACCCTGAGCATTCTCCACAACAACTGCGGGGAGTACGGCGACCTGGCCCTCTGCGGCACCCGGGGCTGGTTCTACGAGGAGGACCAGAACGGCCACAATGAAAAGGTGTTCAACCGGGAGCTCATCCGGCTGGAGGCGTCGCTGAAGGCGGCAGGGGAGCGGGAAAAGCTCTGCTTTCTCCACTACCCGCCCCGCTACCAGGGATACACCTGTCCGGAGATTATCGCCCTGCTGGAGCGGTACAGCGTAAAGTGCTGCTACTACGGCCATCTCCACGGCGGCAGCCACCGGCTGGCCATCGAGGGAATGTGCGGCGCGGTGGAGTATCACCTGGTGTCGGCGGATTACCTCAACTTCCAACCGCAAAGAATCTGTGAATAATTCGAAAAAAGACTGGTAATTTCGAAAAAGATCTGGTAGTATAAATCGGATAACGCAAATAGGCACCCGGGTGAGTACAATTTTTGCCCCGGTGCTGACAGGAGGAAATAACAAGATGAATGTCAAAAGCGTAGAGAAGCAGGAGAAGAGCCAGGTTGAGCTCATCATCGAGGTGAGCGGCGAGGAGTTCGAGGCCGCCATCGACAAGGTCTATAAGAAGCAGCGCGGCAAGATCGCTGTCCCCGGCTTCCGCAAGGGCCACGCCCCCCGCAAGATCATCGAGGGCATGTACGGCTCCGGCGTGTTCTACGAAGATGCCATCAATGAGATCTATCCCCAGGCTTACGGCCAGGCCGTGGAGCAGGAGAATCTGGACGTTGTGGCCTGGCCCAACGTGGAGATCCTGGACGCCGGCAAGGACGGCTTCTCCTTCAAGGCTGTTGTCACCGTGCGCCCCGAGGTGAAGCTGGGCGAGTATAAGGGCCTCACCGCCCCCAAGGCCGAGGTCAACGTGACCGACGAGGACATCGAGAACGAGCTCAAGCCCTACATCCAGCGTGCTACCAGCCTGGTGGCCGTGGAGCGTGAGGCTCAGCTGGGTGACACCGTGGTGCTGGACTTCGAGGGCTTCGACAACGGCGTGCCCTTCGAGGGCGGCAAGGCCGAGGGCTACAGCCTGGAGCTGGGCTCCGGTTCCTTCGTCCCCGGCTTCGAGGATCAGCTGGTTGGCATGAAGGCCGGCGAGGAGAAGGACATCGACATCACCTTCCCCGAGAATTATCACGCCGACCTGGCCGGCAAGCCTGTTGTCTTCCACGTGAAGATCAACGAGGTCAAGGAGAAGAAGGTCCCCACCGTGGACGACGAGTTCGCCAAGGACGTGTCCGAGTTTGAGACTCTGGCCGACTTCAAGGCCGACCTGAGCAAGAAGGTGACCGAGCGCCGCGAGAAGCAGGCTCAGGAGAACTTCGAGAACGCCCTGCTGGAGCAGGTCGTGGCCAACATGGAGGTTGAGATCCCCGAGGCCATGGTGGACTACCGCGCCGACAAGATGATGGACGACTATGCCCGCCGCATCACCGCTCAGGGCATGCCCTTCGAGAGCTACCTCCAGATGATGGGCATGACCAAGGAGGCCATGCATGAGCAGGCCAAGGACGGCGCCCTGCATCAGATCCAGGTGGAGCTGGCTCTGGACGCCATCGCTGCCGCCGAGAACATCGAGATCTCCGACGAGGAGAAGGAGGCCGAGTACAACAGCCTGGCCGAGCAGTACAGCATGCCTGTTGAGCAGGTGAAGGCCGCTGTTGTGGACAGCGAGCTGGTCAAGGAGCTCAAGACCAAGAAGGCCGCCGAGGTTGTGTACAGCACCGGCAAGGTGGGCGAGGCTGAGAAGGCCGAGACCGAGGAGAAGCCCAAGAAGAAGGCCGCTCCCCGCAAGAGAACCACCAAGAAGGCCGAGGTTGAGGAGCCCAAGGCTGAGGGCGAGGAGACCAAGACCGAGGAATAAGATTCCAATCGGCGGGTATACTTTAGCAGTATGACTGCCTGCCGTTTCTCCAGGGGCGTGTGTGCCCTGGGGTGAGATGGGAGCGGACGTGTCGGACGGGGAAGCAGACCTCTTCCCGCGTCCCTACATCCAACAAAGGAGATCATGAACCATGAGCTTAGTACCCTATGTAGTGGAGCAGACCAACCGTGGTGAGCGCTCCTACGACATCTTTTCCCGCCTGCTGAATGACCGCATCATTTTCCTGGGCGAGGAAGTCAACGCCACCACCGCCAGCCTGGTCGTGGCCCAGATGCTCTATCTGGAGGCACAGGACCCGGACAAGGACATCCAGTTCTATATCAACAGCCCCGGCGGCTCCGTGACCGACGGTATGGCCATCTACGACACCATGCAGTATATCAAGTGCGACGTGTCCACCATCTGCATCGGTATGGCGGCCAGCATGGGTGCGTTCCTGCTGTCCTCGGGCACCAAGGGCAAGCGGCTGGCGCTCCCCAACGCCGAGATTATGATTCATCAGCCCTCCGCCGGCACCCAGGGACAGATTACCGACATGGCAATCCACCTCAAGCGCCTGGAGGTCATCAAGAAGCGGATGAACAAGATCCTGGCTGACAACACCGGCAAGCCGGTGGAGGTAGTCACGGCCGACTGCGAGCGCGACAACTTCATGTCCGCGGAGGAAGCCTGTGAGTATGGCCTGATCGACAAGGTCATCTACCAGAGATAACCCCAAGACAGCGCGGGAGCATTCTGTGCCCCCGCGCTGTTCCAGCATTCCTTCGGCGGCGGCTCGCGGACGTGATCCGCGGCAAATTCAGGCCGGGCAGGCTCCGCCCGGCGCCGCCGCAATCGAACAGAGAGTCAAGAGGTAACAATATGGCAAAAAACGACGAAAAGAAATCGGTTCGCTGCTCCTTCTGCGGCAAGCATCAGGAGCAGGTCAACCGTATCATCGCGGGACCCGGTGCCTATATCTGCAATGAGTGCGTTCACCTGTGCATGAGCATTCTGGACGACACCTATGATCCCGAGGAGCAGTTCAGCCCGGAGATTCCCGACGTCATTCCCACCCCCCGGGAGATTCGCGAGGTGCTGGACCAGTATATCATCGGCCAGGAGGACGCCAAGGTGGCCCTGTCGGTGGCAGTGTACAACCACTACAAGCGGATCTACTTCGGCGGCGGGGAGGACGTGGAGCTCCAGAAGAGCAACATCCTGCTGGTGGGCCCCACCGGCAGCGGCAAGACCCTCTTCGCCCAGACCCTGGCCCGGATTCTTAAGGTGCCCTTCGCCATTGCCGACGCCACCACCCTGACCGAGGCCGGCTACGTGGGCGACGACGTGGAGAACATCCTTCTGCGTCTGGTTCAGGCTGCCGACTTCGACATCGAGCTGGCCGAGCGCGGCATCATCTATATCGATGAGATGGACAAGATCGCCCGCAAGAGCGAGAACACCTCCATCACCCGCGACGTGTCCGGCGAGGGCGTCCAGCAGGCCCTGCTGAAGATCCTGGAGGGCACCGTGGCCAATGTCCCGCCCCAGGGTGGCCGCAAGCACCCCCACCAGGAGTTCATCCAGCTCAACACCAAGAACATCCTCTTCATCTGCGGCGGCGCCTTTGACGGCCTGGAGAAGATCATTGAGCAGCGTCAGGACCGCAAGACCATGGGTTTCGGCGCGGAGATCAAGAGCAAGAAGGAGCTGGACCGCTCCGCCGTGCTCAAGGATGTCCAGCCCCACGACCTCATCAAGTTCGGCATCATCCCCGAGCTGGTGGGCCGTCTGCCTGTGGTGACCACCCTGCGGGCTCTGAACAAGGAGCAGCTGGTGCAGATCCTCACCGAGCCCAAGAACGCTCTGGTGAAGCAGTACGAAAAGCTGCTGGAGTACGACAATGTGGCCCTGCGCTTTGAGCCCGCAGCCCTGGAGGCCGCGGCTGACAAGGCAATTGAGCGTGAGATTGGCGCCCGCGGCCTGCGTGCCGTGCTGGAGGAGAGCGTAACCCAGATTATGTACGACGTGCCCTCTGATCCCACCATCACCGGTGTGACCATCACGGCGGACACCATCCGGGACCACGCCCAGCCCATCATCGAGCGCGACCCCAACCGGACCGAGCGACCCCGCCTTGGCGGAGCGGCGCTCCGGGCGGAGCGGGGCGGCGTACCGGCCCAGGGCAACGTGTCCTGAGCATAAAAAGGCGTCCGGCCCGTCCTCACGGGGAGACAGCTGTAACATTCTGAGGGGCGGGGGATTGTGGCTCCCGCCCCTTTCGCATTCCCTGAGAAGGAAGTGAAATCCATGTCTGAACAGAAGATATCCGCCGTCATGCCTGCCCTGGCACTGCGGGGACTGACCATTTTCCCCAATATGCTGATGCACTTCGATGTGGGCCGGGAGGCCTCCATCAAGGCGCTGGACGAGGCCATGACCAACAGTCAGCCCATCTTCCTGGTGGCCCAGCGGGATCTGATGGTGGAGAATCCCCAGCAGAATGACCTGTACACCATCGGAACCGTGTCCACGGTGCGGCAGATTCTGCGGATGCCGGGGGACAACGTGCGCGTCATGGTGGAGGGCGTAGCCCGTGGCCGGCTGGAGGCGCTGACCCAGACCACGCCCTATCTCCAGGCCCAGGTGGGGGAGATTGAGGCGGGAGAGCCGGTGAAGACCTCCGCCAGAACGGAGGCCCTGATACGCCAGACCTACGACCTGTTTGAGTCCTATACGGAGCTGGCGCCCAGAATGACGCCGGATGTGCTCCTGAGTGTGATGGCCAGCGACGATCCCGGCTATATTGCCGACTATATCGCCCAGAATATCGTCATGCGGGGGGAGGACAAGCAGGTCATCCTGGAGGAGCTGCGTCCTGTCCGCCGTCTGGAAAAGCTTCAGCAGATGCTCCGCCGGGAGGTAGAGATTCTGGAGCTGGAGCAGTCCATGCAGAACAAGGTGCGGGAGGGTCTGAGCCGGAGCCAGCGGGACTTTGTGCTGCGGGAGCAGCTGAAGGTCATCCGCCAAGAGCTGGGTGAGGACCCTGACGGCGACAGCGAGATCGAGGAGTACCGCCAGAAAATTGCCCACGCCAAGCTGCCCGCCGAGGTGGAGGAGAAGCTGATCAAGGAGCTGGGCCGTCTGGAGAAGCAGCCCTTTGGCTCCGCCGAGGCCACGGTGATGCGCAACTACCTGGACGTTTGTCTGGAGCTGCCCTGGAACAAGAAGACCAAGGAGCGGGTGGATGTGGCCGCCGCACGGAAGGTGCTGGACGGGGATCACTTCGGCCTGGAGAAGGTGAAGGAGCGGATTCTGGAGTTCCTGGCCGTCAAGCAGCTGGCCCCTGACCTGAAGGGACAGGTGCTCTGTCTGGTGGGACCCCCGGGCGTGGGCAAGACCTCCATCGCCATGTCCGTGGCCAGAGCCACCAACCGGAAGCTCGCCCGTATCTCCCTGGGCGGCGTCCATGACGAGGCGGAAATCCGCGGTCACCGAAAGACATACGTAGGCGCCATGCCCGGACGTATCATCTCTGCCATCAAGCAGGCGGGAAGTAATAATCCTTTACTGCTGTTGGACGAGATAGACAAGCTGGCTTCCGACGTCCACGGTGATCCCTCCTCAGCACTGCTGGAGGTGTTGGACGGGGAGCAGAACAGCACCTTCCGGGACAACTTCCTGGAGCTGCCCTTTGACCTGTCCGACGTGCTCTTCATCACCACCGCCAACACCACGGACACCATCCCCCGGCCGCTGCTGGACCGGATGGAGGTCATCGAGCTGACCAGCTATACCGACGAGGAGAAGCTGCAGATTGCCAAGCGGCACCTGCTGCCTAAGGAGCTCAAGCGCCACGGCCTGAAGAAGGCGCAGCTGCGCATCACCGACGACGCCATCCGGGAGATTATCTCCGGATACACCCGTGAGTCCGGCGTCCGTGTGCTGGAGCGGCAGCTGGCCGCTGTGTGCCGCAAGGCGGCAATGCGTGTTGTGACAGATGATGTAAAGTCTGTAAGCGTTACAGGTGACAACCTGGAGAGCCTGCTGGGCGTGCGCCGCTATCAGCCGGAGAAGCGTCCCACGCAGGCTCTGGTGGGCGTGGTCAACGGCCTGGCCTGGACCCAGGTGGGCGGCGAGCTGCTGGAGGTGGAGGCCAATGTGGTGCCCGGCAGCGGCAAGATTGAGCTGACCGGCAACCTGGGCGATGTGATGAAGGAGTCCGCCCACGCGGCCCTCACCTATATTCGCAGCCGGGCGGCCCGGCTGGGCGTTGAGCCCGATTTCTATAAGACAAAGGACATCCACGTCCATTTCCCTGAGGGCGCGGTGCCCAAGGACGGCCCCTCCGCCGGTATTGCGATCACCGTGGCCATGGTCTCCGCCCTGACCGGTACGCCGGTCCGGCAGGATGTAGCAATGACAGGTGAAATTACTTTACGGGGTAGAGCCCTGGCCATCGGCGGCCTGAAGGAGAAGACCATGGCCGCCCTACGCAACGGCATCCGCACAGTCCTCATCCCGGCGGACAACGTGAAGGACCTGGAGGAGATTGACCAGACCGTCCGCTCGGCGCTGCACTTTGTCCCCATTGAGGAAGCGGACCAGGCTCTGGCCGAGGCGCTGTGTCAGGAGTGTGCGGGTGGGGAAGCGACCCCAGCAGCTCTGCTGGCGGAGCCCCGGCGCACGGATAACGATGTCCGCATCAAGCAGTAAAGGAGGCGCGGCACCATGGCATTGAATTTGCAGCGGGCGGAATTTGTCCGCTCGGCCGCTAAATCGGCGGATTTTCCCCGGGACGGCCTGCCCCAGGTGGTCTTTGCCGGTCGGTCCAACGTGGGCAAGTCCTCGGTGATCAACAAGATTTTGCTGCGGAAGAACCTGGCCCGTGTGGGCGCGGCTCCCGGCAAGACCACCCACATCAACTATTTCCTCATTGACGAGAAGCTCTATCTGGTGGACCTGCCGGGCTATGGATACGCCAAGGTGTCCCAGGCGGAGCGGGACCGCTGGGGCCGGCTGATTGAGAGCTGGTTCGCGGATAACGCCCTGATGACCCTGGGCATTATGGTGGTGGACGCCCGCCACAAGCCCACAGCGGACGACTGTACCATGGCTGAGTGGTTCAAGCAGAGCGGAAAGCCTTTCCTGGTGGTGGCCAACAAGCTGGACAAGCTCCGCAAGAGCGAGATTGAGCCCAACCTGGCCCGCATCCGGGAGACACTTGGCCTGCCTGATGATGTAAAGGTAATTGCCTTCTCAGCAGAGAAGGGAGAGGGACGGCAGGAGCTTCTGAGTGAAATCCTGAAGAGCATGGGGGAATCGGAATGAAGCTGGTACGGATTGAACGGGATGGCAAGGCGATTTGGGGCGTTCTGAAGGGGAATGAGGTTCTCACCCTGGCTAAGGCGCCCTATGAGGAGCTGGAGTTTGACGGCGGGCGTCTGCCCCTGGAGCAGTGCCGTCTGCTGGCGCCCTGTGAGCCCACCAAGATTATCTGTGTGGGCAAGAACTACTATGACCACGCCATGGAGATGGGGGAGGGCGTGCCCGACCGTCCCATCCTCTTCATCAAGGCGCCCAACACGGTCAACCACCCCGAAGGCGAGGTGTCCGCACCCGACTTTGTGGAGCGGCTGGACTACGAGGGCGAGCTGGCCTTTGTGGTGAAGAAGCGGGCCAAGAACGTGAAGGCGGAGGAGTATGGAGACTACATACTGGGCTACACCTGCCTCAACGACGTAACGGCCCGGGATATCCAGAAGTCGGACGGCCAGTGGAGCCGGGGCAAGAGCATGGACGGCTTTGCGCCCATCGGGCCTCTGGTGACCGACGAGGTGGACGGCTCCGACCTGAAAATTGAGACCCGGCTCAACGGCAAAACCGTGCAGAGCTCCCGTACATCTCTGTTTATGACCAAAATTCCGGCACTGATGGAGTTCATCACCGCCTCCATGACCCTGGAGCCCGGCGACGTGGTTACCACCGGTACCCCTGCGGGTATCGGAGCCATGCAGCCCGGCGACGTGGTAGAGGTGGAGATTGAGGGCATCGGTACCCTCCGCAACTATATCCGGTAAATCTTATCCGGCCCGAAAACAGAAGGGGTTTTCGGGCCGGTTTTTCTCCCCGTGTAACATTTAGCGGAATTTGTGAGAGTGACAGGAAAGGGCTTTTCCTTGTGTTTTTCCGCCATCTTTGGTATAATATTTTCCCTATGATTGATTCCGCATCCTGCTTCGGAGCGGTTCCCGGGGCGACGTCCCTGCTGTGGGGCGGCGGAGACCCGTGAAAGGGGATTTTTTTGTGCACAGAGTAATGGACTACATGGCGAATATGAACTGGATGGGGCTGCTCTCCCTGCTGGTGAGCGCGGCGGCGGCCCTGGTGTGCATCACCTTCCATGAGCTCTCCCACGGCTATGTGGCCTACCGCCTGGGGGACCCCACCGCCAGGCAGATGGGACGGCTCAGCCTCAACCCCATCAAGCACCTGGACCCCATCGGCTTCCTGATGATGATCTTTGCGGGCGTGGGCTGGGCCAAGCCGGTTCCGGTGGATATGCGCTACTTCAAAAACCCCAAGCGGGGTATAGCCATCACCGCTCTGGCGGGGCCTGTCTCCAACTTTCTGATGGCCATTGTGACCATGCTGATCTGCTCCCTGGTGTACCGCCTGCTGCTGCCCACAGACAGCATGGTACTGCTGGTTGTGTTTTATTTTCTGTGCAATGTGGCTATTCTGAGTGTGGGACTTGGGCTGTTCAACCTGATTCCCATCTCGCCCCTGGACGGCTCCAAGGTGCTCTTTTCCTTCCTGCCCGACCGGGTGTACTACACCATCTTGCGCTATGAGCGCTATATCATGATCGCGGTCATCGCGCTGGTGTTCTTCAATGTGCTGGACGGTCCGCTGTCCTTCTGCATCAACGGCGTGCTGCAATTTCTCTGCCGGGTCACCGGGCTGCCTTGGGAGGCGCTGGTGGTCGGCTCGCAGATTCTGGATTTTCTGGGGTGAGTGACATAGAGACACCGATTTTTCATCTGGAAAAGGTGGTCAAGGCAAAGACGGAGGACATGGAGGACTTTACCGGCCCTCTGGACCTGATCCTCAGCCTTCTGGCCAAGAATAAGATGGAGATCAAGGACATCCAGATCGCGGTGATTCTGGACCAGTACATGGACTGGATGAACAAGCGCAAGGAGATGGACCTGGAGGTGGCCAGCGAGTTTGTGGCCATGGCGGCCCAGCTGGTGTTCATCAAGACCAGAATGCTCCTCTCCATCCACGATGAGGAGGCCCTCTCCGAGATGGAGCAGCTCATCGCCTCTCTGGAGGAGCACCAGCGCCATGAGAGCTTCAACCGCATCAAGGCGGTGATTCCCACCCTGGCCGACCGCAACGAGGTGGGCCGGGACTACATCACCAAACCCCCCGAGATGATTCCAACCAACAAGATTTACCGCTATGTCCACAAGCCGGAGGACCTGCGGCGGGCCATGCTGGCAGTGCTGGAGCGGTCGGACAACCGGCTTCCGCCGCCCATGGCGGCCTTTGAGGGAATTGTGGGCCGTGAGCCCTACCCGGTGGCCGACAAGGCGGGGGAGATTCTCCGCCAGCTCATCCGCTTCGGCGTGACCCGGTTCCGGGCGCTGTTCAAGGGCAACCGCAGCCGCAGCGAGATTGTGGCCACCTTTATCGCCGTGCTGGAGCTGTGCCGTGCCCGTCGGGTACGCCTGGCTGGCACGGAGACCGACTGCACGGTGACCTGCACCGACGAGGCGGCGGAGGATTTTGAATTTACCACGGACGTGAACTGACGACACACGGAGGACTGCGCATGGAAGTAAAGGAGATAGAGTCCGCCATTGAGGGGATTCTCTTTGCCGCCGGTGACCCGGTGGGGGTGGAGCGGCTGTGCATGGCGCTGGACCTGGACCGGGCCACCGTGGACAATGTCTGCCAGCGGCTGGCCGACTATTACAGCTACGAGCGCCGGGGTGTGCGTCTGCTGCGGCTGGAGAACAGCTATCAGCTCTGCTCCGCGCCGGAGCACGCCGACTGCATCCGCCGGGCCTTTGAGAGCCGCCGGCCTGCCCGGCTATCCCAGCCCGCTCTGGAGGTGCTGGCCATCATCGCCTACTATCAGCCCACCACCCGGGCCTATGTGGACCAGATCCGCGGTGTGGACAGCGCCTATACCGTTGGCCTGCTGCTGGAGCGGGATCTGATTGAGGAGTGCGGACGCCTGGCTGTGCCCGGACGCCCGATTCTCTACCGCACCACCCAGACCTTCCTGCGGTCCTTTGGCCTGAGCAGTCTGGAAGAGCTGCCCGAGCTTCCCAGCGCCAGCCCGGAGGACGGACAGATCACCATGGAGATGCAGGCCAATCTGGAGCGGCTGAAGGCGGAACAGGCGGCCGCAGAGGCCCAGACAGAAGGCGAAGCGTCCGGCGGCGAAGGGACGGAGGCGTGAGCGCATGACGGTATGGATTGTCCTGGGGGCAATCGTCGCCGCGCTGGTGCTGCTCTTCCTGATCCGGGTGGGCGGTACGGTGGAGTACAGCCGTTCCGGCACGCTGGTCCATCTGCGTGCGGGAGCGCTGCGCATCCAGGTGTACCCGCCCAAGCCCAAGAAAAAGAGCGGGGAGAAAAAGCCGAAGCGGGCAAAAAAGAAGAATCCCAAACCCCAGAAGGAGGAGCAGCCGGAGCCCAAGCCGGGCGGACAGCTGGACACTCTGAAGGCCATGCTCCCCCTTGTAGCGGATGCGGCCGGACAGCTGCGGCGCAAGGTGCGGGTGGATAGGCTTCTGCTGGATGTGACGGCGGCGGCACCCGACCCGGCCATGGCGGCATTGTCCTTCGGCGGCGTAAATGCGGCAATCGGTATGATCTGGCCTCTGCTGGAGAATAATTTCAATATTGGCGACCGGCGCATCAGAACCAAGGTGGACTTTAACCTGACGGAGCCGGAGGCCTATCTCTACGCATCCTTCTCCCTGCGCGTGGGGCAGGCAGTAGCGCTGGCCCTGAGACTGGGAATTCGATTTTTAAAACTGTGGTCCGGACGGAACCAAGAGCAAACAAAGAAAGAGGCGGTCTGACTATGGAAAACAAACAGCATCCCATCGGCGACCTGATGAGCACCACCATGCAGAAGATCCGCGAGATGGTGGACGTGAATACCATCGTGGGCAAGCCCATTGAGGCTGGAGACGTGACCATTATCCCTGTGTCCAAGGTGAGCTTCGGCTTTGCCTCCGGCGGCAGCGATTTCACCACCAAGAACCAGAAGCCTGAGGCGGATAACTCCTTTGGCGGCGGCAGTGGTGCCGGCGTGAACATCATGCCCATCGCCTTCCTCATTGTCAAGGGGGATACGGTGCGCATGCTGCCTATCGCGCCCCCTCCCGGAACCACGGTGGACCGGGTGGTGGAAATGGTGCCCGAGGTCATCGACAAGGTGACCGGCTTCATCGAGAAGCAGCAGGACAAGAAGGCGGAGACGACGGATACCTTCTGATTTCAGGTATGCTCCGGCCCGATTTGGCTCATACTAGCATCAACTTGCGTCTGGGGCGTGCTGCCGTCGGGCGCTCTGAGGTGATGCTGTATGAAGCGTGTTTTCGCGGCCATGACGGCCGCTGTGCTGTGCCTGACCTGGCTCCCGCTGTCCGCCGGAGCCGCAGGAGAGCCGGGGGTCTCGGCCTCCTGCGCCATTTTGGTGGATGCGGAGAGCGGCCGTGTGCTGATGGAGAAAAACGCCGATGAGGAGCGGGCCATCGCCAGTATTACCAAGCTGATGACCGCTCTGGTGGCTGTGGAGTCCACCTCTGACCTGGACAGAACTGTGACCATCCAAAAGGAGTGGACGCTGGCGGAGGGTTCCTCCATGTACCTGCGGGAAGGGGAGGAACTGACCC
This sequence comes from Pseudoflavonifractor capillosus ATCC 29799, assembly GCF_000169255.2. Taxonomy (GTDB): domain Bacteria; phylum Bacillota; class Clostridia; order Oscillospirales; family Oscillospiraceae; genus Pseudoflavonifractor; species Pseudoflavonifractor capillosus. The sequence goes on from NZ_AAXG02000012.1 coordinate 58,686, forward strand.
TTCGGGAACTGCTCTACGGTCTGCTGCTGGTGTCGGGCAATGACGCCGCTCTGGCTATTGCCGGTTTCTGCGCCGGGGATACAGACACTTTTGTGGAGTGGATGAACCTGCGTGCCCAGGAGCTGGGCATGGAGCACACCCACTTCGTCAACCCCAACGGCCTGCCTGCGGAGGGGCATTACTCCACCGCCGCCGACATGGCCAAGCTGGCCATTGTGGTCATGGAGCAGCCGGATCTGGCCGAAATCGTGGGTACAAAGTCCGTCACCATGGCGGGGCGGACCATGACCAACCACAACAAGCTGTTGTGGCGGTATGAGGGCTGTGTGGGTATGAAGACCGGCTATACCGACGCGGCAGGCCGGACCCTGGTGTCCTGTGCCGAGCGGGACGGGCAGCGGCTCATCGCCGTCACCCTCAACGCCCCCAACGACTGGGCGGACCATGCGGCCATGTTTGACTACGGCTTTTCCCAGTGGCCGTCCATTCTGCTGGCGTCCGCCGGGCGGGATTTCCGGACGCTGCCCGTTACCGGGAGCCTGGTCCGGTTTGTGCCGGTTCAGGTGGAGCGGGATGTCCGCTATCCGCTGGCGGCAGACGAGCGGGTGACGGTGAAAATTGACCTGCCGGACCAGGTGGAGGCCCCGGTGGAGGAAGGCGACATCGCCGGGAGCCTGACCTATTATGTGGACGGTAGAGAGGTGGGCAGCACCTATCTGGTGTACTCCCATAGTGTGGAGCGCAATGTGCCTGAGCGCCAGAGCATTCTGGAGCGGATTTTTTCCCTGTTCTGGAGTGAAAGAGGCAGCACAAAGGCCGCGTTTTATCCCCAGATACTAAAGTCGTACAGCCAGAGACAGTGGAGCTGACGAAATTCGGAGGCAGTTATGGAAGAGCGAATCCAGAAAATATTGTCCGCCGCCGGTCTGGCCTCCCGCCGGCGGGCGGAGGAGTACCTTACGGCGGGCAGAGTGACGGTCAACGGCCGCACCGCCGCGCTGGGCGAGAAGGCGGACCCTCAGCGGGATGACATCCGGCTGGACGGGAAGCCTGTCCGCCCGGCGGGTGCCCATACATACCTGATGCTTTACAAGCCCAGGGGCTATGTGACCACCCTCTCCGACGAGCGGGGGCGCAGAACCGTGGCCCAGCTGGTTTCAGGCTGCGGCGCCCGTGTCTGGCCGGTGGGACGGCTGGACCTGGACTCAGAGGGCCTGCTGCTGATGACCGATGACGGCAACTTTACCCAGCGGCTGATTCACCCCAGCCACCAGGTGGAAAAGGAGTACCTGGTGACTGTGGAGGGGGATGTGGACCGGGCGATCCCCGTGCTGTCCGGCCCCATGGAGCTGGATGGCATTCCGCTTGCGCCCGCTCGGATTGGCGTGCTCAGCCGGGAAGGGGCTGACCGGGCCCGGCTGTCCGTGGTTATCCATGAGGGACGCAACCGGCAGGTGCGCAGAATGTGCGCCCTGGCGGGGCTGGAGGTAAAGCGCCTCAAGCGTGTACGGGAGGGCGGCCTGGCGCTGGGCAGGCTCCGTCCGGGAGAGTGGCGGCGGCTGACGCCCCAGGAACTCCGGCTGGCGCTGGGGGAGCGTGGAAGCACCGTGCCGGGAAAAGACAGTTGATTTTCTTGCGGATAACCGCTATCATTAAAGTAGCCGCCGTTTTTCACAGCGGCGGTCTCCGCGCGGCGTAAAAGCCGCGCTGTTTTTCCGAAAGACTGCGACAGGCGGTATGGTCTGCCGCTCTGTAAGTCGCGCATCAGCTCCGGCGCACGGCTGATGCGCGGTATCTTTGCCCCATACCCTGACGGGAAAATGGATGGGGGTTATTGCGCCAACGCAGGAGGTCGCATTCATGCCGAGAGATGTTTTAGCATCCATTCAGTCCAATATGAGCACCTTCTCCAAGGGTCAGAAGCTCATTGCCAACTTTATTCTGGAGTCCTATGACAAGGCCGCTTTCATGACGGCCAGCAAGCTGGGCAAGACGGTGAATGTCAGTGAATCCACCGTGGTTCGCTTTGCGGCGGAGCTGGGATATGACGGATACCCCGCCATGCAGAAGGCCCTTCAGGAGATGATCCGCAACAAGCTCACCAGTATCCAGCGGATTGAGGTGTCCAACGACCGTATCGGCGACCACGATATCCTCTCCATGGTGATGCAGGCGGATATGGAGAAAATCCGTCTGACCATGGAGGAGACCAGACGGGAGGCCTTTACCGCCTCTGTGGACGCCATCGTGTCGGCCAGACGGATCTATATTATGGGTATCCGCTCCGCCTCGGCCATCACCAGCTTTCTGGGCTTCTACTTCAACCTGATTTTTGATAATGTGGTAGTGGTCCATACCTCTGCCGCCAGCGAGCTCTTTGAGCAGCTGCTGCGGGTGGGGGAGGGCGACGTGATCATCGGCGTCAGCTTCCCGCGCTACTCCCGGCGGACGGTGCGGGCCATGGAGTTTGCCCGGAAGCAGGGGGCCACGGTGCTGGCCATCACGGACAGCGAGGCGTCTCCGCTGGCCGCCATCGCCGACCACGCCCTGCTGGCCAAGAGCGACATGGCGTCCTTTGTGGACTCCCTTGTGGCGCCCCTCTCTCTGGTCAACGCGCTCATTGTGGCAGTGGGCCGAAAGAAAAACGATGACCTCTCCGAGACCTTCGGAAAGCTGGAGAAAATCTGGGACGAGTACGAGGTCTATGAAAAAATTGAAGACGGAACAGATAGGAGCGCGGGAACTTGACCATAGAGACAGAAATTGTTGTCATCGGCGGCGGAGCGGCAGGCTGCATGGCCGCCCTGACCGCGGCACGGAAGGGCGCGTCCGTGATTCTGCTGGAGCGCAACCAGAAGCTGGGCCGCAAGCTGTACATCACCGGAAAGGGCCGCTGCAACGTCACCAACGACTGCGCCCCTGACGAGGTATTGAAGAACATCCCCCACAACGGCCGGTTTCTCACCAGCTCGGTGACCCGGTTTCCGCCCGCATCGGTAAAGGAGTTCTTTACTGCGCTGGGCGTGAAGCTCAAGACGGAGCGGGGGAACCGGGTGTTTCCCCAGTCCGACAAGGCGGCGGACATCATTGACGCACTGCTCATGGGGCTGCGTCGCGCCGGCGTGGAGATCCGGGAAGAGCGAGCGGCTGACATCCGCTCCGCTGGGGAAGGGTTGCGGGTGCACACGGAGCGGGGAGAATATCGCTGTAAGGCGGTTATCCTTGCCACGGGTGGCGTCTCCTATCCGCTGACCGGTTCCACCGGCGACGGCTATCAGATGGCGGCGGCGCTGGGCCACACCATCATTCCCCCAAAACCCTCCCTGGTGCCGCTGGTGGCCGAGGGGGACTTGTGCCGCAGAATGCAGGGGCTGTCCCTGCGGAATGTGGCGATTAAGGTGAAGAACAGCAAGAAAAAGGTGATTTACCAGGAGCAGGGGGAGATGCTGTTTACCCATTTCGGCCTCTCCGGCCCCCTGATTCTCAGCGCCAGCGCCCATATGCGGGATTTTGACAAGGACCATTACACAGTCTGGATTGACATGAAGCCGGCGCTGGACGAGAAGACGCTGGACGCCCGTATCCTGCGGGACCTGGGCGAGAACCCCAACCGGGAGTTCCACAATGTGCTGGACGGCCTGGTGCCCCGGCTGATGGTGCCGGTGCTGGCGGAGCTGACCGGCATCCCGGACGGGACCAAGGCAAACTCTGTGACCCGGGAGGGACGCCGACGTCTGCTGGAGCTGCTGAAGAATTTCCCTGTGGAGATCACCGGTCCCCGTCCGGTGGAGGAGGCCATTGTGACCTCCGGCGGCATCAAGGTCACCGAGGTGGACCCCAAGACAATGCAGTCAAAGCTTGTAAAGGGAGTTTACTTCGCGGGTGAGGTGCTGGATGCAGATGCCTACACCGGCGGATTTAATCTTCAGATTGCGTGGTCTACCGGCCATGCGGCGGGGGAGTCCGCTGCGGAAGCCGTATTACAGGCGGGAGGAGAATTGTGTTGAAGTACAGAAGTATCGCGTTGGACGGACCGTCCGGTGCGGGAAAGAGCACGCTGGCCAGAATGCTGGCCAAATCCCTTGGGTATCTCTATGTGGACACAGGCGCCATCTACCGTACGGTTGGGCTGGCCGCCTACCGCAGCGGTATTTCGCCGGAGGACAGAAGCGCCGTAATCGGTATGCTGCCCGGCCTGTCCATTGATCTGCGCCACGGTGCGGACGGCCTCCAGCATATGTATCTGGACGAGGAGGACGTGAGCGAGGAAATCCGTCTACCCGAGATCTCCCGGTATGCCTCCATGGTGTCCGCAGTTCCCGAGGTGCGGGCCTTTTTGATGGATATGCAGCGGGAACTGGCTCAGAGACAGAACGTGATTATGGACGGCCGGGACATCGGTACTGTGGTGCTGCCCGAGGCGGATGTGAAGATCTTCCTCACCGCCACTTCTGAGGACCGTGCCCGCCGCCGGTATGCCGAGCTGAAGGAGCGGGGTGTGGACAGTGATTACGACACCGTGTTGTCCGAGATTGTGGCCCGGGATGAGAAGGACACCCAGCGGGCCGCCGCACCCCTGCGCAAGGCGGAGGACGCCATTCCGGTGGACACCACCGGCAACTCTCTGGAGGAGAGCTTTGAGGTGCTGCTGAAAACCATTAAGGAGCGTCTGGACTCATGAAAAGCATACACACCGTTTATTCCATCCTCTGGACCATTATCTGGCCCTTCTTCAGCCTGTGCCATCCCTGCCGGGCCATCGGAAAAGAGAATCTGCCTGAGGGCGGGGCGCTGTTCTGCGCCAACCACTCCTGCCTCAACGACCCGGTCTGTCTGGTGATGGCGGTGGGACGGAAGTGTCAGCTGCGGCCCATGGCCAAGTCGGAATTTATGAATATCCCCGTCATCGGCTGGCTGCTGAAAAAGGCTGGAGTATTTGCTGTTGACCGTGGCAAGTCCGATGTGACTGCCATAAAGACCGCCATCAAGTACCTCAAGAGCGGCGAAAAGGTGCTGCTGTTCCCCGAGGGTACCCGTGTCAAGGGCGGCGTGGATAAATACGGTCACGAGAGCGAGGCTAAGAGCGGCGCGGCCATGCTGGCCGTCCGCACCGGTGTGCCCATTGTACCGGTCTATATTCCCGAAAAAAAGAACTGGTTCCGCTTCACTAATATCGTCATCGGTGAGCCATACTATCCCCAGGTGGAGAGCAAGAAGGGAACCGCAGAGGAATATAAGGTGATCGCCGAGGACCTGATGGAGCGCATCCGTGCGCTGGAGGTCAAGGCGGCATGAGCAGCGTGACAATGGCGGAGCACGCCGGCTTCTGTTACGGTGTCAAGCGGGCGGTGGAGATGGCAGAGCAGGCGGCTTCCTCCGGGAAGCGGTGCGTGATGCTGGGAAGCCTGATCCACAACGACAGTGTGGTGCGCCGTCTGGAGTCCATGGGTCTGACCAGCGTGTCCAAGCCTGAGGACGTCCCCGAGGGAGCCACGGTGATCATCCGCTCCCACGGCGAGCCCAAGGCAGTCCATGAGGCGCTGAGTGCCCGGGGAGAGATTCTGGATGCCACCTGTCCCAATGTCTCCCGCATCCACAAGATTGTGGCGGAGGCGGAGCAGGCAGGCCGTCAGCCTGTTATCATCGGAACGCCCAACCACCCGGAGATCACCGCAATTGCCGGTTGGTGCACCCATCCGGTGGTTCTGGCGGACGCGGAAGAGTTGGAAAAATGGTTGGATAAAGATTCCGAAAATCGGAAAAAGCCCCTTACTTTGGTTTCCCAAACCACCGCTGCCAGAAAAAGTTGGGATTTGTGCGTAGAAAAAGCAAAAAAAGAGTGTACAAATTTAAAAGTTTTTGATACAATATGTAGTGCTACGTGCAAGCGCCAGGAAGCGGCCCAGGCGCTGGCCGCGAAAAGCGACGCCATGATTGTAATTGGAGACCGCAAGAGTTCCAATACGAGAAGGCTCGCGGAGCTGTGCGCAGCGCTCTGTCCTCAGGTCCTTTGGATCGAAAGGGCGGAGGACCTGGAACCTTCCAACCTGTACGGGAAGGCTTCTATTGGAATCACCGCGGGTGCGTCCACGCCCGGGTGGATTATAAAGGAGGTCTATAACAAAATGAGCGACGAAATCATGGAGATCGAGGAATCCTTCGCTGAACTGCTGGAGAAATCGATCAAAACTTTAAATACAGGGGAGAAGGTTACAGGCGTTGTCACTGGCATTACGCCCACTGAGATCTACGTCGATCTCGGCACCAAGCACGCCGGTTACATACCGGTGTCTGAGCTGACCGACGATCCCACTGTGAAGGTTGAAGATCTGGTCCACGTGGGCGACGAGATCGAGACCTATGTCATGCGCGTCAACGATCAGGAGGGTGTTGTCACCCTGTCCAAGAAGCGTCTCGACACCGTCAAGAGCTGGGACGATATTGAGCAGGCCCGTGAGGACCACACCACTGTCGAGGGCGTTGTCACCGAGGAGAACAAGGGCGGCATCGTGGTCAGCATCAAGGGCGTTCGGGTGTTCGTGCCCGCCTCCCAGACCGGCCTGCCCCGCGAGACTCCCATGAGCGAGCTGCTGAAGAAGCATGTCCGCCTGCGCATCACCGAGGTCAACCGTGCCCGCCGCCGTGTGGTGGGCTCCATCCGCGCTGTCACCGCCGAGGAGCGCGCCGCCAAGGCCGCCGAGGTGTGGGAGAACATCGAGGAGGGCAAGAAGTACACCGGTACCGTGAAGTCCCTGACTTCCTACGGCGCCTTCGTGGACATCGGCGGCGTGGACGGCATGGTCCACATCTCCGAGCTGTCCTGGAGCCGCATCAAGCACCCCTCTGAGGTGGTGAAGGTGGGCGACACCGTTGAGGTGTACGTCATCTCCTTCGACAAGGAGAAGAAGAAGATCTCCCTGGGCATGAAGGACCGCAGCCAGGATCCCTGGACTGTGTTCACCACCAAGTACAGCGTGGGCGACACCGCCAACGTCAAGGTTGTCAAGCTGATGACCTTCGGCGCCTTTGCCGAGATCGTCCCCGGTGTGGACGGCCTGATCCACATCTCCCAGATCGCCGATCACCGCATTGAGAAGCCCGGCGATGTGCTCAGCGAGGGCCAGATGGTGGACGTGAAGATCACCGACATCGACATGGACCGCAAGAAGGTCTCCCTGTCCATCCGCGCTCTGCTGGAGGGCGGCGAGGAAGCCGAGGCGGCCGATACCGACGCGGAGTAATCCTGCATCGTCAAGCTGCAAAGCGGCCTGTTTCCGAAAGGAAACAGGCCGCTTTTTTCGCAATATTTACAGTTTGACTGGAGAAATTGCCGTTTTTCCCTTGCAAAACAGGCGAAAAATGACTATAATATAACTATATTCGGCACAGTGGAGGTATCAGCGGTAATTGGAGGTGTAACATGTTTCAGGTAGGCGACAAAATCGTCCATCCGATGCACGGTGCAGGCGTAGTTGACAGCATTGTCCGCAAGAAGGTAAACGGCGTGGTGCGCGAGTACTACATCCTCAAGCTGCCTGTGGGCGGGATGCTGGTTATGGTTCCCACGGAGCACAGCGAGGAGATAGGCGTGCGCCCTGTCTGCCAGCGGGACGAAGCAGACAGAGTTCTTGCCGCCATACCGGACATTGAGGTGGATATGACCCAGAACTGGAACCGCCGCTACCGGGAAAACATGATGCGCCTGAAGAGCGGCGACCTGCTGGAGGTGGCCCGTGTGGTCAAGGGGCTGATGCGCCGTGACGAGGACCGGGGACTCTCCACCGGGGAGCGCAAAATGCTGCACTCTGCCAAGCAGATTCTGATCTCCGAGATTGTCCTCTCCCAGAATGCCAGCTATGAGGATGTGGAGGCGCGCATAAACGGCGCGATGTCCTAATAAAGATAGAGATGAAAGATTGAACACCGCAGGTCGGAAGGCCTGCGGTTTGCCGGAAGCATAACTTCCCCTCGGCTGACGCGGGGGCGTCAAAAGCCGGGAGGAAGTTGTGCTTTTTTGATGTATCCATGGTGAAACAGAAAGCGGGGCGAGGCCCCGGAAGGGAGAAAGAACGTGGGACTGCTCAAACGGCTGCGAAAAAAACGGGAGCCTCAGGGGCCGCGGTGTGCGGCGGTTGTGCCTGCGGCGGGCTCCTCCCGGAGGATGGAGGGGCAGGACAAGATTCTGCTGCCTCTGGATGATGTCCCTGTCCTGGTACATACGCTGCAGGCCCTGAGTGCCTCGGAGTATATCCAGGAGATTGTGGTGGTCACCCGGGAGGATTTGATTGTGCCGGTGGGACAGCTCTGCCGGGATTGCGCACTGGACAAGGTGACAAAAGTGCTGATTGGCGGCGCCACCAGGGCGGACTCCGTTCTGGTCGGCGTGGAAGAGGTGAGCGGCCGGGCGGAGCTTATCGCGGTCCATGACGGCGCACGTCCGCTGGTGACGGTGGAGGTAATTGACGAGGCCATCCGGAAGGCCGCGGAGTGCGGCGCTGCTGCTCCGGCGGTTCCGGTGAAGGACACCATCAAGCGGGCCGTGGACGGCGTGGTGGCGGAGACCCCCGATCGGGCGCAGCTCTTCGCCATCCAGACGCCCCAGGTGTTTGACGGCGACCTGCTGCTGGGTGCATTGCGCAAGGCCGTGGAGGACGGTGCGGCCATTACGGACGACTGCAGCGCGGTGGAGCGCATCGGCATGAAGGTCTGCCTGACAGAGGGCTCCTATGAGAACATCAAGATTACAACTCCGGCGGATATGCTGGTGGCCGAGGCTATTCTGCACAGCCGGGATGCATAAGAATATCATGCTGCCCGGGTGGGCAGAGGAAAGCGAGTGAGCGGGATTGCGGATCGGACATGGATATGACGTACACCGCCTGGTGCCGGATCGAAAGCTGATTCTGGGCGGGACAGAGATTCCCTGGGAGAAGGGGCTGCTGGGACACTCGGATGCCGACGTGCTGACCCATGCGCTGATGGACGCCCTCCTGGGCGCTGCGGCGCTGGGGGACATCGGGAAGCTGTTCCCTGACAACAACCCGGCCTATGAGGGTATCTCCAGCCTGGTGCTGCTGGACCGGGTGATGGAGCGCCTGCATGCCGGCGGGTTCAGGCTGGGAAACGCGGATATGACCATTCTGGCCCAGCGGCCCAAGCTGGCGGGCTATATTCCGACCATGCGGGCTGTGCTGGCCCAGCATATGGGCGTCTCCGAGGACCGGGTGAACGTGAAGGCCACCACAGAGGAGGGCCTGGGCTTTACCGGAAGCGGGGATGGAATCGCCGCCCACGCGGTTGTCCTGCTGGAAGAGAACTGAATGTCAACAGGCGCTGCCTTCGGGCGGCGCCTGTTTTTGTGTCAGCAGTCCGTGGCGCTGGGCTGCCGGGCGGCATATACTGGGGCGAGAGGAGCGTTTTGTCCCGCCATGCCCGGCAGGGGCAGCGCAGAACGCAAGGAACAATGACATTCCTCTCAGAAGGCTGCGGCCATTGAGAAACACCCAGGAAAGGAATGGTCATGTTTGATGGTATACTACCTGATTATCTGCCGCTCCCTGACCTATGCCCAGCGAACAGCTCAGGCATTGGAGCGGGCCGGCATTACGGCCCATATTCTGCGCTCCCCCAGAAGCGTCTCCGGTGAGGGATGCAGCCATGCGGTGAAGGTCTCGGAGCGCAATCTGGCGGACGCCCTGACAATTCTGGGGCGGGTGGGGCTCACGCCCAAACGGGTCTTTATCCAGTCTGCAGACGGGAGCTACAAAGAGGTGCGGCTGCTATGATATATCTGGACAGTGCAGCCACCACCATGCAGAAGCCGCCGTCCGTTGCCCGGGCCACAGCCTATGCCATGGGGCATATGGCCAGTCCGGGCCGTGGAAGCCACCGCCCGGCGGCGCTGGCGGCGGATACGGCCTTTGCCTGCCGTCAGGCAGCCGCCGAGCTGTTCCGGGTGGAGAACCCGGAGCAGGTGGTGTTTACCATGAACGCCACCCACGGGCTCAATCTGGCAATCAAGTCCCTGGTCCGTCCGGGAGATACCGTGCTCATCTCCGGCCATGAGCACAATGCGGTGACCCGTCCCCTCCATAGTATGAAAGACGTACAGATTAAGGTGGCCTCCGGGCCGCTGTTTTGTCCGGACCAGCTGTTCCGGCAGTTTGAGGAGCAGCTGACCGGAGAGGTGCGGGCGGTCATCTGCAACCATGTGTCCAATGTGTTCGGCTACGTTCTCCCTGTGGACCGGATTGCCGCACTGTGCAGAGAGCGGGGCGTGCCGTTTATTCTGGACGCCTCCCAGTCTGCTGGCTGCCTGCGGGTGCACATGGATGAGCTGCGGGCCGCCTTTATCGCCATGCCGGGTCATAAGGGCCTGTACGGCCCCCAGGGGACCGGACTGCTGCTGTGCGGAGCCGAGACCCAGCCCCTTCTGGAGGGAGGCACCGGGAGCCTCTCAGCCCTCCAGGAGATGCCGGATTTCCTGCCTGACCGGCTGGAGGCAGGAACCCACAACATCGCGGGCATCGCCGGACTGCTGGAGGGTATCCGGTATGTGTCCCGAATGGGTACGGAGAAAATTTTTGCCCATGAGGAGATGCTGACCCGGCGTACTGCCCAGGCGCTCTCCGGGATTCCCGGCGTGACCGTATATGCGGCAGGGGAGGGTACCAGACAGGCCGGTGTGCTGTCCTTCCGTATTCAGGACGTGGACTGCGAGGAGGTGGGTGCTGCGCTGGGGGAGATGGGGATTGCGGTCCGTGCAGGACTGCACTGCGCGCCGCTGGCCCATCAGTCTGCCGGCACACTGGAGACAGGCACAATTCGTGCCAGCTTTTCCGCCTTTAACAGTCTTTGTGAAACGGAGCGATTTGTCCGCGCGGTCAGGTGCATCGCCGCCCGCGGGAAGAATACCGCGCTGCATTAAAAATCCGCTATGCTTTGGGCCGCAAAGCATAGCGGATTTTTTCATAAAATGTGGGGAAACAAGGAACAGCGGCAGGGAACCGGGGGAATTAATAGAAAATTCATGTCTGCCGTATTGCCATTTCCACAGCGATAAAGTATAATCTTTAAAATAGGCAGAGTATGAGAACATCAGTCCAGCCTGCCCGTAGACGAATATGCCCGGACAGCTAAAGTGCAGGTGAAGGGAAGAATGGAACAGATAGTGCAGTGGATTCAGGAAAGCCTGACGGCTTTTCCCACCATTGGTGTGGCGGATATTGTAGATATCCTTATCATGGCGTTTATTTTCTATAAGCTGCTGATGATCGTCCGCCGAACCAGTTCAGGTCAGGTTATGAAGGGCGTCCTTCTAGTAGTAGTGGCTTTTGTGGTGGTCAGTGCCTTCCAGCTCCGGATGCTCAGCTATTTGATGGGCAAGGTGTTGGAGTGGGGCGTTCTGGCTCTGGTTATTCTGTTCCAGCCTGAGATACGGCGCTTTCTGGAGCAGATGGGCCGCAGCCGGATCGGCAGTGTCTTTGTCCGGGAGGAGACCCCCGGTGAGCTGGAAAACGCCATTACCCAGACTGTGCTGGCCTATACGGACCTGTCCAAGACCAAGACCGGCGCCCTGATGGTCTTTGAGCGCAAGAACCAGCTGGACGATGCCATTAAGACCGGTACCGCGCTGGACTGCGTGGTCAACGCCGAGCTGCTGAAGAATATCTTCTGGAACAAGGCGCCCCTCCACGACGGCGCAGTAATTGTGCGGGGCGGCCGGATTGTGGGCGCGGGCTGTATGCTGCCCCTGTCCGGCAATGTGAATCTCTCCCGTGAGCTGGGCATGCGTCACCGGGCCGGCATCGGCGCCAGTGAGCACTCGGACGCGGTGGTGGCCATTGTCTCGGAGGAGACGGGCTCCATCTCCGTGGCTGTGGGCGGCATGCTCAAGCGCCATCTGGCCCCTGAGACCCTGGAGCGCCTGCTGCGCAACGAGCTTCTGCCTCAGAGCGATGAGAATGATAAGCCCAAATTCAACCCCATCAACATCATCTTTAAATCGAGAAGAGGTGAGAAGGCCGATGTGGAAAAAGATAAAGGACAGTAAGTGGCTCTACGTCGTGCTCTCCCTTTTGATGGCCTCTGTTTTGTGGATTTACGTGGTGAAGGAGGCCAACCCCACGGAGAAGCGCTCCATTACCAATATCCCCATCACCTTCACCGGAACGGAAATTCTGGCAGCCCGCAATCTGATTATATCTGATGGAGCCAACCAGACCATGACGCTGAACCTGGAGGCAAAGTCGGATGTATTCTCCAAGCTGAACCGGGAGAATATCACCCTGAGCGTGGATGTGTCCCAGATTTCCGAGCCGGGTACCTACCGCCTGCTGGTAAAACCCAGCTACCCCATCAACGTCAACCAGCTGGACGTCACCGTGAACAACGATGTCTCCGAGCTCTACGTGGAATTTTCCGTCTCCGAGCTGGAGAGCAAGGAGATTCCTGTCCGCCTGGAGTTCAAGGGAAGCTATGCCGACGACTATATGGCGGGCAAGCCTACCATTACGCCGGGCACCATCAACATCAGCGGTCAGCAGGAGCTGGTGAACCAGGTGGCCTATGCCAAGGTGGTGCTCACCATTGAGGACATGAGCGAGAGCTACGAGGGCGACCTGCCCTTTGTGTACGTGAGCGCGGACGGCACCGAGCTGACGGACCTGGATGTGACAGCCAATGTGGACACCGTCCACGTGGAGTACCCCATCGTCAAGACCAAGCAGATTCCCGTGACCGTTGATATTATCCCCGGCGGCGGAGCCACAGCCAGCGATGTGGATGTCACCTACGGCGTCAACAATGAGACGGTCATGTACCTTACCATCTCCGGTCCTGAGGACCAGCTGGAGGCCTATGACAAGATTGTCCTGGGTGAGATTGACCTGTCCAAGGTATATACTCAGGAGACCTTTACCTTCCCGGTGGTGCTCAACGAGAACTTCACCAATGAGAGCGGCATCAGCTCGGTGGATGTGACGGTCACCATTGACGACACCCGGCTGACAACCCGGGAATTTACCGTGGACAATATCCAGATGATCAACAAGCCGGAGGGCTATAACGCCCAGCTGGTGACCGAGTCCCGCCTGGTGACGGTCCGCGGCCCTGAGGACGCGGTGAACGCCCTCTACCAGTCCCAGCTGCGGATTGTGGTGGACCTGTCCCAGGCCCAACTGGCCACGGGACGTCAGACCGTCCAGGCCCAGGTCATCATAGACGGCAGCAGTGATGTGGGTGTGCTGGGCGGCGAGTACGACGTCCTGGTCAACTTCACCCCGGCAGAATAATGGCAGGCGAAACCGACATGTTTGGATATATTCGTCCCTGCCGGGAAGAGCTGAAGGTCCGGGAGCTGGAGGACTATCAGGCCATCTACTGCGGCCTGTGCCAGGTCATGGGCAAGCGCTGCGGCTTTACAGCCAGAATGCTGCTCAACTACGATTTTACCTTTCTGGCCATGCTGCTCTCGCAGCCGGAAACCCGGCCGTCCACCTGCATGTGCCGCTGTCCTGCCAAGCTCTTTCTGCGTAAGAAGTGCTCCTGCGTCTCCAGTCCCTGGCTGGAGGCGGCAGCGGACGAGAGCGTCATTCTCAGCTACTGGAAGGTGCGGGACAGCATTGAGGACGGCGGCTTCTGGGAGCGGCTGGGCGCCAGGATACTCTCCCTGCTGCTCCGGCGGGGCTACCGCCGGGCTGCTGCGGCACGGCCGGAATTCGAGCGAGAGGTCCGCTTTCAGCTGGAGAAGCTGCGCCAGCTGGAGGAGGAGCGCACCCCTTCGCTGGACCGGACGGCGGACACCTTTGCCCGCATTCTCCAGGCTGCGGCCCCCAAGACAGGGGATGAGACGGAAAACCGGGCCTTGGAGCAGCTGCTCTACCATGTGGGACGCTGGATCTATCTGGTGGACGCATGGGACGACCTGCAGGAGGATGTGGCCGCTGGGCGGTACAACCCCATTCACGCCCGCTTCGGCGGTCGGGAAGAAGAGGAGCGGGACTATCTGCGTACCACGCTGCTCCACTCCCGCAATCTGGCTCTATCCGCCTTTGCGCTTTTAAAGCGGGGCTGCTGGGAGCCGGTGCTGGGCAACATCCTGTGCGTGGGCATGCCCATGGTGGAGGAGCTGGTATTCCGCGGCTGCTGGAAGCAGATGAAGCGGCAGGCCATACTGGGCGTTGGAGCGGGCGGAGCCCGAAAGAAATAAACGCCAATGACTTATGACAGGAGACAGTGACACATGAGCGATCCGTACAGCGTTCTCGGGGTATCCCCCAACGCCAGCGACGAAGAGATTAAGAAGGCATATCGCGAGCTGGCCCGGAAGTATCATCCGGACAATTACCAGAACAATCCTCTGGCCGACCTGGCCGAGGAGAAGATGAAGGAAGTCAACGAGGCCTACGACGCCATCAACAAGATGCGCAGCGGCGGCGGCAGTTACAGCGGTGGCGGGAGCTACAGCGGAAGCACCTATCAGCAGAGCGGCAGCAGCTACGGCTACGGCTATCAGCAGCAGCGCCAGTCCTCCTCGTCCGGCACGCTGTACAGCCGTGTCCGGCAGGCCATCAACGTGGGCAACATTGACGCCGCCGAGCGTCTGCTCCGTGAGGCCCCCACTCAGGACGCGGAGTGGCACTTCCTCTCCGGCTGCATCGCCTATCGCCGGGGCTGGCTGGACGAGGCTCGGCAGCAGTACCAGATTGCCTGCAACGCCGACCCGGGCAACATGGAGTACCGCCAGGCCCTGAATATGATGCAGCAGGGCGGACAGGCCTACCGTCCCTACGGCAATACGGCCGCGGGTATGGATGCCTGCGACTGCTGTACCACGCTGATGTGCATGCAGTGCCTGTGCGGAGGCTGCAACTGAGATGGGGCGGCGAAATTCAGGCGGCGCCGGTCAGGTGGCGCTGGTAGGTGTTCTGGCGGCTCTTTCACTGGTGCTCCTGCTGCTGGCATCCGTCTCTCCATCGGGACGGATGGGCATTGTGGCAGTGGCCGGACTGGTCAACGCCGCAGCCGTGATATCGGGTGGGCTCCACGCCGGCTTTCTGTGCTGGGCGGTGGCCGGAATTCTGGGCCTGATTCTCTCGCCCGACAAGGGAAATGTGCTGCTCTATCTGGTCTTTTTCGGCCTGTATCCCATGGTAAAGAGCCTGATTGAGCAGCTGCGTAAGGCTCCTTTGGAGTGGCTGTGCAAGCTGGCGTTCTTCAACGTGGTGCTGACCTTCTGTTGGTTTGTGCTGCGGGACGTGCTGCTGGCCGGGCTTCCCGCTGTGTTTGAGCAGCTGTGGGTGCTCTATGTGGGCGGGAACGTGGTGTTCCTGATCTACGACTACGGCTTCTCCAAGCTTGTAATGTTCTATGCCGCACGGATTGACAAGGCAATACGGCGGAGATAGAGGGTTTTCAAAACGGGAAAAATCTGATATAATATATTGCTAAACAATTGAAAGAAGGGAAGCGAGCCCTTTGGTGAAGAGCATGACCGGCTATGGAAAAGGTGAGGCGGTGCTCCACGGACGCACTATCACAGTGGAGATCCGTTCCGTCAACAACCGATATCTCGACTGCACCATCAAGCTGCCCCGTATCTATGTCTTCGCGGAGGACGCCATCAAGGCCCGGGTACAGAAGAGCATCTCCCGTGGCAAGGTGGACGTCTTTGTGACCATCGGACAGTCGGAGAACGGCGACGTGTCCATCTCCCTGAACAAGGGCGTGGCGGACGGCTACTACGCCGCGCTGTGCCAGATGCGGGATACTTACGGCCTGCGGGATGATATCTCGGTCTCCCTGCTCTCCCGGTTCCAGGATGTGTTCCTGGTGGAGAAGAGCCCGGAGGACCTGGAGGCAGTGGCCGCCGATATCTGCCAAGTGCTGGATATGGCGCTGGCTGACTTTGACGCCATGCGTACCCGTGAGGGCGGCAAGCTGGAGGAGGATATCCGCAGCCGGGCCGTTACCATCGGCAGCCTGACCTCTCTGGTGGAGGAGCGTGCCCCCGGTATTGTGGCGGACTACCGTGCCCGCCTGGAGGCCAAGATGGCAGAGGTGCTCCAGAACACCCAGATCGACGAGAGCCGCATCCTCACCGAGGCCGCCATTTTTGCGGACAAGGTGGCGGTGGACGAGGAGACGGTGCGCCTGCGCAGCCATCTGGACCAGCTCGCTCACATGCTGGACCAGGGCGGCGCCATCGGCCGCAAGCTGGACTTCCTGATTCAGGAGTTCAACCGGGAGGCCAACACCATCGGATCCAAGTGCAACGACATTGAGACCGCCCGCCATGTGGTGGACATCAAGGCGGAGATTGAGAAGATCCGGGAGCAGGTCCAGAACATCGAGTAAGGGGGCGGAGCGCAGTGAAGCTTATCAACATCGGATTTGGCAACATGGTCTCCGCCGGACGCCTCATCGCCATTGTGAGCCCGGAATCCGCGCCCATCAAGCGCATGATCCAGGAAGCAAGGGACAGAGGCATGCTGATTGATGCCACCTATGGCCGCAGAACCCGTGCCGTTCTGATTATGGACAGTGACCATATCGTCCTCTCGGCCATTCAGCCGGAAACCGTGGCGGGCCGCCTGAGCGGTAAGGACGCACCGGAGCCGGTAACCGAGGAGGATGACGAGGAATGATACGAAAGAAAAAGACACGCGGCCAGCTGATTGTGCTCTCCGGCCCTTCCGGGGTGGGAAAGAGCACGGTGATTGCGGAGCTGCTGGGAGAGCGGAAGGACATCTATTTTTCCGTGTCCTTTACCACCCGCAACCCCCGCGTGGGCGAGGCCGACGGCGTGAACTACAATTTTGTCAGCCGTGAGGAGTTCGAGCGGATGATTGCCGCCGACGAACTGCTGGAATACGCCCAGTACGTAGGCAACTACTACGGCACTTCTCTGAAGGTCATCCAGGACAAGCTGGCCGCCGGCATTGACGTGCTGCTGGATATTGAGGTCCAGGGTGCCGCCAAGGTGCGGAGCAAGTGCCCTGAGGCGGTGCTGATCTTCATCATCCCGCCCTCCTTTGAGGAGCTCTCCCGCCGTCTCCACGGCCGCGCCACCGACAACGAGGACGTGATTGCCGGGCGGCTCCAGAAGGCCCGAGAGGAGTACCAGCAGATCCCCAATTACGACTATCTGGTGGTCAACGACAAAGTGTCCACTGCGGCGGAGGAGATCATCTCCATCCTGACGGCGGAGGACTGCCGTACCCGGAACCGCCTGGCCCTGGTAGAGGGAGTTTAACAGCCTTAGGCTGTTTGCCATAATACGCACCGCCCTAGCTGGCGGACGCGCCCCAAAGAAAGGAACGATGCTTTATGATGCTGAAACCCGCAATGAACGAACTGCTTGCCCAGGTGCCCAGCCGCTACATGCTGGTGAACGTAGTGGCCCAGCGTGCCCGCCAGATTGCCAGCGAGGCAGAGGAGGAGGGCATCTCCCTGGAGGATAAGCCGGTCACTCTGGCCCTGCAGGAAGTGGCCGAGGGGAAGTATGCCCCCCAGGTTGCGGACGAGGAGTAAACGGAACACAGGTTTCTGCGGAAGGCAAGTGAGAGGGCGGCAGCGCCTGTCACTTGCCTTTTGCGGGATAGTTGGACAAGTCTCATCACCGAAGGGAGCAGCGGCGTGGAACAGGTCATTCTGGCAAAAGTAGCCCTCAGCGCGGCCACCTTTGCGATTGATAAGCCCTACGACTATCTGCTCCCCGACGAGCTGCGGGAGAGCGCTTCTCCCGGTATGCGGGTCCTGATACCCTTTGGGGCGGGAAACCGCCGGATTGAGGGCATTATTCTGGCTCTGGGTCAGGGGCAGCGGAACGCAAAGCTGAAGGCGGTCATCGCCCTGCTGGATGACAACCCCGTGCTGGACAGCGAGAGCATCCAGCTGGCGTTGTGGATG
This sequence comes from Pseudoflavonifractor capillosus ATCC 29799, assembly GCF_000169255.2. GTDB lineage: Bacteria > Bacillota > Clostridia > Oscillospirales > Oscillospiraceae > Pseudoflavonifractor > Pseudoflavonifractor capillosus. The sequence continues at coordinate 76,596 of NZ_AAXG02000012.1, forward strand.
CGGGAGCGGTATTTCTGCACCGTGTACGAGGCAGCGCGAGCCATGCTGCCGGCGGGACTGTATTTCTCCCTCCAGGACCAGTACCACATCGTCGAGGGAGTGGACAAGGAGACGGCCTATGAGGCCGCAGGCCGGTCTGAGCATGCACGGCGAATTCTGGATCTGGCCTACGCCTGCGGCGGTACCGCCGAGATGGGACAGATCCGTGGAGCATTCGGGACCAAGGACCCCAATCCAGCCATCAGGCTGCTGACAGAGCGGGGCATCCTGACCCTGGAGACCAGTGCATCCCGGGGAGTAGGGGACAAGACCGAGCAGGTGGTGTCCCTGGCCGTCCCGCCGGAGGAGGCGCTGGCCCTGACGGCCCCCAAGCGAAAGACGGCCCCTCTGCGCTATGCGGTGGTGGAGCTGCTGTCGGCCATTGGGCAGGCCTCTTCCAAGGAGATTTGCTATTTTACCGGCGCTTCGCCGGCCACACTGCGGTCCCTTGTGAAAAGCGGCCTGGTCGTCATGGAGAAGCGGGAGGTATTCCGCCGTGCTGCGCCGGAGCAGGGGGAGCCTGCGGCTCCGGTGGTGCTCAACGAGGAGCAGACGGCGGCTTTTGAGGGAATTGACAAGCTGTGCGCGGCGGGAAAGTCCGCCGCCGCCCTGCTCTACGGCGTCACCGGCAGCGGCAAGACCCAGGTCTATATCCGCCTCATTCAGGAAACCCTGAAGCGGGGGAGAAGCGCCATGGTGCTGGTGCCTGAGATTGCGCTGACGCCTCAGCTGCTTCACATTTTCACCTCCCACTTCGGCGATGCCATCGCCGTGCTCCACAGCTCTCTGCGGACCGGTGAGCGGTACGACGAGTGGAAGCGGGTGCGCGCAGGGAAAGCCAGGGTGGTCATCGGAACCCGGTCAGCTGTCTTTGCGCCCCTGCAGAATCTGGGCCTCATCGTACTGGATGAGGAGCAGGAGTACACCTATAAATCGGAGAACGTCCCCCGGTATCACGCCCGGGACGTGGCCAAATTCCGTTGCGCCCGCAGCGGCGGGGTGCTCCTGCTGGGCTCTGCCACGCCCTCTGTGGAGAGCATGTACCTGGCCAAAACCGGGGTCTACCATCTCTTTACCCTCCGCAGCCGGTACAACACCCGGGCGCTGCCCCAGGTGCGGATTGTGGACATGAAACGGGAGCTGCGGGGCGGAAACGGCTCCGATATCAGCCAGCAGCTCCGGGAGGAACTGAAGGCCAATCTGGAGCGGGGGGAGCAGAGCATCCTCTTCCTCAACCGCCGGGGCAACAGCCGGATGGCTGCCTGCGGTGAGTGCGGTGAGGTGCCGTCCTGTCCCAGGTGCACGGTCTATCTGACCTACCACTCGGCCAACGGACGGCTGATGTGCCACTACTGCGGCCACTCGGAGCGCCTGCCCGACGCCTGTCCCCACTGCGGCGGTTCCTTCCACTTCATCGGCACCGGAACCCAGAAGGTGCAGGAGGAGCTGGAGGCACTGTTTCCAGGCAGTGAGGTAATGCGAATGGACACGGACACCGTGTCCGCCGTGCAGTCCCACGAGAAGCTGCTCTCCCGCTTCGAGAAGGAGAAGGTACCCATTCTGGTGGGTACCCAGATGGTGGCCAAGGGACTGGACTTTGAAAATGTCACCCTGGTGGGGGTCATCTCAGCGGACCTCTCCCTGTATGTGGACGACTACCGGGCGGGAGAGCGGACCTTTTCCCTCCTGACCCAGGTGGTGGGTCGGGCAGGCCGGGGTGAAAAGACCGGTCGGGCCATCATCCAGACCTTTACGCCGGAGAATGAGGTCATCACCACCGCTGCCACCCAGGATTACGACACCTTTTATCAACAGGAGATTACCATGCGCCGGGTGCGGGGCTGTCCGCCCTTTCGTGACCTGTTCGTGCTCACGGCCTCTGGAACGGAGGAGAGCCGGGTACTGCGGATGTGCGTCCGGCTGCGGCGTACGCTGGAGAGCTGGTTTGCAGACCCAGCTTATCAGGGCCTGGATGTCCAGCTGCTGGGTCCGGCGCCTGCATCGGTGGCCAAGGTAAACAACCGGTACCGTTACCGGCTGACCATATCCGGGCATAATTCAAAGACCATGCGTGCTCTGGTGGCGGCGCTGCTCTGCGCCGCCCACAACGACAAGGAAATGAGAGGGGTATCCGTGTTTGCGGATGTGGACCCCATGGATTAAGGAGGAATATATTATGGCACTTCGTACCATTATTACCAAAGGCGACCCTGTGCTGAGCAAAAAGGCCCACCTGGTCACCAATTTTGATGAGAAGCTGGCCATTCTGCTGGACGACATGGTGGAGACCCTGCGGGACTCCGGCGGCGTGGGCCTGGCTGCCCCCCAGATCGGCATTCTCCGCCGGGTGGTGGTGGTTATCAACGACGAGGATCAGGTCATCGAGCTGGTCAACCCTGAGATCATCGCCACTGAGGGTGAGCAGGTGGGCTTTGAGGGCTGCCTGTCCGTACCCGGCCGCTGGGGCAAGGTGGCACGCCCCATGAAGGCCAGAGTCAAGGCCCAGAACCGGCAGGGCGAGTGGTTTGAGGTGGAGGACGAGGGCCTGACCGCCCGGTGCTTCTGCCACGAGCTGGACCATCTGGATGGCCACCTCTTCACCGAGCTGACCGACAAGCTCTACACCTCCGAGGAGCTGGAGGAGCTGATGGAGCAGGAGGGTCAGGCGTGAGAATTCTCTTCATGGGCACCCCGGAATTTGCCGTCCCCTCCCTGGAGGCTCTGGTAGCCGCCGGGCACGAGGTCTGCGGGGTGTTCTCCCAGCCGGATAAGCCGGTGGGACGGCACCAGAACAAGCTCCAGCCAACACCTATAAAGGAATGTGCCCTTGCACACAATATTCCGGTTTTCCAGCCCGTGAAGATGCGGGACGGCACCGCCCTGGCCCAGATTCAGGCCCTGGTGCCCGAGCTGATTGTAGTGGCGGCCTACGGAAGAATCCTGCCCGACGACATTCTGGCCTGCCCGCCCAAGGGGTGCATCAACGTCCACTCTTCGCTGCTGCCCAAGTACCGGGGTGCGGCGCCAATCAACTGGGCGGTCATCAACGGCGACACGGTGTCCGGTGTGACTATCATGCACATGGCCACCGAACTGGACGCGGGTGATATCATCGCCCAGGAGTCCACGGAAATTGGCCCCGACGAGACGGCGGAGGAGCTGTACCGCCGCCTGTCTATTCTGGGTGCCGACCTTCTGGTTCAGGCGGTCAGCGCCATCGAAGCGGGCCTCGCCCAGCGGACACCTCAGAACGGCGAAGAGGCCACTCTGGCTCCCATGCTGGGCAAGGAGCTCTCGCCCATGGACTGGAGCCGCACCGCCCACGCCCTTCACTGTCAGGTTCGGGGTCTGCTGCCCTGGCCGGTGGCATCTACGGACAAGCTGACCGGCGAGAACATCAAGGTCTACCGTACGGAGGAGACGGGCGACAAGACCCAGGCACAGCCTGGCACCGTTCTGGCTGCCGGCAAGCAGGGCATCGACGTGGCCTGCGGTGAGGGAAGTGTGCTCCGCATCACCGAGCTCCAGGCCCCCGGCAAAAAGCGGATGAAGGCGGCGGACTATCTGCGGGGTCATCCCATTGCCGTCCAGTCTCAGGACTGATAGAGAGAAATGTAAGAGAGAAAGAGGGAAATACCCATGCCAAGCACCGACCAAACTGCCCGGGAGACCGCGCTGCTGGCGCTGTCCGCCTGTGAACGGCAGGGGGCCTGGTCCGACGGATTTCTGAAAAAAACACTGCGGGAGGCCGGATTGGACAGCCGGGATGCGGCGCTGGCCACACGGCTGTGCTTCGGAGTGCTCCAGAACCGGCTGCTGCTGGACTTCTATATCGGAAAATTCTCCACCACACGGCCGGAGAAGATGGAGATCAAGGTGCGCAATGCCCTCCGTCTTGGGGTCTATCAGATGGCTTTTATGACCAAGATTCCCCACAACGCGGCGGTAAATGAGTCGGTAGAGCTGACCAAGAAGCACTGCAAGAATCCCCGGGCCGCAGGCATGGTCAACGGAGTGCTCCGAAACGTGTCCCGGAACATCGACCGGCTGCCGGTGATTGAGAGCGGCAGCCGGGAGGAGTACCTCTCCATCCGGTACAGCCACCCCCTGTGGCTGGTGCGGGAGTTTACCGCTCTGCTGGGCAGCGAGGAGGCGGAGGCTCTGCTGGAGGCGGACAACGGCCAGCCGCCCATCACCGCCCAGATCAACACCTGTCGGGCCACCATGGAGCAGACGCTGGAGCGTCTGGCCGAGGCCGGGGTAGAGGCCCAGCCCCATCCCTGGCTGGCCGACTGCCTGGTGCTGTCTGGGACGGGAAATCTGGAGCATCTCACCGCCTTCCGGGAGGGACTGTTCTACATTCAGGACCCGGCCGCCCGGCTGGCTGTGGAGGTGGCGGATCCCAAGCCGGGGATGAAGGTTCTGGACGCCTGCGCCGCGCCCGGCGGCAAGACCTTTGCCTCCGCCATCCGGATGGGTGGCGAGGGGGAGATCCAATCCTGTGATATCCACGCCCACAAGGAGAAGCTGATTCAGGCCGGCGCGGAGCGTCTGGGCTTCAACTGCATCAAGACCGCTGTGATGGACGGAAAGAAGCACCGTCCGGCTTTTGAAAATGCCTTTGATGTGGTGATTGCCGACGTGCCCTGTTCCGGGCTGGGCATCATCCGTAAGAAGCCGGATATCCGCTACAAGGACCCGGAGCCGCTGGAGGGACTGCCAGCGGTGCAGAGCGCCATTCTGGACAACGTGGCTACCTATGTGAAGCCGGGCGGCGTGCTGCTCTACGCCACCTGCACCCTCCTGGAGCGGGAAAATGGCGACGTGGTGCGCGGATTCCTTGACAGGAATAAAGACTTTACACTTGAGAAATTCCAACTGCCGGAGCCGCTCGGAAGGGCGGACAACGGCATGTTCACCTTCTGGCCTCAGCGCCATGGAACCGATGGCTTCTTTATTGCAAAGCTGAGACGGAACACCTGAGCGGCACGGACCGCTTCAAGGAGCGACACAGATATGACCGACATCAAATCCATGAATCAAGCGGAGATGGCAGACTATTTCCGGGAGCTGGGGGAGCCGGCCTTTCGGGCTAAGCAGGTGTTCCAGTGGCTTCATCGGGGCGCCGTCTCCTTCGACGATATGACCAACCTCTCCAAGGGGTTGCGGGAAAAACTGAGCGGCAGCTGTTATATTACAGCGCCCGCTGTAGAGAGAAAACAGGTCTCAGCTCAGGATGGAACCATAAAATACCTCTGGAAGCTGAGAGATGGAAACTGCATCGAAACTGTTTTGATGCGCTACCACCATGGGAATACTGTATGCATCTCTTCCCAGGTGGGCTGCCGGATGGGCTGCGCCTTCTGCGCGTCCACATTGGGTGGCAAGGTGAGAAACTTGACACCATCTGAAATGCTGGACCAGGTGCTCTTTACCCAGCTGGATTCCGGGGTGCCCATCTCCAATATTGTGCTGATGGGGATCGGTGAGCCGCTGGACAATTTTGACACTGTCATGCGTTTCCTGGAGCTGGTAAATCATCCGGATGGACTCAATATTGGCATGCGCCACATCTCCCTATCTACCTGTGGTCTGGTCGAAAAAATTGACAAACTGGCCGATCTTCGGTTACAATTGACGTTGTCTGTCTCCCTGCACGCGCCGGACGACGAGACCCGATCCCGTATTATGCCGGTGAACAAGGCTGTGGGTGTGGAGCGGTTGTTCAGGAGCTGCCGCCAGTATTTTGAAAAGACCGGGCGGCGGATTTCCTACGAGTACGCCATGATTGACGGCGTCAACGACTCCGACTGGCAGGCCGACCTGCTGGCCAAGCACCTCAAGGGGACGCCGGGACATGTGAACCTGATCCCGCTCAACGAGGTGAAGGAGAGCCCGCTGAAGCCCAGCCGCAGGGTAGAGGCTTTTCAGAAGCGGCTGGAGCAGCACGGCATCACGGTAACGGTGCGGCGCAAGCTGGGCGGGGACATCGACGCATCCTGCGGCCAGCTGCGCAGGAAGGCCATGCAGGAGAGCTGAGAGAAGACGCCGCCCGTTTGCGGAGGGCGGCAGAGAGAAAACTGTCCGCAGAGAAGAGGCAATCGACATGATAAAAGCGTGGGGCATCACGGATCGTGGTGCCGTCAGACATCAGAATCAGGATGCCTATTACCTGGACGTTCCGGACGAAGGTCTGGCACTGGCGGTTGTCTGTGACGGAATGGGCGGCGCCAAGGCGGGCAATGTGGCCAGTACTCTGGCGGTGGACACCTTCGTGGAGGCACTGCGCAGCGGCAGCATTGACGCCCAGGAGCCGGACGAGGCTCTTGCCGGGGCTGCGGAGCTGGCTAACCGTGCAGTATTTGACCGCGCAGCCAGCGATCCGGCCTGCCAGGGCATGGGCACCACCATGGTGGCTGTACTGGTGGCTGGGCATGGGGCTCATATCCTCAACATTGGGGACAGCAGATGCTACCTGGTGACGGATGAGGGAATTTCCCGCGTGACCCGGGACCACTCTGTGGTGGAGGATCTGGTCCAGAAGGGCCGGATTACGCCCGAGGAAGCCCGTCTTCACCCCCGCAAGAACCTGATTACCCGGGCTCTGGGTGCGGAAGAGCACGTGAGAGCTGATTTGTACCGCCTGGACCTGAATGAGGGGGACTGCCTGCTGCTGTGCTCTGACGGTCTGTCCAACATCGTCACGGATCAGGAGATCCTCTATGAGATTATCCACGGCGGAGAGAAAGCGGACTGCTGCCGCCGGCTGCTGGATATCGCCATGTCCCGGGGCGCGCCGGACAATGTGACGGCGGTACTGCTTCAGGCGTGACGTATTGTGCCGTACTATATGTGCGGCAGATGCCGGCTGTCGGGCAAAAACGGACAGCGCCGCGGCGTGCCACTGTTTTCCAGCACAGCCGCACGAAAATCCGGCCATTCTCACCTGATGTGAACAAGGCCCTCGAGGAGGAGATTTACCATGGATCAATACATAGGTAAATTACTCGATAACCGATATGAAATCCTGGAGCGTATCGGCTCCGGCGGTATGGCAGTGGTGTATAAGGCCCGCTGCCACCGGCTCAACCGGCTGGTCGCCATCAAAATTCTGAAGAGCGACCTGGCCCAGGACGCGGAGTTCCGCCGCCGGTTCCACGATGAGTCCCAGGCTGTCGCCATGCTGTCCCACCCCAATATCGTGGCAGTGTACGACGTCTCCCACTCCGACGACCTGGACTATATTGTCATGGAGCTGATTGACGGCATTACCCTCAAGCAGTACATGCAGAAGAAGGGGGAGCCGCTGAACTGGCGTGAGGCCCTGCATTTTATCACCCAGATTATGAAGGGCCTCTCTCACGCCCACAGCCGTGGCATCATCCACCGGGATATCAAGCCCCACAATATCATGGTGCTGCGGGACGGCAGCGTGAAGGTGGCTGACTTTGGCATTGCCCGGCTCACCTCTGCGGCTCAGAACACCCTGACCCAGGAGGCGCTTGGGTCTGTCCACTATATCTCGCCTGAGCAGGCACGGGGCAGCTATATCGATGCCCGCAGCGATATCTACTCCGCCGGCGTGGTGCTCTACGAGATGCTGACCGGCCGCCTGCCCTATGAGGGCGACTCGCCCATCTCGGTGGCCATTCAGCACATCAACTCCATCCCGCTCTCTCCCCGTGAGATCAACCCGGACATCCCCGAGGCGCTGGAGGAGATCACCATGAAGGCCATGGCCTCCAACGTGGATCAGCGCTATGTCTCCGCTGACGCCATGCTGGTGGACCTGGAGGAGTTCCGGAAGAACCCCAGCATCAACTTTGACTATGCTGACGTGGACCTGCTCAACAGCAGCGACGAGCCCACTCAGGTCATGAAGACCGGGGGCACGCACAACACCTTTCACGGCGCAGGCAGTGGGGCGGCCCGCCAGACTGCCGGAAACAGTCAGGGCAGAGGGACGCAGGAACCCCAGCGGCGCCGCAAGAGCCGGGAAGAGGACTATGAGGACGATTATGACGACTATGACCGCCACGGCCGGTCGGAAAAGGGAAGTCCGGTCCCTGTCATTCTTGCCATAGGCGCTATCATCATCTTCCTGGCCGGAATCGGATACTTCCTGTGGGTGTCCTTCCTTGGGCCTCTGCTCAACCCGAATATTCCCCTGTACACCATCCCTCAGGTAGTGGGCATGACCCTGGAAGAAGCCCAGAATGACAGCGATGTATTGGAAAACGGCTTTACAGTGGAAATCGAAAAAACGGTGGAAAGCGAAGAGTATCCGGAAGGGGAAATCATCGAGCAGAGTCCCGACTCGGGTACCCAGGTTCAGTCCGGTGAGCGCACCATCAAGGTGACAGTCAGCGGCGGCAGCGCCTCTGATATTAAGATGGGCGACTATGAGAACAAGAAGCTGGACGAGGTCAAGACCCTGCTGGAGAGCAAGGGAATTGTCGTAAAGGTGGAAGAGCAGGCCTCTGAGGAGGTCACAAAGGACTATATCATCTCCCAGAGCCCTGAAGAGGGAACCGCACTCAAGGCGGGGGATGAGGTCACGCTGGTGGTGAGTACCGGACCTGACCTTGAGCCCATCACCATGATTGACCTGCGGGGCCAGCCCCTGGAGCAGGCCAAGAAGTGGCTGGAGAAGATGGACCTGATTCTGGGGACGCCCGTTGAAGTCTATGACGACGTTCAGCCCGCCGGCTATGTGGTCAGCCAGGATAAGGAGCCCAGAACGGAGGTTCTGCCCAAGACCATCGTCAACCTGACGGTCAGCAAGGGACCGGACCCCAACGCAGGCGCGACAGAGTCCCCTGAGCCCTCTGAGAGCGAGCCCACCACGCCGCCCACTGAGAGCGTATCGCCCAGTCCCTCTCCGTCTCCTTCTCAGCCCACAGTGCAGAAGACCATCCGGATCGAGCTGCCCTCTGACCGGGATCTGGTCCACGTGGTGGTGACAGTGAACGGGCAGACCCAGTACGATGACACGGTGGACACGGTATTCCGGGTGATCACACCGCCGCTTAGCGCGCCGGAGGGCACCATGCAGGCAGAGGTGTGCGTCTATCTGGACGATCAGCTCCAGAGTACCACCTATATTGATTTTGTAAAATGAGTGAAGGCATTATTTTGAAGGCCCTCAGCGGCTTCTATTATGTGGATGACAGAAGCGGAGCTGCCCCTACGGCCTGCCGGGCCAGGGGGCGTTTCCGCCACGCCAAAATCTCCCCGCTTGTGGGAGATCGGGTCCGCTTCACGCCGTTGCCGGATGGCAGCGGCGCTGTGGACGAGATCCTGCCCCGCCGCAACCAGTTCCAGCGCCCGGCAGTGGCCAATATTGACCAGATGGTCATTATCGCATCGGGCGCCATTCCGGTTACAGACCCGTTCCTCATCGACCGTATGATCTCGCTGGCATCCTGGAAGGGCTGCGAGAGTATTGTATGCCTCAATAAGTGCGATCTGAATTCCGCACAGTCCCTCTATGAGATTTATCGCTCCGCCGGTTTCACCACACTGCGTGTCAGCGCTGAGACAGGGGAGGGAATTGACGAGCTGGCTGAGATAATTGCTGGGAAGGTTTCTGCCTTTACAGGCAACTCCGGCGTAGGGAAATCCAGCATTCTCAATGCTCTGGAGCCGGGGTTTGGCCTGCCGGTAGGCGAGGTCAGCGATAAGCTGGGGCGCGGCAGACATACCACCCGTCACGTGGAGCTGTTCCGTCTGAAGAACGGGGCAATTGTGGCGGATACGCCTGGCTTCTCTTCCTTTGATACCGAACAGATGGAGGGATGCCGCAAGGAGGACCTTGCGGCCACCTTCCGGGAATTTACGCCTTATCTGGATCAGTGCCGGTTCACCGGATGTGCGCACGTAAAGGAGAAAGGCTGTGCAGTGCTTGCGGCTGTAAAAGAAGGAGAAATTGCACGCAGCAGACATGCCAGCTATGTCCGCCTCTATGAGGAGGCCGCTCAGCGGAAAGACTGGGAAGAAAAGAAGCGGGGAACATAATGAAATCAAAAATATGTCCTTCGGCCATGTGCTGAAGGGCATGTTTTTTTGCCCAAAACGGCCTGTGGAAAAAACGGGTTACATATAGAAAAGATACATGAATTTTAGAAGGGGGCTTTCTTTATATCAAAAAAATACCCATCGCGCTGACCGCGATTGCTCTGGTTGGTCAGCTCTCTATGCCTGCAACGGCCCTTGCTGTCATGCAGCCCCGCACATATGTGGGAGATGTTAATATTACAGAGGTATTCCGGGACCAAAAGTTTCAGGCCTGGCTGCTGAAGTCCAGCAACCTGGGCGGCGTGGGTGCGGACGGCATCCTGACAGAGGAGGAGCGCCAGTCGGTTACGGAGCTGAACCTCTCCGGCCTGGGACTGACCAGTCTGGAAGGTCTGGAGGTGTTCCCCAATCTTCAGACGCTGTACTGCTCCAATAACCAGCTGACCAGCCTGGATCTGTCCCAGAACATGAATCTGAAGCGTCTCAACTGCAGCTTTAACCGGATTGCCAAGCTGGACCTGACCGGCCACAGCGAGTTAATCTCCCTGAACTGTGAGATGAACCTGCTGACCAGCCTGACGTTGACCGGATGCACAGACCTGTTGTCTATGTATTGCCGGAACAACCTGCTGACCAGCCTGGATCTGACTGACAACACCAAGCTGGTATTCATTGAGACCTTTGACAACCATCTGACCTCCATTGATGTAAGCAAGCTTGAAGATCTCACCTTCCTGCACATCGACCATAACCGGCTCACGGAGCTGGATATGAGTTACAACACCAAGCTGCAGGGCGGCGGCTTTGTGGCGCGGAACAATTTCATGGAGAAGATTTACCTGCCCAATCAGCCTGGCCTTATCGTCTATCTGGACGACTACGAGGAGCAGGACCCCATCGATGGCCATGACCGGGCGGCCTGGTTCCTGGATCCCGAGTTCCAGACTCCCGCACCCGCTGAGCTTGAGGCCGCAGGACAGACCCTGTACAGCCGGCGGATTCCCAACAAGTATACCATCTATTTCTCCGCCAATGGCGGCAATGGTTCCATTGCCGGTGTGTCTGCCCAGTGGGACAGCAAGGTCACGCTGCCCGAAAGCACGTCCCTCAAGCGCTACGGTTACACTTTCTCCAAGTGGAACACGCAGCCCCGCGGCGATGGAACGGACTATGCAGACGGCGCTGAGGTGCTGAACCTGGCTGGCCGTAAGACCGACGGCGACCGCATTACCCTCTACGCCCAGTGGGCACCCAATCAGTACACCATCCAGCTGAACCCCAACGGCGGTGAGGGGGAGGTCAAGACCATGACTGCCACCTACGGCCAGAACGTTACGCTGGAGGCCAACACCTTCACCAAAGAGGGCAAGGAGTTTGCTGGTTGGGCCACTACATCCAGTGGTCCTGTGCGCTATGCCGATGAGGCTCAGGTTCAGAGCCTGACCGGTGAAGCTGGTGGAGTGGTAAAATCTCTATGCGGTGTGGAGAACGCCCCTCAGCGAGATTCAGAAGCCCTATCTGGAGAATCTGGAGACAGCGTTCAAGACATACAGTGAAGCCTCCTACACCACAGAGGACTGGGGTGTGCTCTCCGGCGCCTATGCAGAGGCCATGAGTAAGATTCAGGGCACCGACTCCACTTTTGTGATGAACAAGGCTGTGGAGGATGCCAAGACGGCCATGAAGGCTGTTCTTACTCTCGAGGACTGTGTGGAGGAGATTACCTCTTCCTGGAAGTCCGAGCACAGAGCTGCGCTTGACAGTGCGTCCACCAAGACGCTGACCGAGTCCAACGCCGGGCAGACCATCACTCTCGCTCAGGCCGCACTAAAGGACCTGACTCAGGACCAGCTGGCAACCCGCAGCAGTCTCGTAAATGAGGCTGACCGCAAGCAGGTGGTAGGCAAGGCTGCGGAGCAGCTACAGGCTGATGCCGACAAGCTGATGACCCTTGGTGAGGCGGCCGAATGGGTGGAGGCCCTTGACGGCCTGACCCTGCGCTCCATGGCTCAGGTGCAGGAAGAGCACCTGAGCACCTATCAGGATGCCATTTCCGATTACGAGTCTCTGGATGCGAAGCTGAAAAACTGCATCAGTGAGAGTGTGTCCGCCGACCTGGAGCAGCGCTATGAGCTGTCTGGCAGAAGCACACCGAGACCCAGCTTCTTCAGAGTAAGTATGACAGTCTGGACCAGAGCAAGTATTCCGCTAAAGGTCAGGCGGCGCTGTCCAGTGCGCTGAACAGCGGTTTGGCCGCTATCCGTTCCGCCGATTCGGTGGATGCGGCTCAGAAGGCCGGCGCAGATGCCTGGAAGCAGATTAGCCAGGTTCCCACTGCCGACCAGGAACCTGTTACCCCGCCTGAGGGCGGCGGAGGTACCGGCGGTGGTGGAGGTACCGGCGGTGGTGGAAACACCGGCGGCGGCGGCAGCATCGGCGGCGGTGGTTCTGTTGAGAAGCCTGAGGAGTCTGTCACCGTGACTGTGACGGACGAAAAGACCGGCGCTACCGCTCAGGTGACCACTGCACCCGATGGAAAGGTGACCGCTCAGGTGACCGTTCCCAACGGTGTGGATAATGCTACGATCCGAATCCCCTGCAAGACGTCTAATTCTGGCACTGTGGCAGTCCGGATTCTGGCGGACGGAACCCGTCAGGTGCTGTCCCGCTCGGTGTATCAGGACGGTGTTCTGGCTGTCCGGCTGAATGAGTCCGCTTCCATTGAGCTGGTGGACAACAGCAAGAACTTTTCCGATGTGGCTGCCGGCGACTGGTTCGCCGACTCCGTCCAGTTTACCGCCAGCCGTGAGCTGTTCTCCGGCGTGGGCAACGGCGGGTTCGCACCTTATGATACCATGACCCGCTCCATGCTGGTTACGGTGCTCCACCGGCTGGAGGGCAGTCCCGCCCCCACTGCAAGCGGCAGCTTCCAGGACGTTCCTCAGGGCACCTGGTACAGCACTGCGGCTGACTGGGCGGCAGAGCAGGGGATTACCAGCGGTACCTCTGCCGGCCTCTTTGACCCCAATGCGCCCATCACCCGTGAGACCCTGGCTCTGATGCTCTACCGCTCTGCCGGCAGCCCTGCGGTTGCCTCCGACGGAAAGCTGGAGAGCTTCCAGGATGGGGCGCAGGTCTCCTCCTGGGCCCGTGAGGCCATGGAGTGGGCGTGCGCCAACGGTATCCTGACCGGCGACAACAACGGACAGCTGCGGCCCCAGGCCGACAGCACCCGTGCTGAGGTCGCGGCCATGCTGACCCGTTTTGTGTCCCTGACCACTCTGTAATAGAACAACAGGCGGCGCGGAAAATTCCGCGCCGCCTGTTGTTCTATAAAAGTAAGGGCCCCCGGCATATGCCAGGGGCCCTTGTGTTTTTATTTGTCGAAGGCAGGGTTGGTGAAGTAGACGTTTTTCTGGTCCATCTTCTCCTTGGCCAGACGGACTGCCTCGCCGAAGCGCTGGAAATGGACGATTTCCCGCTCACGAAGGAAACGAATGACATCGTTGACATCAGGGTCGTCAGACATGCGCAGAATATTGTCGTAGGTCACGCGTGCCTTCTGCTCTGCTGCGTTGGCGTAAGAGCAACCTCAGGAGAGCCGTCCCTTGAAGTCCTCGTACCCGAATTGCCGGACCACCCGCTGGTTGCCATCCCTGTCACGCCAGACGATGGAGGGGAGGGGCATGCCGTTGAAAGTGTTGGTCTTGACCATGGTGTAGAGCGCCATGTCCTCAAAGACCAGCGTGTCTCCCTCCTGGAGGGGATTGTCAAAGGAGTAGTCCCCGATGATATCACCCGCTAGGCAGGTGGGGCCGCCCAGGCGGTAGGTATATGCCTTCTCGCCGGGCTGTCCGCTGTTCTGAAGGGGAGGCCGGTAGGGCATCTCCAGCACGTCGGGCATGTGGCAGGCGGCAGAGGTGTCCAGAATGGCGATATCCATGCCATTGTGCAGAGTTTCCAGCACACTGGTCACCAGGAATCCGGCGTTGAGCACCACGGCCTCGCCCGGCTCCAGATAGACCTCCACATTGTAGCGGTCCTTCAGACGGCGCACCAGCCCGATGAGCCGCTCCCGATCGTAGTCGGCACGGGTGATATGGTGCCCGCCGCCCAGGTTGAGCCACTTCAGCCCCTTCAGATAGGGGCCGAACTTGGCCTCAAAAGCGTCCAGAGTGGTCTCCAGGTCGTCGGAGTTCTGCTCGCAGAGGGTGTGGAAGTGGAGACCGTCCAGCAGGGACAGCTGCTCAGGTTTGAAGTTGGCCAGCGTAGTACCCAGCCGGGAGCCGTGAGAACAGGGGTCGTAGATGGCGTGTCCCTCCTGAGTGGAGCACTCGGGATTGACCCGCAGCCCCACCTGCTTGCCAGCATCTCTGGCCCGCAGAGCGTATTTCTCCAGCTGTCGGGGGGAGTTAAAGACAAAGTGGTCGGCGAACTCCAGCAGGGCTTCAAACTCGTCCTCCCGGTAGGCGGGAGAGAATACGTGGACCTCGCCGGGAAAGTGCTCCTTACCAAGCCGGGCCTCATAGAGGCCGCTGGCGGTGCTGCCGGAGAGATACTGTGCCAGCAGGGGATAGCAGGCGAACATGGAGAAGGCCTTCTGTGCCAGCAGAATCCTGGCGCCGGAGCGCTCCGCCACATCCTTCAGAATCTCCAGGTTGTGGACCAGCCGCTCCTCATCCACCAGAAAATAAGGGGTGCGCAGCTCCGCCATGGCTCAGTCCACCAGGGCGGGGTTGTCGTTGATCTGCCAGGGCAGGCCCCACTTGTTCAGGGCGTCCATGTAGGGATCGGGATCGAACTCCTCCACGGTGTACACGCCGGGCTTGTTCCACTTGCCGGTGAGGAGCATCATGGCGCCGATCATGGCGGGCACGCCGGTGGTGTAGCTGATGGCCTGAGAGCCCACTTCCTTGTAGCACTCCTGGTGGTCGCAGACGTTGTAGATGTAGGCGGTCTTCTCCTTGCCGTCCTTCTTGCCGGTGAAGATGCAGCCGATGTTGGTCTTGCCCACGGTGCGGGGGCCCAGAGAGGCGGGGTCGGGCAGCAGGGCCTTGAGGAACTGGATAGGTACAATCTGGTGGCCCTCAAACTCCACGGGAGTGGTGGACAGCATGCCCACGTTCTCCAGACACTTCATGTGGGTCAGGTAGCTCTGGCCGAAGGTCATGAAGAAGCGGATGCGCTTGACGCCGGGGATGTTCTTGGCCAGGGACTCGATCTCCTCGTGGTGGAGGAGGTACATGTCCTTCTGACCCACCTGGTCAAAGTTGTACTCCCGCTTGATGGACATGGCGGGGATCTCCACCCAGTGGCCGTTTTCCCAGTAGGAGCCGGGAGCGGACACCTCACGGAGGTTGATCTCGGGGTTGAAGTTGGTGGCGAAGGGATAGCCGTGGTCGCCACCGTTGCAGTCCAGAATGTCGATGGTGTCGATCTCATCGAAGAGGTGCTTCTGGGCATAGGCGCAGTAGGCCTGGGTCACGCCGGGGTCAAAGCCGGAGCCCAGCAGGGCGGTGAGGCCGGCCTTCTCGAACTTCTCCTTGTAGGCCCACTGCCAGGAGTAGTCGAAGTAGGCGGAGAAGCCCTCCTCCTTGCAACGCTTGTCGTAGACGGCGCGCCACTCGGGGTCGTCGATGTCCTCAGGCTCGTAGTTGGCGGTGTCCATGTAGTTGACGCCGCAGGCCAGGCAGGCGTCCATGATGGTGAGATCCTGATAGGGGAGGGCGATGTTCATCACCAGGTCGGGCTGGACCTTCTTGATGAGGGCAATCACCTCGTCCACCTTGTCGGCGTCCACCTGGGCGGTGGTGATTTTGGTCTTGGTCTTGCCCTCCAGCTGGGCCTTCACGGCTTCGCACTTACTGACGGTGCGGCTGGCGATGCAGATCTCCTCAAAAACCTCGCTGTTCTGGCAGCACTTGTGAATGGCTACCCCGGCCACGCCGCCGCAGCCGATGATCAGTACCTTTGCCATGTTTCATTCCTCCTGTATGTTGAAAAATAACAGACAATCAATTCCCGCTGCTGAGGGCCAGCAGCATCTCCCGGACCACCTTGGCGGCCACCGCGTTGGACACGCCGCTCTGGTCGAAGGGGGGACAGAGCTCGTTGACATCGCAGCCCACCACATTGCAGCGGCTGCACACCAGAGTCGCCGCACGGCGCAGGGCGTCAAAGGACACACCGCCAGGCTCGGGAGTACCGGTACCGGGGAACACCGACGGGTCCATCACGTCCAGGTCCACGGTGAAGTAGACCGGGGCGTCGCCCAGCCGCTCCACCACGTCCTCCAGGCCCTCCAGGTCGAAGGGGTGGCAGGTCACATGGTCCCTGCCCCAGCGCCACTCCTCACGGTCGCCGGAGCGGATGCCGAACTGAAAGATTTTGCCGTCTCCGGTCAGTTCCCAGCAGCGGCGGATGACGCAGGCGTGGGACAGGGGCACGCCCAGATAGTCCTCACGCAGGTCAGTGTGGGCGTCAAAGTGGATGATGGCTACGTCGGGGTATTTCCGGTGCACCGCCCGGAAGGCACCCAGGGTCACCAGGTGCTCACCGCCGATGAGGAAGGGACGCTTGCCGGCGGAGAGAATCTCCTCCGCTCTCGCCTCAATGTCGGCCAGAGCCAGCTCGGAGCTGCCCATGGACAGCTCCAGGTCACCGCTGTCCAGCACGGCGCAGTCGGACAGGTCCTTGTCCTGATAGGGGCTGTACAGCTCCAGCCCGTAGGACTCCCGCCGCAGGGCGGATGGTCCGAAGCGGGTGCCGGGCCGGTTGGAGGTGGTGGAGTCAAAGGGCGCACCGAAGAGCACGGTTTCAGCCTGCTCAAAGGGGCAGTCGCAGCCCATATATACGTCAATCTGCGGATTCAACATTTTTCAGCAGCTCCTCTACATAGGCGGGGATATAGAACGCGCCCTTGTGCAGCATGGTGGTGTAGTACTTGCAGCTGAGCTTCCGGGCGTTCCAGCGGACCTCATCCAGGTCCCGCAGGGGGTGATACTTCTTACTGGCAAAGCCGAAGAGCCAGTGGCCGGAGGGATAGGTGGGGATGTGGGCCTGGTACACCTTGGCCAGGGGGAAGGACTCCACAATCCGCTTGTGAGCCCGCTGGCAGGCCACGGCGTCCTCCTGGTAGAAGGGGCTCTCATGCTGGTTGACCATGATGCCGTCCGCACGCAGGGCCTTGGAGCAGTTGCCGTAGAACTCCCGGGTGAACAGTCCCTCACCGGGGCCGAAGGGATCGGTGGAGTCCACGATTATGAGGTCATACTGCTCCACAGGGGTACGGACGTACCGCAGGCCATCCTCATAGTGGATGGACACACGGGGGTCGTCCAGGCTACAGGTGGTGAAAGGGAGATACCGCCTGCATACCTCCACCACCTGGGGGTCGATCTCCACCAGGTCGATGTGCTCAATTTCAGGATAGCGGCACAGCTCACGGACCACGCCGCCGTCGCCGCCGCCGATGACCAGCACATCCTTCACGTTGGGGTGAACGGCCATGGGGATGTGCACCATCATCTCATGGTAGATGAACTCGTCCTTCTCGGTGAGCATCATGTAGCCGTCCAGGGTGAGGAAGCGGCCAAACTCCTGGGAGTCGAACACGTCGATCCGCTGGAACTCGCTCTGGCCGCTGTACAGCTGCTTGTCCACCCGGATGGACAGCTTTACATTGGGGGTGTGGGCCTCACGAAACCAAAGCTCCATACCGTCAGTCCTCCTTTAAGTCCAAAACATTCAGGCAGGTGATATCGGGGTCCTCCGGGCCGGTCATGGAGCAGCCCTTCTCCTTGGCGTAGAGGATGTAGGCGATGATATCCTGCGTAATACGCTCGCCCGGTGTGAGAATGGGGATTCCGGGGGGATAGCACATGACAAATTCACTGCACACCCGGCCCACGGTCTCCTCCAGTGGCAGCCGCTCCTTGGGGGCATAGAAGGCCCGCTGGGGGGATACCACAACCTCCGGGTCAATGTACTCCTGCTTCATCAGTCCGGCGCTGCTCTTGCCGAAGCGGCGGCGCACCTCGCTGAGGGCGGAAACCAGCCGCTCAATCTCTCTGGGACGGTCGCCGATGGAGAGGTAGGCCAGGATATTGCCCAGGTCGCCGAACTCAATCTGGATGTCGTACTCGTCCCGCAGCAGGTCGTACACCTCGATGCCCGCCAGGCCGATGTTCAGGGTGTTGACCGACAGCTTGGTGATGTCAAAGTCGTACACGCTGTCGCCGTTGATGAGCTCCTTGCTGAAGGCGTAGTACCCGCCGATGGCGTTGATCTCCTCCCGGGCGTAGTCCGCCATCCGCATGACCCGGCCGAACTCCTCCCGGCCCCGGAGCGCCAGGTTCCGCCGGGCGATGTCCAGGCTGCTGAGGAGCAGGTAGGAGGCACTGGTGGTCTGGGTCAGGTTGATGATCTGCCGCACATGGCCGGGGGACATGTTGGGCCCGGCCAGCAGCAGACTGCTCTGGGTCAGGCTGCCGCCCGACTTGTGCATGGACACGGCGGCCAGGTCAGCCCCCGCCTCCATGGCGGACATGGGCAGGTCCTTGTGAAAATAGAAGTGGGTGCCATGGGCCTCGTCGGCCAGGCAGAGCATGCCGTGGGCGTGGGCCAGCTCCACAATGGCCTTCAGGTCGGAGCAGATGCCGTAGTAGGTGGGGTTGTTCACCAGCACTGCTTTGGCGTCCGGGTTTTCCCGGATGGCCCGCTCCACCTCGCTGACTTTCATGCCCAGGGGGATACCCAGACGGTCATCGCACTCGGGGTTGACATAGACGGGAATAGCGCCGCACAGCACCATGGCGCCCATGACGCTGCGGTGGACGTTGCGGGGCAGAATGATTTTCTCTCCGCCCTTAACTGCCGAGAGCACCATGCTCTGCACGGCGCTGGTGGTGCCGCCCACCATCAGGAAGGCGTGGGCTGCGCCGAAGGCATCCGCTGCCAGCTCCTCTGCATCACGGATAACCGACACAGGGTGGCACAGGTTGTCCAGGGGCTTCATGGAGTTGACGTCCATGCTCACGCAGGTCTCGCCCAGCAGACGGGCTAGCTCCGGGTTGCCCCGGCCCCGCTTGTGACCGGGGACATCAAAGGGAACCACGCGCATGCTACGGAAGCGCTCCAGCGCCTCGTAAATAGGCGCGCTGGTCTGATCCAAAACCGGCATGCTTCTCATCTCCTATCAGTAGATATTGCGGCCGCTGAAGATTTCAATCATCTCACGGCGGATGTTGTCCATAATCTCAAGCCGCACCTGGGGAGGAAGCTCATAGACGTCGGTCTTGAACAGATAGTTCTGCAGGTTGATATCCTTCAGCATCATCTTGGTGTGGTAGAGGTTGGCGCTGTAAACATTCACGTCCACCGCATCGTAGCGGCGGAGGGTGGCGGGGTCAATGTAGTCCTGAATGGATCGGACCGTATGGTCCATAAAGAGCTTCTTGCCGTTCACATCCCGGGTGAAGCCCCGGACCCGGTAGTCCATGGTGATGATATCCGAGTCAAAGGAGCCAATCAGGTAGTCCAGGGTAGAGAGGGGAGTGATCTCACCGCAGGTGGCCACGTCGATGTCCACCCGAAAGGTGGCCAGGCTGGTCTCCGGGTGGTACTCCGGATAGGTGTGTACCGTTACATGGCTCTTGTCCAGATGGGCCAGCTGGGTCTTGCCCGCCGGAATCATGGAGCCCTCGGCGATGAGAATGGTGACCGACGCGCCCTGAGGTTCGTAGTCCTGCTTGGCGATGTTGAGCACCTTGGCGCCGATCATATCGGTCAGGGAGGTGAGGATATTGGTCAGACGCTCCGAGTTGTACTGCTCGTCGATATAGGCGATATAGTCCCGCTGCTCCCGGGGGGTCTTGGCGTAGCACACATCGTAGATGTTGAAGCTCAGCGCCTTGGTCAAATTGTTGAAGCCGTAAAGCCTCATTTTCTCTCCCATTTCCCAACACTCCTGTCCGGGTCCCGTACAGAACCCGCGATACTTCCTGACAAACACACGCCGCAGAAAAAGAAAAACAGGTAATGTGAAAACCACATTACCTGTAAAACAGTCCTTTGTCCGTCAGACCTGACCTTATGGCGCGGCACAAGAGAAGAGCAGACGGCAAAACGCCGCTGTGCCCGAAGAGGTCGGTTGATACAGCTTCATACAGAGTCTATATAGCAAATACTTACTTTTACTACTCTTATTGACCGTTTTACAAGTTGATGCGTGGAGTTCACGCGGCGGTACCAGATAGAACCAACTTATAAAATTGAGCTTTTAACTCAATCAATAATGGCAACATTTCAGTTGCCTTCGGCAGTTGACCCGGCTGTCCGTATGGCCTTAACCCGAGCGGGTGGTCAGAAGAAATATTTGCATGGATACTCTGTAAAAACTCATATCACATGACGAGTAGCAGTATATCGAAAAAAACGAAATTTGTCAATCCTTTTCCATCGTGTCCGACATATTCCGCGCTGCCTGGGAAGGGGAATGCTATTCATCCAGCTGGAACACCAGGGACATGGTCTCGATGTCGCCGGTGCCTCTGGTCTCAATGGGCACATAGCCGCAGTAGGTCCAGCCCTGGAGAATCCGTTCCCGGATAATGTCCTCCACGCCGTCAAAGCCGTACTTGCTGCCCTTGCCAAAGCCGTAGCCGCAGAGCTCGGATTTTACTCTTACAAATTCCACCTTTTTCACGGTCTGCGCCTCCTTTCACAGGACTATTATACGGTCATGAGAAGAGGAAAGTCAACGTGGGGCGAATATTATCAGGTCAAAATTTCCAATGGATTTCAATGGGCGGAGCCTTGTCACCCGGAGCACGCCGTCCCACAGCGATATAGTCAATCAACAGTTCCACCATATCCCGGGTGAGCAGCTTCGGTTTTAGACAGCGTTCCAGCTGCTCAGAGGAAAATTCCACAGTGTCCTGGGCGGACAGCTGTTTCAAACGGTTCTCATCTGCCGAAATGAGGGTTTCCAGGTATGATTTGTTCTGGTTCAAGTCGTTGAGAAGCAGGGAAAAGTTTTCTTCATTCAGAATCCCGCTCACTCTGTCCAGATAGAGCTTCCGCAGGGCGGAGGCGTATTCACCAAGCTTTTTCTTCCGGGATGATATGGTATTCTCCAGAACTTTTCTCTTAGCCTCGAGCGGGTTCTGAAATGCGATGGCTGTGCTCAACGCCTCACGGTCCAGATATTCCGAGGAGAGGCGTTTTATCTCTCTGAGCACAACCTCCTCCAGCAGTTTGACCGGGATGAAGGCCCCTGGACAGGCGTCACGGTCCACATACCGATTCCGGCATTGTAGGTAGTGCCTTCCGCGGCTCTTGGAGGAACGCATAATACTGCCGCAGGACATACACCGTACCTTCCGGGCAAAGACGCCGGTTTGTCCGGATGCGAAGGGGCGGGAGCGCTCCGCAAGCAGCGCCTGTACCCGGTCCCACAGCGCGCGGTCGATGATGGCCTCATGGGTGCCCTCGGCCACAAACCAGGCAGATTTGGGGCGGGGGCGGTTCTTTCTGCTCTTGTAAGACACGCTCCCATACTTGCCCTGTACCATATTTCCGATGTAAATCTCATTGCGCAGCATGGAGGAGACGGCGGAATAGGTCCACAGGGTTTTGACGTTTTCCCGTGGATTCCGGTAGGCCAGTCCGTGGAGCCGCTTGTATTCTCCCGGTGGAGGGATGCCCTGGCTGTTCAGCTGCCGGGCGATGGCTGTCTTGCCGTACCCCTGGGCAAACAGGGAAAAGACCTGACGCACGGTGACTGCGGCCTCCTCGTCCACAAGCAGGTGTCCCTTGTGTTCCGGGTCCTTTTGGTAGCCGTAGAGGGCAAAGGCGCCGATATGGAGCCCGTTTTTCCGGCGGCTGTCCAGCACACTGCGGATATTCTCCGACATATCCTCCAAATACCACTCGTTGACCAGACCGTTAATTTGCCTGGACTTTTTGTTTCCTCTGTTGTCGGTGTCCGCATTGTCCACGATGCTGACAAAGCGGATGCCCCAGAGCGGAAGTAGCCCATGGATGTACTTCTCCACCAGCTCCAGCTCACGGGTAAAGCGGGACTGGGTTTTGCAGAGAATGATGTTGAACCGTCCTGCCTGAGCATCCCGGAGCAGCTGCTGAAAGGCGGGGCGGCTGCGGTCAGAGCCGGCGTAGTCGTCGTCGCTGTAAATACGATAGACCTCCCAGCCTTGCTCTTCGGCGTATTGCAGCAGCATGGCCTTCTGGTTCTGAATACTACCGCTGTCGTCACTGGCCAACCGTTTGTCCCGGTCCTCCTCGGACAGGCGGCAGTAAATCGCCGCGCTATGCGTCCCCATCCGGCACCTGCGTTTCCAAGCAGATATCCCGTTCAACAGCACGTCTGACCAGTTCCAGCCAGATGCGGGTATAGGCAGCCCCGTCCGGCGTACTGCTTTCATTTTGAAAGACGTTCTTGCAGTATATGGCATCGTTCAAGATAAAGCCCCCCTTTCGCTGACAGGATATGAACCGGAGTACTGGGCTTAGAAGGGGAGGGGAGAAAATCCGCGCGGACGCCAACGCACCATCCGCTGCCATGTCCTCTGTCAGGTCGCAGATGACGTCGCCCTTCACGCCGATTCCGGCGGCGTTCCAGGGGGAGCCGGAGGCGGCGGTGGGGTAGACGCCGGTGGTGTGGTCCACAAAGTAGGGAGCAAAGCCGCCCTCCCGGACCTGCTGGTCGTTGAGTCCACGGGTGAGCTGATGGACGATGGCGCCAATCATCTCCAGGTGGCCCAGCTCCTCGGTGCCGATGTCGGTGAGCAGACCCTTCAGCTCCGGGTAGGGCATGGCGTACCGCTGGCTCAGATAGCGGATGGAAGCGCCCAATTCTCCGTCGGGGCCGCCGTATTGACTGATGATAAAGGAGGCCAGTCTGGGGTTGGGCGTGGAAATTTTCACCGGGTACTGAAGCTTTTTTTCATAGACAAACATTTACTTGGTCCCTCCCTCGACGTAATTCCAGGGCCACGGGTCCTTGAGCCAGGAGGCCCAGGTCTTCTCGCCGGCGGCGGAGCGCTGGAGCAGCGGGCCATGAGCGGCCTCGTACTGCTCACGGGAGGCCTTCTCCATGGCGGCGTACTGCCGGTACAGCTCAAAAGCCTCGCTGTCATCCTGGTGGGCGTCCAGATAGAGGCCAAGCTCCAGCAGCACGAATTCCAGGGCCTGGAGCTCAGCCAGATGGCCATTGACCACGTTCCGGCCGTCGGTCTTGATATGGAAGGGAAGGTTCAGTCCGGGGTAGAGGGTACCGTTGTTCAGCGCGTCCGCCTGGTTGTAGCGCTTGGCACCTGTCTGCTGAAAGGGTACATAGGGCACCGCCAGGGGTGCGCACTCCGGAAGGATACCGCAGCCGTCGCTGCACCCGGAGGTGGGCGGAGTGGGCGTTGGCGTATTATGATCGGGATACAAACAGTTTTCCTCCTTCACTGGTTTCACAGGAAGGACAGCCGAAGGACTGCCCTTCGTACCATCCTATGCCCTTCGCAAGGGAGGAGAAACCGCTTCTCATCCTCGTACCTTTGTGCTATAATTCCCATAAGGCCGCATAGCGAAAGAAATCTCCTCATAGAATCTCGGGAGGAGGTGTCTGCCGTGAAAAACGCAGCCTGGAAAAAATTTTTTTCCCGCACGCTGGCGCTCCTGGCCCTGCTGGGCGGAGGAGCCCTTCTGCTGCTGAGCAGGGGAGGCGGGGAGGCATATTCTGCCCTCTCAGCTGCCCGGTTTGACACGGAAACTGTGGTCATAGACGCCGGACACGGCGGGGAAGACGGCGGCGCGGTGTCGGTCACCGGTGTGGCGGAGAGCGGCATCAATCTGGCCATCGCCAAGAAGCTGGATTTCCTCTTTGGCCTCTATGGCGTGCGGACGGAGCTGCTGCGGACAGAGGATATCTCCCTTCATGACAGCAGCGCGGACACATTGCGGGAGAAGAAGACCTCCGATCTCCGCAACCGGGTGGCACGGATTGAGTCGGTGGAAAACGCCACCCTCATCAGCATTCACCAGAACACCTATCAGAGCGCCCAATACCGCGGCGCCCAGGTATTCTATGCGGACAGTGACACGTCCCTTCCGCTGGCCCAGGCCACTCAGGACGCCCTTCGGCTGGTGGACCCGGACAACACCCGCAAGCCCGCCAAAATCAGCGAGAGTGTCTACCTGATGAATCACATTACCTGTCGGGCCATTCTGGTGGAGTGCGGCTTCCTCTCCAACCCAGAGGAGGACCTGCTGCTCCAGAGCCCGGTGTATCAGCTGAAGCTGGCAGGCGCCCTGTGTGGGGCGTATCTGCAATATCAAGATTCCCAGCAAGGAGTTCTTTGAATGAAAGCGAAAACGGTTTTTTATTGTACGGAATGCGGCAATGAGACCGCCAAGTGGGCCGGTCAGTGTCCGGCCTGCCGGGCGTGGAATACCCTGGTGGAGCAGCCTGCCGAGACGAAGAAAAAGACCGCTTCTGTCCTGTCTGCCAGTGCTGCGGGGCAGCGGCGGAGTGGGGGAGGGTTCAACCGTCCCCGGCCCATCAGCGAGGTTTCCTCCACCCATGAGCTGCGCTTTGAGACCGGTATGAGCGAGCTGGACCGTGTTCTGGGCGGCGGCGCGGTGAAGGGCTCGCTGGTGCTGGTGGGTGGTGCGCCCGGCATCGGAAAATCCACGCTGATGCTCCAGATCTGCGACAACCTCTGCCGATTTGCCAAGGTGCTCTATGTATCCGGCGAGGAGTCCGAGCGGCAGATTAAGCTGCGGGCTGAGCGCCTGCATGTGAACGGGGAGGGGCTGTACCTGCTTTCCGAGACCAATCTGGACGACATTGTGGAGGCAGTCAATGAGCTTCAGCCCGACATCCTGATTGTAGACTCTATCCAGACCCTCTATAACGGAGAGCTGACTACAGCGCCGGGCAGCGTGGGGCAGGTGAAGGACTGCACCATGACCCTGATGCAGCTGGCCAAGGGGCAGGGGATTACGGTCTTTGTCATCGGCCATGTCAACAAGGAGGGCTCCATTGCCGGACCCAAAGTGCTGGAGCACATGGTGGACTGCGTGCTCTATTTCGAGGGTGAGCAGAATATGGCCTACCGGATTCTCCGGGCGGCCAAGAACCGGTTTGGCGCCACCAACGAAATCGGTGTGTTCGAGATGGCGGACACGGGCCTGACAGAGGTGCCCAACCCGTCTGAGATGCTGCTCTCCGGACGCCCGGAGAACACGCCGGGTACCTGTGTCACCTGTGTGATGGAGGGCGTGCGGCCTGTGCTGGCGGAGGTGCAGGCGCTGCTGGCGCCCACCAGCTTCAATGTGCCCAGGCGGACCAGCAACGGCTTTGACTACAACCGGGCCATGCTCCTGCTGGCGGTGCTGGAGAAGCGGGGCGGATTGCTGGTAAATTCCTGTGATGCCTATATCAATGTTATCGGAGGCCTGAATCTGGACGAGCCCGCCGCTGACCTGGCCATGGTGATGGCGCTGGCGTCCAGCTTTCGGGACAAGCCCATCCCCAGTGACCTGGTGGCAATTGGCGAGGTGGGTCTGACCGGAGAGCTGAGAGCGGTCAACGGTCTGGGGCAACGGCTCAGCGAGGTGCGGCGCATCGGATTTACCAAGTGCCTGATTCCGGCCCGCAACAGCGGAAAGCTGACAGAGCCGGAGGGGCTTCAACTGATTCGCGTACGAAATATAAGAGAGGCATTGGCCGCGATTCTTTAAACAGATTTATCAGGGGAGCTGTCGGCTGTATTGGGAGATTGAGAATTGCCGTGTCTGGGGACATAGTTTACACAGGGTTCCGCAGCGCTGGGTGTGCCGCAGGAACCGGCACGGACCAGACCGCAGTATCCGTCATACTGGTAGACGCAGTTACTGGTACAGGCGATCAGACTCATCAGCAGACACCTCACAGAAAAAATACCTGCGAATGACCGCAGGTGTACAACACAGATTTTAGTCTGTCCAGCTGCGGGCATTTTATTTGCCCGGGCTGGCAGCTGGGAGGAGGCTTTTCGGATACAAGTCCTACTCAACAAAATAAAAATTTTGTTGAGTAGAGGGGAGGGGTCTCTCCGTCAGAACCGGGATTTTGGCGTTTTAGGCCCTTCTGGGACCGGCTTGCGCCAGCCGCTGTATCCGAACACTTTTTATGGATTATCG
This sequence comes from Pseudoflavonifractor capillosus ATCC 29799, assembly GCF_000169255.2. Lineage (GTDB taxonomy): Bacteria > Bacillota > Clostridia > Oscillospirales > Oscillospiraceae > Pseudoflavonifractor > Pseudoflavonifractor capillosus. The sequence goes on from NZ_AAXG02000012.1 coordinate 102,846, forward strand.
TACTGAAGCACCTGCAATTATTCGTGATTTTCTTTCTTACCACGAGACCATCCAGGGACATTCCCGCAAAACTGTGGATGAGTATTTCCTGGACCTGAGGAATTTTTTTCGCTACATCAAGATTGAGCGCGGCTGTGTTCCGCGCAGCACAGATTTGGACCAAATCTCCATTGATGATTTGGACCTGGATTTGGTCCGTTCTGTTAAGCTCAGCGACGTCTATTCCTACATGAACTACCTCAGCCGCGACCGGGCCAAGCACGCCAACAGCCCGGATACCGGCTATGGACTTACTCCGGCCGCCCGGGCCCGGAAAATCGCAGCCATCCGGTCCTTTTATAAGTATATTACCAGCAAAGCCAAGCTCATGGATGAAAATCCCATGCAGGACCTGGACTCGCCCAGGCTGAAAAAGGCGCTTCCGCACTACCTCAGTCTGGATGAGAGCATCCAGCTTTTGGAGTCTGTGGACGGCGAAAACAAGGAGCGCGACTACTGCATTTTAATCATTTTTCTCAACTGTGGGCTGCGAATTTCCGAGCTGGTAGGCCTGAATCTGACCGATATTCGGAAAGATCAACTCAGAGTGTTAGGCAAGGGTAACAAAGAGCGGATTCTGTTCCTCAATGAGGCCTGCCGCCAGGCCATTGACGACTGGCTGGCTGTTCGGGGCACTCAGGGCATTATCGACAAAAACGCCCTTTTTATCACAAGACGCCATACCCGCATGACAACGGACGCAGTACACTATATGATAAAAAATCGTCTTACCGCTGCCGGACTGGATGCCAGTATGTATTCCGCCCACAAGCTCCGGCACACAGCGGCTACGCTGATGCTGCAAAACGGCGTTGATGTGCGCACTTTGCAGGAGGTATTGGGACACGACCACCTGAATACGACCCAAATCTATACCCATGTAGACAGTGATGATCTACGCACAGCCGCAAAGGCCAATCCATTGGGGCGCGTCGGGCGGAAAAAAAGTACTCCCCCTCCCCTGCCAGACGGAGAAAATAAATAAAGCTACAAAAAATGCCGGCAGGTTTTTCGTGCCGGCATTTTGTTTGTTAAAATTCCCGATATGCGCCCAGAATATGCAGAAATCGAATCTCATTAAAAAAATAAGTACTCAGAGGACGCCGGTCCGCGTCATAGGAGTGAGCGGCCACCAGGACGTTCTCCATGGTGGCAGGATAGCCTACATCCACCACCACTGGGGTGTGGCTGAACACATCCTTTCCGAAACGGAGCTGAACCATGTCGCCCGGCATAAGGCCGTCCAGTGTTGTCAGTTCGCCGAAAGGTCCGGCGCTCTTCCCTGTTCTGGTCAGAAAATTGTAGAAGTACTCCACCCCTGTCCAGGACGGCGACTTGCGGTTGGCGTCAATATAGTACCAGCCGTAGACCGAATCGTAATTCATCACGCCGGTTCCGGCAAAGAGACACTGGGAGGCAAAATTGGTACAGTCCCCTCCTATCTCTTCGTAGTCATAGTAGGCGGGATTGCGCCCCAAAGCCCACTTGTGCGCGTAGGCCACCGCGGCACGGCGGTCATATGGTATCCGCTTCAGCATACCGTGCTCCCCCTTTCCAGACATTCTATGCCGGCTGAGCGGGATGAGAGACACAAAAAAACAGGAGAGGGAAATCCCTCTCCTGTTTCTCCGTATGGAATTGAGGCAGACCTGATTAGGCCTTGCCGTCGCAGCCCAGCACGTTGATGAGCTTGTGCTTGACCAGCTCCTTGATGTTGGCGCGGGCGGGCTTGAGGTACTCGCGGGGATCGAACTTGTCGGGATGCTCGGCGAAGAACTTACGGATGGTGCCGGTCATGGCCAGACGCAGGTCGGAGTCGATGTTGATCTTGCAGACAGCGCCGCGGGCAGCCTGACGCAGCTGCTCCTCGGGGATGCCGACAGCGTCGGGCATCTTGCCGCCGAACTCGTTGACCATCTTCACGTACTCCTGGGGCACGGAAGAAGAGCCGTGGAGCACGATGGGGAAGCCGGGCAGACGACGGACGACCTCGTCCAGGATGTCGAAGCGCAGCGGAGGGGGAACAAGCTCGCCCTTCTCATTGCGGGTGCACTGAGCGGCGGTGAACTTGTAAGCGCCGTGGCTGGTGCCGATGGCGATGGCCAGGGAGTCGCAGCCGGTCTTGGACACGAACTCCTCGACCTCCTCGGGACGGGTGTAGTGAGAGTCCTCGGCAGAGACGTTGACCTCATCCTCCACGCCGGCCAGCGCGCCCAGCTCAGCCTCGACAACCACGCCGTGGTCGTGGGCATACTCAACGACCTTGCGGGTGATCTCGATGTTCTCAGCGAAGGGCTTGGAGCTGGCGTCGATCATGACGGAGGTAAAGCCGCCGTCGATGCAGCTCTTGCAGGTCTCGAAGCTGTCGCCGTGGTCCAGGTGGAGCACGATGGGAATATCGGGGCACTCGATAACAGCGGCCTCAACCAGCTTCACCAGGTAGGTGTGGTTGGCGTAGGCGCGGGCGCCCTTGGACACCTGGAGGATGACAGGAGCCTTCAGCTCCTGGGCAGCCTCAGTGATGCCCTGGACGATCTCCATGTTGTTGACGTTGAAGGCGCCGATGGCGTAACCGCCGGCATAAGCCTTCTTAAACATTTCCGTAGATGTGACCAAAGCCATAGGAAACATCTCCTTTCAAATTTTGCACCATGATTCTATCAGTTCTGATTGATAATTGCAAGAGTATATGCTAGAATATTTCCGCGGAAATAAAAATTAACCAAATCCTTAGCGAAAAAAATCCGGTTATTATGAAAGGAAGAGAAAAGTTATGAGCGAACTGAAAGGCGCTTGCATCATCGGACAGTCTGGTGGCCCCACCGCGGTTATCAATTCCAGTGCTCTGGGCGTGATTGAGACTGCTCTGGACTGCGGCAGCATCACCCGGGTGCTGGGAGCCGCCCACGGCATCCGCGGCGTTCTGGACGACAAGCTGTACGACATGTCCCAGGAGGACCGCGAGGAGCTGAAGCTCATGCGGTACACCCCCTCCTCCGCTCTGGGTTCCTGCCGCTACAAGCTGGCTGATCCCGATGTGGATGACACCGACTACAAGCGGATTCTTGAGATCTTCAAGAAGTATGACGTCCGCTACTTCTTCTATAACGGCGGCAACGACTCCATGGACACCTGCAACAAGATCTCCAAGTACATGCAGAAGGTGGGCTATGAGTGCCGCGTGATGGGCGTGCCCAAGACCATCGACAACGACCTCAACGGCACCGACCACTGCCCCGGCTTCTCCTCCGCTGCCAAGTTCATCGCTACCTCCTGCATGGAGGTCCACCGCGACGCTCACGTGTACGACACCGGCATGGTGACCGTGGTGGAGATCATGGGCCGTCACGCCGGCTGGCTGGCCGGTTCCGCCGCTCTGGCTACCTGGGCTGGCTATGGTCCTGACCTCATCTACCTCCCCGAGGTGGACTTCGACATGGACAAGTTCATCGCCGACGTGACCGCCATCTACAACAAGACCGGCAAGTGCATGGTGGCCGTGTCCGAGGGTATCCACTACGCTGACGGCCGTTTCGTCTCCGAGGCCAAGACCTCTGCCACCGACGGTTTCGGTCACGCTCAGCTGGGCGGTCTGGCCGCTATGCTGGCTGAGATCATCAAGGAGAAGACCGGCGCCAAGGTCCGCGGCATCGAGCTCTCTCTGCTCCAGCGCTGCGCTTCTCACTGCGCTTCCGCCCGCGACATCAACGAGGCCTATATGGCTGGTCAGGCCGCTGTTGAGGCCGCTGTGGCCGGCGAGACCGACAAGATGGTGGCCTTCGACGTCACCCGCGACGGTGCCAACTACACCTGCACCACCGCTCTCAAGCCCCTGGACATCTGCGCCAACTTCGAGAAGAAGGTGCCCCGTGAGTGGATCAACGCCGAGGGCAACGGCATTGAGCAGCCCTTCATCGACTACGTTCTGCCCCTCATCCAGGGCGAGCTGAACGTTCCCCAGGAGAACTCCCTCCCCCGCTTCGCTAAGCTGAAGAAGGTTCTCACTACCGAGATGTAATTTACTGACTCCGGTCAGCAATACAGAAGCCCCCGCCGCGTCAATGCGGCGGGGGCTTTCTTAATTATTGAATTCATAAAAAAGCTGGGCGGCAGATTGCCGCCCAGCTTTTTTCGTTAGATTCCGTGCTTCTCCTCAGCACCGATGAGGGCCCGCAGAACGGTGTACACACGCTCGTCAATGCCCTTCTTCATGGCCAGAGCCTCGTTGATGTCATAGTCCACATAGGCGCCCTTCTGCATGGCCACCACTCGGTTGGTCTTGCCCTGGGCCAGCAGCTCCACAGCGTTATAGCCCATGTAAGTAGCCTCCATCCGGTCACGGGCGGAGGGAGAACCGCCGCGCTGGACATGGCCCAGAACGGTCACACGGGGGTCAAGACCGGTATATTCCTTGATCTGTGCAGCCACATCATAGGAGCTGCCCACACCCTCAGCCACGATGACCATGAAGTGGGTACGTCCGGCCAGTCGGGCGGCGCGGATGGGCTCCACCACGTCCCGCTGGAAGTCGATCTCCTTCTCCGGAATGAGCACAGCAGTGGCGCCGCAGGCCACGCCTACATAGAGCGCCAGATGGCCGGCATGGCGGCCCATGACCTCCACCACGGAGCAGCGCTCATGGGACTGCATGGTGTCCTTCAGACGGTCAATGGCGTCCAGAGCGGTGTTACAGGCGGTATCGTAGCCGATGGTGTACTCCGTGCAGGCGATGTCGTTGTCGATGGTGCCGGGCACGCCCACAACGGCGATGCCCTCCTGATTGGAGAACTCCAGGAGGCCGCGATAGGTACCGTCGCCGCCGATGCCCACGATGCCATCCAGGCCGAAGAGCTTGCAGGTGTTGGCGGCCTTCTTGCGGCCCTCAGGGGTCTTGAACTCATCGCTGCGGGCGGTGTAGAGCACCGTGCCGCCACGGCCGATAAGGCCGCTGGTCTGGACAAAGTCCATGGAGGTGATGTCGCCGGTGATAAGGCCGTTGAAGCCGCGGCGGATACCAAGGCACTCGATTCCCATGTGCATCGAGGCGCGGACAACGGAGCGGATTGCGGCATTCATGCCCGGGGCGTCGCCGCCGCTGGTGAGGACGCCAATGCGTTTCACTGCACTTTTCATAGGAAAAACCTCCTGTTGCTGTTAAGTGTGGGGATGATCTCCCCGGATTTTATACCTTCAGTTCCGTATCCTTGCCCTCCAGAGCGGAAGCATAGCGCTCCAGCACGGGCTGCACGTACTCTGTCAGGAACTCGTCCACCTGCTCAGGGCAGCGGCCGATATAGCGTGCAGGCTCCAGATGGACGGTCAGCTCTTCCCTGCTCATGCCGAACATGGGGTCCTCGGCGATAAGGTCAATCAGGTTGTTGGGCAGACCTCTGTCCTTTACGTTCCGGCCGGCCTCCTGGGAGAGCACGCGGATGCGCTCGTGGAGGTCCTGACGGTTGCCGCCCCGCTTCACTGCATCCATCATGATGTTCTCGCTGGCCATGAAGGGCAGCTCCTCCATCACGTGCCGCTCAATCACCTTCTCGTGGACCACCAGGCCGGAGGCCACATTGGCGTAGATGTTGAGGATGGCGTCCACGGCCAGGAAGGCCTCAGGCACGGAGAGCCGCTTGTTGGCGGAGTCGTCCAGGGTGCGCTCAAACCACTGGGTGGCGGCGGTGACGGAGGGATTGAGGGCATCCACCATCACATAGCGGGCCAGAGAACAGATACGCTCGCAGCGCATGGGATTGCGCTTGTAGGGCATGGCGGAAGAGCCGATCTGGTTCTTCTCAAAGGGCTCCTCCACCTCCTTGAGGTGGCAGAGCAGGCGCATATCGGTGGCGAACTTGCTGGCGGACTGGGCGATGCCGGACAGGGTGGAGACCACGGCATAGTCCATCTTGCGGGAGTAGGTCTGGCCGGAGACAGGGGTCACCGCGTCAAAGCCCATTTCCCGGGCAATCTTCCGCTCCAGCTCCTTGACCTTTTCATGGTCGCCCTCAAAGAGCTCCAGGAAGCTGGCCTGGGTGCCGGTGGTACCCTTGGAGCCCAGGAGCTTCAGACTGTCAATCCGGTGCTCCACCTCTTCCAGGTCCATCAGCAGCTCATTCATCCACAGGGTGGCCCGCTTACCCACCGTCACCAGCTGTGCAGGCTGGAAGTGGGTAAAGCCCAGGGTGGGCAGGGCCTTGTACTGATTGGCAAAGACGGAGAGGGCGTGGAGGACACGCACCAGCTTGTCCCGCACCAGCTCCAGAGCCTCACGCATGAGGATGACGTCCGTGTTGTCGCCCACATAGCAGCTGGTGGCGCCCAAGTGGATGATGGGCATGGCCTTGGGGCACTGCTCGCCCCAGGCGTGAATATGAGCCATTACGTCGTGGCGGAGCTTTCTCTCCCACTGGGCGGCGGAGTCATAGTCAATATCCGTGAGGTGGGCCCCCATCTCGTCGATCTGCTCCTGGGTCACAGGCAGGCCCAGTTCCATCTCGGCTCTGGCCAGGGCGACCCACAGGCGGCGCCAGGTGGAGAACTTTTTGTCCGGCGAAAAGATGTACTGCATCTCATCACTGGCATAGCGGGAAGAAAGCGGGCTCTCGTAAACAGCTTTGTTACTCATATTCAACCTCTTTTTCTTGGTTTTTCAAGGCAGATCCAAAGTGCTTTCAGAATACCACAAAACGGCAGCGGGGACAAGTCCCGCCCCTCCGTCGGACCGACAAAATCCAGCGTGGAGCAGGGACCCTCCCCGCAGCAAAGAAACGAATTATTCCACCAGGAAATTGCGCAGGCGGCGCAGGCCCTCCAGAATGTTATCCATGGAGGTGGCATAGGACCAGCGGACAAATCCGGGCGCGCCGAAGCCAGTGCCGGGCACCACGGCCACCAGGCCCTTCTTCAGGAAGAGGGCGGCAAAGTCGTCGGCAGTCTCCACCTTCACGCCGTGGAGGGTCTTGCCCAGGATATTCTTCAGATTCATCATCACATAGAACGCGCCTTCAGGCATGATGCAGCTCACGCCGGGGATGGCATTCATGCCCTCTACCATGGCGTTGCGGCGGGCCTCAAAGGCCTGGCGCATGGTCTCCACCTTCTCCTGGGAGCCGGTGAGGGCAGCCAGGGCCGCCTTCTGGGAGACGGCGCAGGGAGAACCGGTGGAGTGGCTGACGTAGTTGGCCATCACGGTGGCAATGGGCTCGCTGGCACAGGCGTAACCGATGCGCCAGCCGGTCATGGCGTAGGACTTGGAGACGCCGTTGACCAGGATGGTCCGCTCCTTGATCTCCTCGCCCAGAGAAGCCAGGCTGACGAACTTCTTGTTGTCATAGACCAGGCTGTAATAGATCTCGTCGTCAATCACATAGAGGTCGTTGCGGACGCACAGGTCGGCGATGACCTCCAGCTCCTCCCTGCTGTACATCATACCGGTGGGGTTGGAGGGGTTGTTGAGAATCAGGGCCTTGGTCTTGGGGGTGATGGCGGCAGCCAGCTTGTCCGCAGAGAGCTTGAAGTTCTCCTCTTCGGTGGCGGTCACCACCACAGGCACGCCGCCCATGATTTTAATCAGCTCAATGTAGCTGACCCAGTAGGGCGCGGGGAGAATGACCTCATCGCCGGGGTTGATGATGGCACGCAGGGCGATGTACACGGCGTGCTTGGCGCCGCTGGCCACCACCACCTGGTTGGGAGCGTATTCCACGCCGCAATCGGCCTTCATCCGGTCGCACACAGCCTGACGCAGCTCCACGGTGCCCCGGGCAGGGGTGTAACGGGTGTTGTTGTTGTGGATGGCGGCAATACCCGCCTCCTTGATCTCGTCGGGTGTATTAAAATCAGGCTCGCCGGCAGCGAAGCCGATGACGTCAATGCCGTCCGCCTTCATCTGCTTGAACATGCTGTCAATCGCCATTGTGGTAGACGCCTGAACGGCGCTTGCAATACGGGACAGTTCTTTCACGGTGAATCTCCTCCCAATTCGGCTTAACTAGAGTTATTATATGCGGCGTTATGCAATATTGCAAGACTATAATTGCATCAATCAGCCACGCCATGTCTTGCCCTGAAACGGTAATTTCACAAAAAGGCCCGTACCCATAGCGGGGCACGGGCCTGTGTGCTCAGTGGTTGAGGGCCTTGTACAGCGCACGGGAGACAGCGGCGCCTGCCACAGTGGAAATCAGCGCCTCCAGCACGCCCTGGATACCCACAAACAGGGCGACGAACAGAAACGGGTTCATGGCCAGACCGGTGCTGTCCGCAAAGCCCTGGGCGATGCCCTGGATATAGTCGGTATGGTAAAAAGCTGCGGTGAGCACGCCGGTAAACAGCACTGTGTTCAGCAGCGAACCAGCCAGACTGGACCCGCCGAAGGCGAGCAACTGAGACTTGCTTTTGTCCGCTCTGATGAGCCCCCGGAAAATGAGTCCGCAGAGCAGCCCCATTAGAATCCGGGTGGGTACGCAAGTCAGGAAGGTGCCCACTGGACTGATGCCCATCAGCGTGACGCCAAAGGCGCTCTTGCCAAAGCACTCCCAGAAGGACAGCAGACCGAATACGCCGCCCAGCGCTGCGCCTGCCGCCGGTCCCAGCACAATGGCACCGATGATGACGGGTATCTGCATGACGGTAAATTCCAGGAATGGGGTCTTAATCATCCCGATCCCGGTAAATTCCAACAGCAGCAGGATCGCCACCAGAACGGCCAATTGGACAAGGTATCGTATGCGGGGACTGGTGTTTGTCTTCTTTCCACTTGCCATTTCAAAAACCTCCTGCTCCCGCTCCCCGCTTCGGGGGATGCAGGGCAATCTGTTCCTACGGCGGAGCATTCCGCCGTCAGGCACTGTGTTACGGCCGGCGTATCTCCGGCACTTTCCTATTTAAAGTTTACCAGATCTGTTCCAAAAGAGCAAGCAAGGCGGTTTAGTCCGCCTGCTTGGCCAGTCCTTCCAGGGTGTCCCCTGTGAGGCGGTAGGTGGTCCACTCGTCCAGCGGTACTGCCCCCAGGGAGCGGTAAAAGGCAATGCTGGGCTGATTCCAGTCCAGGCAGTACCACTCCAGCCGTCCGCAGCCCCGCTCCACCGCGATGCGGGCCAGCTGGCTGAGAAAACGGCGGCCATATCCCCTGCCCCGGTACTCCGGGAGAATGAACAGGTCTTCCAGATAGAGACCCGCCCTACCCAGGAAGGTGGAGAAGTTATGGAAGAACAGGGAAAATCCAATCTCTCTGCCGTCCTTGACCGCAAAGAGCACCTCTGCCTTCCCTTTCTGGAAGATCCACTCCCTGAGCAGCTCCTCAGTGGCCACCACCTGGTCGGCCAGCTTTTCATATTCCGCCAGTGCCTTGATAAACGACAAAATAGTCCCAGCGTCCGCCTCTTCGGCGAAGCGGAAGGTCAGCTCTTCTGCCATGAAATCATCCTCGCTTTCCTACTCAGAAAAGACCGGATACAGAGTGCTGTATCCGGTCTTTTTGTATTCAAATTACTCAGATTTTGGCGGCGATCAGCTCGCCCATCTTTTTGGTGCCCACAGCCTGAGCGCCGGGCTCGGCGATATCGGGCGTGCGCCAGCCTTCCGCCAGCACTGCGTCCACCGCGTTCTCGATGGCGGCGGCCTCGTCGGCCAGATGGAAGGAGTAACGCATCATCATGGCGGCGGAGAGGATGGTGGCGATGGGGTTGGCCTTGTCCTGACCCGCAATGTCAGGGGCGGAGCCGTGGATGGGCTCGTAGAGACCGGGAGCGCTGTCGCCGATGGAGGCGGAGGGCAGCAGACCGATGGAGCCGGTGATCATGGACGCCTCGTCGGACAGAATGTCGCCGAACATGTTCTCGGTGGCTACCACGTCGAACTGGCTGGGATCACGGACCAGCTGCATGGCGCAGTTGTCCACCAGCACGTCGGAGTACTCCACGTCGGGGTACTCCTGGGCCAGACGGTGCATCACGCTCCGCCACAGCCGGGAGGTCTCCAGCACGTTAGCTTTGTCCACGCTGGCCACCTTCTTACGGCGCAGACGGGCAAGCTCAAAGGCGCGGCGGCCGATACGCTCAATCTCCATCTCGGAGTAGGCCATCAGGTCGGTACACTCCACGCCTCGGTCCTCGGTCTCATAGCGGCCCCGCTTGCCGAAGTAGATACCGCCGGTCAGCTCCCGGACCATCATCAGGTCAATTCCCTTCTCAGCGGTCTCCTTCTTCAGGGGGCAGGCATCCGCCAGAGCGGGGCGCAGGGCGGCGGGACGCAGGTTGGCGTACAGCCCCAGGTCCTTCCGCAGGGCCAGCAGGGCGGTCTCGGGCCGCTGCTCAGCGGGCTTGTCGGAGCCCCACTTGGGGCCGCCTACGGCGCCAAGGAGCACCGCGTCACAGGTCTTGCACAGCTCGGCGGTGCCATCGGGGTAGCTCTTCCCCACCGCGTCGGTGGCGCAGCCGCCCATGAGCACGTCCACATAGGTGAAACTGTGACCGAACTTCCGGCCCACCGCGTCCAGCACCCGTACTGCCTCGTTTACCACCTCGGGGCCGATACCGTCGCCCCGGATGAGGGCAATCTTGTAGTTCATTTCGCCACACCTCTCGCCTTCAGGGAGTTGAGCAGTCCGCCGCTCTGGATGATGCCGTTGACAAACTCCGGGAAGGGCGCGGCCTGCCAGGTCTTGCCCTGGGTCTCGTCGGTGATGACGCCGCTCTGGAAGTCCACGGTCACCTTGTCGCCGGGCTGAATGGCATCAGCGGCCTCGGCGCACTCCATGATGGGGAAGCCGATGTTGATGGAGTTGCGGTAGAAGATGCGGGCAAAGCTCTTGGCAATGACGCACTTGACGCCGCAGGCCTTGATGGACAGGGGCGCGTGCTCACGGGAGGAGCCGCAGCCGAAGTTGGCACCAGCCACAATGATGTCCCCCTCCTCCACGGTGGAGGCGAAGTCGGCGTCGATGTCCTCCATGCAGTGGGAGGCCAGGGCCTTGGGGTCGGGGTTGTTCAGGTGGCGGGCGGGGATGATGACGTCGGTATCCACGTTGTCGCCGTATTTATAAACCTTCATGGCAAAGTTCCTTTCTGTTGAGTGAGAAATAGAGGTCTGCCGCGGTGAGATCAGAGATTCTCCAGCTTGGCGGGGTCGGTGACGCAGCCGGTGACGGCGGAGGCGGCGGCCACAGCGGGGCTGGACAGGATGATCTCGGAGCTCACAGGGCCCATACGGCCTACGAAGTTCCGGTTGGTGGTGCTGATGGCGCGCTCACCGTCGGACAGGACGCCCATGTGGCCGCCCAGACAGGGACCGCAGGTGGGAGTGGACACGGCGCAGCCGGCCTCCACAAGCGTCTGGATGTAGCCCGCCGCCATGGCGTCCAGCATGATCTGCTGGGTGGCGGGGAACACGATGCAGCGCACGCCCTTGGCCACCTTGCGGCCCTTGAGGATCTCGGCGGCCTCCTTGATGTCCTTCAGACGGCCGTTGGTGCAGGAGCCGATGACCACCTGCTGGATGGGCATGCCCTCCACCTGGTCCACGGTGCGGGTATTGGAGGGCAGGTGGGGCAGAGCCACGGTGGGACGCAGCTGGTCCAGGTCGATGACTACTTCGCGCTCGTACACGGCGTCGGGATCGGCCTCAAAGGCCTCCCACTCCCTGGTGACACGGCCGTTGAGGTAGGCTCTGGTCACATCGTCCACGGGGAAAATGCCGTTCTTGCCGCCGGCCTCGATGGCCATGTTGGAGATGGTGAAGCGGTCGTCCATGGCCAGCTCCTTCACGCCTTCCCCGCCGAACTCCAGGGACTTGTACAGGGCGCCGTCCACGCCGATCTGGCCGATGAGGTGGAGCATCACGTCCTTGCCGGACACATAGGGCTGGAACTTGCCCTTCAGGGTGACTTTGATGGCGGAGGGCACCTTGAACCAGGCCAGGCCGGTGGCCATACCCGCGGCCATATCGGTGGAGCCCACGCCGGTGGAGAAGGCGCCCAGAGCGCCGTAGGTGCAGGTGTGGGAGTCGGCGCCGATGACGGTCTCGCCGGGGGCGACCAGACCCTTTTCGGGCAGCAGAGCATGCTCCACGCCCATCTGGCCCACGTCGTAGAAGTTGGTGATGTCAAAGCGCTTGGCAAACTCTCTGGCCTGAGCGCACAGCTGGGCGGACTTGATGTCCTTGCAGGGAGTGGAGTGGTCCAGCACGATGGAGATCTTGTCCTTATCAAAAATCTGGGTCAGCCCAGCCTTGTTGAACTCCGTAATGGCCACGGGGGTGGTGATATCGTTGCCCAGCACCATGTCCAATTTGGCCTCAATCAGCTGTCCGGCCTCCACGGATTCCAGCCCGGCATGCTTGGCCAGGATTTTTTGGGTCATGGTCATTCCCATTCTAGATTCCCTCCTGATATGTAGTGGAAGTTTGCGGTGTTTTATGGAGTTAGTATGACAGAACACTTGCAAAAAGAATGTAACGCGTGATACAATTTTCCCAGACAGAAAACTGCTGAGGTCCCCGGGAGGCGAACAGGCATGGGTGAAAAAAAGGAAGATATCTGGCGGCCCCTTGCGGAAGGAAGAACGCCCCAAATCTATGAGCCTGGGCGGCTGATCTATCTCCAGGACACCCAGGCGGAGCAGTTCTATTACATCCTCTCCGGCACGGTGAAGTGCTTCCTCAGCTCCGGCGCGGGAAGCGAGCGGACCCTGACTCTTCACCACGGCGGAGAGCTGATTGGCGAGGCCGCCTTTTTTGACCGTCAGCCCCGGGTCTCCTCCGCCGTTGCGGTGACCAGGTGTGAGCTGGTGTCGGTGGACCGGCCTCACCTCTCGGAGGTCTTCTCACGGCATCCGGATCTGGCCGTGTCCATGCTGGAGTATCTGGCCCGCACCGTGCGGCTGCTCTCCGTCCATGTAGACGGTACCCTGCTCCAGGCGGACCAGAGAATCGCACGCTATCTGCTGTCCCTGACCCCTGAGGCGGACGGCACCATCCGCTGCACCCACGAGGAGATTGGGGCGGCGGTGGGCGTCAGCCGGGTGACGGTGAGCCGGGTACTGGGAGACCTGGCCAAGGCTGGGGCAGTCTCCACGGGCTACCGCACACTGAAAATCGCGAACAGGGCCTCACTCCAGCACATGGCGGAGTCAGAGGGGCGGTAAAGACGAAAAAGCGCTGGACGGAACTTCCGTCCAGCGCTTTTTGATTACAGGATGATGCAGATGAGTCCACCGGAGCCCTCGTTGATGATGCGGGTCAGGGTCTCCTGGAGCTTACCCCGGGCGTCCTCCGGCATGCGGAGCAGCTTGGTGTGCAGGTCCTCGCTGACCAGCTCGTGGAAGGACTTGCCGAAGATGTTGGACTGCCAGATGGCGCTGGTGTCCCCCTCGAACTCCTGGAGCAGGAAGTTGACCATCTCCTCCGACTGCTTCTCGTTGCCCACAATGGGCGAGACCTCGGTCTCAATGTCGGCCCGGATCATGTGGATGCTGGGGGCGCTGGCCTTCAGCCGCACGCCGTAACGTCCCCCCTGCCGGACAATCTCCGGCTCCTCCAGCCTGAGCTCATCTGTGCCGGGCACTACGATGCCGTACCCGGTCTCCTTCACCTCCCGAAGGGCGTCCGCCACCTTGTCATACTCCCGCTTGACGCTGGACAGCTCGGTGAGCAGGCCCATCAGGTCGCCGTCGTCATGGATGGTGAAGCCGGACTGCTGGGAGATGGTGTCGTAGAAGAGCCCTCTGGGCAGCTCCAGAGAGGCCGAGGCCAGGCCGGTGCCCAGGCTGATGGTGCTGACCCTGGCGGAGGACACGTTGTCGCACTGACCGATGGCGGAGACCGCCCGCTCCACATCCCGGATTCTCCGCATCCCCTCCGCCGCCGAGCGGATGGCGGCGTACAGGCCGCTCTTGATGGGGTGTCCATAGGGCAAGGCGTCCACCCAGGGCGGCAGGAACAGGTCCAGTTCCTTTACCGGGAACTCGTAGAGCACGCCCTTGATGATGCTGGTGACCGCGTTCTCGTCCAGCTCCAGGCAGTTGACGCAGATGCAGGTGACGTCGTACCGGGAGGCCAGGTCGGCCTGGATGGCCCTGGCCCGCTCCGAGCCGGGCTCCGCCGAGTTGAGCACCACCAGGAAGGGCTTTCCCAGCTCCTTCAGCTCGGTGATGACCCGCTCCTCCGCCTCCAGGTAGTCCTCTCTGGGAATGTCGGTGATGGTGCCGTCGGTGGTGACCACAATACCGATGGTGGAGTGCTCGGCGATGACCTTCCGGGTGCCGATCTCAGCCGCCTCGGACATGGGAATCTCGTGATCAAACCAGGGGGTTGTAACCATGCGGGGCGCCGCGTCCTCCAGCGACCCCACCGCGCCGGGCACCATATACCCCACGCAGTCAATCAGCCGCACAGAGAAGGCAGCCCCGTCCTCCATGGCGATCTCCACCGCCTCCTCGGGGACGAACTTGGGCTCCGCCGTCATGATGGTCCGGCCAGAGCCGCTCTGGGGCAGCTCATCCCTGGCCCGCTCCCGGCGGTAGACGTTCTCGATGTTGGGGATGACCAGGGTCTCCATAAAGCGTTTGATAAAGGTGGATTTTCCCGTCCTGACCGGCCCCACCACGCCGATATAGATATCGCCCTCCGTGCGCAGCGCGATATCCTCATAAATCTTACGGTGTTCCAATTCGACTCCTCCTTGCGGACGATTCAGGCATGGGCGAGCAAGCCTGGCTTTCTCTACATAGGTATGGGGATAAGCCATGGTTTATGACAATGAAATCACGGCCCCAGGAATGACCTCCTGCACAGAGCGACGCCCTCTCCGTCTATGCGGAGAGGGCGTTTAGGTTCCTATTCATCGCCGCCGGGGAATGAGCAGAAGCCGGCCGGCCAGCTCCGTGCCGCTCTCCAGCTCGTTGGCCTGGAGGATATCGTCCATGGTGGTGCGGTAGGTCTTGGCAATGTCCCAGAGCCGCTCATGGCTCACCACCCGCAGGACAATGGAGGGCGCGTCCTCCCTGGGCTCCGCCTCCCCCACCTGCACATCCGCCACGGCAGAGACCCGACGGGTGCTCTGGGCCAGATAGGAGAAGTCCACGTCAAACCGGACCTCAATGCCGCCGCTGGTGGGAGTGGCGTAGATCTCCCCCACACACCGGCAAGCGCAGGAGCATCTGCTGCCCTCCGGCAGCTCCAGCTGGCATGGCACGGAGACCTGTCTGGACACCGCGTAAATCTCGTTGTCCTCGGCGGTATATACCACTGTAAGCATGGCCTCGGCGGTGAGGATAAGCCGGTCCGCCTCTCTAGTCTGGGTCACCTGCCCAATGCTCACTCTAGCGTCGGACACCAGCTTGGCCATGGTCCCCGTTTCAATGATCTCACGGGGCGTCTGCCGCCGGGTGCTGCGCTCCAGCAGGCTGTGGAAGGTGCAGGGCTGGAACTCCGGCGTCAGCTCACAGGAAACGCCGTACAGGTCGGTCAGCAGCTCCACGCTCCGACGCTCCCACACCACGGCCTGAGCCAGCAGCCCCATGGAAACCGAGACCGTCCGCCCATCCCCTGGACTCAGAGTGCAGGTCAGATCGGTCAGCAGAACCTCCAGATCACAGTCTGCCTCCTCCCCTGCCCCCGAGACCTCCATAATCTGCGAAAACGGAAGCTCGTAGTCCACGGTGCAGAGAGCTCCGTCCCCTGACCGGTAGCAGAGATGCAGCACCGCCTCTCCTTTGAAAATCAGCTTGTTGCCGATGATCTTGGACTCGCTGCACACCAGATCGGGGCGGCATTTGAGCAGCTCCTCCGCCTCAGGCCGGCTGCCTGAGATAGTCAACTCATCGGAGAATGTGAAAGGCTTTTCCTGTACACATACTGGGATATAAGTGTCCTGGACCTCTTTTAACTGCTCCACAACCATGCCGGACTCCCACTCGGCGCCGGAACAGAGGCTGTTCTCCGCTTTGGCATATACCCGCAGGTCAATGGCCAGATTGACCCGTACCACCACTTTTCTGGGGTTGATGACCCGGGTGTCCGCCGTCTGTACCCTGGGAACCGCCACAACAGAGCAGCCAGGCGTGATACCGGAGCCGTCTGCGGTGCAGAAGAACGGGATGTTGGCCTCAATGCGGCGCAGTCCGCTCTCCCCATCCGGCAGGTAGAGCACGGAGCAGCGGGCGGTACCGGTCACCTCCACCCGCCCCTCCTGGGTCCCCTTGTCCTTGACGCACACCATCCCGGCGGTATCCACGATCCGGAGAATATCGGGGCAGGCGTCGGGGACGATCATCTCCATGGTCTCCTCATGGAACACCGTGGTCTCCAGCACGGCGTCGTAGCAGCTCAGACAGTTGCGGTTTAATGTCAGCTCCATTGCATTCCACTCCTTGTAGGGGCTCTTCCGCCCAATTCATGCTGTGAAATTCTATGTACAAGGAGTGGGCAATATGTCAGCGCAGGCCAAAAATGGCTTTCAGAATACCGCGGAATGCCTTCGGGGACCGTACCACAACAATTTTCATCCTATTACCCTCCTTACTGAGACTCATGGTTTCGCTGTTCCAGCCTGACGCAGCCCCAGAAGCCCAGGACAGCCCCGGCGGCCAGCATCAGAACGCTTCCTGGAAAGAGCAGTACAGCCGCGCCCAGCGCGCAGGCTGCGGCGGTCTTTGCCGTTCGTCTACTGGGCAGACGCATCAATGCGCCTCCTTCCTGCATATGTCCGGGCGGCGCCGTTCAGGCTCTGCCTTCTGCCGGAGCGCACCCAAGCCAGTATACGGCTCTGGGCGGAAAGAGGTGCAGAAAAGCCCTGGAGCTAAAAAATATGCGTGAGAATAAAAACAGCGGCCGGCTCACATGAGCCGGCCGCTGCCGCTGTCTTTCTCTGAGTGTCTGATTAAATTGTGGCGCCCAGCTCCCGGAGCATGATGAGAAACTCCTCCTCAGTGAGCACAGGGATACCCAGGTCCTGGGCCTTTTTCAGCTTGGAGCCGGCGGCCTCACCCGCCACCACATAGCTGGTCTTTTTGGAGACCGAGCCGGACACCTTACCGCCCAACGCCTCAATCTGTGCGCCTGCCTCGGCACGGGTGAAGCGCTCCAGAGAGCCGGTCAGCACAAAGGTCTTGCCTGTCAGTGCGTCGCCGGTGGGGGCGTCGGTGTTCTCCATGACTACGCCGGCCTCCCGCAGGGCCTGGATGAGATGCTGGCTCTGGTGGCTGTGGAGCCAATCCCAGAGACTTTTGGCTGTGATGGCGCCCACGTCCGGGACAGCCGTAAAATCCTCCTCTGTGGCCGCCAGCAGGGCGTCCATGGTGGAGAAATGGGAGGCCAGAATCTTACCCGCCTTCTGCCCCACCTGGCGGATGCCGAAGGCAAAGAGCAGCCGGGCCAGACCCGCACCCTTGGAGCGGTCAATGGCAGCGGCCAGGTTTTCCGCGCTCTTTTTGCCCATCCGATCCAGCTGAGCCACCGCTTCCGGAGCCAACGAATAGAGGTCGGCCGGGGTCTTTACCATACCGGCGCTGATGAGCGCCTCCATAACAGCGGGGCCAAGGCCGTCAATGTCCATGGCATCCCGGGAGGCAAAGTGGGCCAGGTGACGCAGCAGCTGGGCGGGGCACTCCGCGCCGGTGCAGCGGATGTGGGCTCCGTCCTCATCTCTGGCCACCGGCGCACCGCATACCGGGCAGTGGTCAGGCAGATGGTAGGGCACGGTTCCCTCAGGCCGCTTCTCCTTCACCACCGAGACAATCTCCGGGATGATCTCCCCCGCCTTCTGGACCAGAACGGTGTCCCCGATGCGGATGTCCTTCTCTGTAATGAAATCCTGGTTGTGGAGGGTGGCGTTTGTGACGGTAGTACCTGCAAGGCGGACAGGCTTTACAACCGCCTTGGGCGTAAGAACACCGGTCCTGCCAACCTGAACCACAATGTCCTCCACCACGCTCTCTTTCTGCTCGGGCGGGTACTTGTAGGCAGCAGCCCACCGGGGGAATTTCGCGGTGGAACCAAGGATTTTGCGGTCTGCAAGGCTGTTTAACTTTACAACCGCACCGTCAATGTCATAGGGAAATTCCTCACGGCCGTCACCGATTGCGGCGATGCGGGTACCGATCTCCTCCATGCTGGTGCACAGAGTACGGGGGATCACCCGGAACTGCTGACGCTCCAGGTAGTCCAAGGTCTCGGTGTGGGTGCTGAACTCCGCTCCCTCCGCCTTCTGAATGTTGAAGACCACGATGTCCAGCTTGCGGGACGCAGCCACCTTGGGGTCCAGCTGGCGCAGAGAGCCTGCCGCGGCATTCCGGGGATTGGCAAACAGGGCCTCGCCCCGGATTTCACGCTCCTCGTTGAGCTGCTCAAAGACCTTCTTGGACATATAGACCTCGCCACGGACGATAAGCTGAGGAATGGGCTCCGGCAGGCGGAGGGGCAGAGAACGAATGGTCTTCAGGTTCTCGGTCACGTCCTCCCCCACTCGGCCATCGCCACGGGTGGCGCCCCGGACGAACAGTCCGTCCCGATACTCCAGCGCCACAGAGAGGCCGTCCACCTTGGGTTCCACGTCAAACTCCGCCTTGCCATCCAGACTCTCCTGGACACGCCGGACAAAGTCTCCCAGTTCCTCCAGGTCAAAGACATCCTGAAGGCTCTCCAGAGGAACCTCATGTGTGACCTCTTGGAAGCCATCCGCTACCTGTCCTCCTACCCGGCGGGTGGGCGAGTCCTCGGTAATCTGGTCGGGATGGGCCTGCTCCAGCTCCTCCAGACGGCGGAGCTTATGGTCAAAGTCGTAGTCGGACATGGTAGGGTTATCCAGCACATAGTACTCATAGCTGGCCTTATTCAGCTCTGCCCGGAGCAGTGCTATCTCCTGAATCTCGTCCATAGGGGACCTCCACTTGGAATTTTCGGGTGAATCCGGGAGCCAGCCGGGCCAACAGCCTGTAAAGGCCATACCCGGCCAGACCACCCAGTGTATTGAGAGTCAAATCATTGATATCGCTGCTGCGCCCCACAAAAATCTGAACAATCTCGATGAACAGCGAGGCGCCTCCAGCGCTCCAGCAACTCCGCCAGAATGGTGACCTGCAGATACATACCGCGGCCATGCCAGCCAAACCAGCCCTCCGCTGGCGGATAGCCGTGCATCAGCGCACCCCAGAACCCGGATGGAAACACAGTCAGGGCAGCTAATCCGGCGCAGAAGAGCACAAAAATCAGAAACGCACCTTCCCGCCAGACGCTGCTGGCTAGACCAAGCTGTTCAAAACGGCGCAGGCGTACGGGGCGAAGCAGAAAAAAGGCCACAGCGGCCAGCGCCATGCAGGGCAGCATTTCGTAGATATAGTCCCAGGTAATCTCCCAGTACCAAAGCAGCGTATTCATTCCGGCACCTCTTTCTCTCTGGCTTGACACCATTTTATCACAGGAAAAGGGCCTGTTTCTTGCGCTTTTTTTACGATTTCATCTGTCTTATCCCGGAAGGCTCAGATAGGTGTCCGGTACATCGCCCACAAGCACGGTCTCCGCCACACAGACCTGTGCGCTTACCTGGGTATCCAACGGCCCGCCGGGGATCAGCAGGATCAGGGATACCGACAGGTTGAGCATAATCTGGTGATGGGTCTGGTTGATACCCTCTGCGGTAAACACATGCTCAAATACCGCATCTGCGCCGCCGATGGAGCGAATACGCACCGGGAGCAGCGGGCCCTTTTCCGCCAGTGCGGAAAAGGGCAGCAGGTTTCCCAGAGGGATTCCTAACGTACCGGTGTCCAGCGTGTCCACCTGGGCAATGACCGCACTGAGAAGCTCTGTCCGCAGACGGTTCATCTCGGCTGAATTGCTGGTGAAGGCGGTGATGCGGCCGTTGCTGTCGGTCCGGAAGGTGATAATATCGTCGTATGCCACGGCCTCCTGAGCTAGCGTTTTGCTGATTTCCGTCTCTATGATGCCTGTGACGATATTTTTTACCCGGCTCTCCGCCATAACGGCAATGACGGGCCGTGCCTTGCTGTCCAGAAAGCTGATCAGCAACACCGCCAGCACCAGGCCAAAGGCGGCGGAGAGGAGCAGCTGTACACCGCTCCCCTGCCGCCTGAAACGCTGCCGGAGCCGCCAGCGGGGCCAAAAATACCGCCTCCACTTCTCCATACGGGTCACCCCCTATGGAGAGTCTATGCGCGGCACAGCTCGTCTTAAAACGGGGAATTTAGCCTTCCCGCAGCAGCTCCTCCACCGCCAGCAGGACGCCGGCCTTGCCGCTTTCGTAGGTCAGGCCGCCCTGGAGATAGGCTGTGTAGGGCTCCCGCATGGGTGCATCGCAGGACAGCTCGATGGAGGCACCCTGGATGAAGGCACCTGCCGCCATAATGACCTGGCAGTCGTAGCCCGGCATATCCCAGGGCTCGGGCGTCACGTAGGAGTCCACAGGGGCACCAAACTGGATACCCTTGCAGAACCGCTTGAGGGGATCGGGGCTGCCAAAGTGGATCATCTGGATGATGTCGTGTCGCACGGCGTCGGAGGCGGGCTCCGTCTTGTAGCCCAGCAGCTCCATCATGCGGGCGGCAAACACCGCCGTTTTGACCGCCTGGGCGGTGGTATGAGGGGCAAGGAAAAGACCTTGATAGAAGCTGCGGTTGCTGCCCAGAGAGGCGCCGCACTCCCGGCCGATGCCGGGTGCGGTGAGACGCATGGCGGCTCCCTCCACCAGGTCACGCCGACCGGCGATATACCCGCCTGCAGGGGCCAGGCCGCCGCCCGGGTTCTTAATGAGAGAGCCTACCACCAGGTCAGCACCGGCCTGAGTGGGTTCGATGGTCTCCACAAACTCGCCGTAGCAGTTGTCCACCAGAATGGCGGCATCAGGATTGTTCTCCCGCACTATGGCACACAGCTCGCCAATCTCCGCTACTGACAGAGAGGAACGGGTGGAGTAGCCCTTGGACCGCTGAATCAGGACGGCTTTCACTCTGGGGTCCCGCACGGCAGCGGCCAGACCGTCCTTGTCAGGCGCATTGTTAAGCAATTCAACTTGACGGTATTCCACGCCGTACTCCATCAGGGAACCGTGTCCCTTGGGCACTACACCGATGACGCCCAGCAGGGTGTCGTAGGGCGCGCCTACGGCAGAGACCAGAATATCACCCGGCTTCAGTGCGCCGAAGAGGGCGCAGGTGATGGCGTGGGTGCCGTTGACGAACTGAACCCGGACCAGGGCGTCCTCAGTGCCGAAGATGTCGGCGTAGATCTCGTCCAGCTTATCCCGGCCCAGGTCATCATAGCCGTAGCCGGTGGTGCCGGCAAAATAGCCCTCGGCTACACGGTGCTTCTGAAACGCGGCAAGCACCTTGCGGGTGTTCTCCTCCGCAATGGCGTCAATGCGGTCAAACTGGGGCCGCAGATCGGCCTGAGCCTGAGCCGCCAGAGAGAGAACCTTGTCACTTAACTGTAAAGACATTATCTTTTACACATTCCATTCTATCTAAGTTTTTGGGCTGCGCAGCGTGAGAATTAGTCCTTGTGCTCCGCCTGGGCAAAGGCAACCACCAGATCGGCACAGGCCTCCACGTCCCGACGATCCACCATCTCAGCGGGCGAATGCACATAGCGGCAGGGGATGGAAATTCCGCCGCTGGGCACACCGGAGCGGGTCTGATGGATAGCGCCCGCATCGGTGCCGCCGGCCCGGATCACGTCCAGCTGGAAGGAAATCTCCTTCTCCTCTGCCAGCTTCTCCATGGAACGGACCACCTGGGGGTGGCAAATCACAGAGCCGTCCATCACCTTGATGGCCGCTCCCCCGCCGGTCACGCTGCTGCAGGTATGCTTGGGGTTCAGCTCGTCGTCGGCGGGAGTCACATCCACCGCCACGCCGAAGTCGGGGTCAATGCCGAAGGCAGCGGTACGGGCGCCGCGGAGACCCAGCTCCTCCTGAACGGTAAAGACAAAGTACAGGTCGTTGTCGCTGTCCTTCAGCTGCTCCAGAGCCAACAGCAGCACCACGCAGGAGATCCGATTGTCCATGTAGGGGGAGATGATGCGGTCGCCGGCGGCGAAGGTGGGCGTGTCATAGACAGCTGTGTCGCCAATCCGGACCATGGTCTTGGCCTCGTCGGCGTCCTTGGCGCCGATATCCAGATACAGGTCCTCCAGGGTCATGTCCTTGGGAGACACGCCGTTGTCCAGGCAGACCACGCCACGGACGCCGTTCTTGAAGCGGACGGTGGTGCTTAGCAGGTCAAAGGGATGGAGACCGCCCAGCTTGCCGAACCGGATAAAGCCGTGCTCGTCGATGTGGGTGACAATGAAGCCGATGGAGTCCATGTGGGCGGCAAACATGATCTTGGGGCCCTTGCCCTTCTTGCGGACAATCAGGTTGCCCAGGGTGTCCCGCTTGATCTTGTCGGCGTAGGGCGCGGCCAGCGCTTCGATGGCGTCGGCGATACCGGACTCATCGCCGGCGGGACCGTGACAGGCGTTGAGCGCCTGGAGTGTCTTGAGAATATCCATTTTATTACTCCTCCTGTCCGGCAATGGCCCCGATGAAAAGCCGCGCCAGATTTAAGATGTGATCAAAGTCCCCCAGATGGGCCACGCTGGCGGGGGCATGAAGATAACGGACGGCAGCACTCACCACGATGGTACGTGCACCTTCCCGGTTGCGCTGAATGACGGAGGCGTCGTTGCCGCCGGCGATATAGTGCTTGGTCTGCCAGGGGATCTGATTCTCCTCTGCCAAGTCCCGCATCAGCTCAAAGAGCCCGCGGTCAGCCACAGATCCGCCGTCCATAAAGGGGACCACAGGACCCTTGCCCAGGGTACAGACCTGTTTGTGGCCGGGGGTGGAGGCCAGATCGGCGGCGGTGGTGGTCTCCAGCACCAGGGCGATCTCCGGGTTGACAGAGAAGGCCGCGCCGAAGGCGCCGCGGCAGCCCACCTCCTCCTGCACCGTAAAGGCAAAGGTACAGTCCATGGGCAGGTCCTCTTTCAGCAGCTCCAGCATGACGGCACAGCCCGCACGGTCATCCAGAGCCTTGGCCTTCACAAAACCGCTGCCGAACTCGGTCCAGTCGCTCTCAAAGGCGGCAAAGTCGCCGATCTCCACCAGCTTCTCCGCCTCTTCCTTGCTTCTGGCGCCGATATCCAGATAGAGATCCTCCACCTTGGGGACCTTCTTCTCCTCTTCCTCGCTGACCAAATGGTAGGCCTTCAGGCCGATAACGCCGGGAAGGCGGTTCTTGCCAACCCGGACAATCTTGCCGATAAGCACCCGGCGGTCGATTCCGCCCACGCAGGAGAATTTCAGATAGCCCTCGTCGGTGATGCTGCGGATGATGAGGCCGACCTCGTCCATGTGGGCGGCCAGCAGCAGCTTGGAACCGGTGGACTTTTTGCCCTTTTTGAACACAATCAGGTTGCCCAGCGGGTCAACCCGCATCTCGTCGGCATAGGGGGCGGCCTCAGCCTTGATATAGGCCCGCACGTCCTCCTCAAAGCTGGACACGCCGTCCAGCAGGCACAGTTCACGAATGGTATCCTTCAGCACAGGACCTCCGCCTCCTTTCCCAGACCCTCGGTAAAGGCGGCCAGCAGCTTGGCAACCGACTCCATGTCCTCCAGGGCCAGCACTTCAATGGGGGTGTGCATATACTTCAGCGGCAGAGAGATGACAGAGGTGGCCACACCCTCACGGCTGATCTGCATGTGCCAGCCGTTGGTACCGGTGTGACCGGCCATGACCTCGGGCTGCCAGGGAATCTGATTTTCCTCCGCCTTGGCCTTCATGCGGCGGGTCATCCAGCTGGTCATGTTGGGGCCGATGCCGATGGCAGGACCGCCAAACAGCTCGCAGGAGCGGTCCTTGGGGCCGTCCGGCGTCCGGCCGTGGGTTACGTCCACCGCTACGCAATAGTCCGGGTCGATGGCAAAGGTGCCGGCCTTGGCGCCTGCGCCGGAGACCTCCTCACGGGTGCTGCCCATGATGTAGAGGTCCACGTCCAACTCCTTGTCCTTCAGCAGCTCGGCCGCCCGGAGCAGGGTCACAAAGCAGGCACGGTCGTCCATGGACTTGCCGCACATCTGTCCCTCTCCTAGAGGGAAGCAGCTGCCCCGGTACACAACGGGAGTACCCACCGGTACAGCCTTCTCCGCTTCTTCCTGGCTCATGCCGATGTCGATGAAGAGCTTATCCATGGAAAGGGCCTTATCGGAATCCCCCTTCTTGAGCACATGGGGCGGCAGACAGGCCACCACGCCGAACATGGGGGGGGCCGTCAGGATGGTCAGCTCCCGGTCGGGCAGCATACGGGGGTCTACGCCGCCGATGCTGCGGAAACGGAGGAAACCGTCCTCCACACCGGTGACAATCAGGCCGATCTCGTCCAGATGGGCGTCCAGCAGCAGACGAGGTGCGTTCTCCCGTCCGCAGCGGCGCACACCTACCACATTGCCCATCCGGTCGATGGACACCTCGTCCACAAAGGGACGCAGAAGCTCCGCAGCCACCTCAGCCGCGGGGCGCTCAAAGCCGGAGGGAGCGCATTGACTGCACAGCCGCTCCAGCGCGTTTCGCATATCCAAGTGATTCACTTCCTCTTTTAAATGGGGTTACAGCTCTCGCACAATCCGCTTGAAGGCGTTGCCCCGTTCCATAAAGTTTTTAAACCGGTCAAAGGAGGCGCAGGCCGGAGACAGAATGACCACATCACCCGGCTGGGCCATGCTGTGGGCGGCCAGAACCGCCTGTTCAAAGTCCTGATACATACGGATAGGCGGGTTGCTGCCGTTGTAGCCGGGGGCGTTCTCCACAGCCGCACGGATTTTCTCCGCCGTGTCGCCTGTCAGGATAAGCTCCTTTACATGCTCGATGATTTCAGGGCCAAGCACATCAAAGGGAATGTGCTTATCATATCCGCCGGCGATGAGGATGACCTTCTCCTCAAAGGAGCGAAGTCCGGCGATGGTCCGGGTGGGGCTGGAGGCGATGGAGTCGTTATAGTACCGGACGCCGTCCACTGTCCGCACCAGCTCGATGCGGTGCTCCACACCGCCGAAACTGCGGGCAAAGAGCCGGATTGTCTCGTCGGACACCAGACCGTTGACTGCGGCGATAGCCGCCATGTAGTTCTCCACGTTGTGGTTGCCGGGCAGAAGGATGTCGGACAGAAGCAGCACCTTCCGGTGTCCGTCCCGGTCAGCGCACCAGATGGCATCGTCCTTCACATAGATGCCCCGCTCCAGCATCTCCCGGCGGCTGAAGCACATCACATTGCCAGGAGCCTTCTTGGAAAAGTCGCGGGTAATCTCGTTGTCCCAGTTGAACACAGCCAGGTTCTCCGTGCTCTGGTGGGCAAAGATGTTCTCCTTGGCCTCCACGTACTCCTCCATGGACTTATGTACGTCCAGATGGTTGGGGGCTACGTTGGTGACAACGGCGATATCAGGGCTCATATCCATGGTCATCAGCTGGAAGGAGGACAGTTCCAGCACCACCATGTCGTCCGGCTCCATGTTGGGGGTCTCGGCCAGCAGGGGCTTGCCGATGTTGCCGCCCACATAGACGTTATATCCCGCCTTCTTCAAAAGCTCGGAGATAATGGTGGTGGTAGTGGTTTTTCCGTCGCTTCCGGTGACAGCGATGATCTCACAGGGACAGACCTGGAAGAACACCTCCATCTCGGACGTAATGACACTCCCCCGCTCCCGGGCTGCCAGCAGCGGCGTGACGTCAGGCCGCAGACCGGGCGTGCGGAAGATGATGTCCTGGTCCAGGCCATCCATATAGTCGGGCCCAAGGCGAACCTCCGCCCCCAGACTCTCCAGCTCTTCGATAAGGCCGTCAAAATCCTTCCGCT
The DNA here is from genome assembly GCF_000169255.2 of Pseudoflavonifractor capillosus ATCC 29799. Lineage (GTDB taxonomy): Bacteria > Bacillota > Clostridia > Oscillospirales > Oscillospiraceae > Pseudoflavonifractor > Pseudoflavonifractor capillosus. The sequence goes on from NZ_AAXG02000012.1 coordinate 128,726, forward strand.
CTTTCTTGTCGCAGGCCGTTACGGACAGTCCGGCCCGCAGCAGCATCTTGATCAGGGGCGTATTGGACACGCCAATGCCGATGACCGCAATGCGCTTTCCCCGCAGGGAATCTAAATATTCCTGTATTGTGGAATTCATAGGAATTCCCCCCTTCGGAAAAATCAGTCCTTAACTTTTATATTATATAACCCAAACACATAAATTTCAATCGTAACTATCATATCCGCACGGACACGACTCAGTTTTATTTGACATTTCCTTTCCGATACGGTACAATATACCCCGCGCAAGTAAGCTGGACAGCCGCGGATCGAGGCCGAAAGGCCCGATATGAGGAAAGTCCGGGCTCCACAGGGCAAGGATAACGGGTAACACCCGCCGGGGGCGACCCTAGGAAAAGGGCAACAGAGATATACCGCCACGTTCTGCGTGGTAAGGGTGGAAAGGCGGAGGTAAGAGCCCGCCCGACGACTGGGAACTGCTCGTCGCTGTAACCTCTATCCGGAGCAACGCCGTGGGAGAACATATGGCCGGCCCGGCCGTTCTCAGGAGGCGGCTTGATCGTACCGGCAACGGTACGGCTAGATAGATGGCTGTCTTAAAAGACAGAACCCGGCTTACAGGCTTACTTGCCGCTTTTAGCATGAAAAGCTCCGATTCCGTTTGGAATCGGAGCTTTTTTCATGGTGCAATTCTTTTACTCCTGTGTAGCGTGTGAATCCTGTTCGGCAGCATGGACCGGTTTCCCGTTTCCGTCAATGCCCTTGGCCTTGAGGCGGCTATTGGTCCAGTCCCGCACCAGCGCATAGATGACGGCGAAGGTAGGAACACCCAGCAGCATACCCAGGAAGCCAAACAGACCGCCGCCCACAATAATGGCCACCAGAACCCAGATGGCATCCAGACCGGTGCTGTCGCCCAGAATCTTGGGCCCCAGGATATTGCCGTCAAACTGCTGGAGCGCAATCACCAGCACGCCAAAACGCAGTGCAGCCCATGGGTCCACGATGATGAGAATCATGATACAGGGGACGGCACCGATGATGGGGCCGAAGAAGGGAATCACATTGGTCACGCCCACCACAACCGCCACCAGCATGGCAAACGGGATCTGGAAAATCAGATTGAGCACAAAGCACAGCACACCGATAATGGCGCTGTCAATAATTTTTCCGTTGATGAAGCCCACGAACACGCCGTTTGCATGGCGGCAGATGGAGAGGAAGCGGTCAACCTTGGCGGTGGGGGCGGCGGCGTAGATAATCTTTTTGAGCTGAGGCACCAGCCGGCCCTTTCCTGCCAACATATAGACAGAAGAGATAAGGGCCGTAATAGCGGAAATGAGCACATTGCCAACTGCGACACCCAGGCTGAGCAGCTCAGGCACCTTCTGGGAGGCCCAGGTGGCAGCCCGCTTGAGCAGGTCCTGATAGAGCGTCACCAGGTCGGTGAGTCCTTCCCCTTCCAGATGGTATTGATCAATCAGGTCCTGCACAAAGAGGTTCAGATTGCTCAGATAGGTGGACATATTGCTGCCCAGGGCCAGGATGCTCTCAATGACCTGGGGAAGAATCAGATTGAGCAGAATGACCACCACAACCAGTGCGAGCAGGTAGACAGTCAGGACCGAGAGCCCCCGCTTGCGCTTAAAGTTGTAAAAGACACGCCGTTCAAAGAAATCCATGGGGGTATTGAGCAGATAGGCAATGGCAAAGCCCGCGATAAAGGGAGACAGAACGCCCAGAAGGCTGTCTACCTTTGACTGGAGTGCACCGATATTTGCCAGTGCCATATAGAACAAAATACCGATCAGGACAACCAGAAGATTGGATACAGCTCGGCTGTCCAGGAAATACCATTTCTTCTTAGGTGAGTTTTCCTCCATAGTTCACTTCCCCTTTCCGCATGAATCCATTGTATCATGCCAGAAGTAAGGACGCAATGGAAAACGGGCATCCCAACCGGGATGCCCGTTTTTATCAGCCAAGCAGAGCGCGGTGATATACCTTCTTGCCCTTCTTCAGGATGATGCCCTCGCCGGACAGCTCATCAGCGGTGAAGGTACGGGTAATGTCGGTGATCTTTACACCATCGGCCTCCACGCCGCCCTGCTCCACCAGACGGCGGGCTTCCTTCTTGGAGGGAACCAGACCGCACTTGAGCATCAGGTCCAGCACAGCCACAGCGCCGTCGGTCAGGTCATCGGCGGTCAGGGTGGTGGTGGGCATGTTGGCCTTGTCGCCGCCCTGGGAGAAGAGCGCGCGGGCCGCATCCTGCGCCTTCATGGCCTCTTCCTCGCTGTGGACCAGCTTGGTCAGTTCGTAGGCCAGAATCTCCTTGGCGGTGTTGAGCTGAGCGCCCTCCCACTTGTCCATCTCGTCGATCTGCTCCAGAGGCAGGTCGGTGAGCATACGCAGGCACTTGAGCACATCGGCGTCGCCGATGTTGCGCCAGTACTGGTAGAACTCGTAGGGAGTGGTCTTCTCGGGGTCCAGCCAGACGGCGCCCTTCTGGGTCTTGCCCATCTTCTTGCCCTCGGAAGTCAGAAGCAGGGTGATGGTCATGGCGTAGGCGTCCTTGCCCAGCTTGCGGCGGATGAGCTCGGTGCCGCCCAGCATGTTGGACCACTGGTCGTCGCCGCCGCACTGCAGATTGCAGCCGATGGTCTGGAACATGTGGTAGAAGTCGTAGGACTGCATGATCATGTAGTTGAACTCCAGGAAGCTCAGGCCCTTCTCCATGCGCTGCTTGTAGCACTCGGCCCGCAGCATGTTGTTCACGGAGAAGCAGGCGCCAACCTCACGCAGCAGCTCCACGTAGTTGAGCTTCATCAGCCAGTCAGCGTTGTTGAGCATCAGGGCCTTGCCCTCGGAGAAGTCGATGAACTTGCTCATCTGCTTCTTGAAGCACTCGCAGTTGTGCTGGATGGTCTCCACGGTCATCATGGAGCGCATATCGGTACGGCCGGAGGGGTCGCCCACCATGCCGGTACCGCCGCCGATGAGGGCGATGGGGCGGTTGCCCGCCTTCTGGAGACGGCGCATCAGCATCAGAGCCATGAAGTGGCCCACGTGGAGGGAGTCGGCAGTGGGGTCAAAGCCGATATAGAAGGTGGCCTTGCCGTTGTTGATGAGCTCCTTGATCTCCTCTTCATCCGTAACCTGGGCCACAAGGCCGCGGGCTTTCAGTTCGTCGTAAATGGTCATTGTCAATTCTCCTTCTTCTTTATATCAATACAGTCGTTTTCCGCAGTGTGGACACTTGGCGTCATCCATCTCATGGAGCTGGCCGCAGTAGGGGCACGGGGTTTGCGCAATGCTGTCTTCGGCCTCCGCTTCCGGTGGCTCCACGGCGTAGAACTCCAGTTTTTTGCACTGGCGGCAGCAATAGATATCCACGGTCAGAGCACCCGAGACAAGATTGTCCAGCCCGCCCAAAAACCAGCTGAATTTTCCCATTTGCAGCTGTTCCTGGCCAATATGGGCCATTTCACCGCCGCAGCGGATACACACTTCCCGTTCCATACCATTTGACCTCCAGATACAAAAACGCCCCCTGTCCATTGCGGACAGAGGGCGTAATACTACGCGGTACCACCTCTGGTTCACCGTCTCCTCACAGAGACGGCCTCATGGAGTGCCAACACACTCCGGCGCGGTAACGGGCGCACCCGACACAGCCCTAATAGCATTTTGCGTTCAGGCGGCTGCTCCGAGGTGTATTTCACCAGAGCCGCCCTCCCCCTCGCACCAAAACGGGGGCTCTCTGAATGGCGGCAGACCGGGTACTTCTCCTCATCATCGCGATGGCAATCTGAAATTATTTGCACTATACCACAGCACTTCCAACTTGTCAACCCCACAGAGACAGTCAGCAGGATTTCACAGAGGATTCCTACGCCTTTCTTCCTTGCTTGTACCGGGCGGCGCCGTCCAGCAGCTCACCTGCGCTGGCCAGCGAGGCGGCGGTAATGACATCTCCGGAGGTAAGGCGGGCCAGTTCCGCCATTCTGGCGTCCCGGTCCAGCCGGGCAACCTCTGTAAAGGTCCTTCCCTTTCGCTCGCCCTTCTGGACAGAGAAATGGACGTCGGCCATGGCGGCGATCTGAGGCAGGTGGGTGACACAGAGCACCTGCTTGTGGCGGGCGACGTCGGCCATTTTCTCCGCCACCTTCTGGGCTGCCCTTCCGGAAACGCCGGTGTCCACCTCGTCAAAGACCAGGGTGGTCACGTCCTCATTTTCAGCCAGCACATTTTTTAGCGCCAGCATGATGCGGGCCAGCTCACCGCCGGAGGCAATCTTCTGGATGGGCTTCAGGGCCTCGCCTACATTGGCGGACATAAGGAACTGCACCTCGTCCATGCCGGTGCTGTCCAGCCCCTCATCACAGGCCTTGACGCCGAATTCCACCTGGAACCGTACCTTGGGCATGTCGAGCTGGGCCAGTTCCTTCTGAATCCGGTTCTGGAGTGCCTCCGACGCTGTGTGGCGCGCATTGGAAAGCAATTCCGCCTTACACTTTGCAGACTTCAGTGCAGTGGCATATTTCTTCTCCAGGCGGACAATGGTATCGTCGGCATACTGGATATCGTCCAGTTCCTTTTTGCACCGGTCCAGATAGGCCAGCATCTCCTCCTCGGAGCTGCCGTATTTCTTTTTCAAGCGGTAGATGACATCCAGGCGGCTCTCCAGCTCGTCCAGTTCGCCGGGCTCAAAATCAAAGCTCTCCCGCAGATCCCGCAGCGTCTCCGCCACGTCGTCCGCAGTACAGCGCAGCTCGGACACCTGCTCCAGAATCCCAGCAGCCTCTGTGCTCATGCTGGCCGCTGGCCCAAGAGCGTCCTCGGCAGTGGCCAAAAGGGACGCCGCTCCGTCCCTGTCCTCGTCTCCGGACAGGGCAAAGCAGGCCCGCTCCACGGCCTCGATAAGCTTTCCCGCGTTGCGCAGCAGGGTGCGGCGTTCCGTCAGTGCGGCCTCCTCCCCTGCCTTGAGCTGAGCCCGCTCCAGCTCCGCGATTTGATAGTTGAGACTGTCAATCCGCCTGGCACGCTCCGCCTCGTCCATCCGCAGAGTGTCCATCTCCCGGCGAATGGCGGTCAGCGCGCTATAAGCGGCCTGATAATCGGCCAGAGCCTCTCCGGTCCCACCAAAGGAGTCCAGATAACTCAGATGACACCGCTCGTCCAGCAGCTGCTGTCCGTCGTGCTGGCCGTGGATATTGACAAGCTGACTGCCCAGAGCCTTCAGCTGTGAGACTGTGAGCAGCCGTCCGCCCAGACGGCAGGTATTCTTGCCATCCGGATGAATTTCACGCCGGATAATCAGATTGCCGTCTTCATCCGGCCCTTCCCCGTTCTCTTCAAACCAGGAGAGCTTCGGAAGGTCGGTGAAAACCGCCTCCACCAGAGCGGATTTTGCGCCGGTGCGAATGAGATCCCGGCTGGTACGTTCGCCGATTACGGCGCCGATGGCGTCGATCACAATGGATTTTCCTGCGCCGGTTTCGCCGGTGAGGGCATTGAAGCCAGCGTCAAAGCGGATATCCGCCGATTCAATGACCGCAATATTTTCAATATGAAGCAGAGAGAGCACAGCAATCACCGTCCATCCGGCGGAACTTACTTCAGCATCTTGTGGATCTCGTTACAGAACTCGGCGGCAGCCTCATTGGTGCGCATGATCAGCAGAGCGGTGTCATCTCCCGCCAGGCTGCCCACCAGGTCCGGAATCTCCATGCCGTCCACGGCCGCGCAGGCCGCCGAGGCCAGGCCGGGCATGGTCTTGACCACCACAATATTCTGGGCCATATCAAAAGAGGTGACGCCCTCCTTAAAGATGGTGCGCAGGCGTCCGGCGAAGTTGAGAGAAGTCTTTCGCTCAGATACTACGTACTTATAGGTACCGTATCCGGTCAGCTCCTTGATCAGGTGGAGCTCCTTGATGTCCCGGGAGATGGTGGCCTGGGTTGAGGTGACGCCCCGGAGACGGAGCTGCTCCAGGAGCTGGTCCTGGGTCTCCACGTCCACCTCTTCAATAATGCGGAGGATCTCCTCCTGTCGCTTACTCTTCATGCATTTCACCCGTTTCCAAGTTTCTGTTGTAGAATATCGTAAAAGCTGCGGCCGGTGAGGCACACCAGCCTGGTCTGCGCCTTGGACTTTTTGACCTCTACCACGTCGCCGCCGGAGAGCTTGTGGGCCTTTCCGCCGTCCACCGAGAGATAGGCAGTCTTTCTGGCCAGACGTCCCATCCGGATGGCCACGGTCCGCTCACGGCTGAGTACCATGCTGCGGGAGTGAAGCACATGGGCACAGATGGGAGTTACAATCAGATTTTCTGCTGTGGGTTCCACAATAGGACCACCGGCCGACATGGAATAGGCGGTGGAGCCTGTGGGAGTACAGACCACCACGCCGTCACCGGAGAAGTCGGAGATCTGCTTCCGATCTCCATATACAGAGAAGTCAATGATCCGGGCCACTGCACCCTTTGTGATGACAGCGTCATTGAGGGCAATGTCCTCGTAGACCTGCTTCCCCTCGTGGAATACCTTCACATCCAGCATCATTCTGGATTCAATGCTGAACTTTCCGGAGGCCAGCTTGGTTAGCTGCTGCAGCTCGCCCTGCTCCAGCTCCGCCATAAAGCCGACGCTGCCCAGGTTGACGCCCAGAATGGGGACGTTATAGGTATTGGCATCCTTTGCGGCATGGAGGATTGTGCCGTCGCCGCCAAAGCATATCAGAACATCTGCACCCGCCAGCTCATGCTGCATGTCGGAAAAGTGCAGGTTCTTCGGCAGTTCCACCCGGCTGTTCTTCTCCGGCATAAACGGCAGACAGATTGCAGTCTCCACACCGACGGACTTCAGGATGCGGTCGGCAGCCTGAGCCGCCCGCAGCCCCTTGTCCCGGTATGGATTGGGGCTCAGCACAACTTTCATAAACTCATTCCTTCTCTAAGGCGTTATGAGAGGCCGTCACCAGAGCCTCCAAATCTCCATCCCAGGTGTGTTCGGAGGCTCCGGCGGCCAGGAAACCGAGGTATTCGATATTTCCTTCCGGGCCCCGAACGGGTGAAAAGGTCATATCCTTTACGGTAAAGTCAGCGTCTCTGGCGTTGATCAGGAACTGCTCCAATACCTCCAGATGGACCTTCGGGTCCCGTACGACGCCCTTTTTCCCGACCTTCTCTTTCCCGGCTTCAAACTGGGGCTTGACCAGACAGACCACATGGCCATCCGGCTTCAGCAGTCCCCGCACAGCGGGCAGAATCAGCCGCAGCGAGATGAAAGAGACGTCAATACTGGCAAAATCCAGCTCGTCGGGAATCTGCTCATGGGTGAGATACCGGGCGTTGGTCCGTTCCATGCAGATAACGCGCTCGTCGCTTCGCAGGCTCCAGGCCAGCTGCCCGTAGCCTACATCCACGGCGTAGACCTTGGCGGCGCCGTTTTGTAGCATACAGTCTGTAAAGCCGCCGGTAGAGGCGCCAATATCGCCGCAGATTGCGCCGGAGAGCACTATGGGAAAGGACTGCATTGCCTTCTCCAGCTTCAGGCCGCCCCGGCTGACATAGGCAAGCGTCTTGCCCCGCACCTCAATTTCAGCAGTCTCCTCTGTCTGGGCCCCGGCCTTATCCACCTTCTGGCCCCCGACATAGACCTGTCCGGCCATAATGACGGCCTGCGCCTTTTGCCGACTCTCCATCAGTCCGCGCTCACAGAGCAGGACATCCAATCGTTTTTTAGCCACGTGTACAGACCTCCATTGCCTTCCGGCAGAGACTTTCTCCATCCAATCCGCAGAGCTTCCGCAGCTCCGCCACAGAACCATGGGTCACAAAGGAACGTCCCAGATTGCAGAGCGCCATCCTGGATACCGCTGTGCCCGAAAGCGCCAGCTCAGCTGCGATCCGGCGGCCCACACAGTTGGTCTCCATCACATCTTCCGCCACAAGCAAGCTGCCTGTTTTGGAAACAGAACGTTGAATCACTTGAGTATCAATCGGTGTAATGGTATTCAGCTTCACAATTTCGGCGGATATTCCATGCTGCTGAAGCAGTTCGGCACAGCGAATCACTTCGTTTATCATCACGCCGTACCCAACCAACGTGATGTCGCTGCCCTGCTGCAGCAGAACAGCGGGCTCGGTGCCGGAATCTGCCGTGTATGCGCCCTCTCCGCCACGGGGATAGCGCAGTGCCACAGGCCCACGGACGTCTTTTACGGCATAAGCCAGCATGGTTTTCAACTCGGCAAAGCTGGACGGACAGAGGACGGTCATCCCCGGCACAGTATCCAGAAAGGCCACGTCAAGGACACCATGGTGGGTTTCTCCGTCCTCACCCACCAAACCAGCCCGATCCACTGCAAAGACCACATGTAGACCTTGAATTGCCACATCATGAATCAGCATGTCGTAGCTGCGCTGGAGGAAGGTGGAGTAAACCGCAAAGACCGGCACAAGCCCCTGCTTTGCCATTCCAGCGGCCATAGCAGTGGCATGGCCCTCGGCGATGCCCACATCAAAATAGCGTGTGGGAAAACGGCGGGAAAAGTCGCCTAATCCGGTGCCATCCCGCATAGCCGCCGTAATGGCGCAGATTCTGCGGTCATTCTCTGCAAGGCCACACAACGCGACCCCAAACGCAGAGGAAAAATTAGGACTTCCTGCTGACAAGGGCTCTCCCGTCTGAACACAGAAGCGGCCTACACCGTGGAATTGGTCCGGATTGCGTTCAGCTGGTGTATAGCCATTTCCCTTTACGGTTCTTATGTGGAGAAGAACAGGGCCTTCAATGTCCTTGGCATACCGGAGAAGGCCGGTCAACCGCTTCACATCGTGGCCGTCCACCGGGCCGAGATAGGTGAACCCCATGTCTTCAAAGAAAGAACAGGGTAACAGAGTCTCCTTGACGGCCTTTTTGATTCTGTGGGTAATCCGGTAGAGGGTTTTTCCGCCCGGCACAGTACTGGTTACCTTGCGGTATCCCTTCTTGAACCGGAGATATTGGGGCTTCAGCCGCTGTCTGGCCAGATGGTCGGCAATACCGCCCACATTTTTGGTGATGGACATGCCGTTGTCATTGAGGATAACCAGCATCTTTTCGCCGCTGTTTCCGGCATCGGAGAGGCCCTCATAGGCCAGGCCGCCTGTTAGAGCGCCGTCTCCGATAAGGGCAATGACATAGTAGTCCTCACCCAAGAGCGTCCGTCCTCTGGCCATGCCGGTGGCTACGGATACTGAGTTGGAGGCATGACCGGCAATAAATGCGTCACAGCAGCTCTCCACCGGCTTGGGAAAGCCCGACATACCGCCAAATGTACGCAGACTGGACATCTGGTCGGCTCTGCCTGTGAGAATTTTATGGGTATAGCACTGGTGCCCCACATCAAAGACCAAACGGTCCCGGGTGAAATCGAACACCCGGTGAAGGGCAACTGTAATCTCCACTGCCCCCAGATTGGAGGCCAGATGGCCGCCGGTTTTGGATACGGAATCGATCAGACCGGCACGAATGCGGGTGCAAAGCGCCTCAGCTTCACAGTCCGTTATACTCTTTATATCCGGAATATCCGTTTGCTGAATCATAAGCACCTCTATGTAAATTACTTGATGAGATAGGTCCCCAGCAGACCGATGGCCACGCCCAGAAGCGCACCCATGACCACCTGCATGGGTGTGTGGCCCAGCAGCTCTTTCAGCTCTTTTCCGAAGAGCTCCGGCTTCATCTCACTCCAGTGGTCCATCATGTAGTTCAGAATCTTGGCCTGCTCTCCGGCAGCCTTGCGGACGTTGGCAGCATCATACATGACCACAATGGCAATTACGGCCGCAATGGCAAAAAGAGGCGAGGAAAAGCCGTACAGCATGCCGGTAGATGCGGCACAGGCACAGACAAAAGCGGAGTGTGAACTGGGCATCCCGCCGCTTCCCCAAATCCGGCGCCAGTCCAGCCGCTGCTTGGTCAGAAGCTGGATGACCACCTTCAGCACCTGCGCAACAGCCCAGGACAGCGCAGCCAGAATCAGAATTAAATTTCCCAGATGGTAATTGGCGGCATTCAGTTCCATACGCGGTCACTTCTCCCGTTTCACCAATTTGTCTGCCAGCCAGCACAGAAATCCGGCGTCTTCAAATGTACTGCAAAGGGCCTCCTTGGCCGCTTCGGTCTTTTCGCTTACCAGCTTTTCGCAGGCTTCCATGCCCTTGAGGCTGACGAAGGTCACCTTTTCGTTGGCGGCGTCAGAGCCGATGGGCTTGCCCAGCGTGGCCTCGTCGCCCTCCACATCCAGCATGTCATCCCGGATCTGGAAGGCGAGGCCGAGCAGCTGGGCGTAACGCCGGACGGCTGCCCGCTCCTTCTCTCCGCCTCCGGCCACGATACATCCAATCTCAGTGGCAGCGGAGATAAGCGCCCCTGTTTTCAGGCGCTGCAGCTCCTCCAACTCGGACAGGGAGAGAGAATGCCCCTCCCCTGCCATATCCAGCGCCTGGCCGCCAACCATGCCCCGTGCTCCGGCAGCACGGCCCAGGCAGGCGGATGCGGCCAGAGCACGCTCCGGACTGAGAGAGGTGCCATGTTCGGCAATGGTCTCAAAGGCAGCAGTCAGGAGGGCATCCCCGGCCAGAACAGCTGTAGCCTCGCCGTAGACCTTGTGGTTGGTGGGCTGACCCCGGCGCAGATCGTCGTCGTCCATGCAGGGCAGATCGTCGTGAATGAGGGAATAGGTGTGGACCATCTCTACCGCACAGGCAAACGGGAGGGCCGTGGTCACGTCTCCCCCACACATACGGCACGTCTCCAGCGCCAACACGGGCCGGATACGCTTTCCGCCGGCCAGCAGGCTGTACAGCATGGCGTCATACAGGTCGGCGCGGGAATCACGCCCCGCAAAACAGTGCTGAAGATAGTCCTCTACCAGGGCGCAGTCTGCGCGAAGCACTTCATCGTACATCATCCCGGAAACTCCTTTGCTCTGCAAAACTTCGGTGCACGGCTGACCAAAGCAGGCCATCTTGCACCGGAAAATCCCGTGGAGCCGCCACACACCGCGTCTCCTGCGGGGCAAAACTCATTACACGCCCTGGTCCATAGGCTGCTCCACCGGCGTCCCGTCCGGGGCGGCGGTCAGCTTGATGACCTTCTGCTCCGCCTTGTCCAGCATGGTGGAGCACTTTTTCATCAGGCTTGTCCCCTCTTCAAAGAGAGCCAGGGCGTCCTCCAGGGGCGCGTCTCCCTGTTCCAGCTTGGAGACAATCTCCTCCAGCCGGGCCATGGCCTGTTCAAAGGTCAGCTTTTTCTCTGCCATCTGTCAATCAATGCTCCTTTACAATACAGGGAATTTCTCCATCCGCTACCCGAAGGCGCAGAGCGTCCCCTGCCGCAACATCAGTTTTGGAGCGCACCACTGTGCCGTCCTCCAGGCGGGGAATGGCGTAACCTCTGGCCAGCACCTTCAGGGGGCTCATGGCATCCAGGGACGCCGCCAGCCGGGCAAAATGCTGCCGCTCCCGGTTCAGCGTACCTGAGAGACCGTGGGCCAGCCGGGTGCGCTGGTAGTCCAGCAGCACCCGCCGATCCTCAATATAGTTCATGGGATTCTGTAAAGCACGGCTGCCTGACAGACGTTCCAATTTGGAGGAAAACTCTCCAAGACGCCGGGACATGGCCTGCTCCATCCGGGCTGACAGCTGGTTCAGTCTGCCTGCCACGTCGTTCTGGTCAGGGACGGCCAGCTCCGCAGCGTTGGAGGGAGTGGCGGCCCTTAGGTCAGCCACAAAATCGGCAATTGTTACATCCGGCTCATGGCCTACAGCGGAAATCACCGGGACCTGAGAGGCATAGATGGCCCGTGCCACAATCTCCTCGTTAAAGGCCCACAGGTCCTCCATGGAGCCGCCGCCCCGGCCAGTGATGATGAGGTCAGCCCAGCCAAGGCGGTTGACCCATCCCAGCGCCGCGGCGATTTCGCCAGGGGCTTCCGCTCCCTGGACCCGTACCGGTACCACAGCCACCTGGGCCATGGGCCACCTGGCACCCAGAATCCGCAGCATATCCCGCACCGCCGCGCCGGCGGCTGAAGTCACCAGAGCAATGCGCCGGGGAAAGCGGGGAATGGGCTTTTTGTGGGCCGGGTCAAACAGTCCCTCAGCGTACAGCTTGGCTTTGAGCTGCTCAAAGGCCACGTAGAGGTCGCCCACGCCGTCAGGTGTCAGGGCGCTGACATACAGCTGGTACTGCCCATCACGTGGAAATACCGTCACCCGGCCGAAGGCCACCACCTTCATGCCGTTCTCCGGACGGAATCTCAGGGCGGATGCCTCCCTGCGGAACATGACGCAGCGGATGGCGCCCCCTTCATCCTTCATGGAGAAGTAGTGGTGGCCGGAGGGATACATCTTGTAGTTGGAGATTTCACCCCGGATATAGATGCCGGAGAGGGCGCCGTCCCCGTCCAACAGGTCCTTGATGTACTGATTGACCTGGGAGACGGAATAGACCGTGTCGTTTCTCATCGCCCGGTCTCCCCTGCCTGCAGACTGCGCCAGGCGAGGATCGCCACGCCCATGGCGTTGTCCGTGGAATATCTGGGCTCGGCGAAGACCGCGTTCTTCAGCTTCTCGCGCAGCAGGCTGTTGGAGGCCACGCCGCCGGAGCAGAGCACATTCAGGCCGGGACGCTCTTCCAGGGCGGCCGCTGTGGCTCTGGCCACCGCATCGGCGATGGTGTTCAGCGCAAAACGGGCAATGTCGGCAGGGGCTTCCCCACGCTCCGCCATGGCCTTCACCTGGTTCTCCACGCCGGAGAGAGAGAAGGAGCAGCCGTTGAGCTTCACCTTAAAGCGCTTCTCGCTCTGAGATTCCCGGGCCAGGGCATCCAGCGCCTTTCCGGCAGGGAAATCCAGCCCCAGCAGCTTTCCGGTCCGGTCGATAAGCTGACCAGCGGAGATGTCGCTGGTGCCGCCGATGGCCTGTGCGCGGACGTTGACGCCCTCCGGCTCCACATACAGCAACTCTGTGGTACCGCCGGAGAGATGCCAGGCCAGCATGGGCTCATCCAGCAGGCCCAGCCGACCGGCAGACCAGGCGGCAGCGGCAATATGCCCCTGCTGATGAGATACCGGGAAAAAGGGCACGTTCAAAGTAGCGGACAAGGCTCTTCCCTGCCCTTCTCCGGCCAGAAAGCAGGGCATGTAGGAGCCGTCCACCGCTCTTGGACGGGTGCTGGCGCCCACGGCCCGCAGTTCACCGAGCAAATCCTTTTCATGGAGCTGCTCAAAAAGGCCGGGCAGCCGTTTCACATGCTGGAACAGGGCGTCGCTCTGGCGCAGACCCAGAGTGCCGGACGGCACATCCAGCAGACGCCCGATGTTCTCCCCTGTGGTTCCGTCAAACACGGCCACAGAGGTGGTGTAATTGCTGGTGTCCAGGCCCAGACAGCGCAGTCCGATCATGCCTGGGGGGCCTCCGCATCTTCAGCGGTGGCGGGCTCGGCATCAAAAATGTCCTCGGCCTGGAAGGCGGACACCCGCTCGGGGATGGACTCCTTGCGGACAAAAGAGCCCAGAATGCCATTGATGAAGGAGACAACCTCGGGCGTCTCATAGCCCTTGGCGATCTCCAGAGCCTCGTTGATGGCGGCGGCGTTGGGTACATCCTGCATATAGAGGATTTCGTACATGGCCACCCGCATCACGGCCACGGCTATCCGGGGAATCCGGGAGAAGGTCCAGCCGATGGCGTAGCGGGAGATGTAGTCATCCAGCTCGGGGCAGTGGAAATACACTCCACGCACCAGCTCGCTTATGTACTCCCTCTGCTTGGCGTTGGGATATTCGGCGTAAAGAGGCTCCTCCTCCCCGATGAGCGCAAAGGTTGCGCGTGTCAGGGCCGTGTCCAGAAGCTCATCGGCAGTCTGGTTGGTGAAGCTGAGCTCAAAGGTGAGGTGCACGGCAATTTCTCTGGCGTTGGTCCTGGTCATGTTTCTTCCTCCGTCACGGGCCGTTCTGCCGGCCCTGCTATTTCTCTCATGAATGGATAGTACAATGAATATAACCCTATTATATACAAAGTCCGACCAAATATAAACCCCCAGTTTTGCGTCTGTACGCAAAAAAAGCATTGAGCGCGGGGGCCGCGCCCAATGCTCTTTTTTGGAGATGTTACTGAGGCCGCTTGGCGTCCCGGTCAAAGGTGATGCCGGAGACGTTCACGTTGACGCATGCGGGGGTCAGGCCGCTGGTATTCTCAAGGCTGGAGAACACGGCGTCCTGCACCTTGGCGGCCACCTCGGGAATGGTATAGCCGTACTTCACCAGAATGCCCACATCGACGGTCAGGCTGCCGTCCTCATTGCTGGAGACGCGGACGCCCTTGGCCAGGTTCTTTTTGCCGCCCAGCATCTCCACCAGATCGTTGCCCAGATTGGCCGCCAGGCTGCCGACACCTTCTACCTCCAGCGCGGCGGCGGCGGCAATAACCGCCATAACATCCTCGGATATATGGATATTTCCCATCTCATCGGGGCGGGAAACATACTCTCTGCCTTCGCCCATAAAGGTCACACTCCTTATGTCGTACAGTATAGGGTCCGATATCTTTAAGCATTGTACCACAAACCGGTGAAAATAACAAACATATTTTTACCCATTCTCCGAAAACCTTTCAGAAAAAACGGCGCCGGGCGGCAATCCGCGGCTCCCGTTCTCCGCAGACCGTCAGCCCGGCGCTTCCGGCTTTATTCCTCTGTGGCCTCGATGATTTTGATTTTGCTGGCCTCCATGCCGGTCTCGTCGGTGACGATCTCGGTAATCTTGGCCACGTCGGCGTCGGTGAGACTCACACCGTTGTTGGACACCACCACGGACACGCTGTTGTCTCCGATGAAGGCCACGCAGTCGGCATAGCCCTTGGCAGTGACCAGGTTTTCAATCTGGGCCTCGCTGACCGTGACGCTGGCCATGGTCTGGATGGAGGCATTGGCCTCGTCCTTCATGGCCTGGTCGGCGTTCTCATCACCGGCGGCCTCCTGGAGCAGCGAGAGGGCGCTGTCCCTGGCCTGCTGCCGGTTAAGCCGGGCGGAGTCAAAGTAGTTGTTGCTGGTCTCCGATGTACTGTTCTCCTCCTGCTGGCCGGAGGTCTCGCCGCTCTCGCTGGCGCTGGGAGAGGGAGAGGGCGAGGTGGAGGCCGTGCCGCCAGTCAGAAGGGGATCGCTGGTCTGGCCGCCTACCAGCGCCGCCTCGCCCAGAGTCTTACCGGCGTCTGTGTTGTTGTCCTTGTGGTAGGACCAGTTGAGATAGACCGCCACACACACAAAGAGAACAATGGCCGCCACCACTGCGTTTCGTTTCCAGAGCTTCATACTGAACCAATCCTTTCACCGTTTATCATCATTTTGATTTGCATATGGATATCTTGTCGGCGCCCAGCCCGGTCAGAGCGGACACCGCGTCCACCAGCTTGAGGCAGACCGCAGGGTCGCCGCCCCCCGGGCAGACCACCAGCGCACCCTGATACTGGGGATACACCTGCTGGAGCACTACTGCATCTTCCGTGCCCGAACCGGTGGACACCACCACTGTGCTGGTGGAGCTCTCCTCCCCGGAGCGGCTGGAGTCCTGGGCCAGGATCTGCCGGGCACCGCTTTTTACCGTGAGAACCACTGTCACCTCCCCTGCCCCGTCTACCCTGGAAAGAGCCTCCTCCAGCCTGCGCTCCATCTCCTCCACCCGGAAGGTCTCCTCGCCGTTTCCGTTTTGGCTCTCTGTGCCGCCTGATGCGGGATTCTCCTCTCCGCCCAGCGGCAGGAGGAGCAGCACGATGCCGGCCGCAATCACCAGAAGCACATACTTATATTTCTGGAAGAGCTCCGCTGCCTTTTGGGGCAGCCGCTCCCACTGAAACATCCCTTTCATTCCACATCCTCCACGTAATACTGCCGTTCCGCCGGTATGGCCAGCTCCGCGGCAATGACCCGGGTGAGGGCCGCCTGTTCTCCCTGCGTCAGGTCACCTGTGATCTCAACCCTGTCAGGCACCGGATAGTCCCCTAACTCTGTCCAGGCGGTCACCCGGACCTGACAGACAACCCCTAGCTCCTCCGCCTTGTCCAAAATATATGCGCAGGTCTCGTCAGCTATGATATCTTTCATCAACCTGCCGTTCTCCTCCTCCAGCTCGTCCACTGTCCCCATGGCCTCCACCCGGTACTCGGTCAGAATCCCGGCAAAGGTGCGGCTGTCTATTCGGAGTACCGGCTGAATCATGGCCAGCACCAGCACAAGAGAGCCGGTGAGACGGCCAATCTTCCGCACGGTTCCATTGGGAGACAGCCCGTCCGCCAGAGCCACAATGATGGCGCCGCAGGTGATGCCCACCAGCCAGTCCCTGATTAGTTCTATCATACCGTCACCACCGAAATTGCCGAAACAATGGATACCAACATCAAAAGCGCACAGGCGCCCGTCATACCCAGTACCAGCCCAAAGGCGCCGCCGATACTGTCAATCAGCCCGGTGACACGTCCGGCCGACACGGTGCCCGTCAGCGCGGCAGTCAGCTTGTAGGCCAGGTAATGGATGCCCAGCTGGAGAAAGGGCACCAGGCAGATACCCAGCACGGTGAGCATACCGAAGACCCCCACCGTGTTCCGCAGCACCGAGGCGCCCACCAGGACGGTCTCCGCCGCGTCGGAGAGAATGCCGCCCACCACGGGGACCACGCTGGATACCGCAAACTTGGCCGCCTTCACCGTGGCTGCGTCGGCCGTACCGGCAATAACGCCGGAGACGGTCAGATAGCCAACAAAGATGATGAGTACCGACGTGAGCACCGTGGTTACCACCCATTTGAGCACGCCGCCGATGCGCTTGAGCCCCTCGTTGCCCAGGGCTGCATAGGCGGTGGCGGCGGCGATGTAGGCGTAGACCAGCGGAATGAGAAGATGGGTAATGAGGGACATCAGCACGTCGGAGAAGAGTACGGTGGCGAGCTGTCGGGCGGCGGCGCCGCTGGGCGCACCGCTGGCAGCGGCCGCTGCGGTGATGGTAGGCAGAAGTACCTTGGAAAACATGTTCATGTTGTCCAGTGCCTCCCGTCCCAGGCCAATCAGCGTGTTCACGTCAGCCACCGCCACTGCGGTAACGGCCAGCGCTCCGGCCACCGCCACCACATCAATTCCGCCGCCCAGCTGACCGGCCGCCTTCATCCCGTCGGCCAGGGCGCACAGCAGCACTACCGCCAGCAGCAGTACGCCGCTGCGTACCGCCTTGCGTACCACGCCGAACACCTCGTCGCTCCCGGTATCCAGAATGGCCTGGAGCCCCTCCTCCAGGCCGGTGTCCGGCGTGATAGCCTGTCCACCGCCGTACTCCTCCGCCGCCTGTTCCAGGCCGTGGAGGTCCAGCGCCTCCGCCTGGGCAGACAGTACCTCGTCCTCCGTCTCAGCTGCCCGGGCTCCACAGCAGAGCAGCGTCAGCAAAACCAGGACTACGGCGCATATTTTGAATGTTCTCATTGGTGCACCTCTCAAAGCAGAGCGGTGATGGCGGACAGCACTGCCCGTACCAGCGGGAGGGCCAGGTACAGCGCCACCGCGGAACCGGCGATCTCCACGAAAGCGGCGATGCCGCCCTCTCCGGCGTCCTTGCAGACCTCCACCGTCACTCTGGTGATAATGGCCACGCCCACAGTCTTGACCACCGGGGCCAGAACAGCGGGCTCCAGCCCTGCCAGCTGAGCCAGCTCGTCCAACAGCGCCCGTACGCTCTCCAGCGCCCCCAGAGCGGCGGTGAGGATGACGGCACCGGCAGCCATCGCCAGCACCAGGGCCAGCTCCCTGACCTGCTTTTTTACCACCGCCGCACACAGGGCCGCCGAGATGGCCACGGCGGCAATTTTCAGGATGTCCGTCATAGGCCGAACAGGTTCTTTACCAGATTGAAGAGGTCGCTGATCTCCTGTACCACCATCATCAGCACCACCACCAGACCGGTCAGCGTGGTCATGGTGGCCTGCTCATCCCGACCGGACCGGGTGAGCACCTGGTTGAGTACGGAGACCAGAATGCCGATGGCGGCAATTTTAAAAATCAGATCCACATCCATTGCGGTTCAACTTCCCCTTTCCCCTGCCCTGGGGCAGAGTATTGCGCCTCACAGAAGTACAATCACCAGAAACGCGCCGGCAGCCAGGCCCAGCGCACCGTACACCTTGCCCATTTTGTTCCGCTCGGCCACAGCTGCCTCCAGACACTGCTCCAGCTGCGCCCGGGCAAGGGCCAATGCTTGGGTCTGCCCCTCGCCGTCGTACCGGCCCAGGATGCCGCCCAGTGTCTCCAGAATCTGCTGTTCCTCAGGCTCCAGTTCCAGGTCGGACTCCGCCAGAGTGTTCCGCCACAGGTCCTCCAGCCGCTCCTCACCCAGGCGGAAGAGGTTGCCCCGGCAGCGGGCAAAAAATATCCCCACCGGCGGTGACAGCTGGTCGGACAGAAGGGCAAACAGCTCTGGAATGGAGGTCAGTCGAAAGGAGAGCTCCCGCTCCATCCGCTCCAGCGCCTCAGTAAAAAGGCGGAGCACATGTACCCGACGGTTCAGCCTAGCTGCCGCGCCAAACCCAAGGGCTCCAGCACCGCCGGTGAGGAGCACCGCACCCAAAAGCCTCAGCATGCCACGCCTCCCTCCAGCCGCTTTACCTGATAGGTCCGGCTTCTTCCGCTGCCCCGGATGAGCACAACCCGCCGGAATATCCCCGCATCCAGCAGGCGGCGGTAGAGCGGACGGGAGGACAGGTCCTCTGTACCGGAGGCGTGGGCGGTGGCAAGCAGCGTCACGCCGCAGTTGGCGGCCGCCTCCAGCGCCGCGCAGTCCGCCGGAGCGGTGATTTCATCCGCTGCCAACACCTGGGGATTCATACCCCGCAGCAGCATCAGCAGTGCGGTCCCCTTGGGGCAGCCGTCCAGCACGTCGGTGCGGCGGCCTACATCCAACTGGGGCAGACCGTCGTACATGGCCGCCAGCTCTCCCCGCTCGTCGGCGATGCCAACCCGCATGGGGGTGACCCCGTCCCCATCGGAGACGGCTCGAATGATGTCCCGCAGCAGCGTGGTCTTCCCACCGCCCGGCGGCGAGAGTATCAATGTGCTCTGGAGCAAACCGTTCACTGTGAGCCCGTCCAAAATTCCGGCGGAAATGCCCGGCACCGAGCGTGCCACCCGGATGGACAGGGACGACAGCCGCCGCAGGTTGCACACCTCGCCGTCCCGCACCACGCCGCTGCCGCAGATGCCGATGCGGTGCCCGCCCTTGACGGTGACAAAGCCGTTGCGCACCTGCTCCAGCACCGTGTGGGCGGAGGCCTGGGTGGCAATCTCCAGCACCTGGCCCAAATCCCGCTCCGTCAGCGGAAGCTGTTCACAGCCCGGGATGACCAGCTCCCCCTCCGGCCCGGAGACCGTGATGGGATAGCCGTTTCTCAGCCGCAGTTCCTCCGCCCGGCACTGCTGTTCCCCGCTCAGCTTCTCCGCTGCCTGGCGCAGCCTGGACGGCAGCAGCGCCGCTGCCTGCCGAAACCGTGCGCCTGCGTCCTCTGTCATGCCTCTGTTCATAGGAACCCTCCTCTTTTGCAGCCTGTATCACTGGAACAATCCTATGAGCGTCCGGAGCGGAATATGAATCCTTGTCCAAAACAAAAAAGTCCGCCGGAAAAGTCCGGCGGACGGAAAAAGAAAACGGGTGCCCTGCGCATGCTACGCAGGGCACCCGTTTCAGATGCTGTAAAACAGTTTAGTTCTGCTCCCAGTTGTGGTACACGTTCTGGACGTCGTCGTTCTCCTCCAGGAAGTCGATGAGCTTCTCCATGTTCTTGACGTCGTCCTCGCTCTCCAGCTTGACGTAGTTCTGGGGGACCATCTCCACCTCGGCGGAGGCGAACACATAGCCCTTCTCCTCCAGCTTGGCCAGAACCTCGCCGAAGACGTCGGGAGAGGTGGTGATCTCGAAGCAGTCGTCGTCGGCAGTCATGTCGTCGGCGCCGGCATCCAGAGCATCCATCATCACGGTGTCCTCGTCCAGGTCCTCCCGCTCGATGACAATCACGCCCTTCTGGTCAAAGGACCAGGACACACAGCCGGTGGCGCCCAGGTTTCCGCCGTACTTGTCAAAGATGTGGCGGACAAAGGGGGCGGTACGGTTGCGGTTGTCGGTGAGGGCCTCCACGATGACGGCCACGCCGCAGGGGCCGTAGCCCTCGTACACCACGTTCTCGTAGCTGTCGGTGTTGCCGGAGCCCAGCGCCTTGTCGATGGTGCGCTTGATGTTGTCGTTGGGCATGTTGGCGGCCTTGGCCTTGGCGATGACGGTGGCCAGGCGGGAGTTGTTGGCGGGATCACCGCTGCCGCCGGTCTTGACGGCCACGATCATCTCACGGGCGATCTTGGTAAAAATCTGAGAACGCTTGGCGTCAGCAGCGCCCTTGGTCTTCTGTATATTGTGCCATTTGGAATGTCCAGACATTGGAATACTCCCTCTCATGAAAATTCGCGTATGACAGTATACCACAGAAAAGTACGCTTTTCAACCCCTTGCGGGCCGTCAACAGTAGGAAAACACCTCATGATGACGGTGAGAAAGGAGTACGCGCACATCGGGGAATCCCTCCTGCAGCCAATCGGCCAGCACAGGGCACACCACATTTTCCGTGGGATAGTGTCCGGCGTCAATCAGGTTGAGGCCCAGCGCCTCCGCCTCCTGGAACTCGTGGTACTTGACGTCTGAGGTGACAAAGGTATCGCAGCCGCAGGCAATCGCCGCGGGGCCCATGTCCCCACAGGCGCCGCCGCCCACAGCCACCTTACAGACCAGGCGGCCTCCGTCCACAAAGCGGACACCGTTGGCGCCCAGCCGTTCCTTCACCTGAGCGGCAAAGGCTTCGGCACTGAGTGCGCCAGAAATAACGCCAGTACGTCCCAGGCCATCCTCGCTGAAGGGGCCGATCTGCTCCAGACCGAGAGCCTGGGCCAGCGCATCATTGACGCCGCCGGGCGCAATATCCAGATTGGTGTGGGCACAGATGGCGGCGATATTGTACTCCAGGAGGGCAAGCAGCTTGCGGCCTGACGGGTCCTGGTCGGTAATATGCTTGGCCGGGAGAAAAATAACCGGATGGTGGGACACAATCAGTTCGGCACCGGCCTGGGCCGCCTCTTCCACCACAGTCTCAGTGATATCCAGCGCCACCAGAATGGTATGTACCTCTTTGTCTCCGTGTCCCACCAGGAACCCGGCGTTGTCAAAGCTCATCTGGGTGCTGAAGGGCGCTTTTCCGTCCAGAAAACGGTAGACATCCATTACAGTTGCCATGCATTCCACTCCTCTCGCATCTGCCGCAGGCCTGCGGCCACCTCTTCCAGCTCTTTTGCCCGAGCGGCGTCCTCCGGCTTGCTGGACCGGACCACACCGGCAGCAGCAGCCTCCGCCCGGCGGAGCAGCTTCTCCAGATACTGCCCTCTCAGCGGCGCGTCCATGCCCTGATGCTGGCGTCCGGCCCATGCCTCAGCGGGCGTATAGGGTCCCTCCTCCCCCGGTACAACAAGGAGCGTGACATAGACCGTCCGCCCCTCCTGGGTCAGGACCTCCTGCCGGATGCGGAAGCCGTGGTCCCACAGCCAGGCCCGGAGCTGCTCCTGGGCCGTCATGGGCTGGAGAATCAGGCGGCGTCCCTCCTGCCCCGCCCAGGGGGCAGCGGTGAGGATTTCAGCAATGGTCTCCCCGCCCATTCCGGCGATGGAGATGGTGTCCGCCTCGTCGGGAGAAATGCCCGCCAGGCCGTCGCACAGCCGGAAGGACAGCTTCTCCTCCACCTCATAGTGGGCGGCGGTCTGCCTGGCCCGGTTCAGCGGCCCCTCCCGCAGGTCGGACACCACAGCCCGCTCAATCTTCCCCTGCAACACCAGCCAGACCGGGAGATAGGCGTGGTCCGTGCCCACATCCGCAAACCGGGCTCCCTCCGGCACCAGGTCGGCCACCGACTGAAGCCGGGGCGAAAGCTCATAAACGCGCAATCTGTTCACCTCTCTGTTGAAAAAAAGAGAGCGGCCGGAGCCGCTCTCTCTTGCGGTATTGATTACTGGGCAGCGCCGGCGGTCATCTTGTTCAGCTCAGCCAGCAGCGCGTCCACGTCCACGCCGTGAACCATGCAGGCCTGCTCCACGGTCTCGCCACGGGAAGAGGGGCAGCCCAGGCAGTGCATGCCGATGGAGAGGAACAGGGGCGCGGTCTCGGGGGCGATGTCCAGGATGTCGCCGATAATGGTATCCTTCGTAATCTGAACCATGGGTGGTTACCTCCGTAAATCTCTAGGATATGGGTAGTATATCCTAATTCCCTCAATAATGCAAGATGGAGATTCTGTTTTTTCTTCCATCTTCGATTTTTCTCAGCCCGGCAAATAGAAAACGCCCGGCGCGTCTGCGCCGGGCGTTTTATTGCGCGAATTACTGCTGCTCACGCATACGAGCAAAGCACTCGCTGCAGTAGACAGGCCGGTCGGACTTGGGCTCGAAGGGAACCCGGGCCTCGCCGCCGCAGGCAGCGCAGGTGGCGGTGAAGTACTCACGGGGGCCACGGGCGGCGTTCTTGCGGGCGTCACGGCAGGACTTGCAGCGCTGGGGCTCGTTCTGGAAGCCGCGCTCGGCGTAGAACTCCTGCTCACCAGCGGTGAACACGAACTCCTTGCCACATTCCTTGCATACGAGTGTCTTGTCTTCAAACATGATGATACCCTCTCTTTGACTCTTTGCCCAGGTCAGGAATAAACCTACTTTGCTGGGACATGTAATATTTGCGTTCAGCTTTCGCTGATATCGCCAGACTGGAAATGCTTCGCCACCTTGCGCCTGATGCGCTGGACAGCGTTGTCCACCGATTTCGGGGACCGTTTTACCTCGGCTGCAATCTCATCATAGGACAGTCCGTTCAGATACAGTCCGAGGACTTTCGCTTCGAAACCGGACAGCTGGCCCTTCAGCACACCCAAGCGCTCCCGGAGCTCTTCCCTGCCGATCATGATGGTCTCAGGGTTCTCCAGACGCTCCTGGTCTGTACCATAAGCGTAGTGGTCGGTCTTTCCATCAAAGAAAGGGGTTTCGAATGAGATATAGTTGTTCAGCGGCGTGTGCTTATCGCGGGACGCCGCCTTCACCGCGGACAGGAGACGATTCCTTATGCAGGTCTCCGCATAAGTATGAAAGGAAGCGCCTTTGGAGAGGTCATAGACCCGAATGGCGGACAGTAAACCAACCATTCCCTCCTGAATCAGGTCCTCGCTGTCACCACCGGCCAGAAAGAGCGGACGGGCGCACACGCGTACCAGACGATTGTACCGAATGACCAGGGTTTCCTCCGCAAGAGGATCCCCGGATGCGGCCTGCATACATAACGCCTCGTCTGACAGCTTTTGGTAGTCCTGATCCTGTGGCTTCATTCCAAATCTCCTTACCTATTAAAGCAGAAGAACCGGTATTTGTCAATAGTTTTATGCAAGTTATTTTAAACCCGGCGAAAAATCTCAGAGCGTTTTAATCAGATTTGCCAATTCGTGCGCACAGGACTTGGCGGTCTCCTCGTCCTTGGCCTCCACCATGACCCGGATCAGGGCTTCGGTGCCGGAAGGACGCACCAGAATGCGGCCGTCCCCTGCCAGTCTGGCCTCCTGCTGGGCAATAGCGGCCTTCAGATCGGCGTTGGCCATAATCTCCGCCTTCTTGGACTTGTCGGCCACGGCCACGTTCACCAGCAGCTGAGGATAGCGCTTGCAGTCGGCCACCAGCTCGGAGGCCTTCTTGCCGGATCTGTGCAGCAGAGACAGCAGCTGAAGGGCGGTCAGCTGGCCGTCGCCGGTGGTGGCGTAGCGGCGGAAAATCATGTGGCCGGACTGCTCGCCGCCCAGCACATAGCCGCACTCCTCCATCTTCTCCAGCACGTTGCGGTCGCCCACGTCGGTGCACAGCAGCTGCATGCCCCGCTCACGGCAGAACACATGCAGGCCCAGGTTGCTCATCACGGTGGCTACCACTGCGTTGCCGGGCAGTTCTCCCCTGCTCATCAGGTCCTGGCCGCAGACGGCCATAATCTGGTCGCCGTCAATCTCGTTGCCCAGCTCGTCGCAGGCCAGGCAGCGGTCGGCGTCGCCGTCAAAGGCAATGCCCAGGTCGTAGCCGCCGGCCTTGACCATGGTGCACAGCTTATCCAGGTGGGTGGAGCCGCAGCCGTTGTTGATGTTCACGCCGTCGGGGTCGGCGTTGATGACGTCGGTGTGCAGCTCGGGGAAACGGTCAAACAGCCGGGCGGCAGTGGCGGAGGAGGCGCCGTTGGCGCAGTCCACCAGAATCCGCATGCCCGCCAGATCCGTGCTCACGGTGGAGGCCAGATGGTCAATGTAGTCCTCCCGCTCCTTCTGGTCGGCGTAGATGACCCGTCCGATGTCGCCGTGGGTCTTCAGGGGCACTTCCTTGCCGGACAGGATAATGTCCTCAATCTCGCCCTCCAGGGCGTCGGAGAGCTTAAAGCCCTGGCCGTTGAAAATCTTGATGCCGTTGTGCTCAAAGGGGTTGTGGGAGGCGGAGATGACAATACCGGCGTCAGCCTTGTTGTCCACCGTAATCCAGGCCACGGCCGGGGTGGGAATGACGCCCAAATGGAGCACATCCGCACCGGCGGAGCACAGTCCGGCAATCAGAGCGCCCTCCAGCAGGTCGGAGGAGATGCGGGTGTCCTTGCCGATGGCCACCAGCGGCTTGTGGTTGCCCTCTCTGGTGAGCACCTGAGCGGCGGCCAGGCCCACCTTGTAGGCCAGAGTGGCGTCCAGACCGGCGTTGACCACGCCGCGGATTCCGTCAGTACCGAACAATTTTCCCATATTCAAAACATTCCTTTCCGCTGTGTGTATTTGGATGGGACACAGTCCCGGTGTTGGCTCTTGTCAGAAGGACAGCTGGTCCAGACCGTCGGCACGGGGCACAGGCAGTCCCAGATGCTCATAGGCCCGGCGGGTAACGCAGCGGCCTCTGGGCGTGCGGGTCAGGAAGCCCATCTGCATCAGATAGGGCTCATACACATCCTCCAGGGTGACAGCCTCCTCGTTGATGGTGGCCGCCAGGGTCTCCAGGCCCACAGGGCCGCCGCTGTAATGCTCGATGATGCTGGTGAGCATCCGGCGGTCCACCGCGTCCAAACCCAGATAGTCCACCTCCAGGGCACTGAGGGCCTCGTCTGCCACGTCGCGGGTGATGACGCCACCCGCACGCACCTGGGCGAAGTCCCGTACCCGGCGGAGCATCCGGTTGGCGATACGGGGCGTGCCCCGGCTCCGTCTGGCAATCTCCATGGCGCCCTCCGCCTCAATGGGCACGCCCAGGATACCCGCCGAACGGGAGACAATCAGGGCCAGCTCATCGGGGGTGTACAGCTCCAGCCGCAGGGTGACGCCGAAGCGGTCCCGAAGGGGCGCGGACAGCTGGCCCGCTCGGGTGGTGGCGCCGATGAGCGTGAACCTGGGCAGGTCCAGCCGGATGGAGTTAGCGGAGGGGCCCTTGCCGATGATGATGTCGATGGCAAAGTCCTCCATGGCGGGATAGAGAATCTCCTCCACCGAGCGGTTGAGCCGGTGGATTTCGTCCACAAAGAGAATGTCGTTCTCCTGCAGGTTGGTCAGCAGGGCCGCCAGGTCCCCCGGCTTCTCAATGGCGGGTCCGGATGTGATGCGGATGTTGACCCCCATCTCGTTGGCGATGATGCCGGACAGGGTGGTCTTGCCCAGGCCCGGTGGGCCGTGGAGCAGCACGTGGTCCAGGGGTTCACCACGCATCTTGGCCGCCTGGATGAAGACCTCCAGGTTGCCTTTGGCCTTCTTCTGGCCGATGTACTCCGAGAGGGTCTTGGGCCGTAAGGAGCCCTCGTTCTCATCGTCCCGGGTCAGGGATGTGGTCACCAGAGGCTCTTCCGTCTCAAAGCCGCTCTCCGAAAAATCGATGCTCAAATGCTCACTTCCTCTTCCCTGCGGACGTGATGTCCGCCGGTTGTTTTTGCGGTCACTTTACCATCTTCTTCAGCGCCTGCTTGATAATCTCCTCAAGGGCCAGCGTCTCCATGTCGATGTTCTTCAGGGCGGCAGCCGCTTCGGCCTGGCTGTACCCCAGGACGGCCAGAGCGGCCGCGGCCTCGCTGGCCTTGTTCTGGGGAATGACCGTGACGCCGGTGCCGCCGTAGCTCTCGCCGCCGGGGGTGGAGAGCTGACCCTTGGCCAGCTTATCCTTCAGCTCCAGAATGATGCGCTGGGCGATCTTCTTGCCGATGCCGGGGGCCACGGTGAGGGCCTTCTCATCGCCTGTGATGATGGACGTGGCCAGGCCCTCGGGACTGGTGGAGGACAGGATGGACAGCGCCGCCTTGGGTCCCACGCCGGACACGCTGATGAGCAGCTGGAAGCAGCTCAGCTCGTTCTCGCTGGCGAAGCCGTAGAGCTCCATGGCGTCCTCACGGACGTTGAGGTGGGTGTAGAGGGTGGCGGTCTCCCCTTTCCGCAGGCGGGCAAGGGTGTTGTTGGTGGTGCGGCAGGCATAGCCCACGCCGCCGCAGTCCACAACAGCCAGATAGGGCGCCATGTGGACCACGGGGCCTTTCACATAGTAAAACATATCGGTTCCTCACTGTGTTTCTCAATTGTCAGCGGCGGTCATCCCGGGCGGCATACCGGCCGCTGCCCGGTCGGGCGGAGTCCAGCAGGGATAGTCTGGAGGAGGACGAACGGGCATGGCACAGGGCAATGGCCACAGCGTCCGCCGCGTCATCCGGCTTGGGCACGTCCTTCAGCCCCAGCAGACGCTTGGTCATGTCCATCACCTGCCGCTTTTCCGCCTTGCCGTACCCCACCACCGCCTGTTTGACCTGGGAGGGGCTGTACTCAAAGATAGGGACGCAGGCCCGCTCCGCCTCGGTCAGAATGACTCCTCTGGCCTGGGCCACGCTAATGCCGGTGGTCACGTTCTGGTTGAAGAACAGCTCCTCCACCGCCATGGCGTCCGGCTTAAACTGGCGGAGCAGAGTGGCCATATCGTCCGATATCTGGAGCAGCCGGGCGGGCAGCGGCAGCCCCGCCGGAGTGGTGATGGCGCCGCAGCGGATCAGTCTCTGCCGTCCCGGTGCCGCCTCCAGCACCCCGAAGCCCACGATAGCGAAGCCCGGGTCTATTCCCAAAATGATCATGGTAACCTCCTGGGTATACATACGGATTTTATTTTATCACGGCGGAGGATGGGGTGCAACAAAGAATTTGCCTGCAAAACAGCAGAGGCCGCGGCAGATTCTGCCGCGGCCTCTGCTGTTTTAGAAGGAGAATTGTAAACGGAAGTCCCGTATCCACCCTCAGCTTATGCGCGGGGGTGGGCTTTGTTGTATACATCTTTCAGCTTCTGGTTCACCAGCTGAGCATATATCTGAGTGGACGAGATGTCGGCGTGGCCCAGCATCTCCTGAATGGACCGCAGGTCTGCGCCATTCTCCAGCAGATGAGCTGCAAAGGAGTGCCGCAGTGTGTGGGGCGTGATGTCCTTGCGGATGCCCGCCTTCTCCTGGTAGTGCTTGATGATCTTCCAAAAGCCCTGGCGGCTCATGCGCTCCCCGTTCATGTTGACAAACAGGGCCTTCTCGTCCGGGTGCTCAATCATCTGGGGTCGGACCTGGGTCATGTAGGCGGTCAGCGCCCGCACGGCGGCGGGATAGAGCGGAATAATCCGCTCCTTGCTCCGGCCCACGCAGCGGACAAAGCCCGCGGACAGATTGACATGCTCCAGATTCAGCCCAATCAGCTCGGAGACCCGGATGCCGGTGGCATACAGCAGCTCCAGCATGGCCTTGTCCCGGCAGCCTTTGGCATCGGAGGGATCGGGCTGCTCCAGAAAGAGGTCCACCTCTTTGCTGGTGAGAATCTGAGGCAGCTTCCGCTCCACCTTGGCGGGGGTGATCCCCCGCACAGGGTTGATGGTCACAACGCCGGCGCCAATCAGGAAGTTGTAAAAGGACTTCATGGAGGCCAGACTTCTGGTCACCGTGGCCACAGACTTCCCTTTCCCGGACAGATGCTTCACATAGCGCTCCACATCCGCCTGATTGGCCTGCTCCGCCGTCAGGCTCTCCCCCTCCAGCCAGCCTGCGTATTGGTGGATATCCCGCAGGTAGGAACTAAGTGTATTGAGGGACGCCTTTTTCTCTGTCTTCAGGTATGACTCATACTCTTTTAAATAATCCATCCCCTGCCGCGTCTCCATCCTATGTAGAATTCGGCGGCTCTGCCCAAGGCAGGTACACGCCTATGCCACCAGAATCCCGGCTGCCCACGCTACAAGGGTGGGGACAGCCAGATATTCCAGCAGTATACACACACAGAACGCCCCGGCGCACATGCCGCAGCGCAAAAAGTAGGCCCGGCCGAAGGGGGAATCTCTCCTGCTCTCCCCCATGGTACGTCTGGCCAGGCGGGCCGAAGCCGCCAGCCCTTGAGCGCCCAGAACAAAGAGCGCCGGAATGCTGACCGCTCCGGATACACCAAAAATCAGCGCGGCCGCAAAGCCGCCCTCACTGCCGAACATTCGAACAAAGGAGGACACTGCGAAGGACAACAGAAATCCCCGGACGGAAAATAAAATCGGAATACCGAGTATGCCCAGTGCGGTAAAGCTCAGGGCAACTGTAAAAATGGGCCAGCGGAGCAGATCCCATATCAGCGGGAGCAGGGCGGGCGGCTGTACGCTCCCCTCCCCTGCTGCTGAGAGAAACCCTTGAATATAGGCCGTCAGACTCTCGCCTCCGCTGCCTTTGGCGGCGGCCGCCAGCAGGCACCCTGCCGCGCTACCCAGAAAAAAGCAAATCCCTATCGCTGTCAGAGCGGGACCTCCGCCCTCTGCGGGAACATCCCATACCCCTGCCACAGCTCTGTGCATCAGCCGTCACCTCCATGACAGCC
The DNA here is from genome assembly GCF_000169255.2 of Pseudoflavonifractor capillosus ATCC 29799. Taxonomy (GTDB): domain Bacteria; phylum Bacillota; class Clostridia; order Oscillospirales; family Oscillospiraceae; genus Pseudoflavonifractor; species Pseudoflavonifractor capillosus. The sequence goes on from NZ_AAXG02000012.1 coordinate 157,745, forward strand.
TATGCGTGCCGAAGCAGAATTAGAAGACAGCCTTACTTGCCCAGCTCCTGGGAACGGCGGACACAGCGCTCCATGGCCTCGTTCACCATTTCCTCAAAGCGATAATCGTCAAAGGCAGTCAGAGCGGCCAGGGTCGTGCCGCCGGGGGAACACACCTGTCGCTTCAGCTCCCCGGCGGTCTTCCCGCTCTCTAGCAGCATCCGGGCCGCGCCCTCCATGGTGAGGGCCGCCATGCGCAGCGCATCATCGGGCGCAAGGCCCAGAGACTGACCGGCGCTCACCATGGCGTCGGCCATACGGAAGAAGTAGGCCGGAGAGGAACCGGCGATGGCAATCACCGCGTCAATAAGATGCTCCGGCACCACGAACACCTCACCTGCGGAGGAGAACACGGCCTTCACCGCTTCGAAGAGCTCCTCCGGCACATCGCCGGACTGAGCCAGGGCGGTGCAGCCCTTCCCCACCAGCAGGGGCGTGTTGGGCATGGCACGCATCACATGGCACCCGGGCAGCTGCTCCCGCAACCAGGCGAGAGAGTAGCCAGGGGAAATCGAGAGAACTCCCTTGCCTCTCACCTGCTCTGCAATCTGGGGAAGCACATCGCCGAACATCTGAGGCTTGATGCCAAGGATAACCAGATCGGCCTCCCGGGCCACCTGGCAGTTATCGGTGGTGGTATGAACACCCTGGCGGGCAAAGCGCTCCAGCTTATCCTCGTGGCGGTTGGAAACCCACAGCTGCTCCGCCTGGAGAAGGCCGCCCTTTAAAACACCGTCCAAAATAGCACCCGACATATTGCCTGCGCCAATAAATCCCAATTTCAAATGACAGACCCTCTTCTTAACCTAGTTTATGAATAATATATCTCTTCCGAAGAATTAACGCAAGAAATACAAAGCAAATTTTTTATTTTTGTTTATTATGACAAATTATTATGTAAATTTGCTTATGTAAACTTTGTACACAGAAGAAATGAGCGCCCTTTTTCGAGGGCGCTCATTCTGTCGAAAAATGTATTATTTTTCTTGGATATCACGTGGATAATGGCGGTTTTGCAGGTGGAAACGGTGATTACAAATTGTATAATTACATTTTGTATATCAGTCGGCCATGCCAGCCGCAATGGCCCGCAGAGCGATAGCGCACTCAAGACGCTTGCGCTCCAGCTCGCAGCCCACATGGTGAGGCTTTTTTATGTCTCCATTGACAAGCAGGTTGGAGGCGCTGCAGCCGCCGGAGCAGTAGAAGCGGGCCCAGCAGTTCTTGCAGTCCTCTCTGGTATAGATATTCAGGTTGGAGAAGGCCTTGGAGATCTCCATGTTGAAGGTGCCCTCATAGAGGTTGCCCAGCTTGTACTCCTCGTTGCCCACAAACTGGTGACAGGGGTAGATATCACCTTCCGGGGTGATGGCCACGTACTCGCAGCCGGCGCCGCAGCCGCGCAGCCGCTTGATGACGCAGGGGCCCTGGGCCAGGTCCACGTTGAAGTGGAAGAAGTTCACCTCGGGGTGCTTGCGCAGCTCCTCGGCCAGCTTCTCGTACTCGGCCAGAATGGTGGGCACATCCTCCTCGCGGAGCGCATAGGGGTCCTCGGGACCGCCGACCACAGGCTCCACCGAGATGTTCTTGGCGCCCAGGGACGCCATGTGCATCACGTCACCGGCGAAGTCCAGGTTGTCACGGGTGAAGGTGCCGCGGAGATAGTAGTCCTTGTCTCCCCTGCCGGCGATGAGCTTCCGGAACTTGGGGACGATCACGTCGTAGCTGCCCTTGCCGTTGACGGTGGGACGCATCCGGTCGTTGACCTCCTTGCGGCCGTCGATGGACAGAACCGCGTTGGACATCTCACGGTTGATGTACTCGATGTTCTCGTCGTTGAGCAGGACGCCGTTGGTTGTGATGGTAAAGCGGAAGCACTTGCCATGCTCTTTCTCAATGGAGCGGGCGTACTCCACCGTCCTCTTCACGGTGTCCATAGCCATCAGAGGCTCGCCGCCGAAGAAGTCCACCTCGATGTTGCGCCGCTTACCGGAGCGCTCAATTACAAAGTCAATGGCCCGCTTGGCGGTCTCAAAATCCATGGTCATGCGGTGACCGGTGCCAAAGTCGCCGGTAGAGGCGAAGCAGTACTTGCAGCGCAGATTACAGTCGTGGGACACGTGCAGGCACAGGGCTTTGATAGGCGCCTCACGCTGCATGGCCACGGCGGCGGCGGGGTCGATATAGTCGTCCTCCACAAAGAGGAGCCCCTCCTCCTGAAGGCCCCGCAGCTCCTGCCAGGCCTCCTCCAGCGCCTCAGCGCTGTACTGGGGCAGCTGGGCGGCCAGCTCCGCCGGGCAGTGCTCAGCCAGCTGACCGGGATTGGCGCTCTGCCGGTTCAGCGCCTCCAGCAGGTCATATGCGGTCTTGTCCAGCACATGGACAGCGCCGCTGTTTACATCTACGGCGACATACACGCCGAGAGCGGTAAAAGTATGTACCATTCTTTTCTCTCCTAATACAGGCACGGAAACGGGGTGGGCAAAACCCACCCCGTTTCCAGTCTTGTTGTTCGACTTACTTGTTGTTGTTCTCGCACTTCTGGTTGGCAACCGTGCAAGAGGTCTTACAAGCGGACTGGCAAGAAGTCTGGCACTCGCCGCAGCCGCCGTGAGCAGCGCTGTTCTTCAGAGTAGCGCCGTTAAGAGTCTTCACATGCTTCATCTGTTTCCCCTCCTCCACTGTCGTTTTTTGGAGCTTCGATTCATTATAGCATAGGAAGCGGTCCATTTCAATCATTTTTAGCGGCGGGCCTTCCGCTTTTTCCTGGCGGGGCGTTTTCCGCCCAGCAAACCGGCCGCCGCACCGCCGCACAAAGCCCCGCACAGCAGGGCCAGCCCCTCCTCCGGCGCAGCCGGTCCGAAGAAGAGTACGCCCACCGTGAGCAGAATCAGAAAAAAGACGCAGCCCGTCAGCAAGCCCACAATCAGCGCCCTGGAGCGGCAGCGGCGGATGGCCGCCGTACCGCCGGAAAAGCCGCCGATGACACAGCCCACGATGGTCATCTGATACATCAGCTGCTCCCCAATCCATCCGTTGGAGATTCCCACCGAGGCCAGCAGCAGAAAGAGAAAACAGGCCAGCAGCGCCACGCCGCCACCCAGAAGCACGCCCAGCACACAACGGACCAGTCTGGCCCCCTGATCCTCTTCCATATGTTTCATTCCATTCCCCTCCCAGACATTGTGCTTGTCTGGTGGAGTATATGCCCCGGTTTCGTCCGGCATGTCTGCTTTTTTCTAAGGGTACTGCGGACAGGAAAAAAGCAGCCGGCCGCATCTGCGGCCGGCTGCTCTGACAGCGGGGAATTTTACTTCTTTTCCTTCTCGTCCTTGGCGGGAGCGGCATCCTCAGAGGTCTGAGTGCCCTTGGTGGACACAGCCCACTTGGTGAACTCGATGCGCACACGGTCGGCACCGGTCTCGATGACGATGGTGTCCTCCTTGACGGCGCAGATGGTGCCCACGATACCGCCGATGGTGGTGATCAGATCGCCAACAGCCAGGCTGTTGCGCATCTCGGCCATAGCCTTTTTCTTCTTGTTCTCCGGCCGGATGAGCAGGAAATAGAAGATGGCCAGCATTGCGACGATCATTACGATGGAAATGATATCCAAGGTCAATTCCTCCAAATATAGTATTTCTGCCCCTTGCCCTGTGGCAACTTTATACATTATAGCGGCATTCGCTCCGCTTGGCAAGTACTATCTTAAGACAAAAGATTAAACGAGTTTAATGTCTGTTTAAAAAGTCACGTAGTTTTGAAGAAGCAATATCATTAGCATTTTTTTTGCGTTTTTCTGCCTCTTGTAACCGCACCCATTTCGACCTAAATATATAAAAAAAGTGTTCTATTACTTTTTTAGCATAGTTATAGTACCTTTGCTTTTTGATAAAAGGATTCACGAGTTCCAATACTTCCGATGGTTGCATTTCAGAAATATGGAATACATCAACACCATCGCAAGAGCGATCCATTTTCAATGTTGAATTTGGCAAAGTGAACAACCATGTCGGAAGAGAATTATCATTGTTGTGCATTTCAAATGCTGTTTTTGTAAAAAACTCATACGCATCGTTCGTTTCATCTTCCACTACAATAACAAAAGGAATTTTTATTTTTTTAGGGAACGGAAAAAAGACAGATAGCGTAAACATCTCTTCGTAATTATCTTTTGGAAGATGAGAGCTGTCAGACATATGGGAACACACATAATAAGTTTTCTCCATTTGGCGATTCCTTCTTTCATCTGAAAGTTACATGAGGTGTTTACCTAGCACAGAGTTTACCGCAGATTCCCTACAATAGAAGCCGTAAAAGATGGCCAGCATTGTGACGATCATTACAATAGAAACGATATCCATGGGTTAATTCCTTCAAACATGTTTTTCTTCTGTTTGCCCCACAGAAACTTTCCACATTATACCGGCATTCCCGCCGCTTGGCAAGTCCTCTTTAAGAATTTCCGATGGGCACGTCCAATTTTCCGCTATACGTGCGGCGGAACTCCTCAAAGGTGCCCTCATCCAGAGCCGCCCGGATGCGGACCATCAGCTCATTGTAGAAGTGGAGATTGTGGAGCACCGCCAGGCGCATAGCCAGCATCTCGCCTGCCGCAAACAGGTGGCGCAGGTAGGCACGGGAGAAGGACTGGCAGGCCGGACAGGTACAGGTGGGATCGATGGGGGTGGGGTCGGTCTTGTACTTCTCGTTCTTGATGTTCAGCGTGCCCTCCCAGGTGTACAGCTTCCCGTGGCGGGCGTTGCGGGCGGGCATGACACAGTCGAAGAAGTCCACGCCCCGGGCAACCGCCTCGATGATGTTGGAGGGCGTGCCCACGCCCATCAGATACCGGGGCTTGTCCTTGGGCATGTGGGGTTCCACGGCGTCGATGATGTCGTACATGGTCTGAGTGGGCTCGCCTACCGCCAGACCGCCGATGGCGTAGCCGTCGCAGTCAATCTTGGCGGTCTCCTTCATGTGCCACACACGCAGGTCGGGGTAAATGCCGCCCTGGTTGATGCCGAAGAGCATCTGGTGGGGATTGACCGTGTCGGGCAGGCTGTTGAGCCGGTCATGCTCCTCCTTGCACCGGGCCAGCCAGCGGAGGGTCCGTTCGCAGGAGGGCTTGACGTACTCCCGGGTGGAGGGGTTGGCCACGCACTCATCAAAGGCCATGGCGATGTCGCTGCCCAGGTTGGACTGGATGCGCATGCTCTCCTCAGGCCCCATAAAGACCCGGCGTCCGTCGATGTGGGAGGCGAAAGTGACGCCCTCCTCGGTGATCTTTCGCAGTCCGGACAGGGAGAACACCTGGAACCCGCCGGAGTCGGTGAGAATGGGGCCGTTCCAGTCCATAAACTTGTGGAGGCCGCCCATCTCCTTCACAACGCCGTCACCGGGACGGAGATGGAGATGATAGGTGTTGGACAGCTCAATCTGGCAGCCCACATCCTTCAGGTCGTGGGCCGACACTGCGCCCTTGATGGCGCCCTGGGTGCCGACGTTCATAAAAACAGGGGTCTGTACCGTGCCGTGGGCGCAGGTAAACACGCCCCGCCGGGCTCTGCCCTCGGTCTTGACTACTTCAAACACACGAAAACTCCTTTTACATTCAGTCTAGCCAAACAACCGCCCCGCGGTCTGTTCATCGGACATTATCATAGCAAAACCGCATCCGCTTGGCAAGAGGCCCAGAGAAAACACAGCACATTCCCCGGATAGGCTGCCGCCAAGGGCTAAGTTTCGCTCCGGCTCCCCTCAGAGAACCCCTCCTTCAGCGACCGGAGAAAGCGTAGTCTGGCCTCCGCCCTCCGGCGTGTGCTGACCGGAATCCGCTCCCCGGTGCTGAGCGTGAAGCAGGTGGACGCAAAAGCGGTAACCCGGTCCATGTTCACCACGAAGCTCTTGTGACACTGGAAAAAGCGGTCGTTCAGCTGGCCTTCCAGCTCACTCAGCCTGGCATAGCTCTCGCAGGTTCCGTGATCGGTTACGCAGCGCACCAGCCGCCCCTGGCTCTCCAGATATCGGATTCCGGAAAAGGGCAGAAAATAGACCGCGCTTTTGGTCTGGAGCGTCAGCCCCTCTGTGCGGCGCCGCGTCAGCCGTTCCTTTGCACGGGTCACGGCCTGAAGCAGTTCCGCACTGTCCACCGGCTTGAGCAGAAAGCTGATGTGCTCTGTCTCGTAGACCTTGGTGCAGTACTCCACATACCCCGTCACATAGATAACCTGAACACCGGCTGTCTCAGGCGCCAGGCGCTTGACCAGTTCAATCCCGCTCTCCTCCCCCAGACAGATATCCATCAGAAGGATGTCAGGTCGCCGGGCGGCGCAGATCTCCTCCAGCTCCCGCGTTGAGGTACAGCAGGAGACCCGCAGCTCCGGGTCCTCCCCGAGCAGCTCCTTCAGATGCCCGCACTGCTCCCGCTGGTCGTCACAAATCAGCACATTCCACATGGTCTTTCACCTCCCCGGCAGGATGTTCCGGCGGCTTTACGGATGCCGCCAGCAGAGCGTCCAGGCGGTCCAGATGCGCCCCAGCCGCCGCCACATCGCCCCGCTCCAGCAGACACGCGATGGTCTGCAGATGGTTGTTGATATCGTGCCGCATCCGGCGGACAGCCTGTTCCCGTTCCAGAAGGCTGGTGTAGTAGGCATCCAGCAGCGCCAGCTGATGCTCCAGCTCGGCCTTGCGGCTGCGGTTCTGGTAGCCGTCCTCAAGCCGGCCAAGAAGCCGGAGCAGCAGCACATCCGCCAGCAGATGGACCGGCAGCAAGAGAGAAAACAGCCAGCGGGCGCCGCTGCCCTCCTGCGGGAAGGACTGTATGACGGACAGGATGACCGCCAGCACAGCGCCCTGGCTGCCTGGGAGCAAAACAAGGGCGTACCGCCACCGGGGGAGCACGCTCTTTTTGCAGAAGCGGTAAAAACAGGAGCTGGGGATGAAGAACAGGAGAAAGACCGCCAGCGGACAGAGCTTATCCATGGTTCTCCCCCTCTCCCTCCGGCGGAGTGTCCAGCCCCAGCCAGACAGTAGCCTGAAAGCGGCCGTCTCGCTGCGTTGTCTCTACTTCTCCCCCATACCGACGGGCAATGCCGGACAGAATCTCCAGCCCGAGGCCACGGCCCGCCCTGATACGCCTTTGCTGGGCGGCTTCGTCCAGGGGCGGGGGCAGAGGATTTTCCTCCTCTACCACCAGATAGCCGCCCCGGCAGCCGGCCCGGCACCGAATGACCCGCTCAGCCGGAGACAGGCCTCCACGGCGTTGTCCAGCAGATTTCCAAACAGGCTGCACAGCGCCAGACCGTCCTGCGGCAGTTCCGGCGGCAGGTCAAGGGCCAGTTCCAGCCGGATGTGTTCCGCTTCACATCGTCTTGCCTTGTCGGCCAGCACGGCGTCTATGACCGGATGGGCGCAGTAGATGCCCTGTACCGCCTTCAGCTGCTTGGACGCACGGGCCAACGCGCCGCCGGCACGTGGAAGGTCTCTCTCGCTGATGGACTGCCGTGCCGCCTCCAGCTGGCTGCGGAGTTGGTCGCTCAGCTGTCCCACCTGTCTGGCGTTGGCCTCCAGCTCACTCTGGCCTGGCACGCTGCAGGTCCAGCTGACGCTCCAGCATCCGCTGACGCTCCTGGGCGCGGTAATACCTTCGCCTGGGCAAATAGGCGGAGCAGTACGACGCCCGACACCAAAAGCACGCCCACCAGCAGGCAGAGCAGAGAGAGCGTCAGCGGCATCTCGGGGGTCAGCGTCCAGATGAAATATTCCAGCATGATGATGGACACGCACTGCCCCAGAATGAACAGCAGAAACGGCGCGTCCCACCCCGCCTCTCCGTGGCTGACCAGTCTGCTCCAGATGCTGCAAAATCCAAAATTCAACAGCAGGAGAAAGAGAGCATAGAGCAGTTTGATGGCGGTGAGGAGCACCGGATGGAGGAGCAGCTCATTGAGAACATTGTCTCCCAGCAGCACAGTCAGCGACCGGCTGTACATCAGGTCCGCAAGCAGCATCAGCGCCATCTGGGAAATACCGAAGAGAATGGTCTTGCCCTTCCCCTCCCTGCTGAAACAACAGGGGATGACAACCACGGCAGCCAGCGTCACCGCAATACGGGAGGCGCTGAGATAAGCACCCGCCCACACCGTCTCCGCCGCTCCGTACAGAAACTGGATTCCCAGCATGGCCAGTGTGTAGGTAACCCCATAGCAGACCGGTCGCCGCACGTAGAAGAGACGGAGAAATACCCAAATCTGTATCGCGGTCTGGGGGATACCCAGCAGGGCGTTCAGGGCATATGTCTGTATGGTGGTCATGGACGGTTCGCCCTCTCCGTGAGGCACAGCATGCTAATTTTTACAGGAAGACCGGCGTTTGTGCGCAACACCTTGAAACCGTCCTTCTCCAACACTACACTGACCATACCGGCGTTCCTCCGTCCTGTGATACATCGCTATTCATTATAGGTGGATTTTCCGCCGTTTTCAAGAATGGCCTGTATGCCGGACCCGGGAACGCCACACAGCCGGAAACCGGCATACAAGAAAGGATGAACCCGCACATGAAGCAAAGAAAGACCTTCCTGTCCCTCCTCCTGGCTCTGGCGCTCTGCCTGAGCCTGTCCGTCCCCGCCCTGGCAGGCGGCAGCCTCTACGACATCGAAATCCTCTACCGGGACAGGACCCTCGTGGGTTGCTATGTGGACGAGAGCGCCAGCGGCGACGGCTGGAGCTACGACAGCGCCACCCAGACCCTCACCCTGAACGGACTTGACTGCAAAAACGTCTATTTCTCCGTCTATTCCGGAAATTCCGACAACTGGACGCTGTGTCTGGCGGACGGCAGCGTCAACAAAGCCGAGCAGCTGGGCCTGTCCACGTTGAGCAACGGAGAACACATCACCATTACGGGCACCGGTTCCCTTATCCTCCAGGGAAATAAACGGAGTGCCGTGGATTTCCATCTCTTCGGCAGCGACTCCTCCCTCACGTTCCAGTCTCCCCTCACCATCACCGGAGGCCCCAATGACGGCGACCGGCTGCCTCTGACCGGTGTGAAGGACGGAGATTATCTCGTCTACCAGACCGCCGATGGTGAGAAGGCCCGTTACGCCGTCATCGCGCCTGACGGTGCGTCCGTGCCCGAGACGCCTGAGCAGCCCGCTGTCAACACCGCCTACGCCACCCCCTGCCCCATCCTGGTGAACGGCCAGGCCGTGGACTTTGACGCCTACATGCTCAAGGACGCCAACGGCAACGGCACCAACTATCTCAAGCTGCGGGACGTGGCCCACGTGCTCAACGGCACTGCCGCCCAGTTCAACGTGGGCTGGGACGGCGCCGCCGGAGCCATCACCATCACCACCAACGCGGCCTACACCACCCCCAACGGCTCCGAGATGTCCATCCCCTTCTCCGGCGACCAGAGCTACACTGAGAATCAGGCCTCCGTCCTGGTGAACGGCGTCAAGACCGACCTCCACGCCATCACCATCACCGACGCCTCCGGCGCTGGATACACCTACTTCAAGCTCCGGGACCTGGGCGAGGCTCTGGGCTTTGTTGTGGACTGGGACGGCACCTCCGTGGTTATCAACACCCCCTGAACGCCCCACAGTATAAAACGGCCCTGCCGCAGAACTTGCGGCAGGGCCGTTTTTAAGTTTTAACAGATAAACATGGCGTCGCCGAAGGAGAAGAACCGGTACTTCTCCCGCGCCGCCTCCGCATAGGCGTTCAGGATATTCTCACGGCCAGCCAGGGCGGAGACCAGCATCACCAGGGTGGACTCGGGCAGGTGGAAGTTGGTGATGAGGCAGTCCAGCGCCTTGAAGCGGTAGCCGGGGTAGATATAGATGCTGGTCCAGCCGGCGCTCTCCTTCAGGGTGCCGTCCTCAGCGGCCCAGCTCTCAATGGTCCGGCAGGAGGTGGTGCCCACGCAGATGACCCGGCCGCCGTTGGCCTTGGTCTCGTTGATAATGTCCGCCGTCTTCTGGGAGATCATGCAGTACTCGGCGTGCATCTCATGGTCTGTAATGTTCTCCTCCTTCACAGGCCGGAAGGTACCCAGGCCAACGTGGAGGGTTACATAGGCCAGGCGCACGCCCATAGCCTCAATCTGCGCCAGCAGCTCCTTGGTGAAATGGAGGCCGGCGGTGGGGGCGGCGGCGGAGCCAACCTCCCGGGAGTACACGGTCTGGTACCGCTCCGGGTCGTTGAGCTCCTCCTTGATGTAGGGCGGCAGAGGCATCTTGCCCAGCCGCTCCAGAATTTCAAGGAAAATTCCCTCGTAGTGGAATTCAATGAGCCGGTTTCCGCCTTCCACCTCCTCCAGCACGTCGGCGGTCAGCAGGCCGTCGCCGAAGGAGAGCTTGGTGCCCGGCTTCACTTTCCGTCCGGGCCGCACCAGGCATTCCCAGACCTTGTTGCCCCGGTCGATGAGCAGCAGCACCTCCACTGCGCCGCCCGTAGGCTCCCGGTGGCCCAGCAGACGAGCGGGCAGCACCCGGGAGTCGTTAAGCACCAGGCAGTCGCCGGGACGGAGGAAGTTGGGCAGCTCATAGAAGTGGTGGTGAGAGGTCTCCCCCGTCTCCTTGTTGAGCACCATCAGCCGGGAGCCGTCCCGCCGGTCCAGCGGCGTCTGGGCAATCAGCTCCTGGGGAAGGTCGTAGTAAAAATCAGATGTTTTCAGTTCCATGCTCTTGTTGTTCCCTGCTTTCAGATTGAAAATAACTCGCCGGTTTCCTTATCGGATTTCCACGCCGGTGTAGTAGAACTTCAGAATGTCCACATAGGTCTTCCCTGCCTGGGCCATGGCGTAGGCGCCCCACTGGCTCATGCCCACGTTGTGGCCGTAGCCGGTTCCGGTGAAGGTGAAGCTGCCGCCTGTGGAGCCGGAGGAGGTCAAAACCTCTGTGCCGCTGCCGGTGATGACATAGGGTGTGCCGCTGATGGCGGACACATTGCCGCTGCCGTCAATGGCGTAGGCCCCCGAGACAGAGGACAGTGTTCCGCCGTCCTCGTTGACGTAGTAGCTCCCGCCGCTTCCGCCGGTAACGGTGAACCGGGGCGATTTGACACCCAGGAAGATCCGGCAGTTGTCGCAGCCGGTGATGGTCCAGCTACTGCCCTTTGTATCCGTAAAGGTCAGCGCCCTTACATTTCCTGTGGCTGTGTATTCCGACACCCGCACGCTGGCCAGCGTGCCGCAGTTGCGGCCGGAGGCGCGCAGCTTGGCGGCCAGCTCGTCGGCAGTAAAGGTGCAGCTCCAGTTGTAGCCGGAAATTTTGCTGGCCACCGTGGCCTCCCAGGGGTCCGTGACGCCAACCAGGTAGGGCAGGTCGCCGCCCCAGACGTTCTTGGCGCTCTCGGTGGCGCCACCGTCCGAGGAGAAATAATAGGCCTCCGCAATGGAGCCGTTGTACCATACGTACTGGCCCGACGTCTCCTGGGCCGCCCGGTATGTATTGTCGTTGACAGAGCCTGCGCCGGGATAGGCCTGGCAGTGGGTGGTGGCGCACAGGTCAAAGCCGCTGGAGGTGTGGCGTCCCGTGCAGGAGGCGGCGTAGCTCCGGGCGGTGACCGCCTGGGCCTTCAGGGCCTCCACCGGCCAGGAGGGGCTCATCTCCTGGGAGATGACGCAGTTGATATAGTCCTCACGGTCCACCACATTGACCACCGTCAGGTTGCCGCCGTTGATGCGCTGGTAGCGGAACCCGCCGTAGTACTTCCGCTTGGCGTACCAGGTCATGGTCTTGACCGAGTTGTCCAGTCCGGGCATCACGCCCAGGGACAGGGACGATCCGCCGTCAAACTGAAAGAGAATGGTGCTTGTGCCCGTCTTGACCACGGACACGCCGTAGCTGCTGGTGCCGGTGACCGTGGCGCCCGAGACGCCCAGTGCGGTCAGGGCTGTGTTGGCCTCCTCCGAGGTGAGGTAGGCCCCCACCCGTACTGTATAGGTCCCGTTGGTCCATGCGGGGAAGCCGCCGGTCACGGCCGCCGCTGCGGCAGATGCCTCTTCAAAGGTGGTGTAGGTGCCCGGCAGTTGGATGTGGTAGCAGCCCACAGCGATGGAGGAGGTCTGGGTATCTGTATAGCCGTTCAGGCCGGTGGAGAGCGGTCCGTACCACACGTTTTGGGTCTTGACGATGGAGATGCCGGTCTCCGTGGTGTAGCCCAGCTGGACAAAGTTGAGGCTGTCATCATAGTAGCCCAGCCGGTAACCGCTGCCGGTGCTGTTGAGCAGGTTGGCGCCGGGGACAGCGTCGGTGCCGTAGGTCAGTCCAATGCGGATGCTGGCGCTCATGGGGATGCTGGCCGCCTGAGCAGCCGCGGGAAGTGCGGGAAGGGTCAGCGTGGCTGCAAGGACCAGCGCGGCGAATTTCATCAGCGTTTTTTTCATAGGAAACTCCAAATCTCTGGGATAGCCGCCATTCCCTGTATTGACAGGGCAAAGCGGTTGTGATACTATTTTCAAAAATCAACTGAATCACTGCAAGATAGAGGTTGCGGTTTTCAAAAGTAGCGCGGTGAGGGCTCCGTTGGCCCTGCGACCCGCGTCAAAGGGAAAGCCGCCGAAGGAAACACGGGTACGGAACCGTCTTTCCTGGGCGCCGGGCACATCAGCCCTGCGACTGTCGCCGGTCCTCCGGCGGAGTGCTGTCTGCTTTTGTAGTGCCGGGGACGGTGACCGTCTCTGACATTATAGTACAAAATCAGCCGGTATGTAAACCCGCTGATTTCTTTTTTTATTCTGAGACATTTTTCAATCTGCGGCGATTCATCTTGGTTTCCCTCCCGGAGCTGGTCTTAAACCAGCCTGCTCCGGAATAGCATAAAGTTAAAAGAGAGCGATGGAGGTCCTGAACATGAAGCAGTACAAAGTAGGCGTGATCGGCGCCACCGGCATGGTGGGCCAGCGTTTTGTCACCCTGATGGAGCATCACCCCTGGTTCCATCTCACCGTTGTGGCGGCCAGCGGTCGCAGCGCCGGCAAGACCTATGAGGAGGCCATCGGCGACCGCTGGGCCATGGACACCCCCATGCCCGAGGAGGCCAAGAAGCTGGTCGTCATGAACGCCCAGGAGGACGTGGACAAGATTGCCGCCATGGTGGACTTTGTCTTCTGCGCGGTGGACATGAAGAAGGACGAGATTCTGGCCCTGGAGGAGAACTACGCCCGCCACGAGTGCCCCGTCGTGTCCAACAACTCCGCCAACCGCTGGACCCCCGACGTGCCCATGGTGGTGCCTGAGATCAACGCCGACCACATCCGGGTCATCGAGGCCCAGCGCCGCCGTCTGGGCACCACCCGCGGCTTTATTGCCGTCAAGTCCAACTGCTCCATCCAGAGCTATGTCCCCGCCCTGCACCCCCTGAAGGAGGCCTTCGGCCTCAAGCGGGTGCTGGCCTGCACCTATCAGGCCATCTCCGGCGCCGGCAAGACCTTCAAGACCTGGCCCGAGATGGTGGATAACCTGATCCCCTACATCGGCGGCGAGGAGGAGAAGAGCGAGAAGGAGCCCCTGAAGGTGTGGGGCAAGCTGGAAAACGGCGTCATCGTCACCGCCGACTCCCCCGCCATCACCTCCCAGTGCCTGCGTGTGCCCGTGTCCAACGGCCACACCGCCGCCGTGTTCGTGGACTTTGAGCACAAGCCCACCGAAGAGGAGATCAAGGCCCTGTGGGCGTCCTACAAGGGCCGCGCCCAGGAACTGGATCTGCCCACCGCCCCCAAGCAGTTCATCCACTACTTCGAGGAGCCCGACCGTCCCCAGGCCAAGCTGGACCGTGAGCTGGAGGGCGGCATGGCCATCTCCGTGGGCCGTCTCCGTCCCGACACCCAGTACGACTACAAGTTCGTCTGCCTGTCCCACAACACCCTCCGGGGCGCTGCCGGCGGCGGCGTGCTGCTGGCCGAGCTGCTGTGCGCCGAGGGCTACATCGAGCCCCGCGCCTGATTTCTTACCCATCTCGACTTTGAGGAGGTCACATCTATGAGAGAGCCCGTCTTTACCGGCGCCTGCACCGCGCTGGTCACCCCCTTTGACGACAGCGGCGCCATCAACTACGACGCCTTTGCCGCCCAGATCGACGCCCAGATTGCCAGCGGCATCGACGCCCTGTGCGTCTGCGGCACCACCGGCGAGAGCTCCACCATGAGCATCCGGGAGCACATCGCCGCCGTGGAGTTCTGCGTCAAGCACGTCAACCACCGCGTCAAGGTCATCGCCGGCGCCGGCAGCAACGACACCACCGCCGCCGTGTACCTGTGCCAGCACGCCCAGGACTCCGGCGCCGATGCCCTGCTGCTGGTGACGCCCTACTACAACAAGTGCTCCCAGACCGGTCTTATCAAGCACTACGAGTATATCGCCGACCGGGTGGAGCTGCCCATCATCCTCTATAATGTGCCCTCCCGTACCGGCGTTTCCTTCGCCGCCGAGACCTACAAGATTCTCTCCGAGAACCCCCGGTTCAACGGCGTCAAGGAGGCCAGCGGCAACTTCTCCCTGCTGGCCCACACCCGCTTCCTCTGCGGAGACGACTTCTACATCTGGTCCGGCAACGACGACCAGGTGGTGCCCATGATGAGCCTGGGCGCCAAGGGCGTCATCTCGGTGGCCGCCAACATCGTCCCCAAGACCATGGTGGAGATGAGCCACCTGTGCCTGGACAACGACTTTGCCGCCGCCTCCAAGCTCCAGGTGGAGTACATGGACCTCATCGACGCCCTCTTTATTGAGGTCAACCCCATCCCCATCAAGGCCGCCATGGACCTGATGGGCATGAAGGCCGGCGGTCTGCGCCTGCCCCTGTGCGACATCTCCCCCGCCCACCTGGAGACCCTGCGGGCCTCCATGCAGCGGATGGGTCTGCTCTGATTTTATCCGGAAAGGGACGTTGAATTATGCTCCGAATTGGCATTTCCGGCTGCAACGGCCACATGGGCCGTGTGGTGGAGGACATCTGCCGCTCCGCACCGGACATTGAAATCGCCGTGGGCTTTGATATCCTGGGCAACAGCGACCGGGACTTCAAGGTGTGCACCTCCCCTGCCGACTTTGACGGCCAGGTGGACGCGGTCATCGACTTCTCCAGCCCCGCCGCCCTCCAGGGCCTGCTGGACTTCGGCACCACCCGCAAGGTTCCCCTGGTCCTGGCCACCACCGGCTACTCCCAGGAGCAGCTGACCGCCATTGACGAGGCGGCAAAGCTGGTGCCCATCTTCCGCTCCGGGAACATGTCCCTGGGCATCAATGTGCTGCTGGAGCTGGTGCGCCGTGCGGCCTCCATCCTGGGCAGCGACTACGACGTGGAGATTGTGGAGCGGCACCACCACCGGAAGGTGGACGCCCCCAGCGGCACCGCCCTGATGATCGCCGATGCCGCCGCCTCCGCCCTCCCCTACCAGCCCCAGTACGTCTATGAGCGGCAGTCCGTCCGCAAGCCCAGAGACCCCCACGAGATTGGCATCTCCTCTGTCCGGGGCGGCACCATCGTAGGAGACCACGAGATCATCTTCGCTGGACGGGACGAGGTCATCGAGCTGCACCACTCCGCCCAGTCCCGGGAGGTCTTTGCCGCCGGTGCGGTCAAAGCGGCCCGTTTCCTGGCCGGTGTGGAGAAGCCCTGCCTCTATTCCATGGCCGATCTGGTGGCTGCGGCAGGACTGGATTAAATTTCCTGCCTTTTATTCTCCACCTGTACGGACGAAAATACGGCCATTCTTCCCTCTTTCCCCATAGTTTGCCCTGGTTTTTGTCTAATTTATCTTTCTTTGAAAAAAAGCTTGCATTTTCCCACAGTTTCTGTTATTATATCAGTCGATGCTTTGTAAGCAAAACCTGACGAGCGAGGAGGTTTAGCGAATGGCCAAGTGTGAATTTTGCGACAAGGGCGTTGTGTTCGGCATTCAGGTGTCCCACTCTCACCGCCGCACCAACCGTCCCTGGAAGCCCAACGTGAAGCGTGTTAAGGCGATCGTGGACGGTGCGCCCAAGCACGTCTATGTGTGCACCAGATGCCTCCGTTCGGGTAAGGTCACCCGCGCCGTGTGATTCTCTCTGAACTGAGAAAAGGCCCCTGCGCTTAAGCGCAGGGGCCTTTTTGCACCCTTCTTCCCTGTTATGAAAAGAGCCTGGAGCACATTTCTCGTGCAGGCTCTTGTTCTTATTTCCCGTGAACCTTCGCCGCGGTGAGCGTGTTCTCCAGCAGCATGACCCGGGTCATGGGGCCCACGCCGCCGGGCACCGGGGTGATGAAGGATGCCTTCTCCTTTACGGCCTCAAAGTCCACGTCGCCACAGAGCTTGCCTTCCTCGTTCCGGTTCATGGCCACGTCGATGACAGCTGCCCCCTCATTCACCATGTCGGCGGTGATGAGGCCGGTCTTCCCCACTGCCGCCACCAGAATATCGGCCTGGCGGGTGATTTCAGCCAGGTTGGGGGTACGGGAGTGGCAGATGGTCACCGTGGCGTGGCGCTGGAGCAGCAGCATGGCCTGGGGCTTGCCCACGATGTTGGAGCGGCCCACCACCACTGCGTGCTTTCCGGCGGGGTCAATGCCGTACTCGTCCAGCATGGCCATCACACCCGCCGGGGTGCAGGGCAGGAAGGTGTGCTCCCCGATCATCAGCTGGCCCACGTTGTAGGGGTGGAAGCAGTCCACGTCCTTGCCGGGGTCAATGGCGTTGAGCACCGCCTTCTCGTCAAACTGAGCGGGCAGCGGCAGCTGGACCAGAATGCCGTCGATGTCCTCCCTGCCGTTGAGCAGGTCGATGAGCTCCAGCAGCTCCTCCTGCCGGGCACACTCGGGGAGAGCGTACTCCTCGCTGTAAATGCCGCACTCGGCACAGTCCTTCTTCTTGTGGTTGACGTAGATACGGGAGGCGGGATTGTCCCCCACGATGATGACGGCCAGACCGGGCCGCTTGGAGAGGTGCTCCACCTCTTCCTTGATTCTGGCCTTGCACTTGGCCGCCAGGGCCTTTCCGTCAATGATGGTCGCTGCCATTGTCCTCGTCCTCCTTTTTCTCGTTGGCTGCTTTGGCTGCCTCCAGGGCAGCCCGGCGGTGCACCCACAGCTGTTCCGGCTCGGGCCGGTGCAGGTAGAACCACACCCACAGGATGATTGCCGCCAGCGCGGAGGCAAAGCCCAGCACCTGGGACACCCGGATGGGGGTATTCATAAAGTAAAGGCTGTCGGTGCGCATGCCCTCAATGATGCCGCGGCCCACACCGTACCAGGCCAGATAGGTAAAGAAGAGCTGGCCGTCGAACTTGCGCCAGTTTCGGGAGATAAATACGATGAGCAGGAAGCCCACCAGGTTCCAGGCCGACTCATAGAAAAAGGTGGGATGGACGCCCAGGGTGCCGTCCACCACCTGCTGCCATCCGGCGGCGTCCACCAGCCCCTTGGCGTACAGCTCGTTGGCAATCTTCTCCGAGCACATCCGCCAGGGCAGGTCGGTCAGGCCGCCGTACGCCTCCACGTTGACGAAATTGCCCCACCGGCCGATGCACTGGCCGATGAGCAGGCCCATGCCGCCCAGGTCGGCAAAGGCCAGGAAGGGAATCTTCTTGTACCGGCAGACAAAGAACAGCACAATCACTGCTGCGATGACGCCGCCGTAGATGGCCAGTCCGCCGTCCCGCACGTCCAGCATCTTGCCAAAATTCAGACTGCCGTCCTCATTTTTGAACAGGTCCAGGTAGAACAGGATGTAGTACAGCCGCGCCCCTACCAGGGCAAGGGGCACGGCAAAGATGAGCAGGTCGGTCAGGTCGTCGTCACTGATGCCCAGCTTGGGACCCTTGCGGCTGCAGTAGAACCAGGCCAGAATGGCGCCCGAGACGATGATGACGGCGTACCAGTAGATGTTGAAGCCAAAGGGAGCAGCCGCCACCCGGTTCAGGGTGAACTCCAGCCCCAGGCCGGGAAAGGAGACGGTGTTGGTCATGCCTGTCCCTCCCCCGGCTGCACCACGGCCAGCGCTGCACGCTCCGGCGTAAAGCAGGTGCGGATGCACGCCTCCACGTCCGCCTGGCTGATGCCCTCAAAGACCTCGGGGAACCGGAGCATGTCGTAGCCGGCGAAATAGGCCTGGACCATGCCCACGCAGATGTTCTCAAAGGAGTTGAGGCTGCGCACCTTGGCGCCGTACAGACCCTTTTTCAGCCGGGCAAAGAGAGCGGCATCCACGCCTTCCCTGCCAATCCGTGCCACCTCGTCGGCAATGGCTGCGGCCACGGCGTCCGGGTCGGTGCTCTCGCCGCCGGCCATGGCATAGGCGCAGGAAGGATAGCCGTCAAAGCCGTAAGAGAAGCTGCTGTTGATGAGACCGTCCCGGTACAGACGGACATACAGCGGACTGGAGTTGCCCAGCAGGGCCTCGCAGGCCAGCTCGGCAATCAGCTTCTGCCGGAACTGCTCCTCCCCCCTGGGCGCCGGGTCCATCTTCCAGCCCAGCTGGAAGATGGAGGTGGACACCTCCATCTTCAGCTCCGTCCGGCTCTTGGCTGCGGCTGTGGGCTCGTCAGGGCCGTAGTCCCTAGGGATGGAGCCCTTGCCCTCCTTGGGCAGAATCTCCCGAGCCATGTCCAGCACCTTCTCCGGGTCCACATTGCCCGCCACGCAGAGCACCATATTGCCGGGGTTATAGAAGGCGCTGTGGCACAGGTTCAGGGTGTCCGCCGTGATGTGGGAGATGGACTCGATGGTTCCGGCCACCGAGACACGGATGGGATGGTGGGCATACAGCCCTTCCAGCATGGCGTAGTAGACCTGGTTCTCCGGGTCGTCCTCAATCATCCGGATCTCCTGGCCGATGATGCCCTGCTCCTTGTCCACGCTCTCCTGGGTGTAGTAGGGCTGAGAGACAAAGGAGAGGAGAATCTTCAGATTCTCATAGAACTTCTCGGTGCTCTCAAAGTAGTAGCCCGTAATGGCCGAGCTGGTGAAGGCGTTGGGGCTGGCGCCGTTGGCGGCCAGGTCCTGGAGGGCGTTGCCGTCCTTGGTGTCAAAGGTCTTGTGCTCCAGGAAATGGGCCACGCCGGCGGGGGTGTCGTACCATTGGCCGTCCATCTGGAACTTCATGTCCATTCCGCCGTAGTCGGTGGCAAAAAAGGCAAAACTCTTCTGGAAGCTGGGCTTCACGTCCACGTACACGGTCAGGCCGTTGTCCAGCCGAGCGGAAAAGACCGTCTCCCCCATCCGGGGGTATTCCTTGCGATTCACTGCTGCTCCTCCTTCCCCTTGAGGAAATAGATGCTGTCCAGCCGTACCCGGCGGGCAGCGGCGGCCACCTGTTCCACGGTGACCTGCTCCAGCCTGGCGGCCAGGTCCTCGGGACCGTCCCCAGGCTCCACAGCCAGACCCAGCCAGAAGTCCTCCATACGGCCCTGACTGTCCAGCATGCTCTTCAGGCTGTTCACTCCGCTGCGGCGCGCGGCCTCCAACTCCCAGGGCTCAATCTCGCCCCGGCGGCATTTTTCCAGCTGGGCGAGAATCTCGCTCTGGGCGGCCTCACGCTTGTCAAACTCCACGCCGGAGAACACCAGCATCAGGCCCTTGAACTTCTCCAGCTGGGAGCTGGCGTAGTAGCACAGGGACAGCTTCTCTCTTACATTCAGGAAGAGCTTGGAGGTGGTGGTGCCGCCGAACACGGCGTTGAAGAGCATCAGAGCGGGATACTCCTCGTCCGTCACCTTAATATCCGTGCGCAGACCGATGGACAGCTTGCCCTGGGTCACGTCCAGCGCGTCCTCGAAGTTCCGGGGCTTCTCCTCTCCCCCGCTGAGCGTATTCCGGCAGACGGAGACAGGGGCGGCCTCTCTGCCATTCAGTCCGGCAAGGGCGCTGCGGAAGGCGGCCTCCACCCGCTCAAAGGGAGCGGAGCCGGAGAAATAGAGCTCCACCCGGGCGCCGGACAGCAGCGCCTGATAGCGCTCCCAAAGGGCCTCGCCGGTGATGGCGGCGGCGCTGGCCTCGCTGCCCAGCCGGTCCACCCCGTAGGGCTCCCCCTGGCACATCAGCTGCACCAGCCGGAGCACGGCGTACTGCCGCTTGTCGTTGACCTGGGCCCGGATGCGGTCCACCAGATTGGCCCGCTCACGCTCCACATAGGCGGAGACAAAGCCGCCGTTCTCTCTGGCAGGGGTGAGCAGCAGCTCCCCCAGCAAGGCGGCGGCATGCTCCAGAATGGGGGTGCCGTCGGGCACATAGGCGTCGTCCAGGAAGCTGGCCACAAAGCCCACGCACTGGGTCTCGCCCTTCTTGCGGACAATGGGCTCCACCGAGCCGCCGTACAGCTCGTCCAGGGCGGCGGACAGCCGCTCCATGTCCGGGCAGCGCTCGGTGCCCCGCCGCAGCACCATGGGGACCAGGGCGTTGGCGGCGGCATGCTCCTCACTCAGGGGCGTAAGGAGCTGAATCCCCATATAGGAGGATTTGAATTTCATGGTGTGCACCGCCGTGAGATACACGCCGGGCAGCAGTTCCGTTCGGGTGACTTGGGTCATCCGCACTCATCCTTTCTGGTCTCTCTGCGGTCCGCCCATTCGGACGGATTTGTCAGAGACCTATGGAAAAATTGACAAGCCTTATTATACAACGAATCCCCCTGTTTGACACCCCCAAATCCAAAAGATTGTCCCTACGGCCCGGAAAAGGAGCCCCCGCAGCCCTCTGTTCAGGTTGACGGAAAAATTCCTTTGGTTATCCCCCATTTTCGTCTTGACAAAAACCACAAAATATTGTATCATAACCAACGTTGTAAAGCTGATGCGCTTTACGAAACCGAAAGGAGGCTGAAGAATGAAAAACCAGGCTTACCGCATGGCGCTCCTGTTCGACTTCTATGGTGATATGCTCACCGACCGTCAGAAGGAATTCTTTGACCTCTATTATAATGAGGACCTCTCTCTGGCCGAGATTGCCGAGAACTACGACATCACCCGCCAGGGCGTCCGGGACGTCATTGTCCGGGCGGAGGGCATCATGCAGGAGCTGGAGGACAAGACGGGTATCATCCGCCGCTTCCAGAAGATGCAGTCCCAGCTCTCCGACATCGACCGTTTTGCCGACGGCATCATGGAGATGAACGACCAGCGCGGCAGCGGAGACCCCGCCATCGAGGCCCTCTGCCGGCAGATCAAGGACACCGTGGCTCAGATGAAGCAGGAGTGACCCCATGGCATTTGAAGGATTAACCGAAAAGCTCTCCAACGCATTTAAAAAGTTGCGTGGCAAGGGACGTCTCACCGAGGCCGACGTCAAGGAGGCCATGAAGGAGATCCGCATGGCCCTGCTGGAGGCCGACGTCAACTACAAGGTCGTCAAGGACTTTGTGGCCAAGGTCACCGAGCGGGCTGTGGGTTCCGACGTGCTGGAGAGCCTCACCCCCGCACAGATGATTGTCAAGATCGTCAACGAGGAGCTGACCGCCCTGATGGGCGGCGAGAGCGCCAAGCTGACCATCTCCCCCAAGCCGCCCACGGTAGTGATGCTGGTGGGCCTCAACGGTGCCGGTAAGACCACCAACGGCGCCAAGCTGGCCGGCTTCATGAAGAAGCAGAACGGCAAGCGTCCCCTTCTGGTGGCCTGCGACACCTTCCGTCCCGCCGCCATCCAGCAGCTGGAGGTTGTGGGCGGACAGCTGGGTGTGCCCGTGTTCCAGCAGGGACTGGGCGACCCGGTGGAGATTGCCAAGGCCGGTATTGAGCACGCCAGAACCCACGGCAACGACATCGTGTTTCTGGATACCGCCGGCCGGCTCCATGTGGACGACCAGCTCATGGCTGAGCTCTCCCGCATGAAAGAGGCCGTCTCCCCTACTGAGATTCTCCTCATCGTGGACGCCATGATTGGTCAGGACGCGGTCAATGCCGCCAAGGTGTTTGACCAGACCCTGGACCTGACCGGCGTCATGCTCACCAAGCTGGACGGCGACGCCCGAGGCGGTGCGGCCCTTTCCATCAAGGCTGTTACCGGCAAGCCCATCAAGTTCATCGGCACCGGCGAGAAGCTGGACCAGATTGAGGTGTTCCACCCCGACCGTATGGCCTCCCGTATCCTGGGCATGGGCGACGTGCTCTCCCTCATCGAGAAGGCCCAGCAGTCCTTTGACATGCAGAAGGCGGCGGAGCTGGAGCAGAAGATGCGGAAAAACCGCCTTACCCTCACCGACTTCTACGACCAGCTGGTCCAGGTGAAGAATATGGGTTCTCTGGCCGACATCGCCGGGATGCTCCCCGGTGTTAACGCCAAGGCGCTGAAAGGCGCCAGCGTGGACGAGCGCGCTCTGGGCCGCACCGAGGCCATCATCCTCTCCATGACCCCTGAGGAGCGGGAGAACCCCTCCCTGCTCAACAACAGCCGCAAGAAGCGGATTGCCGCCGGCAGCGGCACCCAGGTGGTGGATGTGAACCGGCTGCTCAAGCAGTTCGAGATGATGCAGCAGGTGACCAAGCAGATGGCCGGCGGCCGGATGCGGAAGATGGCCAAGAAGGGCCGCTTCGGCGGGTTCGGCGGTTTTGGCAAAAAGGGCGGATTCCCCTTTTAACATGGTTGGTTAGCGTCCCCCGGGGCGCTTCCATATAGATGTGAAATAATTTTGGAGGTGAAGATACAATGGTTAAAATCAGACTTCGTCGGATGGGCGCCAAGAAGGCTCCTTTCTATCGTATCGTGGTGGCTGACTCCCGTTATCCCCGTGACGGCCGCTTCATCGAGGAGATCGGCACTTACAATCCCCTGGTGACTCCCGCCGAGATCAAGGTTGACGCTGACCGCGCCCAGGCTTGGATCAAGACCGGCGCTCAGCCCACCGAGACCGTGAAGGCTCTGCTGAAGAAGGCTAACGCCATCTGAGCGGCAGCCTGCTAATGGAGGGCAGCATGAAGGAATTGCTCACTTATATCGCCCAGAACCTGGTGGACCACCCCGAGGCGGTGTCCGTCACGGAGCACGCGGGCGAGGACGAGACCGTCCTGGAGCTCCGGGTCGCTCCCGAGGATATGGGCAAGGTCATCGGCCGTCAGGGCCGTATCGCCAAGGAGATCCGCACGCTGATGCGCTCTGTTGCCCAGAAGAACGGGACCAGGGTCTCTGTCGAAATTGTAGACTGAAAAACGGCGGGGCTGACCCGCCGTTTTTTGTTCCCTCATACGGACGCTCTGCCGTCTGCAATCGGAGGTTCACATGAAAAACAAATTTCTCGAAGCCGGACAGATTGTCAATACCCACGGCGTCCAGGGCGAGGTGAAGATCGTCCCCTGGTGCGACAGCCCCGAGTTTCTCTGTCAGTTCGATGTGCTTTACATCGACGGCCAGCCGGTCCGTATCCGCTCTTCCCGGGTCCACAAGGGCAATGTGCTGGCCACCCTGGAGGGTGTGTCCGACGTGAACGCCGCCATGCGCCTCAAGGGCAAGAAGGTGTCCATCGACCGCACCGGCGTGGAGCTGCCCGACGGCCGCCACTTCCTGGCCGACCTGATGGGCCTGGAGGTCCGGGACGCCGACACCGACGAGGTGCTGGGCGAGATTAAGGACATCCTCACCCCCCCTGCCCATGAGGTCTACGTGGTGAAGGGCGGCGCCCACTCCTACCTGATTCCCGCCGTGGACGAGTTCCTGAAGGAGACCAACGTGGAGGGCGGCTATATCCGGGTGCATCTCATCGAGGGGATGGAGACCGATGTATAGAATTGATATCATGACCCTCTTTGATATGACCGTTGGCGACGTGATGAACGAGTCCATTCTGGGTCGGGCCCAGGAGCGGGACTTTATCCGCATTGAGGCCCACCAGATCCGGGACTACACCCTCAACAAGCAGAAGCAGGTAGACGACTACCCCTACGGCGGCGGTCGGGGCGCGGTGATGCAGGCCGACCCTCTCTACCAGTGCTGGAAGCACATCACGGACACCTACGGCCCCGGCCACACCATTTACATGTCCCCCGCCGGCAAGACCTTCCGGGAGGCGGACGCCAGGCGCCTGCGGGACGACTACGACCACCTGATTCTGGTGTGCGGCCACTATGAGGGCATTGACGAGCGCTTCATTGAGGAGTGCGTGGATGAGGAAATCTCCATCGGCGACTTTGTGCTCACCGGCGGCGAGCTGGCCGCCATGGTGGTAGCCGACGCAGTGGCCCGGCTGGTGCCCGGCGTGCTCTCCGACCCGGAGTGCTTTGAGGATGAGAGCCACTGGAACGGCATGCTGGAGTATCCCCAGTACTCCCGCCCCGAGGAGTGGCATGGACGGAAGGTCCCCCCCATCCTCCGTTCCGGCGACCACAAGAACATCGCCAAGTGGCGGCGGAAGCAGTCCATCATCCGTACCCGGGACCGCCGTCCCGATATGTACGCCAAGCTGGACCTCTCCTCCAAGGAGGACCAGAAGCTGCTCAAAGAGATCGCCCAGGAGGAAGCTGCGGCGGAATCCGGGACAGAAGCATAAACGCCATGCAGGCAGAAAAATCCATGTTTGTGCTGCTTTGTGTCATATTGCAGCGGCTGACGTGATTTTTCTGCCTGTCTTTCTTTTTTCCCTTTACATTCCATGGCGCCCATGATACAATAACACGTACAGCAATCTTATTTTCAATATTACATCTGGAGATTGATGATATGAGTTTTAAAATCATTGTGGACAGCTGCTGCGACCTGACACCCGCCATGCTCCGCAGCGGATGCTTTGTCAGCGTCCCCCTCACCATCCGGGTTGGGGACACCGTGGTGACCGACGACGCCTCCTTTGACCAGGCCGCCCTGCTGTGGCGGATGAAGGAGAGCGAGAAGGCTCCCTCTTCCGCCTGCCCCTCCCCTGCTCAGTATCTGGACGCCATGGAGTGCGGCGCGGACGATATCTATGTGGTTACCCTCTCCGCCCTGCTGTCCGGCTCCCACAACAGCGCCGCCCAGGCTCGGGCCATGTACCTGGAGGAGCACCCCGATGCCCGGGTGCATATCTTCAACTCCTGCTCCGCCTCCTCCGGCGAGGTGCTCACCGCGCTGAAGATTCAGGAGCTGGCCTCCTCCGGCAAGGACTTTGAAACCGTGGTCAGCCGCACCTCCCGCTACATCAACGAGATGCAGACCCTCTTTGTGCTTGAGAACCTGGACAACCTGCGCAAGAACGGTCGCCTCACCCGGCTCCAGTCCATTGTGACCGATACGCTGAAAATCAAGCTGCTCATGGGTTCCACCCCCGAGGGCGAGATCTGCAAGCGGGGTCAGGCCCTCTCCATGAAGCAGGCCCTGGGCAAGATGATCTCCATGATGGCCTCCGATGAGAAGCACGCCGGCCGCACCCTGTGCATCACCCACTGCAACTGCCTGGAGCGTGCCTTCTACCTCAAGGAGCAGGCCCTCAAGTCCTGCCGGTTCCACGACGTCATCATCTGCGAGACCGGCGGCATCAGCACAGTCTACGCCAACGACGGCGGCATTGTGGCCGCTTACTGAGTTCCACTTTCATACTGAGACAGGAAAAGGCCGGAGGCCTGCATTTTGCAGACCTCCGGTCTTTTTATCATGGATTACTTCTGTTCAGGCTTCTCCTTGGGAGCGGGTTCGGGGGTGGGCTGAGGAGCCACGGGCTCCGCCTTCTTCTCACCCAGGAACTTGGGCAGGTTCATGCCGGCCATGTCGAACATCTCGCTCATGGGAGGGATGGACTTCATCAGGCCGGAGATATAACCGGCAGTGCCGGTCTTGCCGTCCTGGCCCTGGCCGCCGTCCCAGACGGTGACCTTGTCGATCTTCACGTTCTTGATGGCGTCCACCTGGATGCGCATGAGCTGCTCCATCTTGTCGGCCAGCATGAGGCGGACAGCCTCGTCGGCGTCGCCGCCGGCGGCAGAGACGATCTCACGCAGACCTTCGGCCTGCTTCATCAGCAGGGCCTGGGTACCGGCAGCCTCGGCCTCCATCTTCACACGGATAGCGTCGGCCTCACCCTGGGCTCTGCGGCGAATCTGCTCGGCCTCAGCCTCGGCCTCCAGCTCCTTGCGGCGCTTGTCAATCTCGGTCTTGACGATGATGTCGGCCTCCTGAGTGGCCTTCTCACGGGCGGCACGGGCAGCCTCGGCCTTCTGCTCGGCGGCGTAGGCCTCCTCCAGAGCCTGGGCGGCGGCGATCTTCTCAGCGGCGGTGGCGATACGGGTGGCCTCGGCCTCCTTCTCGCGGCGCTGGGCGTTGGACATGGCCACTTCCACCTTGGCGGTGTTCTCGCCCTGGATGGCGGCGGAGTCGGCCTGGGCAACCTGGATACGCTGGTCACGGTGGGCGTTGGCCTCGCCGATGGAACCGTCGCGGTCCCGCTCAGCCACGTTCTTCTTGGCATCGTTGATGGCCTTGGCGGCGGCCTCTTTACCGAGGGCGTCGATGTAGCCGGACTCGTCGCTGATGTCGGTCACGTTTACGTTGATGAGACGCAGGCCGATCTTCTTCAGCTCGCCCTCCACGTTGCGGGACACGGCCTCCAGGAACTTGTCGCGGTCGGTGTTGATCTCCTCGATGTCCATGGTGGCGATGACCAGACGCAGCTGACCGAAGATAATGTCCTTGGCCAGCTCCTGGATCTCCTGGAGACGCAGGCCCAGCAGACGCTCAGCGGCGTTCTGCATGACGCCGGGCTCGGTGGAGATGCCCACGGTGAAACGAGAGGGCACGTTGATACGGATATTCTGACGGGACAGGGCGTTCTCCAGGTCCACAGAGATGGACATGGGGGTCAGGTCCAGGAACTCATAGGCCTGGATGACGGGCCAGATAAAGGCCGCGCCGCCGTGGATACATTTTGCGCTGCGGGTGGAGCCGTCCTTGTTGCTGCCCACCTTACCGTAGATGACCATGACCTTGTCGGACGGGCACTTCTTGTACCGCTTGATGAGGAACAGGACCAGGGAAAACAGGATGACCGCTGCGACGCAAATCAGTACGAGTGTAATAATCTGATCCATACAATTCTCTCCTTCTTTTATTCGCTTTTCAGTTTATACTTCTTCTCTCTCGGGCAGAAACGGAGATACCACAAGGGTGCCGCCCTCCGTCAGGCCAACGACTACAATTTCCGATCCGGTGGGAATGGGTTCCTTCTCCTCAGTGACTGCCTCAAACTCCCGCAGCTGCTCCTGCACGGTCACGTTCACCTTTCCGGTCCCCTGCCCACAGGCGGGAATGGTGAGGTAGACGCTTCCTCGCTCTCCCAGCGCATTGCGGACGTCCAGGGTACCGTCGGACTGGAGTTTGAGGGCCTCCCGGAGGATGACCGCCACCGCCACCATGCCGATGATACCAATCTGTACCGCCAGGAACAGGGCCGGGAACCAGTGCATCCCCAATGTCAGGAAGAGCAAGCCGCTCCAGCCGAACAGGGTGAAAAATGTGATGAAGCCGCGGATGGTAAAGATATGCAGACCGCTGAAGAACCCGCCGTGGGTGCTGTCCCCTTCTCCGGCATCTCCGTGGGCGTGAACTCCTTCGTGGAGCCCGCCGGGCTCGTCAGGGATTCCATCCCCGTCCAAATCCAGCCCTGCTCCGTCCGGAATTCCGTCTCCGTCCAGATCCAGGCCGGCAGCGTCCGGAATACCGTCTCCATCCAAATCGACGCCGCCATCAGCGTCCCCGTCGCCGCCTCCCAGTCCGATGAACAGCATCACCGTCTGAATCAGAAGCAGCAGTGTGGCAGGGACTGCGATGAACAGCATCACCCGCTGCAGCGCGGTCAGTGATTCCAGCCAGGCCTCCACAGCTCTCCCCTCCTTTCATTTTGAATATGTCTTTTCATGCGGGAAATGTGACGCCGTAGGGAAAATTTATTGAAAAGCCGCAGGTGCTCAGTCCCCGGGCTCCTCCAGCGTCTGGATCAGTCCCTCCGCCTCCCGCTTGAGACGGGCGGACTCATAGGCCGTGAGAAGAACCCGCAGGGTGCGGCTCACCCTTCTCCGGGCGCCCGGACAGGGCTCGCCATAGTCAAAGAGCACTTCGTCGCACCAGCGGACCAGCTCCTCGTCCTCCGGCATCGGCATCTCCGCCAGCCGCCCAAGCAGACGGACCAGACAGGTGTAGAGATAGGAATCGTCCACCAGGTCGTCTGACTCGTCGGCCAGCGCGCCGTTGACGTAGGACAAAAGTTGGCAGATTTTCTCCAGCTGAAGTACGTCCTTCAGCATGTTGATAAACAAGATGCGGCAGAATTGTCTGCGGCTGTATTTTTTCCGCTCCGGCGGGGACACAAACCCCCGTTTCACCCAGTTCTGGATGACGTGTGGCTCCAGCCCCGTCAGCTGGGAGACCTGGGAAAGCATCAGGCCTCCCGTGAGGAACAGCGGAGAGAGCAGCATGTCCGCTGCATCAGGCCGTCTCAGATCGGCCTCAACCGTGGTTCCCGGCAGTACATCTATCATATCGACCGCCTCCTTAAGGTACTTAGAATATAACACATGGTCATGTGATTGTCAAGAGGGTTCCTTAGATTTTCTCATAGGCGCAGTTGAGCACCTTTCTGCACAGCTCATTCTGAACCTCTGAGAGCCTCCTCCCCTTTTGGGCAATCAACACCAGCTCCCATCCATAGTGATCATCCGCAATGGGCACGGCCCGAAAATCCTGGTACTTGATTTTCCCCAGAATCAGATAGGTGCTGATGCCAACGGCAGTCCGGTCCGGATAGCTGCGGCAGGTATCCCGCAAGGTTATGGTGGTGGCGGCGATATCCGGCTCAAAGCCGTAGTAACGGCAGGCCTCGGTCAGCTGGTGGTAGGTCTTGAAATTGGAATTGGTGGTAATGAGCCGCTGATTCTTCAGGTCGGAATAGCCTATGCTCTCCCGCTCATAAAAAGGATGGGACTTATGAACAAAGGCGCAGAGCGGTCCTTTGCGGAGAAGCTTGACCGCAAATTTATTGCCGTCCACCGGACCGGCTGTAATGGCCATGTCATAGGTCCCGTTCAGAACCTCTTCCTCACAGAGGAGATCCACCGAGTCAACCCAGCTCATCCCCGCCTGAGCGGCCAGGGTCTGAATCTGGGCAATCTTCTCCTTCCCCACCACCTCGGACGCACCCATGGTAATCCCCAGACAGCCCCGCCGGGATGAGGTCCCGGATATCCGGCTCAGCTCCGCCTGCATCTGGTTTACCTCCGCCATGATCCGCTCCGCGTACGTCCGGACCAGCAGGCCCTGCTCCGTCAGCTTCACGCCCCCGGGCGTCCGCAGAAAGAGCGGACAGCCCAACTCCTCTTCCATTGTCTTTACCGCTTTGCTGATGCCCTGTGGGGACAGGTATAGCTTCTCCGCTGCCTCGGAAAAGCTGCCGCATCTGCAGGTTTCCAGGAAATAAGTCAGCGCCGCTGTGTTCACCGTGACACCTCCGCGTTCCGGCAGAACGCCTGCCGGAACAATAAAAATCATAACGTTTCAGTTAGGGACTATTCAGCAGACATTATATCAAAGAATCCCGAATTTTGGAACTGCTTCGAAATAGAAAGAGCTGGTACCGCCGCTTTCGGTACCAGCTCGGAAGGATATTGTTCTGTTGGTTGTTATTCGGCCGCAGCAGCGCTCTCGCCGGCCACTCTGCCGAAGAAGGCGGCGGTACCCACGGCCAGGCCGCAGCTGGGATACTCCTCGCCGCACAGGCCGGTGAAGGCCACCTCGCCGGCGGCATACAGTCCGGAGATGGGCTGGTTGTTGTCATCCAGCACACGGGCGCTGGTGTCGGTCACCAGACCGCCGTAGGTCACCGTCACAGAGGGATCAAGGCGCAGGGCGTAAATCTCGCCCTCAATGGGCACCATCTTGTCCTGGGGCTTTCCGAAGTCCTCGTCCACGCCCAGAGCGCACAGCTCATTGTATCTGCTGATGGTGGCCTCCAGCACCGCCGGGTCCACACCGATCTGCTCGGCCAGCTCAGCGGCAGTTGCGGCATGGGGGGTGCTCTCCAGGGTCAGGCCGTACTGGACAGTGGGGTTGGGGTCTGCCGCAGAGGCGATGTAGTAGCCGTAGGAGCAGCCGCTGTTGGCAATTCCCTGGCCCACGTGGTACTGATAGGTGTACTCGTTGACCACACGCTCACCTCTGGCGTTCACAATCAGACCGGCCTCCTCCTTGATGCCCACGCCGCAGGTCTTGCTGACGTAGATCACCTGGGTGGCGGGGCTGTCAAAAATCTGGGCGCCCACGGCCTCGGCCATGACCAGGCCGTCGCCGGTATTGCTAGTGGGAACCAGGGTCATAAAGCCCTCGGTGGTCTCCGCGTAGCGCTCCATCATCTCTTTGTTCTGGGCGTAGCCGCCGGTGCACAGCACCACGGACTTGGCGTTCACCGTGACGCGGCTGCCGTCGGGACGCACGCCGGAAATGCCCTCCACCACGCCGGCATCGGAGCACAGCAGCTCATCCGCGCACACATTGTACAGGATTTCAACGCCGCTCTCCTCCAGGTCCTTGGTCAGAGGCACGGTAATCTGAGCGCCGTTGCCGCTGCCGCCGGTCTTCTGGCCGCCGCCGCCCTGGGGATTGTGCACACGCCAGGGAGAGAGGGCGCTGTGGATGGCTTCCACGTCCTGGAACACAACGCCCTTGCTCTCCAGCCACTCCATGTTTTCAGCGGAGCGGTCGCAGTAGAGTTTGAGAAGGTCGTCGTCAATCAGGTCGCCGCCGATTTCCTTGAAGTAGTCAAACATCATCTCGGGGGTATCGGTAATGCCCTGGGCCTCCTGCCACTTGGTGCCGGCGGCCACAATCTTGCCGCCGCTGCGGGCAGTAGCGCCGCCGGTGACGCCCTGCTTCTCCAGCACAATCACCTTTGCGCCCTGGTCGTTTGCCGCGATGGCCGCGCTCAGACCGGCCGCACCGGCGCCAACCACAACCACGTCGGCATCGTAGGTCTCATCGGTGGGCTCGGGACGGTCCACAGGAGCGGACTTCAGAGCCTCGGTGTCGCCGCCGGCCTGGGTCACGCAGTCGGCCACCGCCTGCTTGATGGCGGCGCTGGTCAGGGTGGCGCCGGAGATAGAGTCCACGCCCAGAGACTGGCAGCGGACAATCTCCTCCGGCAGGACCTCAACGGGAGAGGTGGTCAGGCCCCAAGCCAGGCCGTAGGTCTCGGCCTGCTCGGTAATCTCGATGTTCTCAATGCTGTCCTCGCTGAAGGTGACGGACACCACGATGGCACCATTGCGGCCCTTGGCCTCCGCCGTATAGGTGCCGGCGGTATAGCCGCCCACCTCAGCAGGCTCCTTGCCCATGGCCTGGTCCAGGCACTTCTGCACGGCGGACTTGACGGCGTCGCTGGTGATGGTGGCGCCGGAAACGCCGTCCACCTCAGCGGACTGGGCCTCCAGAATGGCCTCCTTCATGGGCTCCCCCACGTCGGCGCCGTAACCGGCGGTCTCGCCGGACACGTCGATGGTCACATCGGTGATTTCAGACTCGCTCACCGTCACGGAGACCTTGACGGCGCTCTCCATGCCCTGGGCCTCGGCACTGTATGTACCGGCTGTGTAGATCCCGGCGCTGCCGGTGGGCTGCTCCGACTGCTTGGGCTCACTGGTACAGGCCGTGAGGCCAAGCGCCATTGCAAGAGCCAGAGCCATTGCAATGCCCTTTTTCAGTTTCTTTCTCATGTTCTCTCCTCCGTCTTTCCAGCGCCACTTTTCTAAGCGGAACAAAAAGTGACACTTTTTTCACAAACTATTCTATGGTATGGACAGGGCAAAGTAAATCATCCCATTGTTTCATGGCTTTAACAATCAGTTGAACCCATCAAAGAAAAGAAGCGCCCTGGCCTGAGCCGGAGCGCTTACTATATCTTATGCTTTGCCGTACATTACTGACCGGCCACCGCGTTGGCGGCGGCCACGCGGCCGTAGTAAATGGCGGAGCCGATGGCCATGCCGCAGCAGGGATACTCGGCGTCAAACAGGCCGGTAAAGGCCACCTCGCCGGCAGCGTACAGGCCGGGAATGGGCTGGTCGTTGGTGTCCAGCACGTGAGCCCCGGTGTCGATCTGGAGACCGCCGAAGGTGACGGAGGAACCGGGGGTCATGCGGAAGGCGTAGTAGGTGTCGCCCTCCACGGGGATCATGTACTCGGCGGGCTTGCCGAAGTCGTCGTCGCTGCCCTTGGCGCACAGCTCGTTGTACCGGTCCACCGTGGCCTGGAGAGTCGCGGCGTCCACGCCGATGAGACCGGCCAGCTCCTCAATGGTGGAGGCGTGGGGCACGGACTCAATCTGGATACCGCCGGCCAGCGTGGGATAGGGCTCCACGCACTGGCCGTCCTTGGAGGCGGTGATGTAGTAGCCGCAGGTGCTGTCCGCGTCGGCCAGGGCCTGGGCCACATGGGACTGGTAGGACCACTCGTTGACCACCCGGTTGCCGTCCTCGCTGACGATGAGGCCGGACTCCTCGTTGATGCCGCAGTAGCAGTCGTAGCTCACATAGACCAGCTGGAGGCCGGGGGCGTCAAAGTTCTTGGCGCCCACCGCGGTGGCCATCTCGATGCCGTCGCCCACGTTGGTCATGGGCACGCCGGAGTAGGCGTTGGTGGGCAGGAAGTCGCTGTACTTGGCCATCATTTCCTCGTTGTGGGCATAGCCGCCGGTGGCCAGAATCACGGCCGGAGCGTTGACCGTGACGATGCTGCCGTCAGACTTCTCACCCTTCACGCCCACAACAGCGCCGCTCTCATCGGTGAGCAACTCGTTGGCACGGCAGTTATAGATAATCTTGCCGCCGGCCTCCTCATAGGCGTTGGTCAGAGGCACGCAGAACTGGCCGCCGTGGCCGCTGGTCTGGCCGCCGCCGCCCTCCACGTTGTGGACCCGCCAGGGAGTCAGGGAGCTGTGGATGGGCTCCACGTCCTGAATCTTCACGCCCCGGTCCACCAGCCACTGGATGTTCTCAGCGGAGTTCTCACAGAAGGCCCACACCAGGTCCTCGTCCATGATGCCGTCCCGGTCGAAGCTCATCAGGTACTCATACATCATCTCGGGGGTGTCCTCGAAGTCCTGGGCCTCCTGCCAGGGGGTGCCGGCGCCCAGAATCTTGCCACCGCTGCGGGTGGTGGAACCGCCGGTGACGCCTACCTTCTCTAGAATCAGCACATTGGCACCAGCCTCCAGAGCGGTGTTGGCAGCAGCCAAGCCGGCAGCACCGGCGCCGACCACAACCACGTCCACATCATAGGTCTCGTCAGCGGGAGCGGGACGGTCCACGGGAGCGGACTTCAGGGCCTCGGCGTCGCCGCCGGCCTGGGTGGCGCAGTCGGCTACAGCCTGCTTGATGGCGGCGCTGGTGACGGTAGCGCTGGCCACGGAGTCCACGGCCAGGGACTGGTTCTCTACGATGGCGGCGGGCAGCGCCTCCACGGGAGAGGTGCTCAGGCCGTAGCCCAGGCCATAGGTCTCCTTGTGGTCGGTGACCTTCACATCGGTGATGCTGGTCTCGTCAAAGGTGACCTCCACGGTCATGTCGCCGTTGTGGCCGGCAACCGTGGCGGTGTAGGTGCCGGGCTGATAGCCGTCGGCAGTGGTGTCCTCCTTGCCCATGGCCTGGTCCAGGCACTTCTGCACAGCGGCCTTCACCGCGTCGCTGGTGATGGTGGCGCCGGAGACGCCGTCCACCTCAGCGGACTGGGCCTCCAGAATGGCGTCCTTCATGGGCTCTCCCACGTCGGCGCCGTAGCCGGCGGTCTCGCCGGACACGTCGATGGTCACGTCGGTGATGGCGGACTCGCTGACAGTCACGGTCACCTTGACCGTGCTCTCCATGCCCTGGGCCTCGGCACTGTATGTACCGGCCGTGTAGAGGGCGGCGCTACCCGACGGCTCGCTGGTGGGCTGGGTCTCCCCGCTGCCGCAGGCGGCCAGGGAGAGCACCATGGTCAGGGAGAGCGCAAGAGAGATGAGCTTCTTTCCTTTCACAGTATCTACCTCCTAAGTATTTCTGAGTGAAAACGTCAAAATGTTGACACTCAGGTAAAGAATATCATACTACCATGGGAAGTCAAGATTATTTTGGGCAATTTGTCCATAGAAAAAGGACAGGGCAGTGGACTGCCCTGTCCTTTTCTCAGCCCTTCAGAAAGGCCCGAATCTCCTCCTGCCGGGCCACAGCCTGCTGGTATCCGTCCTGATAGAGGGCTTTGATTTTTTCCACATCCCGCTCCGTGCGGGAAAAGCCCCTGGTGCATTTGGGGGCGATGATGAGCACCTTCCCCTCCCGCTCCAGACGGAACAGCCGTCCCCGGCAGGCGTTGTAGTCGTCCGCCCGGCGGCGCATGGTATCACAGAATTTGGGGTATTTCCGGTAAAAGCGGTCAATCAGCGGCTGGAGGGACTCCTGCTTTCGGATATAGGACCGCTCCCGGGTGAGAATCACCACAACCCGGTCGCACCCCTTCTCTACCGCGTGGTCGTAGGGAATGGCGTCCGCCGCGCCGCCGTCCATATAGGGCTTGCCGTTGATGTGGTAGACCGGAAACAGGAACGGCAGCGCACAGGTGGCCTGGAGCAGCTCAAAGTGCTCATCCTGCTTGGGAACCGGAAGGTATTCCGCCTTGCCGGTGTCCATATTGGTGACTACCGCCTCCACCTCTCCGGGAAAGGCGGCAAAGGTCTCGTAGTCAAAGGGAATCAGCTCGTTGGGGATGGTGTCATAGGTGAACTGCAGCCCGAAATAGCACCGGTGGTTGCCCGGCCGCAAGAGGTTGTTCACCCCCATGTACCGCTTGTCGTTGGCGTAGTGTGTGAGGATTTCCAGATTGCGCCCGCTCTGCTTTGAGATATAGCTGACGCCGTAGGCGATGCCCGCCGAGACGCCCACGCAGTAGTCCGGCATGATGTCCGCCGCCAGCAGCCCATCACAGGCTCCGCTGGAAAAAATCGTCCGGAACGCTCCGCCTTCCAATACCAGTCCTGTTTTCATTGCCATCAGTCTCCCTTGATCTCATCCCAGTAGCGCCTGGCGGCCTGCTCGGTTTTGTTTTCGCCGTACTCATAGTAGATTGTCCCTGCCAGCTTATCCGGCAAGTACTGCTGCTTTACATAGTGGTGGGGGTAGTCGTGGGGGTAGAGATACCCCTGTTCCCGCTCCATGCCGGAGGAATCGGCGTGGACGTTCTGGAGGTGGCGGGGAATGTCCCCCGTCTTCCCTGCCCGGATATCCGCCATGGCACGGTTCATGCCCATGTAGGCGGAGTTGGACTTGGGGGACGTGGCCATCAGCACTACCGCATCGGCCAGAGGAATCCGGGCCTCGGGCAGGCCCAGCATGTTGGCCGCGTCGATGCAGCTCTTCACGATGGGGATAATCTGAGGGTAGGCCAGCCCCACGTCCTCGCAGGCCATGACCATCATCCGGCGGCAGGCGGAGACCAGGTCCCCGGCCTCCAGCAGCCGGGCCAGATAGTGGAGGGCCGCATCCGGGTCGGAGCCACGCACCGACTTCTGCAGGGCGGAGACAATGTCATAGTGGTCGTCCCCTTCCCTGTCGTACCGCATGGCCGACCGCTGTGCCACCGCTTTGGCGTCCTCCAGGGTCACGGTGAGCACGCCGTCCTTCCTGCGGGCGGAGTTGAGCAGCAGCTCCACCGCGTTCATGGCCTTGCGCACGTCGCCGCCGCAGGCCGAGGCGATGTGCTCCCGCACCCCGTCCTCACAGACCGCCTGCTCCCCCAGCCGCTGCTCCATAATGGTGATGCCCCGGTTTACGGCGGGCAGCACGTCTTCGGCGGTCACCGGCTTGAACTCAAAGACCGTGGAGCGGCTGAGCACCGCGTTGTACACATAAAAATAGGGATTCTCCGTGGTGGAGGCTACCAGGGTCACGTCCCCCTTCTCGATGACCTCCAGCAGGGACTGCTGCTGCTTCTTGTTAAAGTACTGGATCTCGTCCAGGTACAGCAGGATGCCGTTAGGCGCCAGCATGGTGCCCACGTCGGCAATCACGTCCTTGATGTCGGAGAGGGACCCGGTGGTGGCGTTGATGCGCCGCAGAGCCCGGCCGGAGCGCTTGGCGATAATATTGGCCACTGTGGTCTTACCCGTGCCCGAGGGCCCGTAAAAGACCAGGTTGGGGATTTTTCCGCTCTCAATGATACGGCGGAGCAGTCCCCCCTCCCCCAGAATATGCCGCTGTCCCACCACGTCGTCCAGGCTCTCCGGACGAATCTCATCTGCCAAAGGCCGGTATGCCATATCCTCGGCCTCCTTTTATCATAATCTCCTTTTATTGTAACAGGTGTTCGATTTTTCGTAAAGGCTCATTTCCCCATCTGTGTCCAAAAAAGCGGAACCCCGGGGCACGCAAGTGCCCCGGGGTTCCGCTGAGTATGTGGGATTACGCCGCAAGAAAGGCGGAGATGATGGC
Source organism: Pseudoflavonifractor capillosus ATCC 29799 (assembly GCF_000169255.2). Taxonomy (GTDB): domain Bacteria; phylum Bacillota; class Clostridia; order Oscillospirales; family Oscillospiraceae; genus Pseudoflavonifractor; species Pseudoflavonifractor capillosus. The sequence goes on from NZ_AAXG02000012.1 coordinate 194,172, forward strand.
CGCCGCCTCATCGGCAGTCAAGGTGCCCTGAGGCTGGAAGAGGTTGTCCTCCCCCACAGGGATGTCCTGCTGGATGACATTCCACATGACGCCCTCAGACGCCCAACCGGAGATGGAGGACGCGTCGGCATAGGGAATCATGACAGCCCAGGCGCCCTGGGGGCCCTTATTCAGCGCCTTGGCGGCGTTGAGCAGCATGACGGCCGCCTGCTCACGGGTGATGGCCCGGTCGGGCAGGAACTCTCCTGCGCCGTTGCCGCTGATGATGCCCTTGTCGGCAGCCCAGTCCACAGCAAAGCAGTCGTCCACGTCGGTGAAGGCCGCGGGAGAGACCTGGACGGACTCCATTCCCACCACGGCCTCATACAGCTGCTCCACAAAGTCCTGACGGGTCACGGCGGAGGTGCCGGCGTTGAGGGTCCAGTGGCTGCGGGCCTCGGGAGGCGTGATGGTCTTGCCCTGAGCGGTCATGGCCTTGATATACTCGGCGATGACAAGGGTGACGGAGCCTCCGATGGAGCCGAACTCCTCAGAGACGGAGCCGTCCCACAGCACGGCATCGGTGCCCATGGTGATACCGGTGACGGCGTACCAGCCGAACTCGTCGCCGGCGGCGTTGGCGGACAGACGGTAGGAGTTGAGGGCCACCTTGAAGGTCTGGTCGTCGGTGACCGGCTTGCCCTGATAGGTCATGTTGACCACCCGGCTGCCTTCGGGGTTGCCCATGTAGATGTCGTAGTCAATGCCGTAGAGCTGGTCGGTACCGAAGCCGCCGCCGGTGATAGTGCCGTCGGCCTCCACGGTGAAGTCCTTGGTGCAGTCCTCCAGCCAGTCCTTCAGCTGCTTGCCGGTCATCTGGATCATGTAGATCAGATTATTGTCATACTTGTAGAAGGAGTAGCAGTCCTTCAGGCTGATGGGGGCGGTCTCAGCGCCACTGAGCAGCTGGCCGATGCAGAAGTCCTTGTTGGCCACGGGAGAAGCCAGGGACAGGTCGGCGCCGGTGGCCCACAGCTGAGCCTCATGGACCAGGTTCATGGTGTCGCTCTGGACATGGAACAGGTCGGTCTCATCGTCCCAATTGCCGGACAGGGTGCCGATCTGCTCGGTGATGAAGGGCAGGGTCCGGTCGTAATAGGGCTGCATGAGGGCCTTCAGACCGGCATCGTTCTCGTAGGCGGTCAGGTCCATGTTCTCGCTCTCGCCGATGGTGAAGGTGCCGTCAGCAGCGATGGTGACGGTGGTCTTGGTCAGAGTGGAGGTGCCGCCGTTGACGCAGGGCACGGTCTTGCCGTCGGCATTCTTCATCTCGGTGACGCCCACCTTGTGGTTATGGCCGGCGATGACCATGTCGATGCCGGTGGTGTTCTCCACCAGGTGGCGGACCTGGTTCTCAGGGGAGAAATCGGTCTTGCCGGTCTCCACGGCGTCGCCGTCACCGGCGCCCACCAGGCCGCTGTCCTCGCCGGAGTGGCTGGCGACGATGACAAAGTCACAGCCCTCCTCTTCCCGCATGGCCTTCTGCCAGTAGTTGGTCCACTCGTAGGCATAGGTCCGGTCGGTGTTGTCCTTGTGGACAAAGTCGGAGCCCTCGTAGTGGGTGGGCAGGTCCCAGTTGGGCACGTTCACGTTCTCAAAGCCCAGAATGCCCACCTTAAACTCCTTGCCGCCCACGTCAAAGGTCATGACCTTATAGGGCTTCAGGTTGGGCTCCTGGGTGGCGATGTTGATGTAGTTGGCACACAGGGCGTCCACCGGGGTACCGGCGTACTTATTGGTGGTGTCGGCCAGCATGTCGTAGAAAATCTGCTGGGTCTCCATGTCGAAGTTGAACTCATGGTTGCCGGGGACAAAGGCATCGTAGCCGATGTACCGCAGGCAGATGGCCATGGGGTTATTTACGCCGCCCTCCATGTTCATGTTGTAGCTGATGATGGAGCTGCCCTGGATGATGTCGCCGTTGTCGATGAGGATGGTGCCGTCCATGGCCGCCCGCTCTTCCTTCATGGCGGTGGCCACCTTCAGATAGCTGTTCTTTACTTCCTTGCCGTCAATGGGGTTGAGGTCGTAGCATTTTCCGTGCATGTCGGTGGTGGAGTAGATGCCCAGGGTGAAGGTCTCTGCCTCCGCTGCCATGGCCGTCATGCCGACGCAGCCCAGCAGCATGGCGGCGGACAGAGCACCCGCCAGAGCCTTACGGAGATGTGAGCGGTGTTTCTTCATGCTTTTTCCTCTTTTCTTTTTAGTTTGACGAACTCCCAGGGGTATCTTTATTATAACATCCGACGTACCGGTCTGAAATCCTCAAATGTATGAAAGTGTCTGAAAATTTGTATAAAAATATCAGGGGCGGAACCATATAACGGTTCCGCCCCTGGCAGGTATGACGAAAATTTTGCTTTTTCTTACAGCTTGGAGACGATCTCGGCGGTATCGGAGGCGATCATGAGCTCCTCGTCGGTGGGGATGACCATGACGGTCACCTTAGAGTCGTCGGCGGAGATAATGGCCTCCTTGCCGCGGGTGTTGTTCTTCTCCTCGTCCATCTTCACGCCCATATACTCCAGGCCGGAGGCGATGGCCATACGGGTGCCGGCGGCGTTCTCGCCCACGCCGGCGGTGAAGATGATGCCGTCCACACCGCCCATGGCGGCAGCGTAGGCGCCGATATACTTCTTCACGTCATAGTAGAACACGTCCAGAGCCAGGCGGGCGCGGTGGTTGCCCTCGGCAGCGGCGCTCTCCAGGTCGCGGAAGTCGGAGGACACGCCGGAAATGCCCAGCACGCCGGACTTCTTGTTCAGGATGGTGAGCATCTCCTTGATGTCATAGCCATAGCGGCCCATCAGGTACTCCAGGATGGTGGCATCCATGTCGCCGGCACGGGTGCCCATGGGAACACCAGCCAGAGGGCCAAGGCCCATGGTGGTGTCCACGCACTTGCCGTCCACGATGGCGGCCAGAGAGGAGCCGTTGCCCAGGTGGCAGGAGATGAGCTTCAGGCCCTTGGGGTCGCGGCCCATGAGAGCGGCGGCACGGGCGGAGACATAGCGGTGAGAAGTGCCGTGGAAGCCGTAGCGGCGGACCTTGTCCTTCTCATAGTACTCGTAGGGGATGGCGTAGGTGAAGGCCTTCTCGGGCATGGTCATGTGGAAGGCGGTGTCGAACACGGCCACCTGGGGCTTGGTGGGCATGACCTTCTGGCAGGCCTCGATGCCCATCAGGTTGGCGGGATTGTGCAGGGGGCCCAGGGGGATGCACTCCTTGATGGCCTCGATGCAGGCGTCATCAATGATGCAGCTCTCGGTGAAGGCCATGCCGCCGTGCAGCACGCGGTGACCCACAGCGTCGATCTCGTCCATGCTGGCGATGACGCCGTGGTCGCTGTCGGTCAGAGCCTGCAGAACAGCCTCAATGGCCTCGGCGTGGGTGGGCATGGCGATCTCAGCCTCAAACTTCTGGTCCTTGGCGGGCACCTTGTGGGTCAGGCGGCCGTCAATGCCGATGCGCTCGCACAGGCCCTTGGCCAGCACGTCCCGGGTGGCGGGATCCATCAGCTGATACTTCAGGGAAGAGCTTCCGGCGTTGATGACGAGTACTTTCATGTAACTTGTCTCTCCTTTTACAAATCGTTCTCCGCCTTGCGGGCAGAAGGATTCCGTAGTAGAATAAGCATATTCTATTTTATCCCCTTTGTCCCAAAAGAACAACACCTTTTTTACAACAAATTGAAGAATTCTTCATTTCGGAGGGAAATTCATGCAGGTTGCCGGTATTGTGGCGGAATATAACCCTTTTCACCTGGGGCATGGCTGGCATATTGCCGAAACCAGACGGCTTCTGGGCGGTGACACCGGTATCATCTGCGTGATGAGCGGAAACTTTGTCCAGCGGGGACAAGCCGCTGTCATGGACAAATGGCGGCGTGCGGGGTGCGCTCTCCGGGGCGGCGCCGACCTGGTGCTGGAGCTGCCCACCGTGTGGGCGGTTGCATCGGCGGAGGCCTTTGCCCAGGGAGCGGTGTCTCTGCTGGCTTCTTCCGGCGTGGTGGACGTGCTGTCCTTTGGCTGTGAGAGTGGTGACGCCGCTTCCCTTTCCGCTACGGCGGACTGCCTGCTCACCGACGCCCACCAGGAACTGCTCCGTGAGGAACTAGGCCGTGGCGTATCCTTTCCCGTTGCCCGGCAGGCGGCAGCGGAAAAACTCATCGGCCCTCAGGCCGGCTGCCTGGGCACCCCAAACAACAATCTGGCCGTGGAGTATCTGAAGGCGCTGAGGCTGCTCCGCTCCCCCATCACACCGCTTGCCGTGGCCCGGGTGGGCGCAGGACATGACGCCGCCGCTCCGGCTGACGGCTTTGCCTCGGCCTCTGCCATTCGGGCCATGCTGAAGAACAGCCGCTGGGAAGAGGCCGGGCGCTACCTCCCGCCTTCTACTGCGTCTCTCCTCTTGCAAGAAACGGAACAGGGCCGCTGTCCCGCCGGGTTGGAGCAGTGTGAGCGGGCGGTGCTGGCAAAACTGCGGACCATGAGCGAGGACGATTTCGCCGCCCTGCCGGACAGCGGCGCCGCCGAGGGCCTGCCCCGTCGGCTGACGGAGGCGGCCAGGACCAGCGGCTCCATGGAGAAATTCTGCGCTGCCGCCAAGACCAAGCGGTACACCCACGCCAGAATCCGGCGGCTGGTGCTGTGGGCCTTCCTGGGTCTGACTGCCGCTGACCGTCCCTCCTCCCCACCCTATCTGCGGGTATTGGGCTTCAACCGCCGGGGACAGGCGCTGCTCCGGGAGATGCGGGAGAAAGCAAATCTGCCTGTGCTGGTGAAAAGCGCCCACGCCCGGCGGATGCCCGAGTCCGCCAAGCAACTCTTTGAGCTGGAGGCACGCTGCACCGACCTGTACGCCCTGTGCTCCCCCCTGCCCCGCCCCTGCGGGCTGGAGTGGACCACCGGGCCGGTGATTCCGGATATGTAAAGAAAGCCGCCCGGAGTATCTCCGGGCGGCTCTGTTATACGTTCTTAGTCGTACAGGGGGTGCTTGGCGGTCAGCTCGGCCACCTTGGCACGGATGGCGTCGGCCTGGGCCTCAAAGTCGGTGGCGGCCTGCCAGATGAGATTGCCCACCACCTTCATGTCCTCCTCGTCAAAGCCTCTGGTGGTGGCGGCGGGCACGCCCACCCGGATGCCGCTGGTGACAAAGGGCTTCTCCGGGTCGTTGGGGATGGCGTTCTTGTTGACGGTAATGTTCACCTCGTCCAGCCGGTGCTCCAGCTCCTTGCCGGTGACGCCCGCCTTGCGCAGATCCACCAGCATCATGTGGTTATCCGTGCCGCCGGAGACCAGGTCAAAGCCGGACTCCATCAGGGACGCGGCCATGGCCTTGGCGTTGCGGAGCACCTGCTCCTGGTAGGCCTTGAACTCGGGCTTCATGGCCTCGCCCAGGGCCACCGCCTTGGCGGCGATGATGTGCTCCAGAGGGCCGCCCTGGCTGCCGGGGAAAATGGCGGAGTCAATCTTCTTGGCCAGCTCCTCCTTGCAGAGGATCATGCCGCCACGGGGACCCCGGAGAGTCTTGTGGGTGGTGGTGGACACCACGTCGGCATAGGGCACGGGGTTGGGGTGGAGGCCCACGGCGATAAGACCGGCCACGTGGGCCATATCCACGAAGAGATAGGCCCCCACCTCATGGGCGATATCGGCAAAGGTCTTGTAGTCGATGAAGCGGGGATAGGCGGAGGCACCGGCCAGAATCATCTTGGGCTTGTGCTTCTTGGCCATGTCCCGGACCTGGTCGTAGTCGATGTAGCCCTGGTCGTTGATGCCGTAGGCCACGATGTTATAGTTCTTGCCGGAGAAGTTGACGGGAGAGCCGTGGGTCAGGTGGCCGCCGTTGGACAGGTCCATGCCCAGGACCGTGTCGCCCAGGCTGCACAGGGCCTGATAGACCGCGTAGTTGGCGTTGGCGCCGCTGTGGGGCTGGACGTTGGCGTGCTCCGCGCCGAAGAGCTTGCAGGCCCGCTCCCGGGCGATGTTTTCCACCACGTCCACGCACTGGCAGCCGCCGTAGTACCGCTTGCCGGGGTAGCCCTCAGCGTACTTGTTGGTGAGCACCGTGGCCGCCGCGGCCAGCACCGCCTCGCTCACAAAGTTCTCGGAGGCGATGAGCTCGATGTTTCTCCGCTGACGGTCATACTCGGACCGGACGGCAGCCCCAACTTCCGGGTCTTGCGCGGCCAGAAATTCCATGATATCCTTTACCATGACGATCTCCCCCTGTTTTTTCGTTGAATCGGGACACGCCTCCTCCGCCTTGAGGCGGTACAGAGGGCCGTCAGACGCCGGCTACGGCACACCGCAGGGGACATCTGTCCAAATCCCATATGGGTTATTATAGCGAATCTCCGCTGCAATTACAATCTTCTTTTTCCGGCGGACAAATTAAGCTGAAATGTCTTTGAGGTGATAAAGCGATGAAGTCTGAACAGGACATTCTGGCCATTGTGGAGGAGTTGAAAAAGCTCTACCCCGAGGCCATCTGTTCCCTGGATTACCAGAAGCCCCACGAGCTCCTCTTTGCCACCCGTCTGGCCGCCCAGTGCACCGATGAGCGGGTGAACAAGGTGACCCCCGGCCTCTACGGCCGCTTCCCCACCCTGGAGGCTCTGGCCAACGCCGATATCAGCGAGGTGGAGGAGCTGATCCACTCCACCGGCTTCTTCCGGGCCAAGGCCCGGGATATTGTGGCCGCCTCCCGGATGCTGCTGGACGAGTACGGCGGTGTGGTGCCCGACACCATGGAGGACCTGCTCCGCCTGCCCGGCGTGGGCCGTAAGACCGCCAACCTGATTCTGGGCGACGTGTACCGCAAGCCCGGCGTGGTGGTGGCGGACACCCACTGCATCCGTCTCTCCGGCCGCCTGGGGCTGACCGACGGCACCAAGGACCCGGCCAAGGTGGAGACGCAGCTGCGGCAGGTCCTGCCGCCCGAGGAGTCCAATGACTTCTGCCACCGGCTGGTGCTCCACGGCCGTGCGGTCTGCATGGCCCGTGGCCCCGAGTGCGCCAACTGCACCCTGCGTCCCTGGTGCGACTTTTACTCCGGCTCCTGAGTGCCCTTACAACAGCCCGGGTCCCTGCCGTAAATGCAGGGACCCGGGCTGTTACAGCATTTTCAGAATCTCCTTCTTCAGCCGGGAGATAATCCGCTTCTCCAGCCTTGAGATGTAGGACTGGGAGATGCCCAGCAGGTCGGCCACCTCCTTCTGGGTGCGCTCCGGCCGGCCATCCAGACCGAAACGCATGGTGATGATCTGCTTCTCCCGGCCGTCCAGCTTTTCCATAGCCTCCAGCAGCAGCTGGCGGTCCACGTCGTCCTCAATGGGCTTCATCACCACGTCGTTCTCGGTGCCCAGAATGTCGGAGAGCAGCAGCTCGTTGCCGTCCCAGTCGGTATTCAGCGGCTCGTCAAAGGATACCTCGCTCTTCAGGCAGGACGTTTTACGCAGGTGCATCAGAATCTCATTTTCAATGCACCGGGAGGCGTAGGTGGCCAGCTTGATGTTTTTGGCGGGCTTGTAGGTGTTGATGGCCTTGATGAGCCCGATGGTGCCGATGGAGATCAGGTCCTCAATGCCCACGCCGGTGTTCTCAAACCGCCGGGCGATGTACACCACCAGCCGCAGGTTCCGTTCGATAAGCTGGGATTTGACCGTCTCCTCCCCCTCGTCCAGCCGGGCGATGAGCTCCGCCTCCTCCCCCTTGGAGAGAGGCGGCGGCAGGGTGTCGCTCCCTCCGATGTACATGATTTTCCCCGGCAGCTTTATCCCCAGCCGGGCCAGAATGCGCTGAATACGGACGTACCAGCGCAGCTTCCATCCTGTCATACTCCATCCTCCCTCTCTGTTCTGGGCCGTCAGGCTCCAATCAGGGCGCTGTATCCCCCGCCGTCCGACAGGCGGTTGGGCGACAGCGCCACCAGAATGCCTCCGTAATCCTCCGTCCCCACCTGGACCCGGTCCATCCGGACAGCCAGCAGCATGCCGCACTCCACCCCAACCGCCTGGTAGGGCAGCAGACGGCAGCGGCCACGCAGCGGACCGTCTGCCATATGCTCCAGGGCGGACACCGGGTCGGAAAGAGCAGCCGGCCCAGGGGCTGCATCCGCCGGAAAGAGGCTGGACAGCTTCTCCCCCTCCGCCACCATGACAGGCCGGTTGGTTGCCGGGTCGGTGAGGGTGTTGCCCGTGTCCACAAGGGCGGTCAGCATGGCCTTCCGTTCCCCCAGCGTCACCACTGCGGGCACCAGTTCCCGTCTGGCTGTGTGTCCTCCTACTCGGCACAGCACCAGGCTGATGACCACGTAGCAGCCCGCCGCGGACAGGAGAATCAGCTTTAAATCCATGGCGGAGTAGAAGATGCCGTTTTTCAGGCTCAGCCCCCTGCCGCCCAGCAGCTCAATGGCGAAAATCCCGCCGCCGAAGGCCGCCGCTACCGCAAAGAAAATCAGCCCCGTCCGCAGCAGCCGCCTGCTGCTTCCAAAGGCGCACAGCAGCATGAGCACAGCCGCCCCCAGCTTGCACAGCGGATGGACCAGAAAGCCCATACCGGGCAGAAAGACCGCCGCAGCATACCCGCCGCCCAGAGCAGCCCCCGCTGCCAGAGCCGGACGGCAGATGACCGCGCCGGACAGCCGGGCCGCCGCCAGCAGCAGCAGATAGTTGACCACAAAGTTGAGCAGAAACAGGGAGTCTATGTATACGACTGTCATGTCATACCCCCTCTCTCAATCGCTCAGCAGACATTATTATATCGGCCCGGTCCTTCAAAAAAGGTCAGATCAGGGACGAGCAGAAAAAGAAAGCTGACAAGCAAAAATGCTTGTCAGCTCTTCCGTATAGAAAAAGCCGCGCATCTGCAAGCAATCACAGATACACAGCTCTTTTTTAGGTTCCCTTCCTGCCCTGGGGCGTAGAATGATAGCGGAGAGGAGGCGCCGCCTTGTCAAAATGCTATCGTTCCTCCGGCGAACTGCTGCCTGTTCTCACTTCTCTGGTCTCTGTTCAGCTGGCCCGTGGGCTCTCGGACAGGGATTTGGCTCTGGCAGCCGCCTTTTTTACCACTCTGGGTGATAATTTGGCCCTACTTGCTGTGACACGGGAGGAGCCGGAGCAGACAGAGCCGGCAGCAAAATAACAGTGGGGCCGGAATATTCCGGCCCCGCTGTTATGCAAGTTAAAGAGCTTTACACCCAGCTCTCCTCAATCTCGTGCTTCTTGGCACGGGTCATCAAATCAGTGATGACCTCTCTGGGGTCCTTGCCGTGGTAGAGCACCTGGTAAGCGGCCTCGGTGATGGGCATCTCCACGCCGGTCTTGTCCGCCAGAGCCTTGGCGGTGGCGGCGGCATAGTAGCCCTCCACCACGGCGCCAATCTCCTTCACCGCCTCGGGCACCGGGGTGCCCTGGCCGATGAGGATGCCGCAGCGGCGGTTGCGGGAGTGCATGGAGGTGCAGGTGACAATCAGGTCGCCCACGCCGGCCAGACCGGCAAAGGTCTCCTTCCGGCCGCCCAGCGCCTCGCCCAGTCGGGCGATCTCAGACAGGCCACGGGTCATCAGGGCCGCCTTGGTGTTGTCGCCGAAGCCCATGCCGTCGCACACGCCGGCGGAGAGAGCGATGACGTTCTTCAGCGCCGCGGCCAGCTCCACGCCCACCACGTCGTCGGAGGCGTACACACGGAAACGGGGGTTCATAAACAGGTCCTGCACCAGCTCGGCCGCCGCCTGGTCCCGGGAGGCCGCCACCACGGTGGTGGGCACCCGGCGTCCCACCTCCTCGGCGTGGGAGGGACCGGAGAGGGCCACAATCCTGACCTTCTCCCCCACCTCGGACTCAATGACCTGGGTCAGGGTGAGAGAGGTGTCCTTCTCAATGCCCTTGGAGACGGAGATGAGAATGGTCTCCGGGTCGAGCAGAGCGGACAGCTTCCGGGCGGTCTCACGGACGGCAAAGGAGGGCGTGGCCAGAACCACCACGCCGCAGCCCTTGACACAGGCCATATCGCTGGTGAGCTTCAGGGTCTCGGGCAGCGCCACACCCTTGAGCATGGGGTTCTCCCCTGTCTCCCGCAGCACCTTGGATTCAGCCTCGTTGTAGGACCAGAGGGTAACGTCATGGCCGTTCTCCAGCAGGACCATGGCCAGAGCAGTGCCCCAGCCGCCGGAACCCAGAACCGAAATCTTCATTTTCAATGACCTCCTTGATAAGCGCTCCCCACGGGCGCTGTCAGGCATATTCTTTCCGCTGTCAGGACTTTTTATGGTGAAAGCTGAACTTGGACTCCTCACCCTTGAGAATGCGCTTCATGTTGCCCCGGTGCTTCCAGAGAATCAGGCCGCCGCAGACGATGGCCAGCAGCAGGATAACAACATCCTGATAGACGAACCAGCTCACAAAGGGGAAGGACAGACCCGCCCAGCAGGAGCCCAGGGACACCCACTTGGTGATGATGGCCAGCACCAGGAAGCCGCCCCACACCACCAGCGCCACACGCCAGTCCATCATGATGGCGATGGTGCCGCCGGAGAGGATGCCCTTGCCGCCCTTGAATTGGAACATGCAGGGGAACATATGCCCAATCAGGCAGAAGGTACCCGCCCAGTACTTGCCCAGGGCGATGACCAGCGCGTCGTCAAGCACAAAATACTTGGCAGCCAGGATGCCCACCCACACGGCCACAATGGCCTTCAGCACATCGGTGAGGATGACCACCAGGGTCAGCGGGCCGCCGAAGGTGCGGTAGAAATTGGTCAGGCCTGCGTTGCCGCTGCCGTGCTTGCGGACGTCGTCCCGCAGGATATACTTGGAGACGATGACCGCGCCGTTGAAGCAGCCGCAGAAATAGGCGATTGCCGCAACCACCAGGGCCGGGAGCACAAAACCGGGTCCAATCTCCGTGAGAAGCTCCACGTTCATCTCTTCAGTCCTCCTTATCGCCCTTCTGGCGCACGGTCAGCACCACAGGGGTGCCCTCCAGGCCGAAGGTGTTTCGAATCTGGTTTTCGATATAGCGCTGATAGGAGAAGTGGAACAGCTGGGCGTCGTTGCAGAAGACCACGAAGTGGGGCGGCTTGATGCCCACCTGGGTCATATAGTAGATCTTCAGACGGCGGCCCTTGTCCGTGGGGGGCTGGACACGGGCGGTGGCGTCGGCCAGGACGGTGTTCAGCATGCCGGTGGTGATGCGCAGGGATGCCTGGTCGTTGACGTAGTTGATGAGCTCAAAGAGCCGCTCCACCCGCTGGCCGGTCTTGGCGGAGATGAAGAGAATGGGCGCGTAGGTCATGTAGGACAGGTCACGGCGGACGTCCTGCCGCATCTTGTCCATGGTCTTGTCGTCCTTCTCGATGGCATCCCACTTGTTGACCACGATGATGCAGGCCTTGCCCGCCTCATGGGCCAGACCGGCCACCTTGGTGTCCTGCTCGGTGACGCCCTCCTGGGCGTCCACCATGATGAGGCATACGTCGCACCGCTCAATGGCCATGGTGGCCCGGAGCACCGAGAACTTCTCGATCCGGTCGTCCACCTTGGACTTCTTCCGCATACCCGCCGTATCGATGAGGATATACTTGCCCTTGTCGTTCTCGTAGTAGCTATCGATGGCGTCTCGGGTGGTGCCCGCCATGTTGGAGACAATCACCCGCTCCTCGCCCAGAATCCGGTTGATAAGAGAGGACTTGCCCACGTTGGGCTTGCCGATAACAGCTACCTTGATCACGTCGTCCTGCTCCTCCACCTGGTCCTCCGGGGGGAAGTACTGGAAGCAGGCGTCCAGCAGGTCGCCGGTGCCGTGGCCGTGGACGGCGGAGACCGCGATGGGGTCGCCCAGGCCCAGGTTGTAGAACTCAAAGATGTCCGGGTTGGTCATACCCACCTGGTCCATCTTGTTGACCGCCAGCACCACCGGCTTGCCGGACCGGAGCAGCATGTTGGCCACCTCCTGGTCGGAGGCGGTGAGGCCGCTCTTGATGTCGCAGACAAAGACGGTCACGTCGGCGTTGCGGATGGCGATTTCAGCCTGCTCCCGCATGAAGCTGAGGATTTCACTGTCGGTATTGGGCTCAATACCGCCGGTGTCCACAATGTCGAACTTCCGGTTCCGCCACTCACACTCGGCGTAAATCCGGTCTCTGGTGACGCCCGGGGTGTCCTCCACAATGGACAGCCGCTGACCTACCAGTCGGTTGAAGAGCATGGACTTGCCCACGTTGGGCCGGCCCACAATTGCTACCAGGGGCTTCATCAAATATCACACCTCTCTCAGGGACAACGACTGTAAGGTCATCTTCCCTGTCAATCAATCGGTTTATCTTCCGGCGCCGGGGTTATAGCAGTAGAACTCCTCACCGCCGCCCAGAGTGGGGCCGGGCTGAGGCTCGGGGCCGTCCAGGCCCAGCATGGCGTCCAGCAGGACGCCGCCGTCCTGCTCCACCGGGACAACGGACACGCCCAGCGCTTCCTCTGCCTGAGCCACCGTCACGTCGTCCAGGAAGACCTGCTCGCCGGAGCGGAGCATGTTGGCCGGGATGAGCAGCCGCTCCCCCAGGTCCTTCCCTTTCAGCTGGTCTATCAGGTCACGGCCGGTGACCAGACCGGCCACATTGATGGTCTCGCCGAAGAAGTGGTTCACCACCGGATAAACCGCGCCATGCACGCCGGGACAGCGGGCCTGGAGCTTCTCCAGCAGAGCAGCGATGTGGGGCGCGGCGGACACGCCGGTGGCCACAGAGAAGGGCGGCGGGGTCTCATCCCCCTCCAGGGCGAACATGGCACCCCGGAACTCCACTTCCAGCAGACGGAGCATGCCCACGCCGTTCTCCAGCTGGGTGTACTCCTCATAATACTCGTCCTCGGGCAGGGGGCGGCCTGCCTCCAAATAGAACTCATCGGAACACCAGACCAGGGATGTGCCCAGCTTGTCCATGCACGCCTTGGCAAAGGCCTCCACCTGGTCCAGTACAGCTGCGGCGGTCTCCGCCGTATAGCCGTCCAGATGGCACAGGCCCTCCCGGAATTTAGTCAGGCCCACAGGCACCACCGAGATGCTGTTGACCTGGGGATAGAGCCCGGCCAGGTCGGTGAGGGTGCGCTCCAGGGCTGGGCCGTCGTTGATGCCGGGACAGGAGACAATCTGGCAGTTCATGGTGATGCCCGCCTGGGCAAACCGCTTCATCTGGTCCAGGCACTTCCCTGCGTTCCGGTTTTTCAGCATCTCGGTGCGCAGGACCGGGTTGGTGGCGTGGACCGAGATGTTGATGGGCGAGATGTGCAGGTCCATGATCCGCTGCTGCTCACGCTCCGACAGGTTGGTCAGGGTGATGTAGTTGCCCATCAGGAAGGAGAGCCGGGCGTCATCGTCCTTGAAATAGAGGGTCTCCCGCATGCCCGGCGGCATCTGGTCCACAAAGCAGAAGATGCAGTTGTTGGCGCAGGAGCGGGCCTTGTCCATCAGGTAGGTCTCAAAGTTGAGGCCCAGGTCCTCCCCCTCCTCCTTGAGCACCCGCACGGTGCGGCTGCTTCCGCCGGGCTCGGTGAGGGTGAGCTCCAGCCGGGCGTCGTAGGTATAGTACTTGTAGTCCATCACGTCCACGATGGGATGGCCGTTGACCTTGGTAAGGGTCTCCCCGGGACGGATGCCCGCGTCCTGGGCCGGACTGCCCGGGTCAACGGAGCGAATTACGGTAAGGCTCATGTCGTTGCTCTCTTCCTGCATATATTCCGCCTCCGGTGACCCGGAGACATACTGTCCTTATTGTACCCGATTTCTATGCAAAAAGAAAGAGGGGTTTCCCCCTCTTCTTTTTCTGCTGTTCGGTTTTACTTCGCAGCCTCGGCCTGAGCCTTGCCCATCTCATGACCATTGTAGGTCAGGCAGGACTTGCACATCCGGTGAGGCAGACGAAACGCGCCGCACTTGGGGCAGGTCGTGGTATTGGGGGTCTCCAGCTTCCAAACGGAGCTGCGACGCTTATTCCGACGCTGCTTGGATACTTTACTCTTAGGAACCGCCATGGTGACACCTCCTTAGGCTAATGCCCGGGCGGGCACGAATTACTTACTCAGGCTGGTCCAGTAACTGGGCCAGCTTGGCCAGACGCGGGTCAACCTCGGGCTTGCACCCGCAGGGGCCGTTGTTGAGGTTCGCGCCGCATTTGGCGCAAAGGCCTTTGCAATCCTCTGAGCAGAGATGCTTGGTATCCATGGCGAGAATGAACGCTGTCCGCGCAATCTCACCCACATCCACCTCGTCCCCGTCCAGCAGGACGATGTCATCCTCGTTCTCCTCATCTGCCAGCTCAGTGGCCAGAAGAGCTTCCAGAGGAATCCGGGTTTCGCGGGAAAAGGCCTTCAGGCAGCGGTCGCACCGCAGCTCCAGAACCGTGTCCGCCTCCCCTTCCAGGAGAAGGGCGCCGGCCATGTTCCGGACGGTACCGCTGACATGAATGGGATGTGCCGCGGGCCGCTCCCCATTCCACTCCAGGTCGGACAGGTCCATCTGGAAGTCGAACGGAATGCTTGCGCCGGGCGCCGGGATGATTTTACGCAGATTTAAACGCATGGTACACCTCGCACAATGACACAGATGGTATTATAATAAAAACATCGGCTATTGTCAAATACTTTCTTCAAATTTTTCTTAAAATATGATAGAATAACCCCAGCAGCTGTAAAGGTGTTCTGATTTCCCCGTTTTTCACCCTTTACAGACACAAAAACAGGCCGTGTTTTTGGCCGGCCGCACCGGAGAAGATGATTTATGAAAGAATTTACCATAAAAAAGAACGACGCAGGGCAGCGGCTGGACCGCTGGCTGGGCAAGACGCTCCCCCTCCTCCCCGCTCCCCTGGCCCAGAAGTACATCCGGCTCAAGCGCGTCAAGGTCAACGGCAAGGGTTCCGCCCGGGATTACCGCCTCCAGGAAGGGGACTTTCTTCAATTATACATCAACGACGAGTTTTTTGATACCCCCACTTTGGAAAATGCCTTCCTCTCTGTGTTCAAGCCCCGGCTGAACATTGTCTATGAGGATGAGAACCTGCTGCTGGTGGACAAGCAGCCCGGCATTGTGGTCCACCCCGACGAGACGGAGCGGGTCAACACCCTCATCACCCACATCCAGGCCTACCTCTATCAAAAGAAGGAGTGGAGCCCCTACAAGGAGAACTCCTTTGCCCCCGCTCTGTGCAACCGGATTGACCGCAACACCGGCGGCATTGTCATCGCCGCCAAGAACGCCGAGACCTTGCGGATTATGAACCAGAAAATCAAGGACCGTGAGATTGATAAATTCTACCTTGCGGTGGTCCTGGGCAAGATGAACCCGCCTGAGGGCAGGCTGGAGGGCTTCCTGGTAAAGGACGAGGTCAAGAAGCAGGTGACGGTGTACCACCACCCGGTGCCCGACGGCAGAACCGCCCTCACGGTGTACAAGACTCTGAAAGTGGGCAACGGCCTGTCCCTGGTGGAGTGTGAGCTGCTCACCGGCCGCACCCACCAAATCCGCGCCCAGTTCGCCGACGCCGGGCATCCCCTGCTGGGCGACGGCAAGTACGGCCGGGAGCGGGACAACCGCCGCTTCGGCCGCACCAACGGCCAGGCTCTCTACTCCTACAAGCTGACCTTCTCCTTCCCCACCGACGCGGGCATCCTCAATCCTCTGAAGGGCAGAACCTTCACCGTGGAGCACGTTGATTTTGTGGATGAATACTTTCCCGGACTGTAACGGGACAATTTCCTGTTTTTCCCGATTTTAACCGTTTTTCCGTGCGCCTGGCGGAATTAGGCGGAGCTCTTCTCCGTCTTTTTCCGCCGGGCGCCCTTTTTCTCCATTTTCCGGGTGAGAATCCTGTAAAACTTTGCGGTTTTTTATTGACTTTCCCATGGGGAGAATATATGATTATCACGTCTGAAAGGACGTGCCCGCTCCAAACGTGTGGGGTGCGTCTTTTTTTGCGGTTTCCGCGATACTAGAGAGAAATGGGGGAGGATACATGTCCAAGGAGTTAATCCGCCTGTCGGACTGCGTCGTGAAGTATGACGACGATATCATTCTGGACCACCTTAACCTTTATATCAATGACAAGGAGTTCCTCACGCTGCTGGGTCCCTCCGGCTGCGGCAAGACCACGACCCTGCGTATCATAGGCGGCTTTCAGAAGCCCACCTCGGGTGACGTGTTCTTCGACGGCGTGCGCATCAACGATGTGCCGCCCCACAAGCGGAAGGTCAACACCGTCTTCCAGAAGTACGCTCTGTTCACCCACATGAACATCTTTGAAAATGTGGCCTTCGGTCTGCGCATCGCCAAGGTGCCCGAGGCCGAGATCCGCACCCGGGTGGAGGAAGCCCTGACCCTGGTGAACCTGGCCGGATACGGAAAGCGGTCGGTCAACGCCCTGTCCGGCGGACAGCAGCAGCGTGTGGCCATCGCCCGCGCCATTGTCAACCGGCCCCAGGTGCTGCTGCTGGACGAGCCCCTGGGCGCCCTGGACCTGAAGCTGCGCAAGGACATGCAGATTGAGCTCAAGCGGATTCAGCAGCAGGTGGGCATCACCTTTATCTACGTCACCCACGACCAGGAAGAGGCCCTCACCATGTCGGACACGGTGGTGGTCATGGACAAGGGCAACATTCAGCAGATCGGCACACCCGAGGACATCTACAACGAGCCCAAGAACGCCTTTGTGGCCGACTTCATCGGTGAGAGCAACATCATCGACGGCATCATGCATGAGGACAAGGTTGTGGGCATGTATGGCAAGAAGTTCCCCTGCCTGGACAGCGGCTTTGCCCCCAACGAGCCGGTGGACGTGGTCATCCGCCCCGAGGACATCGACATCGTCCCCGTGGAGCAGGGCCAGCTTACCGGCACCGTCACCGAGGTCACCTTCAAGGGCATGCACTACGATATCATCGTGGACTTCCGGGGCTTCAAGTGGCTGATTCAGACCACCGACTTCTCCCCTGTGGGCTCCCGCATCGGCGTAAAGATTGACCCCGACGGATTCCACGTCATGAAGAAGAGCCGCTACTCCGGCATGTTCGGCGATTACAGCTCTTACAGCGAGGAGTACGACGAGCTCAACGAGGACACTCCGGAGGGCGGCGATGAAGAGTAAGGGTATCGCCATCCCCTATGTGGTCTGGATGGCTGTTTTCGTGGTGGCGCCCCTGATTGTGGTGGTGGTGTACGCCTTCACCAACCGGGACTGGACCGTCACCCTGGACCACTTCAATACCCTGGGGCAGTATGCCGGCGTGTTCGGCCGCTCCTTCCTGCTGGCCTTTGTGGCCACCATCGTGTGCATCCTGGTGGGATACCCCCTGGCCTACCTGCTGGCCAGAGAGCGGGGCCGCCTGCGGAGCATGGCCATGCTGCTCATCATGCTGCCCATGTGGATGAACTTCCTCCTGCGGACCTACTCCTGGGTGTTCCTGCTGGAGCGCAACGGCTTCTTCAACAACCTGCTCTCCGCCATCGGCCTGCCCAGGCTGGACATCATCAACACCTCCGGCGCGGTGGTGCTGGGCATGGTGTACAACTTCCTGCCCTTCATGGTGCTGCCCATCTACTCGGTCATTGAGAAGATTGACCCCAAGGTCATCGAGGCCGCCCAGGACCTGGGCGCCGACAGCGTGACCGTGTTCCGCCGGGTCACCTTCCCCCTGTCCCTGCCCGGAGTGCTCTCCGGCGTCACTATGGTGTTCATCCCCTCGGTGTCCACCTTTGTCATCTCCCGTCTCCTGGGCGGCGGCAAGACCCTGCTGCTGGGCGACCTCATTGAGATGCAGTTCCTTGGCTCGGCCTACAACCCCCATCTGGGCAGCGCCATCTCCCTGGTGATGATGGTGATTGTCCTCATCTGCATGGGCGTTATGAACCGCTTCGGCGAGGGTGAAGGGGAGGCGGTGCTGCTGTGAAGCGAAACGGACCTCTCTCCCGGCTGTTTATCCTGCTGGTGTTCCTCTTCCTCTACGCCCCCATCTTCGTGCTCATTGTGTTCTCCTTCAACGACTCCAAGAGCAACGCCGTGTGGGGCGGCTTCACTCTGGACTGGTACGTCCAGCTCTTCCAGAACGACACGGTGCTCAGCGCCCTGCGGACCACCCTGCTGGTCTCCTTCCTGGCCACCCTCATCGCCACCGTGGTGGGCACCGCCGCGGCCATCGGCTTCTACAATATGAAGCGGCGGCCCCGGGGCATCTTCCTGGGCATCAACAACATCCCCCTGACCAACGCGGACATCATCACCGGCGTGTCCATGATGCTGCTCTTTGTCTTTGCCGGTCAGATGCTCGCCTCCCTGTCCGGCTGGCTCAACAGCCTGGACTGGGTCATTGAGGCAAACCTGTGGTTTGACCTGGGCTTCAACCTGGGCTTCGGCACCCTGCTCATCGCCCACATCACCTTTGACATTCCCTATGTCATCTTGTCGGTGATGCCCAAGCTGCGGCAGCTGGACCCCAACATTGCCGAGGCCGCCCAGGACCTGGGCGCCACCAGCCTGTACGCCTTCCGCAAGGTTGTGCTGCCCGAAATCATGCCCGGCGTGGTCAACGGCGCCCTCATCGCCTTTACCATGAGCATCGATGACTTTGTCATCAGCTACTTCACCGCAGGCAGCCAGGAATCCACCCTGTCCATGGTGGTGTACTCCATGGTCCGCCGCCGGGTGAGCCCGGAAATCAACGCCCTGTCCACCCTGATGTTCGTGGCGGTTCTGGTGCTGCTGGTGGTCATCAACCTGCGCCAGGCCCGGCAGGACGCCAAGGCGTCCGGCCGCCGGAAGGCCCTGGGCCAGGCGCCCATGGCCCCCGAGAGCATCATGGACATCACTGCCGAAAACGTGGGCCGTGAGCCCGCTGAGCACTGAGCAGCGCGCAGAAAGGAGAATGGAACCAAAGTGAAAAAACTCTTTGCTATGGCCCTGGTTCTGTCCCTCACCGCCGGGCTGCTCACCGGATGCGTCTACAGCCGGGATTCCCTGGGCGGCGACACCAGCTCCAACGTGGTCAATGTATACAACTGGGGCGAGTATATCGACGAGTCCGTGCTCAAGGACTTTGAGGCCGCCACCGGCATCAAGGTCAACTACCAGATGTACGACAGCAACGAGACCATGTACTCCAAAATCGCCGGCGGCGGCGCCAACTACGATGTGGTCATCCCCTCCGACTACATGGTGGCCCGCCTCATTGAGGAGGACCTGGTTGCCCCCCTCAACTTCGACAACATCCCCAACTTCGCCGACATCGACCCGGCGCTGAAAAATCCCGCCTATGACCCGGAGAACCTCTACTCCGTCCCCTACATGTGGGGCCTGATGGGGGTCATCTACAACACCAAGGCGGTGGATGAAGCCGACCTTGGCAGCTGGGACCTGCTGTGGAACGAGAAGTACGCCGGCGACATCCTCATGATTGACAACTCCCGGGACGCCATCGGCATCGCCCTCAAGCGCCTGGGCTGCTCCTACAACACCACCGATGAGTCCCAGGTCCGCCAGGCTGTGGACCTGCTGGTGGAGCAGTGGCCCATTGTCCAGGCCTATGTGATGGACGATATCTTTCAGAAGCTGGAGGGCGCCAACGCCTATGTGGGCACCTACTACTACGGCGACTACCTCACCATGTACGAGAACAACCCGGATTTGGGCTTCTATATCCCCGAAGAGGGCACCAACATCTACGTGGACGCCATGTGCATCCTGAAGGACGCGCCTAACAAAGAGAACGCCGAGGCCTTCATCAACTACATGTGTTCCACCCAGGCCGGACTGAAGAACTGCGAGGCCATCTGGTACTCCTCTCCCCTGCTGTCCGTCCGGGAGGAGCTGGACCCGGAGATTGCCGACGACCCCTACGCCTATCCAGACGCTGACATTATGGCCAAGTGCGAGAGCTACGCCGGTCTGCCCCAGAACATTCTGGACCTGTACGACAGCGAGTGGATTCGGCTCAAGACCACCACGGGCGGTCAGTTCTGGGGCCTGTTCTAGGACACCGACTTCCAACGATTTAAGAAAAGGCCGCCTTTCGGCGGCCTTTTCTGTTTTTATCTTGCAGCTTGCGCGAGAGCCCATACCGGTGTAAAATATTGTCTGTTGGCGCGGCTTTTTGCTGACACAGCCTGAGCCGCAGTTTTTCCGAGAGGATGAAGTTTCCATGTCAATTGAAATCGGTATGACCGGTCGGGCGGAGTGCGCTGTCACAGAGCAGAACACCGCTCTGGCCGTTGGCAGCGGCGCCCTCCCCGTCTTCGCCACCCCCATGATGGCCGCCCTGATGGAGGCTGCCGCCATGAACGCGGTGTCCGCCTGCCTGGAGGAGGGACAGGGCACCGTGGGCACCAAGCTGGACATCACCCATGACGCCGCCACACCCGTGGGCATGAAGGTATGGGCGGAGGCCACCGTCACCGCCGTTGATGGCAGGCGAATTAGCTTTACAGTAAAAGCACAGGATGCGTGCGGCCCCATCGGCAGCGGAACCCATGAGCGTTTTGTTATCTCCAATGACCGCTTTCTCGCCCGCACCAATCAGAAAAAGGAGGCGCCCCATGTCAATTGAAGCAGTACGCAGCTACTTCCGGCCCCTTGGCCGGGAGCAGGACATTCTGGAGTTCCCCGTCTCCAGCGCCACAGTGGAGCTGGCCGCCCAGGCCGTAGGCGTGATTCCCGCCCGCATCGCCAAGACCCTGTCCTTCTCCGTGGAGGACGGCTGTGTCCTCATCGTCTGCGCGGGAGACGCCAAAATCGACAACTCCAAATTCAAGGCCATGTTCCACTGTAAAGCAAAAATGCTGACAGCGGACGAGGTGCTGGACTTTACCGGCCACGCAGTGGGCGGCGTGTGCCCCTTCGGCATCGACAACCCCGCCGTCACCACCTATCTGGACGTATCCCTCCGCCGGTTTGACACGGTCTATCCCGCCGCCGGCTCCTCCAACTCCGCCATCCAGCTCACCTGCGATGAGCTGGCCGAATACGCCCGCAGCGCCGGCTGGGTGGACGTGTGCAAGAACTGGCGGCCGGAAGAATAACCGTCCTTTCACACATATAGCCTGTTTTGTCCCGTGACATTTTCCCACAGACGGGATATACTAATGCCAAGATACAGAAAGGCAGGGATCTCTTATGCGGGAATACCTGAAAAACATGAAAATCAGCTTTTTCCTGGCCGCTATTCTCTACATTGTACTGGGCCTGGTTCTCCTGATTTGGCCCGGCATCACCAGCAGTCTGGTGTGCTTCTCCTTCGGCCTTATGCTCCTGATCTACGGCATCATCACCATCATCAGCTTCTTCGTCCACGACAGCCGGCAGGGCTCCTTCCGCCTGGAGCTGTTCCTTGGCATCGTGGCCGCCGGTGTGGGCCTGGTGTTCCTCCTCCGCCCCGACATCGTCCTGTCCATCCTCCCCGTGGTGCTGGGCATCTATATCGTCATTGACGCCCTGCTCAACCTGAAGCGGGCCTTTGACCTGAACCGGATGAATTACCCCAACTGGTGGGTGGTGCTGGTGCTCTCTCTGGTGTCCGCCGCCCTGGGCGTCCTCATCCTCTGCCGTCCCCTGTTCCTGGCGGACGTCATCTTCATGGTCATCGGCGCCGTCCTGGTCTACACCGGAATCTCCGACCTGTGGGGCCTCTTCAAGGTGGGCCGGGTGACCAAGGAGCTGCGCAAGCTCCACCCCATCGAGGTGGACCCCATCGACATCGAGTAAATCTGATTTTCTGCAAGAAAGAGCTCCTCTCATGTGAGAGGAGCTCTTTTTATTGATTAAAAAGCTTGTTTGCTGCCGACTGTCTCTGTTCACACATCAAAGCAGAAGATATTGGGGACGACATCAGGGCCAAAGGTTTTCATCGCCATCCGGTACATGGCTTTGGCATGGATTCTGTCGTGCCAAATAAAACGTCTTAAAACCTTTCTCAGCGACCATTCTTCCCCGTAACTTCCAACGCAGACAGTGTTGTTTAAAAAATCGGGCTGGCGTTCCAATAATTCAAATCCCCGCTTCCTGCACGACACAATGTCTCCTTCATTACCGGCAGAAACACCTATTTCGCCAAAGTAATAGTCATTCACATTTTTGGTGTGCTCGTACATCTCAAAGGCTGTGCGCGGAACCTGCCCATAAAAAGTTGCCCTGGCTTGCAGACAGCTTTTATCTTTATCCGGTATCGCCCGATACAGCGTTAAAAAGTCCTGCGCTGATTTCAACGCAAGCGCTTTTGATTCCAGATATTCGGACATGCTCAGGGCGCTCTTTTCATCCTCAAAAATAACATCGGAATCGGCGTCGGAGACGTTCAGGGAGGCGTTCTTTTCCTGAATAACTTCAGGCTGGAAGGGGCCCGGGATAAAGTCCCCTCTCCACTTCAGATATGCACTGATTTCCGCGGGCATCTTCTGTATTGCCGCATCTCTGGACGCACCTCTCGTATAGGCGCCAATCAAATCAACTGCATGCAGCAGGCTGTCGCCGCCGTTGTGTTCCCATACACATCTTATTTTCACGGGCATCCTTCCTCCGAATACAAGCAGCCGCCAGGATTTCAGTCATTAAATCCCTTTGTCCGCCATCCGCTGCGCCAGCGCGTCGGCCAGGGCCGCAAACTCCGGAATCCCCAGCCGTTCGCCCCGCACGTCGGCAGGCAGGCCGCAGGCGGCAATGGCGTCCCGCAGCTCATCCTTGCTCAGCTGGCTTCCGTAGGCGGAGGACAGGGCGTTGAGCAGGGTCTTGCGCCGCTGGGCAAAGGCCGCACGCACCAGCCGGAAGAACTGCTTCTCGTCCTTCACCTCCTCCGGCGCAGGCCGGGGCACCAGACGGATCACCGACGAGGTGACCTTGGGCGCGGGAATAAAGCACTCAGGCGGTACGTCGAAGAGCAGCTCCGGCGTGGTGTGGTACTGGCAGTAGACGGAGAAGGCTCCGTAGTCCCCGCTGCCCGGTGCGGCGCAGATCCGCAGCGCCACCTCCCGCTGAATCATCACCGTAATGGCCTGGAAGCACCCCGCCTCAATGAGGGCGGTCAGCACCGGGGTGGTGATGTTATAGGGCAGATTGGCGCAGGCCAGAGGCTTCAGGCCGTCCATCTTCTCCGCCACAAGGGCCGGGATATCCAGCTTCATAATGTCTCCCGGCACAATCTCCACGTTGTCACGTCCGGCCAGTGTCTCCGCCAGCACCGGAAGCAGCGCCTTGTCCAGCTCCACCGAGACCACCCGTCCGGCCCGCTCCGCCAGCCGGACAGTCAGCGGCCCAATACCCGGTCCAATCTCCAGCACACCGCAGTCTTTATCCGCGCCGGAGGCCGCCGCAATGTCCCTGGGAACATGATCCTCAATCAGGAAATTCTGCCCCATGCTCTTGGAAAAACGGAATCCGTGCCGGCCCAGCAGGGCCTTGATATCATTTACGTTACAGAGGTCCATGACTCATCCTCGCTTTTGTTTTCTTCTACAAGGATTATAGCAGGCTCTCCCCTGTTTGTCACCGTTTTCTTCCCACACGGCTACGCCGCTTGTTTGCCATGCCTGGTCTGCCCAGACTCCGGCTGTTGGCATACGCCAGCCACAGCGCGGTCAGCAGCATGGTGAAGTTGGCCCTGTTCTGCCAGAACAGCAGCCCGCCCAGAACCAGAATAACCGCGCATGCGGCCCAGGACAGCGCCGCTGCCAGGGCATCGGCTACCGTCTCGGGCAAAAAAATACCGGCTAGGCTGCGCAGCGCCCGACCGCCGTCCAGCTGTGACATGGGCAGCAGGTTGAAGCCCGCCAGCCCCAGATTCAGCCCCGCAAAGACCCACAGCGTCTCTCTCCCACCCCGCTCTGCCAATCTGGCCGCCAGCAGTGCCACCGCCAGGTTGGCCACAGGCCCGGATACCGCCGCCAAAAACTGCGCCGTATGCCCAAGCGGACGGGTCCCGGAGAGGGTCAGCTCAGCGCCGGTGACCGACAGTCTGAGCCTGGAAATCCTGCCGCCCAGGCCCCAGATGGCCGCGCAGTGGGCCACCTCGTGGAGCACACAGGCCACCCCGGCCAACAGCAGTGTCCCGTCCTCATCCAGATACCAGAGCAGCGCCGCTAAGAGAAGAAATCCGCCCGATACTTCAACTCTCCCCCACCGCAGTATCCTCACCTCACGCGCTTGGAATGTAGTAGAGCGGATTGAGCAGGATTCCCTCCTTTTTCAGCTCAAAATGCAGATGTGGCCCGGTGGAGTTTCCCGTGTCGCCGGATAGCGCGATCACATCCCCCATGGACACGGTCTGTCCTTGCTGCACCAACAGCTCGCTGCAGTGGGCATAGAAGGAGGTCACACCGTTTCCGTGGTCAATCTGGGTGTACAGGCCGTAAATCGGGCTGTCCCCGATGTAGTCCACCACGCCGTCTGCGAAGGCCTTGACGCTGGTCCCGGTGTTGACCGCCAAATCCACGCCGTTGTGAAATTTATCCTCCCCGTCCACCGGATGCTCCCGCCAGCCGTAGGGCGAGGACACCCACCAGCCTTTGGCCCCCTCTATGGGCGACATGGTGGCCGCCAGGCCCAGATTATACTGGTCCATGGTGGCGTTGGCAGGTAGAGCAGGGCCGTCGTAGTCCACATGGATGACATCCGGCACCGGAGTAGGCTGTACCGCGTCCGCCGTTGCGTCAGGCTCCGGCTGGACACTCTCCTCCGCAGGAGGTTTGCTGGCCTCAGGCTGCTCCTCAGGCGCTTGTGCTGCTGGTGGTGTCTCCTCCTCCGCATCCAGATCCAGTGTCAGCAAGCCGTGAACTGTTACGCCGCTCTGGAGATACGACACGGTCTCTGTGTAAAGCGGAAGAGGTTCCCAGCTGCTGTCCGGCACCTTCACCTCTTCCCCGCCAAATACATCAACCCAAAGCGTCCCCAGCGTTTCCAGCACCGGCTCACCATCCGAAATGGACTGACCCAGGCTGGCAAATGCCGCCCGAAAATCCGTGTCGCCCTGAATCACCTGGACAATCCTATCCCGGGCTGCCAGCATCTGCTCCGGAAACACACCCTTGCCAACAAACACCACCAGAAACAGCGCAATGCAGACGCACAGCTGTACCAGTCTCCGGCACTCCCTGGGGGCCAGCGCTATCTTTTTTCCGCTCCGCCGGTCTGCCGGTCTGCTCTGCCGCCGCCCCCTCCGCTTCTCCCACTGACGATACGCGCTCTCCATGCCCTGTGTCCTCCTCTTCTCTGGCGTACTGCAACTGCTGCCCGTCCATTTTCCTGCGTACTATCCCTATTCATCCCCTGTCCGGCTTATGCCGAAAATATCTCTCCGTCAGAGGAAAAATCACCTTGACATTTGGCAGCAAAATCACTATAATTAATTGCAGTCTGTACAGAGCATATCCGTGCATGTCCAGACGAGAGGTTCATATCCGGGTGTGGCGAAGCTTGGTATCGCGCTTGGTTCGGGTCCAAGAGG
>NZ_AAXG02000011.1 GCF_000169255.2 Pseudoflavonifractor capillosus ATCC 29799
GATGTCCATGGCCTCCAGGATGTGGATGTGGGAGCCGGGCATCTGTCCATCCCGCACCAGGAAGCAGGCCGCCGCCAGTGCGGCCAGGCCGCTGCCCACGATATAGGCGTTTTTCTCCTCCACGCCCTCCGGCTTCTCCGGACGGGCAAAGGCCTCATAGTTGCCGTTGGAGTAGTAGATGCCCTTTTTGTTCTTGCCGTGGCGGCCCAGCTCCGTATTGCGGTAGCTGCTTTCCGCCTCATGCCCTTCCGGCGCCTTTCTGGACTGGGCCGCCTTCTTCGCCAGCACCACAGCCGCACCCGCACCAGCCAGACCGGCAGCCGCAGCAGTCAGTTTTCCAAGATTCTTTGCCATAAGAATAGCCACCTTTCCATATTCCACCGCTTTCGCGGTCGCACATCTTTGTGTGGCTATATCCTACCCACTTTTCCGCTCCTCCGCCATTTACAAAACGGGCCCGGTGATAAAAAACTAATCACCGGGCCTCATCTGTAAAGTTTTTTATAAAGCTCTATTCCCCTGCGGCAAAATTCCGGATGGAATTGGACACGTTCCCGTGCATGGTGGCGCTCATCTTCCGCACAATGGTTTTACAGTCCTCCTGCATCCCCTTCCGAATCCAGTCCAGCATAATCCCCACAAAGCTGTACTTGTAAAACTCGGCGATAAACGCCTTGTCCTCCTCGGAGATGTCCACGCCCTGGCTCTTCTCATCCACCACGCCCCGGATCAGGCCGTAGGTCAGCTTGAACAGAAAGCGCTCCATCTGGTCCCGGCTGATGCAGTGGAAGGCATTGAGCACAAAGGCCTTGTTCTCCAGCACCGCCTCAAAAATCTGGAGCAGTCCCTCCTGCCAGGTATCATAGGTCTTTTTGCCCTCCAGGGCACGGGATGCGTCCTCCACGCAGGCCCACTCTATCAGGTCGTAGATGTCCTTGAAGTGGTAGTAAAAGGCCATGCGGCTGATGCCGCAGTCCTCCGTAATGTCACGAATGGTGATCTTGTCCAGCGGCTTTTTCAGCAGCATCCGCTTCAGAGACGCCTCCAGCGCCTGCTTGGTGGTGTTCGACATATGTGCCACGCCTCCCGGGGTTCCAATGGTCTTGCGGTTGATCCGTCTGTCACTATTATACGGAGAAACAGGCGGTTTTCAAGTCCGGGACGTTATGGCCGCAGCAGCTCCAGATGGACCTCCGCCTCGGAGAGAAGCTCTTGGGACACGGGGACAGGGACCTCTTCCTCCGTCTCTTCCCACTTCACAGGGTGCAGCTCCCACACCACGGACAGGTCGCCCCCTGGGCGCTCGCTCCGGTACCGGTCCAGCACCTGCCGGAACAGTCCGCCGGTGATATGGCACTTCCAGGGCTGGGCTGTCAGGCGGATAGCGCCGGTATTTCCCCGGAAAAAGATGGTCACGGTCCCGTTGAACCAGAGGGCACGCACCAGCCCCCGACCGGCCCGGGTCCGCTCCTGCTCCAGGCCCAGGGCCAATGCTTTCCCGTCAGGACTCAAAAGAATGGCGGGCGAGAAGGGGATATTCTCTCCCCCGTCGTCCACCACAGCCACCGGATTTGCTGTCTGGAGCAGTGGGAGATATTGGGACGCTATGGGGCTCAAACGCGGCAGTTCCATGGTCAATCCAGCCTTTCCAGATCGCTGTCGGGGTGGTTCCCGCAGTGCTTGTAGTTGTCGTTGGTGTTGCGCAGGCCGTGGGCCTTGCGGATGGCATGGACCCCCTCCGCCAGGCGCACATAGTAGTCCAGCGGAGCCATGGGGCGACATCCCAGCCGGGTGGCCCGGTGGGGCCGCCAGATGGTGACCAGGAACTGGACGCCGTGCTCGGCGAAAAACTCGCAGGCCTGGAAATTGGACGCCAGCGCCTCCTCCGGGTCGGAGAAGCTGTGCTCTGCCGCCAGCTCCACACCGGCCACCACCTGGGTGCACACCTTTCCTCTGCCGAACACCTCCACCGCGTCCAGGGTGCGGCGAATCCACTCCTGGTAGCCGATCCAGCGGTGCTTACCGGGACACAGCTCCCGAAACAACTCCTCTCCCCACACCTCAATATTGGGCGCGTAGGAGGTGATGCCCGTCTGGTCGTAGATCCGCTGCAGCTCCGCCTTGGGGTAGGCGGGGGCCATCAGCTGGCAGGGAAAGCGCCCGGTGAAGTTGCGGCCGATGGCCTGCAGCACCCGGATGTACCGGTCAATCTCCACGGAGAAGGGCGGCTCGCCGGAGAAGTCGGTGCCTCCGGACAGGCTGATCTCAGAGAACCGGCCCGGCTCCTTCACCGCCTCCCGGATGGTCTCGTACACGTCCTCACAGTCCACCGCACCGGATCTGTGGCCGCCGGTGAAGAAGGCACAGAAGCCGCACTGGTCTCCCCCCTCCCACAGGCGGCACCGCTGGTAGGCGTTGAGAATCAGCTTCTGGCCCCGGACATCCGCCACCGACGACATGGGCGTGCCACGGCTGGTGCGCTTGCCGTAGAAGTCAGGCCGGGGGACAAAGTCCAGGGTGTCCACCAGCTTGTCCCCGTCCAGGAGCAGGTACACCCCGCCGTCACAGTCGATGGTGTAGGGGTTCTCGTAGGGCTCCCCGTAGTTGACGTACACAAAGGAGCCGTCCCGCAGGAGAATGGGCCCAGGCATGGCACGGCGGCCGTCCCGTCCGCCAAAGCGGATATCAAAGGCGTTGTCGTCCCCAAAGGCGTAGGGAGAACCCTGGATGCTGTCCAGCGCCCGCTCGGTGAACACGGCGCCGTAGCGGATCATGCTCAGCTTCAGCAGGGCGAATGGGGAGAACGCCGGGTGACTCACCCGCAGCGTCTCCAGCTCTTCCAGTTTTGTCATGGTCGCACAGCCTCCTTCCTTCACAGCAGGAACCGCCCCACCAGCAGCGCAGCGGGCAGTCCGATGAAAAATGCGATGTCAATCCAACCGAAGGCCACCCGGAAGGCCACGGCTCTGGGCCGTCCTTCCTGAAAGCCACGGGACTCCATGGCCATGGCCAGGCTCTCAGACCGCTCCAGTGCGTGGACCAGCATGGGCAGCAGCCGCTTGGGCGAAAAGGGCAGGGTTCTGATGCCCCGTACCTTCAATGCCGTACCCACGGTGCCGAACTCACTGCGCACCACAGGGAAAAAGTGGTAGGCAGCCAGGATGCCGTAGGCAAACTTGGGCGGCAGATGGAACTGCTGCATCAGGCTCATGATCAGGTCCATGGAGTTGGTGGTAAAGGCGAAGAGCATGCCCAGTCCGCCGTAGACCAGCACCCGGGAGGCCAGCTGCATGGCGCTGGTGAGGGAGTTGGCGTAGATAACCCGCTGTCCGAAGGCCGCCATCTCCACCCCCTGCTGTACCCCCTCGCTGGGGAACAGGACACCGGTCATGAACATGCCGAAGGCGGCGATGAGAAAGGGAATCATGGACAGGGCCAGCAGCTTCCGGTTCACCTTTGGGGTGCACACCGTCACCAGCAGGCAGATTCCGGCGGTGATGAGGTTGAGCCTGGTGTTGTAGGTCACCGACATAATCAGGGACGCAATAATTAAGGTCAGCAGCTTCCAGGCCGGATTCAGCTTCCGCACGGCACGCACCCCCTCTCCTGGGCATAGCGGTCCAAGTCCTCCGGCGTCAGGCGTTCCATCCTGCCGTCCTCCAGCAGGTAGATGACGTTGGCACAGCGCTTGGCCAGAGTCAGGTCGTGGGTGGCGATGACCGCTGTCAGGCCCTCTGCCACCCGCCGCTCCAGCAGGTCCAGGATAAAGGCGGTGGCCCGCTGGTCCTGGGCGTAGGTGGGCTCGTCCAGCAGCAGCAGGGGCTGTTCTCCCGCCAGCATGGCCAGCAGTGCCAGTCGGCGCTGCTGCCCCTGGCTGAGGGCATAGGGGGAGTGCTTCCGCCAGGGCAGCAGGCCGAACTCCTCCAGCAGCGCCTCCGCCTGAGCGGAAAGTTCTTTGGGGTCGGCCTTGGGCTTTGCGGCCCGGAGGGTGGTGAGGACCTCCTCCTCCACCGACAGACTGAGGAACTGGAACCGGGGGTTCTGGAACACCAGACCCACAGGTCCCTCCACCCGCAGCCTGCCCTTGTAACCGCCCGCACCGGCAATGGCCGTCAGCAGAGAGGTCTTGCCGCTGCCGTTGCGGCCCACCAGGGCAGTGACACCCCCCTTGGGGAACCGGAAGGACAGCCCCTTGACCACGGCCTTGCGGCCGTACACCAGGCTCACGTCCTCCCCCTCCACGGCGGCCGTCTCCGGTTGGGGCAGGGGCAGCGGATGCCGCCGCTCCAGCCACTGGTCATCCAAGAACAGGCCCCTGGCCTCAAATTCCGCCCGGTGAGCCTCCAGCTCATCGGGCAGCAGGCAGCCCGGCTCCAGTGAGCCGTCCCTGTTCATCATCAGAACACGGGTGAGGAAGGGCCGCCAGTAGTCGGGCCGGTGGTCCACCACCAGCAGGGTCAAACCCTGCCGGTTCAGCTGCCGCAGCTGCTCGGACAGCTGGGCACAGGCGCCAGGGTCCAGGTTGGCGAAGGGCTCGTCCAGAATGAGCACCTTGGCGCCGGTGGCCAGAGCGGTGGCCAGAGCCAGCTTCTGTTTGGTGCCACCGGACAGGGTGTGGATCAGGGCTGTCTCCACCGCCTCCAGCCCCACCAGGGCCAGCAGCTGGCGCATCCGTCCCCGCAGGTCGCCGGGATAGTTGATGTTCTCCAGGGCAAAGAGAATCTCGTGGTCCACCCGGTCCATGCAGAACTGGTTGTCCGGGTTCTGAAACAGGATGGACACCGCCTGAGCCCGGTCCGCAATCTCATACTGAGCCAGCGGACGGCCCTCCAGGGTGATCTCCCCGGACAGCTCCCCACCGTAGGCCGGGTAGAGACCGGACAGACAATAGGCCAGGCTGCTCTTACCGCAGCCGGACGGCCCCATCAGCAGCACGGCCTCGCCGGGCTCCACCGACAGGGACAGGTGCTCGAACACCGGCTCCCCGTCATAGCGGAAGGTCAGGTCCCGGCAGGCCAGGATGGGCTCAGCCATTGGCGGCAGCCCGGCCCAGAGCGTAGCTCTTGAGCAGTCCGGTCTTGGCCAGGGAGTCGCCCATCACCTTGCACAGCACGCCGGCGAACAGGAAGGCGCTCACCAGCCGCACCAGGAAGTACACCACCAGCAGCCCGGGGGCGATGGCCAGGTAGTTGGAGCGGACAAAGCTCCACAGGAAGCTGGTGATGGTGCAGCCCACCGTGGCCAGATACATGGTGGTGCGGTCAAAGCGCTTGTAGCGCCACAGGGCAAAGACAATCTCCGCACCCGCGCCCTGGATGATACCGGCCACGATGACCATGGGGCCGTACATGTTGCCCAGCAGCACCTCCACGAGAGAGGCCAGCACCTCGGCCACAATGGCTACGCTGGGCTTCTGGATGATGTAGGCCGCCAGGGTGGGGGCCATGAACCAGACGCCGAAAATCAGCTCGGTGCCCAGCAGGGACAATCCGGTGGGGGCGAACACAGCGGTGAGGGGTGAGATGAGATAGACGGCGGCCAGATAGACCACGCCCAGGACCACGCACAGCATGGTCACGAAAATAACGTCCTTCAGCTTCCAGATGCCTTCCTTTTTGGTCTCCATGGGAATCAATCTCCTTTTTTATGTATAGGTTTTACTCCTGGGTGGGGCTGTTGACCGACAGGGTGCAGTGGAGGATGTAGTGGGGCACGGACTGCTCCATCAAGCGGCACACCGACTCCAGATAGCGGAACACGTCCTGCACGTCGCCGGTCAGACGGGTGGCGTAGTGGATGCTGGTGGGCTGGAGTCCGGCGTCCTCCGCCATGTGCCACACCTTGGCGATGTGGTCGATATAGTCGGGCACACCCATGGGATAGAGGGCAATCTTGCACAGCACCGGGAAATGGGCGCCCGCCACCACGGCGGCATTGGGGGCCTCACCCTCCCAGCTCAGGAAGCTGTCCCCGTCGCAGTCGCCGGGACAGCCCTTGGAGAACTGGCACTCCAGGGCCATGTGGACCCCCTCATGGAAGGCGTTGACGAACAGGCCCTCCACCGCGTCCACCACATAGGGCAGCTTGCCCCGGTAGACGGTGGACAGGGCGTCCGACTGGCTCCACACGGCGGAGGTGTCGGTCTTCTCCAGGGCGCCTAGGATGATGGACACAAAGTCCGAGTCCATGGGGTACAGGGAGAAGCGGCAGCCGGAGATATCCAGCGTGGCCCCCCGGCCCGACCAGGGCAGGTCCTCACGCTGGCAGCAGGAACAACTTTTGGGTTCTGTCATGAAAATTCCTTCTTTCTGCAAAATAAAAAAGGGCGCTTTCCATGCGGAAAGCACCCTTTGTCTACGTCTTTGTCGGAGAACGGTACAGAATTGCTTCCCTACGCTGGTATGAGCCAGATCAGGTTCGTAGGGTCAGGTTTTACCTTCTCAACTCCGCGGAGTCCCCCTAGAATTCTATCGTCGTGATTCAATTTTCACGTGTTACTATATCACTGTGGAAAAGCGCTGTCAAGAATCTGGATTTTTCCCCGCTTTCCTCCAGACCAGGGCCACCACCATTCCCACCACCTGATTCCATTTTTCTGGCTGCTTCTAAGCTGCGCCGCATACAAATAAAAAACAAAAAACCGCTGAACTCCTTGAAAATACAAGGTTTCAGCGGTTTTTACTATGGAGCAGGTGAAGGGAATCGAACCCTCGTGTTCAGCTTGGGAAGCTGACGTTCTGCCATTGAACTACACCTGCATCTGAAACTGACTTTGATAGTATAGCACAGCCGCCATAAAATAGCAAGGAAATTTTTCCGACACAAAAATACACAGTTTGTTTACAATTTATTTATCAATTGTGTACAATTGTCCCTTGTTTTTTGACTTTGACCGCACTATAATGAACTCAACAAATACAGAAAGGGGGCTGAGGCCATGAAGTGGACTGACATCCAGGGTACGGATGTCGACGAATTGATTTTCGGCGGCGATGAGCAGGTTATCGCCAGCGATCGATAAACTCGACAGTACATACCGTGTGATACAGAAGCTCCACACCCTCGGCGGTGTGGCTTTTTGTTTATTGGGGCGGTTCCCGGCTGCGGCCGGAGCCGCCTGTTTTTTATTTATTCAAATATTCTTAACCTTTTCTCTATGGCATCTTCTCCCTCCCTGTGGTAGCCTTATGGTAATGCTTGCCGGGTGGGAGCCTTTTTACCCGTCCGACCACTATTTTTACCACGCAAGACAAGGGGCCTGGCATATGAAGAAAAAGAGAAATCACAAATGGATTGCCACGCTGGTTGTGACAGTTCTGGCTCTGGGCGGTATTCTGCTCTTCCTGTGGTGCACCGGCTTTTTTACCGCTGCCCAATCCCTGGACGGAATCCAGGACTATATCGCCCGGTTCTCCCCCTACTCCCATCTGGTATTTTTCCTGATTCAGCTGGCCTCGGTGGTGGTTGCCCCCATCCCCAGCAACATCACCGCCGCAGGCGGCGCACTGCTCTTCGGCATGTGGCCCGCCTTCCTGCTCACCGCAGGCGCAGTGGTGCTGGGCTCCGCGGTGGTGTTCTGGCTGGCACGGGTGCTGGGACATTCCTTCGCCGGCCGCTTTGTCAGTCAGAAGGTATCCGACAAATACCTGGACCTGATTCGCCGCAAGCGGGATATCTTTCTGGTGCTGGTCTTCCTCTTCCCCTTCTTCCCCGACGACCTCATCTGTATTCTGGCCGGTCTGACCGACATCGGCTTTCTCCGCTTCCTGGTCATCGTGCTCCTCACCAGGCCCTGGGGCCTGCTGGTGGCCTCTGCTGTGGGCAGCTCGGTCATCTCCATCCCCCTCTGGGCCATGGCCCTTATTGGCCTGGCCGGACTGGCCCTGTTCCTGGTGTCCATGAAGTACGGCGACCGCTGGGAAGCCCGCCTGCTGGAAAAATTCAAACAGTAAATGTAAAGGGAGGACGCCCTGTTTCCGGGCGTCCTCCCTTCTTTTATGCTCCGCCGTCCTTTTTCTCCTCCACACAGTGGTAGCCCGCCCAGGGGTCCAGGTGGTCAAACAACAGGTTCTCACCCTCCCAGAGCCGGTAGCGGACCGGAGGATGAGCTCCCTCCCCCTCCGGCTCCACGGCCAGACGCAGCGCGCCCTGCCGGATGACAGCGCCCTGGGACGACCACTGCTCCACAGTTGCGCCCCGGTAAGAGACCAGACGATACTCCCGTCCGCCGTAGAGCACCGCGCACAGGCAGTTGACCCTGGGGCCCGCCAGCGTGGGCATCCGCTCCACACTGACCAGAATGCTGTTGCTGCGCTCCTCCCGCCAGATGCTCTGGCTCCACAGAGAGGCGGAGGGTTTGCCCGTTCCACGGACGGTCTCAATAAACCCGGTACCGCCGGTGAAGTCGATACGCCGCCCGTTGAGCATGAGAATGCCCTCCAGCCGGTGGCCCATGCTGATGACGCCCCGGCGCATGGGAAAAACGGGCAGCGCTCCCAGCGGTCCCATCAGGTCGTATTTCAGCGGCGTGAAGGGACCGTATCTCAGCTCACCGCAGAGGGTGAGCCCTCCGGTACGCAGGTCCAGCCACAGCCCCTTCCGGTTGAACAGGCTGCCCTGCACCCACACCTGGAACAGTCCCTCAGAGGCCTGGAAGCTCTCTCCCGGACAGCTGATGTTCCACGCGCCGTCCCGGGTCTCCACCCGGATGGCGGCCGCAGTATTCCCCGCCTTGTCAATGCGCAGCATCGGAAACAGGGACAGCGTCTCCCCGCCGGGCGCCTGGTGCCGGAGCTGCCAGCCTTCAAAATAGGGCCCCCGCTTTCCGGCCCCATAGAAATATTTCACCCTTCATCACCTGGATCCCAAGTCTTCCCGCCGGACACCTCCGGCAGGCATGGTTGTGTGCTGTTTTACATGTTAGCACGTCGCTCTGCTGATTTCAATTCCCCTGCTCAGGAAAACTTTACGCAGATGGAATTGTCTCTTCCTTCTTATTATATTTTTAATTTTTGTCTATTTTTTAACCTTCTTTCCCCTTACTTTTTGTAAAAAAACAAATTTCTATTTTCTCTATTGACATCCATTTTTTATCTCACTATAATATGTTAGCAACCTAACTAAGGTAAGGAGGTCGATCGCCATAGAACGCCAAAATTCCGTTGGCTTTCTCATCCGCAGCATGTCCAATCTGCTCCGGCGAAAGATGATGGAGCTGGCTCCTCCGCCGGAGGACCGGAACGGCATCACCGAGACGGAGTGCCTCATCATGGGCTTTCTCTGCGACCATCCGGACCGGGAGCTCTACCAGCGGGATGTGGAGGAGGTCTTCTGTATCCGCCGCTCCACCGCCTCCCGCTTTCTCCAGAATCTGGAGAAGGACGGCATGCTCACCCGTCAGAGCGTCCCCCAGGATGCGCGGCTGAAAAAGCTGGTCCCAACGGAAAAGGCTATCGCTATCCATGAGGATATTGCGGAAAAATTCCAGATTGCCGAGGCGCTCATGACTGCCGGACTGACGGAGGAGGAGCTGGCGCAGTTCATTGCCACGGCACGGAAAATTCAGCGCAATCTTCTGGAGTGACCTCCGGGGCGGCCTTCCGCCCGGTCCTACATCCCTACGATTCCAACTGCAAAGGAGCGATTCCATGATCAAACGTCTGAGCGCCTGTATCAAGGAGTACACGCGGGACACCATCCTCACCCCCATCTTCGTTATTTTTGAGGTGGCCTTTGATGTTCTGATCCCCATGATGATGGCCCAGCTCATTGACAAGGGCATTGAGGCCGGAAGCATGGAGAATATTGTACGCTACGGCGTGCTGCTGGTGGTGATGGCCCTGGTGGCGCTGCTGTTCGGCGCCCTGTCCGGCCGGTTCGCCGCAAAGGCCGCCACCGGCTTCTCCCGCAACCTCCGCCGGGAGATGTACCGTAACGTGCAGGACTTCTCCTTCTCCAACATCGACAAGTTCTCCACTGGCGGCATCATCACCCGCCTGACCACCGACGTGACCAACGTGCAGATGGCCTTCATGATGATCATCCGCATTGCCGTGCGCTGCCCCATCATGCTCATCTGTGCCTGGGCCCTCACCTTTACCATTAACCCCAAGCTGGCCCTCATCTTCCTGGTGGTCATCCCCATCCTGGCCCTGGGCCTCTACCTCATCATGACCAACGCCCACCCCATCTTTGAGCGGGTTTTTAAGAAGTACGACTGGCTCAACAATGTGGTGCAGGAGAATCTGCTGGGCATCCGGGTGGTCAAGTCCTTTGTCCGTGAGGACCATGAGCGTGCCAAGTTCGGCAACGTCTCCAACGAGATCTTCACCGACTTCACCAAGGCCGAGAAGCTCATCTCCTTCAACGCGCCCCTGATGCAGCTGTGTGTGTACGGCTGTATGCTCACCGTGTCCTGGGTGGGCGCCCATCTGGTGGTGGGCGGCGAGATCACCACCGGCAACCTGACCAGTATGTTCAGCTACATCATGATGATTCTCATGAGCCTGATGATGTGCTCCATGGTGCTGGTGCAGATCATCCTGGCCCGTGCCTCCGCTGAGCGTATCTACGAGCTGCTTACCGAAGAGAGCGACCTGAAGAACCCCGAGTACCCTGTCACCGAGGTGAAGGACGGCTCCGTGGTCTTTGAGAACGTCAGCTTCAGCTACGCCAACGACCCCTCCAAGGAGTGCCTCAAGGACGTGAACCTGACCATCAAGTCGGGCGAGACCGTGGGCATTCTGGGCGGCACCGGCACCTCCAAGACCACCCTGGTCCAGCTCATCCCCCGCCTGTACGACGCCACCGAAGGCCGTGTGCTGGTGGGCGGCGTGGACGTCCGGGACTACGATATGGAGACCCTGCGGCAGCAGGTGGCCATGGTGCTCCAGAAGAACGTGCTCTTCTCCGGCTCCATCAAGGAGAACCTGCGCTGGGGTGACGCCGACGCCACCGACGAGCAGATGGTCCACATGTGCCGTCTGGCCCAGGCCGATCCCTTCATCCAGGAGTTCCCCGACAAGTACAACACCCACATCGAGCAAGGCGGCTCCAACGTGTCCGGCGGCCAGAAGCAGCGTCTGTGTATCGCCCGTGCCCTGCTCAAGCGGCCCAAGATCCTCATTCTGGACGACTCCACCTCCGCCGTGGACACCAAGACCGACGCCCTCATCCGTCAGGCCTTCCGGAACGAAATTCCCGACACCACCAAGTTCATCATTGCCCAGCGTATCTCCTCCATCGAGGACGCGGACAAGATTCTGGTGATGGAGGGCGGCAAGATCAGCGCCATGGGCACCCATCAGGAGCTGCTCCAGAGCTGCCAGACATACCGCGAAATCTATGATT
The DNA here is from genome assembly GCF_000169255.2 of Pseudoflavonifractor capillosus ATCC 29799. Classification (GTDB taxonomy): domain Bacteria; phylum Bacillota; class Clostridia; order Oscillospirales; family Oscillospiraceae; genus Pseudoflavonifractor; species Pseudoflavonifractor capillosus. The sequence continues at coordinate 11,350 of NZ_AAXG02000011.1, forward strand.
CCCAGACGAAGGGAGGCAGCGACGATGAATAAGAGACCCCAGTCCACCGTCGGCAAGCGCCACACCGCCAGCCGGATTCTCCGCTATGTGTTCGCCGGCTACAAGCTCCGCTTCTTCCTGGTGCTGCTGTGCATTCTCGTCAGCGCCATCGCCTCCGTGGGCGCCTCCCTGTTCCTCCAGGCGCTCATCGACGACTACATCGCTCCCCTGCTGGCCATGGACGTCCCCAACTACACCCCCCTGCTCCAGGCCCTGCTGATGATGGCCTGCCTGTACGTCACCGGTGCCCTGTGCACCCTGGCCTACAACCGGATTATGGTGACCATCTCCCAGGGCGTGCAGAAGACCATCCGTGACGACCTGTTCAGCCACATGCAGACCCTGCCCATCAAGTACTTCGACACCCACGCCCACGGCGACGTGATGAGCGTGTACACCAACGACGTGGACACCCTCCGTCAGATGCTCTCCCAGAGCATCCCCCAGATGTTCAACTCGGTGGTCATGATTGTCGTCACCTTCTTCGCCATGCTGATCAAGAACGTGTGGCTCACCATTGTGGTGCTGCTGTGCGTGTGCTGCATGCTGGTGGTCACCCGCTACATCGCCAGCCGCAGCGCTAAGTACTTCATCCGCCAGCAGGTCAAACTGGGCGACCTGAACGGCTACATCGAGGAGATGATCAACGGCCAGAAGGTCATCAAGGTCTTCTGCCACGAGCATGAGGCCGAGAAGGGCTTTGACGAGGTCAACGACGCCCTGTGCGAGAGCGCCTATCAGGCCAACAAGTACGCCAACATCCTCATGCCCATCATGATTAACATCGGCAACATCCAGTATGTGATCGTGGCCATGGCCGGCGGCCTGATGGCCCTTGGCGGCATCGGCGGCGGCATCACCCTGGGCGTTATCGCCTCCTTCCTCCAGCTGTCCAAGAGCTTCAGCAACCCCATCAGCCAGATCTCCCAGCAGCTCAACTCCGTAATCATGGGTCTGGCCGGCGCCCAGCGTATCTTCGACCTGATGGACGAGGCCCCCGAGGAGGACCACGGCGTGGTCACCCTGGTGAACGTGTCCTACGACAAGTCGGGCAGCCAGCTGGTGGAGAGCGAGAAGCGGACCAACATCTGGGCCTGGAAGGTGCCCCACGGCGTGGGCGCCGTCATGGTGCCGGTGCGCACCCGGGAGGACGGAAGCCTCAAGGAGCTGAAAAAGCCGGAGGCGGGCTCCGCCTGGGCCTGGAAATACCCCGAGACGGAGAACGGCCCCTCCTACCGTATCATTCAGGGGCCCGTGCGCAACGTGGAGGGTGAGAACTACTACCTGATCAAGCTCTCCGGCGACGTGCGCTTCGACGGCGTGGACTTCGCCTATGAGGAGGGCAAGACCATCCTCCACGGCATCACCCTCTTCGCCAAGCCCGGTCAGAAGCTGGCCTTCGTGGGCGCCACCGGCGCCGGCAAGACCACCATCACCAACCTGATCAACCGGTTCTACGACATCGCCGACGGCAAGATCCGCTACGACGGCATCTCCATCAACAACATCCGCAAGAGCGACCTGCGCCGCTCCCTGGGCATTGTTCTCCAGGACACCAACCTGTTCACCGGCACCGTCCGGGAGAACATCCGCTACGGCAACCTGTCCGCCACCGACGAGGAGGTGGAGGCCGCCGCTGTGCTGGCCAATGCCGACGACTTCATCCGCCGCCTGCCCCAGGGCTACGACACCATGCTCACCGGCAACGGCGCCAACCTGTCCCAGGGTCAGCGGCAGCTTATCGCCATCGCCCGTGCCGCTGTGGCCGATCCCCCGGTGATGATTCTGGATGAGGCCACCTCCTCCATCGACACCCACACCGAGGCTCTGGTCCAGCAGGGCATGGACAGCCTTATGAGCGGACGGACCGTGTTCGTCATCGCCCACCGGCTCTCCACCGTCCGCAACTCCGACGCCATCATGGTGCTGGACCACGGACGCATCATCGAGCGGGGCAGCCACAACGACCTGATTGCCCAGCACGGTGTGTACTATCAGCTCTATACCGGCGCTTTCGAGCTGGAATAAAGCACAAAATAAAAAGCTGCCGGACGCAGATGCGTCCGGCAGCTTTTTCGTTTAATACAATCCCAGAATGTACCGGAATACCAGCCGGTTCCATCTGCTGCGGCTCCGGTCGGCCGCCTGGGCCGCCTGCTCCGTCAGGGTACGGGCGGTTTCCCGCTCCTGCGCCGTCAGCACATGGGCACTGAAAGTGGCCTTCTTGGCCAGGGACTCCAACACCGGGTCCACGGTCCCGCCCGTGTGGGCGGCCACCTTCTCCGCATAGAGGTACATCTCGATGACCGCACGGTTGGGGTCGGTCTGGCCGAACTTCCGGGCTCTGCTCCGCTCCGCCAGACGGCGGCGGAGCACCAGTCCCGCCACCGCCAGCACCAACACAGCCGGAATGGCCAACAGCCACAGCATAGGGCTGAGCGGCTCCCGCTCCGCCGGTTCCTCCGGCGTCTCCGGCTCCCAGGTGGGCCGCGGTGCCTGGCTGTGGGTGGGAGCGGGGGTGGCCTCGGGGGTCTGGGTCTCGGTGGGCTCCGGCGTCTCCTCCTGCTCCTTCTCCCAGGCAAAGGTGCCGTCGTAGCCCGGTGTCACCTCCACCGGCTGCCAGCCGTACCCCGCCAGATAGACCTCCACCCAGGCGTGGGCGTTGTAATCGGGCACGTCCACCCACTCCCCCGCCACCGTGTCCGCCACATAGCCGGACACATACCGGGCAGGCAGACCGATGCTCCGCAGCATCAGGGTGGCGGTGGTGGCGAAGTGCATGCAGTAACCCCGTCCCTCGTTCAGGAAGTGGGTGACAAAGTCCGTCCCATCGGGGGCTGCGGGAGTGTCCGGGTCGTAGGTCGCGATGGAGGCCAGGTAAGCCCCGATATACCGGCCCAAGGCCACAGGGTACGGTACCCCCTGGTCCAGATTCGCTTCCATTTCCGCCATGGCTACCGGGCTGTTCCAGTCCGACATGTCCTGCGTCAGCTCATCAATCTTCTGCTTCAACTCCTCGGGAATCTGAAGGTAGTTGTTGTAGACAAAAAGCCGGTAGCTCTGTTCCGCCGCTGAGACGTCCCCGGTGAGTCTGGCCCCGATGGGGCTGGCCGTCTCACGGGCATAGAGGACGTAGGTCCACACGCCGGTGCCACGCGCCAGATAGGCGTCTCCCACAAACTCCGCGCCGCTCATCCGGTCGGGGGTGGTACTCAGCTGGTAGGGGGTGTACACGAACCGCTCAGCCGCCCCCACGTTCTCCACCTCAATGCGGATGGAATCCGCATCGGGATCCGCCATGGCGGGGAAATTGATGGGCTGGTAGGCCCCGATGCCGTCCACCGTAAAGGGCTCTTCGCTCAGCTCCGCATCATAGACCTCGCCGCTTCCGGGAAGCGACATCTCCCAGCCCTCCTGCATCTGCTGGTACACCTCGTCGGACAGCTGTTCCCAGCTGCTGCCGGTGTAGATGGCGGAGGAAAAGCCCCGCAGGTAGATGTGTCCCGTGGTCTGGCTGCACACCCGAAGCGCTGTATCGCCGTCAAAGTCCAGCGGTCCGGCCTGGCTCAGGTCAATCTGGTCGGTGCCGGAGGCCAGACCCAGGTCCGCTCCGGCGCTGGTCACGCCCCGTCCGACCGCCGCCAGACGGTCAATGATCTCCAGCCGGGCCTCCTCCGCCCAGCCGGTCTGCTCGTAGTCCTCCCTGGGCAGCACGTTCCCCAGCCCCGCCAGCAGCAGAGCGCACAGGGGCAGCACCATGAGCACGGTCTTGGCGCTGCCGGACAGGTCGGTCTTGTTGGCCTGACGCACCAGCAGCCCGACGCCCCAGAACAGGAGCAGCATCAGCAGGGGCACCCAGCCGGGCGTCACCGTCACAGACAGCGGCAGTACCAGCAGCGGGAAGGTGCCCCAGAAGGTGAGCCAGAAGGACCGCATCCGCTGCCACAGCCACCCGATCCAGAAGGCCACAGCCACGGTCAGCAGGAGAAAGAGGGCGGTGATGGCCGCCGCCTCCTGCCCCAGCGTGGTCTCGCCGGTCAAAACGGTGATGTCCAGGGTCACGCTGCTGCCCAGCGCCCAGGCGAAGGTGTTCACCACCTGCCGTGCCAGCACCAGACTGCCCAGCTTCAGCAGGTCCAGCCAGCGCCAGGCCGTAATTCCCACGGCGGCGGCGCAGCCCAGATAGAGGGCCACTCTGGACCAGTACCAGGGCAGGGCGAACACCGCCGTAAAGAGGGGCGCGCACACCAGACAGGTGATGGTAATGGTCCGGTAGTCCACCGGCAGGCTGAATGCGGTGACGAGACAGAACACCGTGCCGTACAGGCCAAGGAAGAGCATCAGGCAGTCGGAGAGGGCCACCGCTGTACGGCGGGTGAGGGTGAGATTCTCCTTCATCCGGCCCCCTCCTCTCTCCTGCTGTCCTTTGCCGTGATATGGAGGCTGCGGACCAGACTGTTATCGCCGTTCCCGTCCAGTCTGGCCGCCGAACTGTGGCCATCTGCGGGAGCGGGTGTGGAGAAAATCTCCCACTGGCAGGCCCGCAGCTCGGTCAGGCTGGACACCTTCCGCTCCCTGATATGTCCGCTATCCTCCAGCCAGCGGACGGCATGGGGCCGCTCCCGCTCGATGAGGGCACGGGACACCGCGTCCAGCCGGTCCTGAATCAGGTCCAGGTCCTCCGGCGTGCCGAAGTGGTCAAAGCTGAGGACAATCACGGCCTTCTGGGGCTCCAGCGTCTCCCGCACCACCAGGGAGTCCACCTTGGTGGACAACTTCCAGTGGACCGAACGTAAGGGGTCTCCCGCCCGGTAGGGCCGCAGGTCGTAGTCCTCGCCGGGACCTCCGCCCGGTCTGGGACGCATGACCTGCTTCTTCTCCCCACCCAGCAGCAGGGGCACCGGCTCGGGCGGCAGGTCCAGGGGGAGCACCGCCAGCTCAGCCGCCGGAGGGAGGGGCCGCCGGAAGGCAAACAGCCCCAGCAGGTCGCACACCCGCACCCGTGCCGCCCGGCAGCGGACCATGCCGCAGTGTTCGGTGGGCAGGTTCTCCCGCCGGACTGCCCCCAGGGACGCCCCCGACAGCTTGACCCTGGTTCCGCCGGACTGGCCGTTCATGGCGTTGTCCCACTTCAGGTCCACCGTCAGCCGCCCAACCGGCATGCGGCTGCGGCTGATGACGGTGAGCTGGGCCGCCGCTGTCTCGTTCCGGCGTACCGCCCGTGCGGACACCGCCAGCTCCACGGCGCACCCCAGCATCCCCGGCAGGCTCACCAGCAGGGAAAACAGCGGGAACACCAGGGCCAGCACCAGAACATAAAAGGAGAAATAGCCGTTAAAGCAGATGAAAAAGAGTACCGCCGCCCCCAGCGCCAGCAGATACCCCACACGGCACCGGGCCATTACTGCACCTTGGGCGGCGCCACCGCCCGCATCACGTCCTCCAGCGGGTCGTTCTCTCCCGCTCTGGGAGAGAGGATAAGCCGGTGGGCCACGGTGTCCTTGAACACCAGGGTTACGTCCTCGGGCAGCACATAGTCCCGGTTCTGGACAAAGGCGGCCGCCTTTGCCATGGCGGACAGGGCCAGAGAGGCACGGGGGCTGGCCCCCTGCTCAATCATGGGGTGGACCCGGGTGGCACCCACCAGGGCCACGATATAGTCCAGCACCGGCTCGGAGAGATGGACGGCGTCCACCTGCCGCTGGAGCTCCTGCAGACCGCCGTGGTCCACCACCTGATCCACCCGCTCCAGAGGATTGCCTCCCTGCTTGCGGCGGAGCATCTCCTTCTCCGCCTCGGGGGCGGGGTAGCCCATGGACAGCCGCACCATAAAGCGGTCCATCTGGGAGTCGGGCAGCAGCTGGGTGCCCGCGGCGCCCGCCGGGTTCTGGGTGGCGATGACCACAAAGGGCCGGGGCACCGGGTGGGACACGCCGTCCACCGTCACCTGACCCTCCTCCATGGCCTCCAGCAGAGCGGACTGGGTACGGCTGGTGGCACGGTTGAGCTCGTCGGCCAGGAACAGATTGCACAGCGCCGCACCGGGCTGGTACTCCATCTTTCCCGTCTCCTTATTATAAAGAGAGAAGCCGGTGATGTCGGAGGGCATCACGTCGGGGGTAAACTGCACCCGGTTGTAGTCCAGAGACAGGGCCCGGGAGAAGGCCAAAGCCATGGTGGTCTTGCCCACGCCGGGGATGTCCTCCAGGAGAATGTGGCCACGGGCCAGAATGGCCAGCAGCGCACGGGAGAGCACCTCGTCCTTGCCCACGACCGCCTTCTTCACTTCCTGCAAAATACGTACTGCCTCGTTCATGCCGTCTCTCCTCATTTCCTCTTAGCAATGTGGAATGATATCTTTAGACTTATTTTAGGGACATTTTCTATTTATGTCAACGCGGAAAACACTGGCGCTGTCTTCCGCCGTCTGTTTTCCCTGTGATAATATCGCAGCAGAGCGGAAAAATGTTGCAGCTGTACCGCTCTCCCCTCCTCCGCCCTCCATTTCGTTCATTTTTACCCCCTCGCCTCCCGGGAAAAAACAAGGAAAGCCCTTGCAATGGAGCCGGTTCCGTGGTATACTGCGTATGATAGTAGAGGTAGTATGGTGAGAGTGGGGCTTTGCTCCGCTCTTTATTATTGAAAAAAACCGGTTTGGTTTTTTCTGACATCTTGTACCGAAGGAGGCTCCTATATGGCGAAAGTCACCGAGCTGGTCCGGGCGCTGGCCCAGCCCATCGCGGCGGAAAACGGCTGCAGCATCTGGGATGTGGAGTATGTGCGTGAGGCGGGCACCTGGTTTCTCCGGGTCTATCTGGACAAGGAGGGCGGCGTGAACATCGACGACTGCGAGGCCGTGTCCCGGCCCCTGTCCGACGCCCTGGACGAGGCCGACCCCATCGAGGGCAGCTACACCCTGGAGGTCTCCTCCGCAGGCATTGACCGGGTGCTCCGGCACCCGGAGCACTTCGACGCCTTCCTGGGCGCCGAGGTGGAGGTCCGGCTCTACCGCCCCGTGGAGGGCCGCAAGGACCATGTGGGCCTTCTGAAGGCCTATGACAACGGCGATGTGACGGTCACGCTCCCCAGCGGCGACGTGACCTTCCCCAAGAAGGACGTGGCCCAGGTGCGGCTGTACGTCCGTGTTTGATTCCCCACGGGAATCCGGAATGGTATAAGGAGTTTGATGAAGGATTATGGCTAAGAGAAATGCAAAGGCTCAGAAGAGCAATGAGCTGGACGGCAAGGAGTTTTTCGCCGCCATCGGCATGATCGAGCAGGAAAAGGGTATCCCCAAGGGCTATATGCTGGAGAAGATCACCCAGGCCCTGATCAGCGCCTACAAGCGCGACCACGAGGGCGCCGGTGACAATATCATGGTGGAGGCCGACGAGGAGAAGGGCGAGGTCCGCATGTACGTCAAGAAGGACGTGGTGGAGACCGTTGACAATCCCTACACCGAGGTCAGCCTGGCCGACGCCCGGCAGCGCCTGCCCCACATCCGTCTGGGCGACGTGGTCCGTGTGGAGGTCAAGACCAAGGATTTCGGCCGCATCGCCGCCCAGACCGCCCGTCAGGTCATCATCCAGGGTATGCGTGAGGCCGAGCGGGGCATGATCTATGATGAGTTCAGCTCCAAGGAGCATGAGCTGCTCACCGGCGTGGTCACCCGCATCGACCCCCGCTCCGGCTCCGCCAGCCTGCGCATCGGCTCCGGCAACGAGGCCACCGACGCCTTCCTGGCCGCCGGAGAACAGGTCCGGGGCGAGACCTTCCGAGAGGGTGACCGGCTGAAGGTGTATGTGGTGGAGGTCCGCCGCTCCACCAAGGGCCCCCAGGTCCTCATCTCCCGCACCCACCCCGGCCTGGTCAAGCGCCTGTTCGAGCTGGAAGTGCCCGAGATCTTCGACGGCACCGTGGAAGTCAAGTCCATCGCCCGTGAGGCCGGCAGCCGCACCAAGCTGGCCGTCTGGTCCGCTGACCCCAATGTGGACCCCATCGGCGCCTGCGTGGGTCCCCGCGGCCAGCGTGTGAACAACATCGTGGAGGAGCTCAAGGGCGAGAAGGTGGACATCATCAAGTACTCCGAGGACCCCGCCGAGTACGTGGCCGCCGCCCTCTCCCCCGCTGACGTCATCAGCGTCACCACCCTGGACGACGGTAAGAGCTGCCGCGTGGTGGTGCCCGACGACCAGCTGTCCCTGGCCATCGGTAAGGAGGGCCAGAACGCCCGCCTGGCCGCCAAGCTCACCGGCTTCAAGATCGACATCAAGCCCGCATCCAACCCCGGCGGCGATGAGGCCGACGAGCTGGATGAGGTGCTGGTGGACGACGTGGCCGATGAGGCCGACGAGACCGCTGACGCCGCTGAGACCGCCGACGAGTCCCTGGATGTGTAATCCCACTCTCTGACTTTTCCCGTGGAAAGGGGGCGCTTGTCCCATGCCCAAAAAAATTCCCCTGCGCCAGTGCCTGGGCTGCCGGGAGATGAAGCCCAAGAAGGAGCTGATCCGGGTGGTCCGCTCCCCCGAGGGCGAGGTCTCCCTGGACTTCAAGGGCAAAAAGCCCGGCCGCGGCGCTTACGTCTGCCCCAGCCCCGAGTGCCTGAAAAAGGCCCGGAAGGCCAGGGCACTGGAGCGCGCCTTCTCCGCCCCCATGCCCGACGAGGTGTGGGAGGAGCTGGAGGCGCAGATGAAGGAGGCCCCCGATGTCTAACGCCATTCTCTCCCTCATCGGCCTGAGCAAGAAGGCCGGACGGCTTGAGGTGGGCGAGGAGCCGGTGGGCGCGGCCGCCCGCGCCCGCCACGCCAAGCTCCTGCTGGTGGCCAGCGACGCCGCCGCCAACACCCGCCGCCGCTGTTCCCATTTCGCCGAGGCAGGTGCTGTGCCCTGGGCCGAGCTGCCCTTCACCAAGGAGGAGCTGGGCGGCACCGTGGGCCGCAGCTCCTGCGCCCTGGTGGCCGTCACCGATATCGGCTTTGCCTCTTCCCTGGCCGCCAAGCTCTCCGCCCTGAATCCGGAGCGGTACGGCGACCTGGCCGCCGCCCTGGACACCAAGGCCCAAAAGGCCCTCCAGCGGCAGAAGGAGCAGCGCCAGCACGAGAAAAATCTCCGTGAGGGCAAGCACAAGCCCTGGGCCGCTCCCCCCAAGGAGCAGAAGGCCAAGCCCGCCAAGGAGCAGAATGTCCCCGACTCTGTCCGCAAGCTGCCCATAAGCGGCTCTCCCCGGCCCAAGGGTCCCAGAGGCAAGTTCACCGTCAAAATCCGGTCCAGCCAGGACTCCAAGCCCCAGTCATGAACAAGATTTTCCCGCCCTTGCGGCGGTTTCCCATAGAGAACGTATCCGTTTCGAGCAGAGAGCTTGTTCCAATAAGAAAGCGCAGGAAGACCCTGCCTGCGTTTTCCTATTGGTGCAGGCTCCACAATGGAGGTGGCTCATTTGCTGAACAAATACCGTGTGCATGAGGTTGCAAAGGACTTCAAAATGAACTCCAAGGATATCGCCGATATCCTCACCAAGTACGCAACCACGCCCAAGAACCATATGCAGGTGCTGGAGGACAGAGAGCTGTCCATCATCTTTGAGTATCTGACCCAGCACAACCAGGTGGACAGCATCGAGAGCATTTATGCCGATGTGTACCACGAGCCCAAGAAGGCCGAGGCCCCCAAGGCCGCGCCTGCCCAGCAGGCCAAGCCCAAGGAGGCCCCCAAGGCCCAGGCTCCCCAGCAGCAGGCCCAGCGGCCCACGCCCCAGCAGAACCAGAATCAGAACCAGCAGCGGCCTCAGCAGCAGGCCCAGCCCCAGCAGCCCCAGGCCGAGCAGCGTCCCGCCACCCGTGTCCCCGAGAAGAAGGTGGTGGACACCCGCAAGAGCGGCAACGTGAACCTGGAGAAGTATGACGAGCGTCTGGAGTCCTTCACCTCCGAGCGCCAGCAGCAGGGCGGCGGCAAGCAGAAGTTCCAGGGCCGCAATCAGCGCCGGAACAACAGCTTCCAGGGCAGCAAGCGCCGCGCTGAGGAGCAGGAGAAGATGCGCCGGCTCCAGGCCGAGATCGCCAAGAAGCACCCCACCGTGGTCAAGATCCCCGATGAGATCGGCGTGGGCGAGCTGGCCAGCCGGATGAAGAAGACCGGCGCCGAGGTGGTCAAGTGCCTGATCAAGAACGGCGTCATGGCCTCCCTGAGCGACATCATCGACTTCGACACCGCCGCCATCATCGCCGAGGAGATGGGCTGCAAGGTGGAGAAGGAAGTCATCGTCACCATCGAGGAGAAGCTCATCGACACCGCCGAGGACAAGGAAGAGGATCTGGTGCCCCGCGCCCCCGTGGTTGTGGTCATGGGCCACGTCGACCACGGCAAGACCTCCCTGCTGGACTATATCCGCAACTCCCACGTGGCTGCCGGTGAGGCCGGCGGCATCACCCAGCATATCGGCGCCTATCAGGTGGACGTCCAGGGCAAGCCCATCACCTTCCTGGACACCCCCGGCCACGAGGCCTTCACCGCCATGCGTGCCCGCGGCGCCATGATCACCGACGTGGCCATCCTGGTGGTGGCCGCCGACGACGGCATCATGCCCCAGACCGTGGAGTCCATCAACCATGCCAAGGCCGCCGGTATCCCCATCATTGTGGCCATCAACAAGATGGATAAGCCCACCGCCAACCCCGAGCGCATCAAGGAGCAGCTCACCAACTACGAGCTGGTGCCCGAGGAGTGGGGCGGCGAGACCATCATCTGCCCCATCTCCGCCAAGACCGGCGACGGCATCGACAACCTGCTGGACATGGTCATCCTGACCGCCGAGATGCAGGAGCTGAAGGCCAACCCCAACCGTACCGCCCACGGCGCCGTCATCGAGGCCCGTCTGGACAAGGGCCGCGGCCCCGTGGCCACTCTGCTGGTGCAGAACGGCACCCTGAAGCAGGGCGACATTATCATCGCCGGTACTGCTGTGGGCCGTGTCCGCGCTATGACCAACGCCCGTGGCGAGAAGCTCACTGAGGCCGGCCCCTCCGTGCCTGTTGAGATCATCGGTATGGGCGAGGTGCCCGGCGCCGGCGACGACTTCCACGCCGTGGCCGATGAGCGCATGGCCCGTGAGCTGGTGGAGCAGCGCAAGCACGACCAGAAGATGGCTGCTTCCGGCGGCGTGAAGCAGAAGGTCAGCCTGGACGATCTGTTCAGCCAGATCCAGCAGGGTGAGATCAAGGACCTGAACGTCATCGTCAAGGCCGACGTCCAGGGCTCCGCCGAGGCCGTGAAGTCCTCCCTGGAGAAGCTCTCCAACGAGGAGGTCCGGGTGCGCGTCATCCACTGCGCCGTCGGCGCCATCAGCGAGAGCGACGTCATGCTGGCCACCACCTCCAACGCCATCATCGTGGGCTTCAACGTCCGTCCCGACAACAACGCCAAAGACACCGCCGCCCGCAACAAGGTGGATATGCGGATGTACCGCGTCATCTACGACTGCATTGAGGAGATCCAGACCGCCATGAAGGGCATGCTGGCCCCCAAGTTCAAGGAGGTCTTCCTGGGTCAGGCCGAGGTCCGCGAGGTGTTCCGTATCACCGGCGTGGGCATGGTCGCCGGCTGCTACGTCACCAACGGCAAGATGCAGCGTGGCGCCCAGATGCGTCTCCTGCGGGACAATATCGTCATCTACGACGGCTCCATCGCCTCCCTCCAGCGTTTCAAGGACAGCGTGAAGGAGGTCGCCCAGGGCTACGAGTGCGGTATCACCTTCGAGAAGTTCCAGGACATCAAGCAGGGCGACGTCATCGAAGCCTTTATCATGGAACAAATTGAGGTATAATCCTATTATTTAAAGACCCCAAAAGCAGGGCGGGCGTTTTCGCCTGTCCTGCTTTGCTTATGAACAGGAGGTCCCATGAGCTGCGTGTATCTTCTGGCCGCTTCCCACCCTCTTCCCCTCTATGATTCCGGCCTCCGCCGCCTCCGTACCGTGAAGGCCGGAACCACGACCGTCACAGTGAAGGAGGACGGCTTCTCCGTTCAGGCCCATGAATACTACCGCTGTGCGGTGGACGGCCTGGGTCTGGACATGCAGCCCTGCCGGTACGAGCTGAACCTGGCTCCCACCGAGGAGGATGCCGCACAGTTGCGGGCCTATCTGGAGCAAAACTGTGCCCACGGAGAGACCGTGGAGCTGTGGCAACTGTGGGTGGGCGGCGAGAAGCACAGAATCCGCCGCTTCTCCGGGCCTTTGTCCGCCCTGGAACAGGACACCTTGGAGCAACTGGAGGAGCATCCCCAGACCTGCCTGACCATCACAATATAACGCAGAGCGATTTCAAGCGCTCTACCTACTTTGAAAGGAGATCCGATTATGGCGAGCAATCGAATCGGACGCATCAACGAAGAAATCCAGCGTGAGCTCTCCGGCCTCATCCGCACGGTGAAGGACCCCAGAGTCCACGGTCTGGTCTCCATTACAGCGGTGGACACCACCACCGACCTGCGGTACGCCAAGATCCACGTCAGCGTACTGGACAAGAGCGACGTCAACGAGGTGGTCAAGGGCCTCAAGTCCGCCGCAGGCTATCTGCGCCGGGAGCTGGGCGCCGCCCTCTCCCTGCGGTACACCCCGGAGCTCATCTTTGAGAAGGACGACTCCATGGCCCAGGGCGCTCACATCCTGAGCATGCTCCGGGACCCCGAGGTGGTCAAGCCCGCCAATCCCGCCAACACCCACATCAATCTGGACAGCGAGGAGTGATTCCCCATGACCTATACCGAGGCCGCTGAGCTGCTGCGGCGTCAGGATAATATTCTCATTCTCACCCACCGCCGCCCCGACGGGGACACCATCGGCTGCGCCGTGGGCCTGCGCGCCGCCCTGCGGGAGCTGGGTAAGACCGCCTGGGTCCTGCCCAATGCCGACGCTACTGCCCTCTTTACCCCCTATCTGGAGGGCTATCTGGCTCCCGAGGGCTTCTCCCCCGACTTTGTGGTCAGCGTGGACATTGCAAGCCGGGGACTCTTCCCCGACAACGCCAAGTGCTGGCTGGAGAAGGGCGTGGACCTGGCCATCGACCACCACGGCTCCAACGAGGGCTTTGGCAAGGAGAACTGCGTGGACCCTGGCCGGGCCGCCTGCGGCGAGCTCATCTACGACATCGTCCGCCAGTGGGGCCCCGTCTCCCCCACCGCCGCCCTGCCCCTGTACCTGGCCGTGTCCACCGACACGGGCTGCTTTGTGTACAGCAACACCACCTCCGGCACCCACCGGGTGGCCGCCGACCTGCTGGACACCGGTATCGACTACCGGAGCGTCAACAAGCGGCATTTCCGAACCAAGAGCTTCAAGCGTCTGCGGCTGGAGAGCATGATCACCGAGGGCATGGACCTCTTTGACAACGGCACTATCGCCATCGCCGCCGTCACGCTGGACATGATGAAGGCTCTGGACGCCCACGAGGAGGACGCCGAGGATATCGCCGCCTTCGCCGGACAGATTGAGGGCGTGGAGACTGCCGTCACCATCCGGGAGCTGCGTCCCGGCGAGTGCAAGCTCTCCGTCCGCACCTCCGCCGGGCTCAACGCCTCGGCGGTGTGCGCCCTTCTGGGTGGCGGCGGCCACGCCGCTGCCGCTGGGTGCTCGGTGATGGGCACTGTGGCCGACGCCAAGGCCGCCATTCTGGACGCCATCCGCCGGATTCAGCAGGGCTGAGGAGGCCAGAATGGCAAACGGAATCATTGTGATTGACAAGCCCGCCGGCTGGACAAGCATGGACGTGTGCGCCAAAATCCGTGGCGTGCTCCATGAGCGCCGGGTGGGCCATGCCGGAACCCTGGACCCCATGGCCACCGGCGTGCTGCCCGTCTTTGTGGGCCGCGCCACCCGGGCGGTGGAGTTCGCCGCTGAGGGCGGCAAGGAATATGTGGCCGGGCTGCGTCTGGGCGTTGTGACCAACACCCAGGACACCTCGGGCACAGTGCTGGAGGAAAAGCCCGTATCCGTCGACCGGGCCGCCCTGGAGGCCGCCCTGGCCCCCTTCCGTGGAGACATTCTCCAGATTCCCCCCATGTACTCCGCCATCAAGCGGGACGGCAAGAAGCTCTACGAGCTGGCCCGGAAGGGTCAGGAGGTGGAGCGTGAGCCCCGCCCTGTGACCATCTACGGCCTGGAGGTGGTGGACCAGACTGGTCCCGCCGACTATCTGCTGCGGGTTCAGTGCTCCAAGGGCACCTATGTCCGCACCCTCTGCCACGACATCGGTCAGGCCCTGGGCTGCGGCGGGTGCATGTACTCCCTCCGCCGTACCGAGGCCGCCGGGTTCTCCCTGGACCAGGCCGTCACCCTGGACGCCCTGCTCTCCGCCGAGGACCCCCAGAGCCTGCTGCTGCCGGTGGACGCCTATTTCGCCGGAAGGCCCATCCTCATTCTGAAAGCCGGGCCGGAGAAAAAGGTGCGCAACGGCGCGGCGGTGTCCGTCCCCCAGGCGGCCGACGGCCAGTACCGGGTCTACGGTGAGAGCGGCGCTTTCCTGGCTCTGGGCCAGGTCAGCGGCGGTCTTCTCACCACTATCAAGAGCTTTTTCGAGGTGTAAGCAATGGAGCAGAAGAAACGGGTCATCGCTCTGGGCTTTTTTGACGGTGTACACCGGGGCCACGGTGCCCTGCTGAGCCGGGTGGCCCAGGTAGCTCAGGAGATGGGGGCCACCCCCGCCGCCGTCACCTTTGACACCCATCCGGAAAACCTGATCATCGGCAGTCCCATGCCCCTCATCAGTTCTCCCCTAGACCGGGCCGAGCTGATGCGCCGGTACTACGGCATTCAGGAGGTCATCATCGCCCACTTTGACGACCGGATGATGCACATGCCCTGGCGGGACTTTGTCACCGACTTCCTCATCCGGGAGAATGGCGCCGTCCACCTGGTGGCGGGCCACGACTTCCACTTTGGCTACAAGGGCGAGGGCAATCCGGAGCGTCTGAAGACTGTGTGCGCTGAGATGGGTATTGGCTGCGACATCATCCCCAAGGTGGAGCTGGATGGCATCACCATCTCCTCCACCTACATCCGCACCCTGCTGGCTCAGGGTGAGATGGAGCGGGCCAACTACTTCCTGGGCCACCCCCACACCCTGACCGACACCGTGGCCCACGGGAAGAAGCTGGGCACTACCCTGGGCTTCCCCACGGTAAACCTCCACTTTGCCCCCGGTGTACTGATTCCCGCCCGGGGCGTATACGCCACCCGGGTGTGCTTTGAAAACGGCGACAGCCGTCCGGCAGTGACCAATATCGGCGTCCGCCCCACAGTGGATGATCACGGCTCCGTCAATGTGGAGGGCTTTATTCTGGATTTCGACGGGGACCTGTACGGCCAGACCATCCGGATGGAGTTCTACCGCCATCTCCGTGGAGAGCAGAAGTTCCCCAGCCTGGAGGCCCTGCGGGATGAGGTCATGCGCAACGCCGAACAGACCCGGGAATACTTTGCCACCCATCCCTGATAAACGCATCAAAAAACGCGTCCGTCTGCTGTACAGACGGACGCGCTTCTTTTTTGTCACTGGACCTGGAACATGTTGGTCATGTCCATGGTGATATCGGTGGTGTAGGGATTCAGGTAAGTGTTGATAATCTCCAGGGACTCCTCGGGGTAGTACTGCCAGCACCAGTCCCAGCCCTTATAGCTCACCTCGCCGTTGCCGGGGAAGATGGTGGTGGTGACATTGTTGTCGATATCCACGTAGATGCCACGGGTGGCGAAGAAGGCCAGGTCGCTGGCCGACATGTTGGTCTTTACGTTCTCCCCCACAATCTCGGCAAACTCCGTGATCTTGGGGATGCTGTTCCAGGACACCAGCTTGCGGGCGATGGCCACCATCAGCTCACGCTGGGTCTGCTCCCGGTTGGTTCCGCTGCCGGCGTACACGTCGTAGACGTTATCGGGATAGGTGCCCGGTCCGTCAGAGTTCTTGCGGCAGCGGGCAATCTCCAGCACCTGCTGGCCGGTAAGGCCGTAGTGCATGCCCTTGTCGTAGTGGATGTGGAGGTTCTGGTCGTCGGCGTCGTAGTTCATGTCCACGGGGACATAGAAGTCCACGCCGCCCACCGCGTCTACAATCTCCACAAAGGCCTTCAGGTCCACCGTCACATAGAAGTCGATGGGGATGCCCAGCATGTCGGCCACCACGGCCCGCAGCTCCTCAATACCGCCGTAGGAGTAAGCGGAATTGATTTTGTAGTACCTGTGGCTGCCGTACTTGCCGTTGACCAGGGTGTCACGGGGGATGGACACCAGGGCCACTTTCTGGTTGGGCACGTCATAGGACGCCACCATGATGGTGTCCGAGTTGCCGCTGACCTGGTCGCTGGCGGCCAGGAGGAAGGTGTAGAACTGCTCCTTCCGTTCCAGCGTCTGCTGACTGGGCGAGGCCGTGCTCCCGTCAACATCCGGTGTATCCGGGTTGTCGGTGGGATTTTCCGACGCGCTTGCGGTGGGCGCCGGCGGCTGCTCCACCGTGGGTGCGGGGACAAGAATCTGGAACAGCGCGTAGGTGGTCACAATGATCGCGGAGAGCACCACGACTGTGGCGTAAAGGGTGCGCAGCGCCCTGCCCAGAGGTGAGCCCCTCCGTTTCTTCTTTTTCTTCCGTGCTCCCGCCATGGGGTATCATCACTCCCGTTTTCTTGTGCGTTATGTCAACAATCGATATTATATCGGATCAGACGGTCGGGAGCAAGGAAAAGTTGCGGATCTTTACATTATTTTAAGTTCCTCTGTTACAGCTTGGCCAGCAGCGCCGCCGTCAGAGCGTTGACCGCCCCCAGCAGATCCACCAGCAGCTGATTCTGGCTCACCGACAGCTCCACCAGCTGCTCCAGCAGGGCCTGCTCCTCTCCCCGCCCGCAGCAGCCGCCCGGTGTACGGGTGATCATGGTATTGGGATTGATGTATCGGTTCATGGGCATGTTCTCCAGGCGCTCCATGGTCCGCTCGCTCCGGGCGGAGGAGCGCCCGGAGCCCCGGCACTGGGCCCGGTACCTGCATTCTGCCATCTGCATTACCTCCATTTCTCTGCCCCCATTCTATGCGTCCTCCTTCCTTGCTGCGCCGAAAGGTGCTTGACTTTTCCCCAAAAACACGGTATTCTGAAAACTGTATCAAATGAGACAGTTTATTGGAGGTGGCGTATATGGCGGAGCTGGACCGGTCCGAGCTGGCCCTGCTGGCCAGTACGCCGCTCTTCCAGGGACTGCCCGAAACCCTGGCGCTCCGGGCGGCCGCCGACCGGCGGTCCACCCTGGCGGAGGCGGCCCGTGGGGAGACCATCTACACCCCCCACGCCTTCTCCCGCAGCCTGGGGGCGGTGCTCTCCGGCAAGGTTGAGGTGCGCAAGGGGGAGCTGATTGTCAGCGTGCTGGAGCCGGGAGACCTGTTCGGCGCGGCCGCCCTCTTCAACGACCGCACGGACTACGCCGCCCAGCTCACCGCCCGCACCCCCTGCCGCCTGCTGCTTCTGCCCCAGGAGCTGGTGGAGGAGCTGATGGCCGCCTCTCCCGCTCTGGCCCGGCAGTACATCCGCTATCTCTCGGGCCGTATCCGCTTCTTGGAGCAGAAGATCAACAGTCTGGTGGCCGGAACGGCGGAAGAACGGCTCTCCTGCTTCCTCCGCGCCCAGGCCCAGGACGGTCTGGTCCCCCTGGACTGCTCCCTCACCGGTCTGGCCGGACGGCTCAATGTGAGCCGTGCCTCCCTGTACCGTGCCCTGGATGCCCTGGAGGACCGGGGCGCCATCAAGCGGGAGGGAAAGGCCATCCGGGTGCTCAGGCCGGAGCTGCTGGAACCCACACTGTGAACCATCCTATTTCAATCAGAAAGGACAGGAACCCCATGAAGAAGAAATGTCTCGCACTGACCCTGGCGCTGGCCCTTGTGCTGGCCCTGGCGGGCTGTGGGCCCCAGAATCCCCAGGCCTCCGGCTCTCCCTCCCCTTCCGTCTCCCCCTCGCCCTCTGAGACCGTGGAGGTCACGCCCACGCCCTCCCCCGAGGTGACCCCCACCGAGCCCACCGCAGACCGGCCTCAGGTGTCCCTGGCCGTCCTCAGCGGCCCCACCGGCATGGGCGCTGCCAAGCTTCTCTCCGACAACGACGCCGGCACCACCGCCCTGGACTACGACGTGACCATCGCCGCCAGCCCTGACGAGATCACCGGCAAGATCATCAACGGCGACCTGACCATCGCCGCCATCTCCACCAACCTGGCCGCCACCCTCTACAACAAGGACGCCGGCATCCAGATGGTGGCCCTCAACACCCTGGGCGTGCTCTACATCCTGGAGAACGGCGACAGCGTCCAGTCCATGGCCGACCTGGCCGGCAAGACCCTCTACGCCCCCGCCAACACCAAGGGCTCCAACCCGGAGTATGTGCTCAACTACCTGCTGGAACAGAACGGCCTCACGCCCGGTGAGGACGTGACCATCGAGTGGGCTCCCGCCGAGGAAATCACCACCGGCATGGCCGACGGCTCCATGAGCCTGTGCATGCTGCCCGTGCCCGCCGCCACCAGCGTGCTGATGCAGAACCAGTCCACCCGCCAGGCCCTGGACCTGACCGAGGAGTGGGACAAGGTGACCACAGACAACAGCGTGCTCACCATGGGTTGCCTGGTGGTCCAGGCCGACTGGGCCCAGGAGAACCCCGACCTGCTGAACACCTTCCTGGAGGAGTACGCCGCCTCCATCGATTACGTGACCAGCAACCCGGACGCCGCCGCTGAGCTTATCACCCAGTACGGCATCACCCCCAAGGCCGCCATCGCCAAGGCCGCCATCCCCCAGGCCAACATGGTGTGCATCACCGGCAAGGACATGATGGAGGGCATTCAGGGCTACTTCGACGTGCTGTGGCAGGCCGATCCCACCTCGATCGGAGGGTATATCCCCGATGACGCGTTCTATTACATCCCCTGACAATCAAAAAACACCCGGCCGCTCCGTAGGCCGGGACATCCTGCGAGCTGTCATACCCCCTGCCTTCTGGCTGGGGGTGTGGCAGCTTGCCGCTATGTGGGTGGGCCGGAAGGCCATTGCCGCCGCCTGGGTGGCCGGAGACGGCGCCGCGCTGGTCAAGGCTGTCATAGAGGGCAAGGCTCTCCTTCTCCCCGGGCCTCTGCTGGTGCTGCGCACACTGGGCGAGCTGGCGGTCACCCCCCTGCTGTGGCAGAGCGCGGCTTTGTCCCTGGTGCGGATCTTCTCCGGCTTCCTGGGGGGCGCTGTGCTGGGCGGCCTGCTGGCCGCCGCCTGCGCCGCCTTCCGCCCCGCCCGGCTGCTGCTGACCCCCGCCGTGGGCGTCATCCGGGCCACCCCGGTGGCCTCCTTCATCATCCTGCTCCTGCTGTGGGTGACCACAGGACTGGTGCCCGCCGTGTGCGCCGGACTGATGGTTCTGCCGGTGGTGTGGGGCAACGTGTACAAGGGCATTATCCAGACCGATCCGCTGCTGCTGGAGGGGGCAAAAACCTGGCGCTTTGGCCGATGGAAGACCCTGCGTCTGGTATATCTGCCCTCAGTGCTGCCCTACTTCGCCAGCGGCTGTTCCACCGCCCTGGGTCTGGCATGGAAAGCAGGTGTGGCCGCCGAGGTGCTCTGCGTGCCAAAGCTGGCCATCGGCTCCCAGGTGTACTACTCCAAGCTCTACCTGGAGACCCCCTCCCTCTTCGCCTGGACCATCACTGTGCTGGCCCTCAGCTTCCTGCTGGACAAAATCTTCGGAACCCTGTTCCGCCGCATGGAAAGGGGGCGTGGCGCATGAAGGAGCTGCGTATCACCGGCGCCACCGTCCGCTTTGGGGACAAGACGGTGCTGGACAATTTCTCTCTCACCCTGCCTCTGGAGGGCATCACCGCCCTGTCCGCCCCCTCCGGCTCCGGCAAGACCACCCTCATGCGGGTCATTGCCGGGCTCCAGTCCGGAGAATCGGGCACCGTGGACGGACCTGCGCCCAGGGACATCGCCGTCCTCTTTCAGGAGGACCGGCTCCTGCCCTGGCGCACCGTGGAGGAGCACATCGCCGACGTGCTGCCCCCGAAGCGCCGCCAGGAGGCGAACCGCTGGCTGGACCTGGCCGAGCTGACCGGAGAGGAGAAGTCTTTCCCCTCCGCCCTGTCGGGCGGCATGTGCCGCCGTCTGGCTCTGGCCCGCACCCTGGCCCTGGGCGGAGCGCTCTATCTGCTGGATGAGCCCTTCAACGGGGTGGACCCACCCCGGATTGGCCGGATGCTCTCCCGCATCCGTCAACTGGGGGTGCCCGTCCTGCTGGCCAGCCATGACCGGCAGGTGTTGGACCTGGCCGACCGGGTCATTGTGCTGGACGGTCCTCCCCTGCGGGTGGTTCCGTAATACGAAAAAACGCCCCTGTCAGCGTCAGGCTGACAGGGGCGTTTCGTTTTCTTACCGGTGGTAGAGCTTGTTGGTCTCATACTGGGGCTCGCAGGTCAGGTGCATGCCCAGCTTGCTGTAGGTCACGCTGTCCGCCGGGGAGAGGATGACGCTGGAGTGAGCGTCGCAGCCCCGGAGAGCGGAGAGCTGCTCCAGCGCGGCGGCAGCCAGGGGGTCGGCAGCGGCGGAGATGGCCAGAGCGATGAGCACCTCGTCGCTGTGGAGCCGGGGGTTGGTGGAGCCCAGGTGCTTGACCTTGACGGTCTGGATGGGCATGATGGCCTCGGGGGAGATAAGGTGCTTCTCGTGCTCAATGCCCGCCAGACGCTTGAGGGCGTTGAGCAGGGTGGCGGAGGAGGCGCCCATCAGGCCGGTGGTCTTGCCGGTGACCACCTCGCCGTCGGGCAGCTCGATGGCGGCGGCGGGGTTGCCGGTCTCCTCGGCCACCTGGAGGGCGGCGGCGATGACCGGACGGATGGCGGGGGTGATCTTGGCCTGCTGCATGATCAGCTCCAGCTTGTACACCGTCTCGTCCCCATTCTGGTTCTGCTTGCGGTCGCAGAGGGCGGCGTAGTACCGGCGGACAATCTCCTGACGGGCGGCGTCCTGGACGGCCTCGTCGTCAAAGATGCAGTTGCCGGCCATGTTCACGCCCATGTCGGTGGGGGACTTGTAGGGGCACTCGCCGGTGATCTTCTCAAACATGGCGGACAGGACGGGAAAAATCTCCACGTCCCGGTTGTAGTTCACCGTGGTCTCACCGTAGGCGGACAGGTGGAAGGGGTCGATCATATTCACGTCGCCCAGGTCGGCGGTGGCGGCCTCGTAGGCCAGGTTCACCGGGTGCTGGAGGGGCAGGTTCCAGATGGGGAAGGTCTCAAACTTGGCGTAGCCCGCCTTGACGCCCCGCTTGTACTCGTGGTAGAGCTGGCTCAGGCACACGGCCATCTTGCCGCTGCCGGGACCGGGGGCGGTAACCACCACCAGGGGACGGGTGGTCTCGATATAGTCGTTCTTGCCGTAGCCGTCATCGCTGACGATGAGGCCGATATTGTGGGGGTAGCCGGCGATGGGATAGTGAAGGTAGACCTTGACGCCCAGGCTCTCCAGCCGGGCACGGAAGGCGTCGGCAGCGGCCTGTCCGGCGTACTGGGTGACCACCACGCTGCCCACCATCAGGCCCTCGCCCCGGAATGCGTCAATGAGGCGGAGCACGTCTACGTCATAGGTGATGCCCAGGTCGCCCCGGACCTTGTTCTTCTCGATATCGCTGGCACAGATGGCGATGACAATCTCGGCGGAATCCCGCAGCTCCTTGAGCATGCGGATCTTGCTGTCCGGGGCGAAGCCGGGCAGCACCCGGGAGGCGTGGTAGTCGTCAAAGAGCTTGCCGCCGAACTCCAGGTACAGCTTGTTGCCGAACTGGCTGATCCGCTCCCGGATGTGGGCGGACTGCATTTCCAGGTACTTCTTGTTGTCAAATCCGATCTTCTTCATCGTCCCGGCCCGGCGCGCCGCTGCGCCGCGCCCTCCCATCCTCTCTGTTACATCTAAAATCAAGCGTGTACATTCTGCTCAGAACACATAACTGAATTAGTATATCACATCTCCCACCAAAGAACAACGCAGCTTCCCGCCCCGCATCTCAATTTGTCAGAACGCCCAATGCAGCCGCCGGATTTTGTACGCCTTTCGGATACCGACGTCATTCCCTGTTCCAGATGAAACCAAAACAGGAGCGCTGAACCTTGATTCAGCGCTCCTGTTTTCTGTTATTCTGCCTCCGCGATGACCACACGGATGCGGCCGCCCTGGTCCTGGGTCTTGTCGTAATAGCCCGTCAGGTCATAGCCGCCGCCGGATACCCGGCTCAGGTCGGAGAGATAGTAGTTCTTGTCCCGGTACTCATAGACCACCACGCTGTCGGAGATGGTCCAGGCCTGGGTACCCGCCATGGCGGTCTTGCCATCCACTGCCGTCAGAGCGGTGCCGGTCAGATTGTAGATCCGCTCCACCTCTTTGCCGTCCATCCGCACCTGGCAGGGGCCCTTCTCCAGATTCCAGATGGTGGTCTGGCTGGTGTACACACCGGGCACGCCGGCGATGTCATAGACATAGCTGCTCATGAGCACCATCCCAAAGGACTGCTCGGTCACGTCGGTGAGGACGCCGTACTGGTGGAGGTCGCCGGTGACGTCATTGAGAATCAGCCGGTCGATCTCCCCCTGGGCGTTGGTGGAGTACCAGCGCACCATACCGTTGGTCAGGTTCACTCCGACCAGGCGACTGGGGTAGACCCGGAGGGTCTGGGTATCGCCGTAGGTGTCCAGAATCTCCACGTTGGACGCCAGGGCGTGGCTGCCGATGGATGTCCCGTCGGCGCTCACCTTGCCAGTGAGGGTGGCGGAGGTGAGCTTGCTGACCTGGGTGCCGCCGGTGACCTGGACCAGGTCGCCGGGGTCAAAGGTCTTGTCCGCGTTGTCGCAGCGGTAGCTGTAGGTGCCGCCGTCGGTGGCGGTGAGGGTGATGGTGTCGGCGGTGTAGCTGTGGCCGTTCTCATCCTGATAGGAGGCGGTGCCGATGGCGGTCACCACGCCGTAAACGGCGGCGCTGCTTCCTCCGGAGGTGCGGACGGCGGCCACACCACCCGTGCGGCCCAACAGCAGGGTGACGCTGTCGCCCACCCGGAAGGAACCCAGGTCGGACAGGTCGTAGGCCGCCGAAGCGGTCTCAATGGCATAGGTCTTTCCGCCCACCGTCACGGCGGTGGGGTTGGATGTGGTGTTGATCTGCTGGATGGTGCCGGTGGCCTTGCCCGACCAGGCCCAGACCGTGTGCATGGACTCGGAATAGTACACCACGTCCAGGGTCTGGATATCGGAGAGCTGGGCCGCCTTGCCGTCCCGGTACACCGTGGCGGTGGTCAGGGAGAAGGGCACAGAGGCCTGCCAGTTCCCCTCCGCCACCATGGGGCCTTCCATGGCCGAGTTGACCAGGGCCACCCGGTCAATCTCACCCGATGCGGTCAGGCTGTGGCCCAGGGTGGTCAGGTAGACCTGTCCGGTCTTGGTGGGGGCGGTGAGCAGATTGTAGAACAGCCACAGGGCGTCCTGCCGGGTCATGGGGTCGTTCTTCCCCGCTGTGACGCCCCGGTCCAGGCCGAGGGCCTGGTATTTGGCCATCTGGCCCGAGCCCCAGGCGCCGGAAAAGTCCTCATTGGTGTACCCCAGCAGAGAGAGCACCATGGACACCCCCTCCACCAGCTGAATCTGGTTATTGGGGCGGAAGGTGCCGTCCAGGTAGCCCCGGACCATGCCCTTCTCCTGGGCCACCTGGATATAGGGGGCCACCCAGTTGGTTCTGGGCACGTCGGGGTAGGGAGAGATGCTGGCGGTGGGACCCACGCTGTCGGCGTAGGCGGACGCGGCCACGGTCAGCTTGGTGAACTCCGCCCGGGTGACCGGCTGGTCCAGGTGGAGGTCGCCGTTTTCATCGCCGGTCATAATGTCCAGAGCGGCCAGCACCTGGGCGGCCTCGTCCACCGTGACCTGGGCCTGGGCGGCAAAGGCAGGCACAGCCAGCCCCAGCACAAGGGCAGCGGCCAGCAGCACGGAAACAATCCTTTTCTTCATCTTGTATGCTCCTTTACTCGTAGCGCAGGGCGTCAATGGGGTTGAGCTTGGCGGCCTTGTTGGCGGGCAGGTAGCCGAAGAGCACTCCCACCGCCAGGGACACACCGGCCGAGATGGTGATGGCGGACAGGGAGGCCTTGGCGGTAATGCCCACGATGTTGCCCGCCACCGTGGCCAGCGACACGCCCAGCACAATGCCGATGACGCCGCCCAGCACGGAGGTGGTGCCCGCCTCAATGATAAACTGCCGCCGGATGTCCTTGCCCTTGGCCCCCAGGGATTTGCGGATGCCGATCTCCCGGGTGCGCTCGGTGACCGACACCAGCATGATGTTCATAATGCCGATGCCGCCCACCAGCAGGGAGATGGCGGCGATGGCCACCAGGACGGTCATGACCGTGCCCTGGATGTTGCCCATCATGTCCATCATCTCGCTCATGGAGATGACCAGATAGTAGTCGTCACCGCCGTAGAACTGCTCCAGCTTGCTCTCAATCACCGCCTTGGCACGGGCGTTGGTGTCCTCGCTGGTGGCGGTGAACAGGTACTGGCTGATGACCGAGTTGCCGTTGAGCCGGGTGGCGTTGGTATAGGGGATATAGACCGAGTTGTCGCCGCCGTAGGAGGTGTTGTCAGCCTGTTCGGCCAGCACGCCCACAATGGTGTACTCATTGCCGTTGATGCTCAGAGTCTCCCCCAGGCCGGCGCCGTTGAAGCTCTCCTCGTTGACATAGGAGCCGATGACGCACACATTCTGCATCCGGGCGGTGTCGATGTACTGGATAAACCGGCCCTGGCTCAGCTCCAGGCTCTTGACGGTGATGTACTCCTCCCCCACGCCGGTGAGGGTGGTGCTCAGGGTCTCGGAGCCCTGCTTCACGGTGGCCATGGAGCTGACGCTGGGGCTCATGGCAGCGATGCAGTCCGGGTTCTCGTCCTCCAGGGCGTACATCTCATCCTCCGTGATGTTCTGGGAGGAACCCCGGCCCATGATCTGGACCTGGAGCAGGTTGGTGCCCATCTTCTCAAACTCGGAGTTGATCATGTCGTTCATGCCGTCGCCCAGGGAGATGATGATGATGACGGCGGCCACGCCGATGATGATGCCCAGCATAGTGAGCAAGGCCCGCATCTTGCTGGTGGCCAGGCTCTTGAGCGCCAGGCGGAAGGACTGGGAAAAGCTCATGTCCCCGCCTCCTCTCCGAAGCCAACCGGCTCCTCATCGCCGCTCTCGGTGGGCTGGACCACGGCTCTGGGGTCGTGGGCGTCCCCGTCGTAGATGATGCGCCCGTCCTGCAGGCGGATGATCCGCTGGGCCCGGACGGCGATGGAGTTGTCATGGGTGATGAGGACGATGGTGTGCCCCGCCGCGTTGAGCTTCTGGAGGAAGGAGAGCACCTCCCGGCCCGTCCGGGAGTCCAGGGCGCCGGTGGGCTCGTCAGCCAGGATAACCCCGGGATTGCCCGCCAAAGCCCGGGCGATGGACACCCGCTGCTGCTGGCCGCCCGAGAGCTGGTTGGGCCGGTTTTTGTACTTGTCACTCAGGCCCACCATATCCAGTGCCTTCATGGCCCTGGATCGGCGCTCGGAGGAGGACATGCCGCCGTAGAGCAGAGGCAGCTCCACATTCTCCAGCACGTTGAGAGTGGGGATCAGGTTGTACTGCTGGAAGATAAAGCCCAGCATCTTGTTGCGGATGACGGCCTGCTGGTCGTCGTCCATGGTGGACACATCCACCCCCGCCAGCTCATAGGTGCCGCTGGTGGGTACGTCCAGACAGCCGATGATGTTCATGGCCGTGGATTTGCCCGAGCCGGACTGGCCCACAATGGCCACGAACTCCCCCTCGTTGATCTCAAAGGACACACCATCCAGGGCGTGGACCGCCGTGTCGCCCATCTGGTAGATCTTATAGACATCGGTAAATTTAATCATGGCGCAGTCACCGTCACAGAGGTGGCCGCCCCGCCGGACTGGGCCATGCCGCCCATCATCTGCTCAATCAGACTGGTCTGGCTCATCTTGTACACCACCGTGTCTCCCTCGCTCAGGCCGGAGAGAATCTCGATGTACTCCTCGTCGTTGCGGCCCAGCTCCACCGGGGTTTCCACCAGACGGGAGTAGTCCGGGTTGCCGTCCTTGTCGTAGGCGTCGGCAGGCAGCACCTGCACCACGTTGCCCCGGCCCACCATCTCCACCGGCACGGAGAGCACATGCTCGGCGTGCTCCACCAGAATCTCGGCGGACACGTTCATGCCGGGCAGCAGTTCACCGGGGTTGTCAATCTCCACGGTCACCGGGTATGTAGTGACGCCGTTCATGGTGGTGCCGTTGATGTTGATTTTACTCACATGGCCGGTAAACTCCTGGCCCTCCAGGGCGTCGGCGGTGATACGCACCTCCTGGCCCACCTCAATCTGGCCGATGTACAGTTCATCGATGTTCATGGTAAAGCTGAGGCTGGACATGTCGTAGATGACCGCCAGGTAACCGGCGGCTGCAGCAGAGGTGTCCAGATTGTCCCCGGCCTTGTAGTTCTTCTCAATCACCGTGCCCGAGATGGGGGAGGTGATGGTGTAGTTCTCCAGCTGGTCCTTGGTGCTCTGGAGGCTCAGCTCAGCAGAACGGAGGCTCAGCTCCGCGTTTTTAATCTGGCTCTCCATATCAGTGGCCTCAAAGGCGCCGATGATCTGGTCCTTGGTCACCCGGTCCCCCTCAGAGACGGTGAGGGTCTCCAGCTTGCCGCTGGTCCTGGCGGTGACGGTGGACTGGGCGGCGTAGGCAAAGGTTCCGGTACCCGCGCAGTCCGCTCCGCCCACCGAGGCGGTGCCGGTGTTCTGGTCGGAGAGGGCGCCCGGGTTGGACACGGTGATGGTGATCTCCCGGACCAGGGTGCCGCCCGTGCCCGCCTGATCCACCGGCGAGATGGCGTCCACCGTGCCCTGGAGGGTCTCGGCGGTGCCGTCCACGTACACCGTGGCGCTCTCACCAACATAGAAGGATGCCGCGTCGGCGGAGTGGAAGGGGATGGTCAGCTTCATGGTGTCCCGGTCGATGATGTCCGCGACGGGAGTGCCAGCGGCCACGTTGTCTCCGGTCTCGTAGTACAGCTTCTGAATCACGCCGGTGTCGCTGGCCTTCACGTCGGTGTTCTCAGCGGCGTCCTCCTTGCTGTCCAGGGCGTTCTGGTAGGCCAGACGGGCCTGCTCCACCGAGATTTCCGCCCGCTCGATAGAGTTCTGCACGTCGGAGGCGTCAATCTGATAGAGCACGTCCCCCTTCTCCACCTGGTCGCCCTCCTCAAAGGGGGCATCCAGAATCTCGCCCTTCACCAGGGCGGTGACCTGGTAGGAGTCGGCGGGCTCCACTGTGCCGGTGCCCGACACCGAGACCGTCAGGTCCCGGTACTCCGCCGTGGCCGTCTGGTAGAGCATGTTCCCAATCTGTTCCGACGCGCTCATAATGGGCCGGACCAGGAACCAGAACACCAGCGCCGCCAGGATGACCAGCACAATCAGCACCTTCACCCATCTGCGCTTTTTCTTCGGCTTTGGAATCTTGAACTCCGGCCGCTTGGGCGCGGTCGGTGTCTGGGACGCCGCTTGCTTGACTTCTGTACTTTCCATGCTGATTCTCCTTTATT
This sequence comes from Pseudoflavonifractor capillosus ATCC 29799, assembly GCF_000169255.2. Classification (GTDB taxonomy): domain Bacteria; phylum Bacillota; class Clostridia; order Oscillospirales; family Oscillospiraceae; genus Pseudoflavonifractor; species Pseudoflavonifractor capillosus. The sequence goes on from NZ_AAXG02000011.1 coordinate 39,089, forward strand.
CAGACTGGGCTTCGGGCTGCTTCCGCTCCATGCCCCGCCTGAGAATATCCAGTGTGCGCAGATAGGCGCCGCGCACCTCCGCCGGATCCTCCGCCTGAATCCCCCGGAGCACCGCCTGTCCGGTCACGCCCATGAGGATGTGGAACATGTCCCCCAGGTCGTCGGCGCTGCGCAGGTCCAGGAGCCGTGGGTCCACCCACTCCACCAGCCGTCCCGGCATGGGCAGGCAGCCCTCCATCCCCAGCAGGGACGAGAGCTGGGCGCCGCTGTTGTTGCGGACCACGCCCATGATGTGCTGGTAGCGCTCCTTTTTCTCCGGGTCCCGGTACTCCGCCTGAATCCGGTCAAACAGGTCCAGAAAGGCGGCAAAAATGTCCCCCTGCCGCCGTTCCAGCAGCTCCTCCAGCAGCGCGGTGAGCTGACGGCTCCACTCCCCCATCAGGTAGAGAAACAGCTCCTCCTTGTCCCGGAAGTACATGTAAAAGCTGCCCCTGGGGATATCCGCCGCCTGTATCATCTTGTTGATGGAGGCCTCTGCATAGGGCACTCGGGCAAATTCCGCCCGGGCAGCGGCGAGCAGCTTCTCCCGCTTCTCCGACGGCAGGTTGAAAAACGTCGTGCTTGGCATCTCATCCCTCCATATATGACAATCTGTCAGAAATGATAGCTGACAAGTTGTCATATGTCAATTCGGGCCTGGAAAAATTTCAAGTTTGTTTACAATCCTCCGGCAGGCCCATCCATCATACCGCCGTTGGATTTGCGTACTGTTAAGCCCGGATTAAAATTTCCTTCATTCTTCTCCGCCATCTTACCACTTCTGTTTTACTTTTTTTGTATTTTCATGTATATCCTTCCTCTTCCCTGTCCACAATAGGACGCGAAGGGAGCTACGGCCCCCACAAATCTTAGGATAGGAGCGTCACAATGAAAAAACCATGGACCGACCGCTTTGGCGACTTCATGGCGGGGAAGGGCTTTTACATAGTCCTGTTCCTCTGCGTCGCCGCAATTGGAATTTCGGGCTATTATCTCTTCTCCACTCTGGGCGGCAACGACCCCGCCGCCACGGTGGGCGGAACCGCTCAGGTCACCGTCACCCCCAGTCCCAGCGTCTCCCCTTCCCCCAAGGTGGACGCGGTGAAGCCGACCATTCCGGCCACTCCCAAGCCCACCCCCACACCGACACCCACTCCCACCCCCAGCGCCAGCACCGCACCCTCCGCCACACCCAAGCCCTCTGAGGTGGTCACCTCTTCCGTGTACACCTGGCCGGTCAAGGGCGCGGTGCTGAATGCCTTCTCCCTGGAACAGCAGGTCTTCAACCCCACCATGGGGGACTGGCGGACCCATGAGGGCGTGGACATCGCCGCAGACCTGGGCATCCAGGTGAAGGCCGCCGCAGGCGGCACCGTCACCGCCATTGAGCAGGACTATTTTATGGGTACCACCGTGACCATTGACCACGGCAACGGCATGGTAAGCGTGTACTCCAATCTGGCCGAACAGCCCACCGTGGAGGTGGGTGACGTAGTCACCACCGGTGACATCATCGGCTCGGTGGGCAGCACCGCCAAGGCCGAGAGTCTCTCCGCCTCCCACCTGCATCTGGAGATGATGAAGGACGGAGCCTATGTGGACCCGCTGGAGTATCTGCCGGACGTGAAGTAAGCAGAAAACCAGGAAGGACACAGTTTAAGCTGTGTCCTTCCCGGTTTTTGTTATGTTTTGGCAGAAATCAGGCCTTTACGGTCTTTTTCTTCCGCAGCAGCAGAACCGCGCCCGCCACCACGATGACGGCCACAGCCACGTCGCCGGCAATCAGGGCCTTCTGCCAGCCGGCCAGGGCGTAGTGGATGGTCACGCCGGAGGTGATACCCTGCATGGCGTTGCTGTTGACCACCATGTAGAGCACGTTGTGGGCCGCGTTGCGCATGGCGGCCACGCCGGTGGCGGAGGTGGAGTCGCTGAGGGAGCCGTCGGCAAAGGTGTTGAGCATCAGGTCGTTGCCGGCCCGCACGCCCTCGTCGGGGTCCATGTAGGGGTTGCCGCCGTAGTAGTCGGAGATGACGGCGCCGTCAAAGCCCCACTCGTTGCGGAGCACCTGGGTCATCATGCCGTAGTTGCCGCCCGCCCACTGGGTGCCGATGCAGTTGTAGGCGCTCATGATGGCGGTGGCGGCCTTGATCTCCCGGCTGGTCATCTGGCCGTCCTCGCCGGTGTAGCTGATGGTGGCGGTGGCCTCCTTGACGCACAGCTCGAAGGGCTTCATGTAGATCTCACGGATGGCCTGCTCGTTGGCGAAGGTGGCCATGCCGTTGCGGCCGTCCTCCTTGTCGTTGAGGGCGAAGTGCTTCAGGTAGCAGTACACGCCCTTCTCCATGGCGCCGGACACCTCACGGGCAGCCATCTTGCCGGACAGATAGCCGTCCTCGGAGTAGTACTCGTAGTTGCGGCCGGCGAAAGCGGAGCGGTGGGTGTTCATGGCGGGGGCGTACCAGCCGTTGAAGCCGTTGTACAGGCCCTGCTCGCCCACCATCTTGCCCATCTCGTAGGCCAGCTCCTCGCTCCAGGTGGCGGCCAGCACCTCCTGGGCGGGGAAGCCCAGGCACACGGCGTCGCCGCCGGCAGCGCTCACCCAGGTGGACCAGCCCATGGGGCCGTCATAGTCCAGGGTGGCGGGCTTGCCGATGGAGAGCATCTCGGCGGTGTTGTAGCCGGCGTTGGCCAGCATGTTGGCAACCTCGCTCATGTTCAGCTGGTCCAGCAGCAGGTCCCAGCTGGGGTCGTCGTAGTCCTTGCCCCGCAGGTCGACAAGGGTCAGCCCGTTGGAGGCGCCGGTGGTGGGCATCTCGTCGGTGTAGACAATACTGCCCTCCACGTTGCCCAGGGTGGGGTCGATCTTCTCGTCAAACACGGTCTCCAGGTCGGTCTTGATGTCCTCCTCGGCCTCCATGTCGGCGGCGGTGGGGGCGGTGGGGAAGGTGCCGACAAAGTCGGCACGGGTCATGTTCAGGGGCGCCCCCTCCTGGGGCTCGTCGGTGAACACGTCGGACACCTGGTCAAACTGGTTGACCGCGGCCACCTGGTCGGAGGGGCGCTTGTTGTCCTCGTTGTAGACCACCTTCTCCAGGCGCTGGGTGAAGATGCGGCTGCCGTCGCCCTGGGGCAGCTCGGCCCAGCTGTGGGCGTTGTCGCTGAGGTAGAAGGTGTAGTCACCCTCGTCCAGCACGTAGCAGCCCTCGCCCTTGTAGTCATAGGAGGCCAGAGCCTCGGCAGGCACAGTGAGGGTCAGGTTCTGGGAGGCGCCGGGCTCCAGCTCCTCGGTCTTGCCGAAGGCCACCAGCACCACCTTGGACTTCTCCACGCCGCCGTAGGTATAGGGGGCCTCGGCGTAGATCTGCACCACCTGACGACCGGAGTAGGTGTCGCTGGTGTTGGTCACCTTCACGTTGAAGGTAAAGGTGTCGTCAGCATAGGTGGGAGCGCCGTCGTACTCCATGGTGAAGTCGGCATAGGACAGGCCGTAGCCAAAGGGGTACTGGACGGCAGTGTCGTAGTCAAAGCCGGGGTAGTTGCCCGCCAGAGCCTCGGCAGCGGCGGTCTCATAGTAGCGGTAGCCTACGTAGATGCCCTCCTCATACTCGATGAAGGATCCGGACTCATAGCCGCCGATGGAACCGTCCACGTTGGTGTAGTAGAGTTCCTGGAAGTTCTGGAAAGAGGGGTCCTTGGTCAGGTCGTACACATAGGTGTCCACTGTCCGGCCGGAGGGGGTCACCTCGCCGGTGAGCACGTCGGCCAGCGCACGGGCGCCCTGGTCGCCGATGCAGCCCACCCACAGGGCGGCGTCAATGCCGTAGGCCTCGTCCTCCAGGAAGCTCAGCTCCATGGCGTTGGCGGTATTGCACACCACAATGATCTTGCTGAACACGCCCGCGTCCTTCTGCTCCTTGACGTAGGCGAGCATCTCCTCCTCGATGCTGCTCAGCTCCAGGTAGGTCTTGTCCTTGTCCTCCTCACGGGGGGCGTAGGGGCTCATGTCGGTGGGCAGGTCGCAGCCTTCGCCGCCCACACGGCCGATGAACACGATGGCCGCACCGTTATAGGAAGTGAAGGAGTCCTTCAGGCTGTCGGGGTAGTCCTGGACGGGCACCTCGGCGATAATGTCGTTGATGAACATGGCCGAGCCCATGGAAGAGATGAAGCCCCGGCCGGTGTACTCCACGGGCATGTCGCCCATGCCGGTGGGCATGGTCACCTTGTTGACGGTGGTGGAGATGGCGTGGTTTGCGTAGAAGTCGTAAAGGTCGGGGTTGACGGAGAATCCATCCTCCTCTAGGGCGGTCTTGTAGTCCACCGGGCTGCTCTCGGTGGCCGCGCTGCCCGCACCGGTGTAGATGGGGTCCACGCTGGTACGGCCGAAGAGGGACACCGCCCGCTCGCCGTCAGAGAGAGGCAGAGCGCTGTTGTCGTTCTTCAGCAGCACAATGCCCTCGCCCTCAATGCGCTGGGCCAGTTCCTCACTGGCGGACAGCAGCTCCTCGGCGCTGGCGTAGTCGGACGTGTAGTAGTTGCCGTCAATGCCGGCGCTGCTCTCGTTCTCCTCGATGATGGCGTCGCCCTTGCCGAAGTACATGTTCATGACCGTGTACAGCGGGCCGGTGAGAACCACGTTGACCACAACTGCCAGCACCAGCAGGATGGCCAGCAGCACCGCACCCACGGTTCTGCCCTTCTTTTTCTGTTCCATTTCCGTTCCTCCTTCATGTCTGCGGGAGCCGCCCGGGCACGGGCACGCTCCTTTTCGTCCCCTACTCTAGCACGCTTTTTCCCCATTTTTGAAAATCGGTACGAACGGCGCAAATAGGGTACGAAATGCAGCAGCGGGCCGTTGACAGCAACTCCTTGTCCTGTGCTATACTGAAAAGGATAAAGGAGGGATTGCCCATGTATCAGGCTGCCATTGTGGAGGATGACGCCGTTATCCGGGACTATTTCCGGGACACTCTGGCCACCGCCTTCCAGACACGGAACATTTCGGTGGGGTTTGACCTCTTTCCCTCCGGGGACCAGTTCCTGGCCATGTACCAGTCCCACTACCACTACGACATGATTTTTCTGGACATCGAGATGCCCGGTCTGGACGGCATTGAGGTCTGCCGCCGCATCCGCGCCCAGTCCCCCGACGCCCTGGTGATCTTTCTCTCCCAGAAAGACGAGCTGGTCTTTCAGACCTTTGAGGTCCAGCCCTTCCGCTTTGTCCGCAAAAGCCAGTACGACAGGCAGCTGGACGCCCTGACCGACGCCCTGCTCACCCGCCTGCGGCAGTCGGAGCGGCACATGCTTCAAATCCGGGAGCCCCTGTCCGGGGACATCTACTCCTTTGACGTCCACAAGCTGCTGTATGTGGAGGCCCAGCGGAAGGACTGCCGCATGGTCACCGCCGAGGGCGAGACCGTCCTGCGCTGCAAGCTGATGGACCTGGAGGAACAGCTGGCCCCCTGGCCCTTTCTCAAGCCCCACCGCAGCTTTCTGGTCAACTGCGAGGCCATCCGGTACATCGGCAAGAGCAGTCTGCGGCTGAGCAGCGGCGCGGAAATCCCCATCAGCCGGGGCAAGCTGGAGGAGGTCAAGCAGCAGTTCCTTCGGTACAGCACCACCTGAGAGGAGGAACGCCGCCTTGTTTATGACCTTCTACCGCTTCTACCGGCTGGTGGCTCTGGACGGCATCGTCAATTTCGCCCTGCTCTCCTACACCATCTACATACTCTGCGGCGCCAGACGGCGCTGGCTCAGGGGATGGCTCTATGTACTGCTGTCCACCGCCGTCTACTTTGCCATGATGAACCTCCCCTCCCTGCCCGTCTACGCTCTGCCCTCCACCCCCCCTATGTGCAGCCCTACTGGTACTACTTCCTGTGCAATATCCTGGTGGGCCTGGTGCTGGCCCACTTCCTACTGGACAAGGCCTTTCTCTTCAAGCTCATCTATATCGTGTTCTACGTCTCCTTTGTCCAGCTCTACAAAATGGTGTGCGAGCCCCTCTACGAGCGGGAGTTTCTTCTCCCGGAGCAGCTCTACGCCACACTGGACGTAGGCAGCGAGCTGATTCTGTGCATGTTGCTGGTGCTGCTCATCTTGCTCTTCCGCAAATTTCCTCTGGACACCTCCCTCCGATTCGCGCCCAGCCAGCTCTTTATCGCCCTCTACTTCCCTGTCAGCCTGCTGATGGCCTATGTCCTGGTCACCAACAGCCCCACCCTGCTGAACTACTCCCTCCAGATCATCTCGGCGGTGGTCATCACCAACCTGCCGGTGATCTACTACTTTCTCTCCCTCATTATCCGATCCTACGAGGACCTGCGCAGCCTGGACCAGGCCCTCACCCAGACCCAGGCTCAGCTGACCCGCTTTCGCTTCTCCCTCACCCTCCAGGAGCAGCTGAAAAAGGAGCGGCATGAACTGAAGAACAACTACTATTACATATAGGCCCTGCTCAAACAGGAGAAGTACGACCAGCTGAGCGCCTATCTGGAAAAGGTCACCGGTGAGGACCTGGCCGCCCTAAACCAGATTGAGACAGGCAACGCCCTCATGGACTATCTGCTCAATCGAAAGCTGGGCGAGGCCCGGCAGCACCACATCCGCACCTGCACTGAGGTGGTGGTGCCCACCAGCCTGACCGTCAGCGAGGACGCCTTCTGTACCATCCTGCTCAATCTGCTGGACAACGCCATCGAGGCCAGCCGGAAGGAGGACGACCCCTTGCTCCAGATTACCATCAAGTGCGTGCAGGAGTATTTGGTGTGCGTCGTCCGCAACAAGGTCAGCCCGGATGTGCTGGCGGAAAACCCCGACCTGCATACCACCAAGGCCGACAAGAGTTCCCACGGCTTCGGGATGAAAATCATCTCCCAGGCGGTGGAGCGGTGTGACGGCATCCTCCATTACAGCGTGGAGGAGGGTTTCTTCACCGTGAAGGTCATGCTGCCGCTGAATCATCACAGGGATGGCTGACAGTATCAAAAGGCCCTGTACCTCTCTTACGAGGTACAGGGCCTTTTTTGCATGATTCAGGATTCCATATGCCGACCCAGGAAGCCGGCGATGGTCTGGGCCAGCTTGTAGTCGGTCTCGCCGGTGATCATTTCCGGGTCTGTGGAGACGAAGAGCACACAGCCCAGCACGTCCCCCTCGGACAGGATGGGCGCAGCGGTGGAAATAAAGTATTTCTCGTTCTCCTCGCTGACCAGAAGCGGGCTCTCCCCCTGCCGGTACTGGTAGATCTGCCGCGCCTCCATCAGCTGCTCCAGGTCCTGGGAGATACGCTTCTCCGCCAGCTCCCGGCGTGCAGTGCCCGCCACGGCGATGCAGCTGTCCCGGTCGGTAATGACCGCGATTTCGCCGGTGGTCTTGTTCAGTGTCTCGCACATCTGGCCGGCGAAGTCGCCCAGCCCGCCCATCAGGGAATATTTCTTGAAGATGACCCCGCCGTCTTTATCGGTGTAAATCTCCAGGGGGTCGCCCTCGCGGATTCGCATGGTCCGGCGGATTTCCTTGGGAATCACGACCCGGCCCAAGTCGTCAATGCGTCTTACGATGCCTGTGGCCTTCATAAATAGGATTCCTCCTGCGGTCTTATTTTTCTAAACAGCCCTATTATTTGCAGGTTTCTTTTCCCTATGCGAAGGCGACCTCTGGTTTCATTTGGAAGCAAAACTGCGTATCTTTTTTCTTTCTCCGCACATTCTCTTTTATTTCAGACAGAAAGCGGGAGGGACTTTCCCCTCCCGCTTCTCTTTCCATTATAAAAGCAACGCCAGCGCCCAGGCCAGTGTGGCCACGCCCGCACCGGCCAGCCCATAGACCGGACCGGGAATTTTTCTCAGCCACCGGCTGGGACCGGTATTGCGCCGGATGTACCCGTCCGCCACCCGCTGGGCTTCCTCCAGCACCTGCTGGGCTGTAACCCCCTGGGAGGCAAACGCCTCCTCCCGGACAATAAAAATGGCCTGCTCAAACAGCCGGCGGTCAGGGGACTTGACCACAATCACCCGTCGGGTAACTCCCTTTACCATACCTCATCATCCTTTCCATATATCAGATTGATACCTCCAGTATGGCCCGCTTTTTCTTCCACTATTCTCCTCCAGCCGGTTTTTCGGAAACCATTTCCTCCGCTTCCCTCCGCATACCCCGCCTTTTTCCGCCGTACAATATAGCCAAACACGGAACAGGAAATGGGGGATTCTCATGCAGAACCGGCGCAGGCTGGTGCTTTCCCTGGCGGTGCTGTTCGCCGTCAATATCATGGTCATCACCTTCTTCCAGTCGGCGGAGGCCGCCGTTTACCGGCAGGGCTCCACCGGCGATGCGGTGCGGACCATTCAGACCAAGCTGAGCAACTGGGGCTACTTCTCCGGCGCCATCGACGGCATCTACGGCCCCAAGACCGAGGAGGCGGTGAAGTACTTCCAGCGGAAGAACGGCCTCACCGCCGACGGCGTGGCGGGTCCGGCCACCCTCCGGGCCCTGGGCATGTCCACCACCGGCGGGGACTCCCCCGCCTCCAGCCAGTCCAACAGCGTGGATTTGCTGGCCCGGGTCATCTCGGCAGAGGCCAGAGGTGAGCCGTACAGCGGCCAGGTAGCGGTGGGCGCGGTCATCCTCAACCGGGTGGAGCACCCCTCCTTCCCCAACACCATCGCCGGCGTGGTGTATCAGCCCGGCGCCTTTACCTGCATGGTGGACGGGCAGTTCAACGAGCCGGTGGCCGACTCGGCTTACCGGGCCGCCCGGGACGCCCTCAACGGCGCCGACCCCAGCGGTGGGGCTATCTACTACTTCAATCCCGACACCTCCACCAGCGCCTGGATCTGGAGCCGCCCCCTCATCACGGTGATCGGAAAACACCGTTTCTGCTCTTAATCGTCCCTTTCCATCATCCAGTACTTGACAAATGCAGCGGCGGGGCATATACTGAATTTGTTCGAGGGTTTCCCCCGATGCAACTAAACAGAGAACTTATATAGGCCCAAAATTGGTTGGGCGTCTCTACCGGCTGCCGGAACAGCCGCGCTATAAGTTTCCCGGTTTATCCGGGAATCGGCGTGGATCCGGCGGCTCTTTTTTTGCCTGCTCCGGGTCCGCGGCGATGTGACATTTCTTTTGCGCAATGTGCAGACAGGAGGTTATGATGAAACAGCGCAGCTTTGCACTCAAGGGCGACCTCTGCTGGAGCAGAGATGCCCGCCATCTCAACACCATCAAGGACGGGTGGCTGGTCTGTTTGGACGGCCGGTCTGCCGGCGTGTTTGAGACCCTGCCCGAGGAGTACGCCAACCTGCCCGTGGAGGACTGGAGCGGCCATCTGGTGATTCCCGGTCTGGTGGACCTCCACGTCCACGCCCCCCAGTACACCTTCCGGGGCCTGGGCATGGACCTGGAGCTGCTGGACTGGCTGGACCGGCACGCCTTCCCCGAGGAGTCCCGGTACGCCGACCTGGACTACGCCCGCAAGGCCTATTCCCGCTTTGTGGAGGACATGAAGCGAGGCCCCAACACCCGGTCCTGCGTTTTTGCCACTCTCCACGCTCCCGCCACCCTTCTGCTGATGGACCTGTTGGAGGAGTCCGGCCTGGTGGCCATGGTGGGCAAGGTGAACATGGACCGCAACTCCCCCGACACCCTGCGTGAGGAGAGCCCGGAGGCCGCCGAGGAAGTGACCCGCCGGTGGCTGGAGGCCTGTACCGGGCGGTATGAGCGGGTGACCCCCATCATCACCCCCCGCTTCACCCCCTCCTGCACCGACGACCTGATGGACCGGCTGGGCAAGCTGCGGAAGGAATTTGACGTGCCCGTCCAGTCCCACCTGTCGGAGAACCGGGGCGAGGTGGCTCTGGTCCAGGAGCTGTGCCCCTGGTCCAGGTTCTACGGCGACGCCTACGACCATTTCGGCCTCTTCGGCGGCGACCACAACTGCATTATGGCCCACTGTGTCCTGTCCGGCGACGAGGAAATTGCCCTCATGAAGGAGCGGGGCGTCTACGTGGCCCACTGCCCCCAGTCCAACACCAATCTGGCCTCGGGCATTGCGCCGGTGCGCCGCTACCTGGATGAGGGCCTCAACATGGGCCTGGGCAGCGATGTGGCAGGCGGCTCCACCCTGTCTATCTTCCGGGCCATGGCCGACGCCATCCAGGTGTCCAAGCTGCGCTGGCGGCTTCAGGACCAGTCACTGGCTCCCCTCACCGCCCCCGAGGCCTTCTGGCTGGGCACCGCCGGCGGCGGCGCCTTCTTCGGCAAGGTGGGCTCCTTTGACCCCGGCTATGAGCTGGATGCCGTGGTGCTGGACGACAGCCGCACCGCCCCTGTACTCCCCCTCTCTGTGGAGGACCGGCTGGAGCGGGCCATCTACCTGTCCGAGGACCGGGATGTGGTCAAGAAGTTTGTCCGGGGCACTGCCCTCTGGTAAGACACAAAAACGCCCCGCACATAGTGTGCGGGGCGTTTTCTTGTGCTTTTACAGTCTCTTTCTTCTCCGGCGCACCAGAACCACAACAACAGGTATCAGAATCAGCGCCAGGATGGGCAGCAGAAACGGCAGATAAAAGACCAGATAGGCCAGGTTGGGCAGCTCTTTTGCGGGATGCTCATCGGCGCTGAGGACAAAGACCAGTTCGCCCTCCGGCAGTCCGTCCAGAGACAGAGTGTAGCCTCCCTCCCCCCTCTCAAAGCCCTCCAGTCTGCTCTCCGTGATGAAATAAGGGGTGTTCACCCTGATATCCAGAGTCCTGAAGTCCCGCCAGGTCTGGGCGGGAGAGAGCAGATAGGTATAGGTGTAGATGGATGGATCGTAATTGGTGTTGATGGCAGGATAGATGGGCGCAGTCACGGTGTTGACCACCCGCTCCCCCGGTTCAACGGTAATCTCATACTCATACCAGCGCATCAGCACACGGGACAAGTCATCGTGGATATCGCTTCCGCTGACAACACCGCAGTTCCACTCACTCCGGTTCAAATCCTCCACGAAAGCGTTGTACCAGTCCTGCTCCAGCACGCCGGACTCGCTGGTCCAGTCCGCCAGAGCCAGGTCCTTGAAGGTCATGGCGGAGGTGTCCACCAGCTCCACGGCGCCGTCAATCTCCTTCTCACAGGCCCCGTTTTCGTACATCTGCCACTCCAGCTCCCCCACCGGCTCACCGAAGCAGTAGACCGTGTAGCGCTCCCCGTTCTCCGCCCAGGTATCCGCCATCACGCCCTCCTCCAGGGTCTTGCCTCCGCTCTGCTCCATCAGCAGCACCCGGGTACGGGCCGGATCGGCGTTCAGAAGGAATGCGGCAGTGGCGGCGGGATAGGCCTCACTGTCCACACCGGAGACCTGATAGGTGTACTTGGTTACAGTCATGTCCGGGGTATAGAAGGGGTCGTCCACATAGCCGTCGTGGAGCAGCGCCATATCCCGCTCCAGGTTAAACTGTTCGTACCGCTCCGCCAGAGTGTGCCGCAGCCTTTTTTCTACCGCAGTACCGTCCACGGTAATGTCGTATTTGTCCCCATCAAACCCCGAGCTGGAGGTCTCCAGCCGGTCGTCATAGAAATAGCCGTAGTCGGGCACCGCCCCGAAGGGGAACACCAGGGTGGCGGTAACGGTGTAATCCGCCGGATTATAGAAGGTGTACTCCGCCGTCACACGGCCGGTGTAGGCCAGGAATTCCTCCATGGTGTCGTAGTAGTTCCTGGGGAACTCCTGCACCTCAAAGGTCAGCTTCTCCCCCTGGACCTCCAGGGGACATATCTCGTCGGTGACGATGGCCCCCGTCCTGTCCGTCCCCGACCAGTGGGACTGGGCCGAGTTGGCGGATGCGGTTGGTGCGGTCCAGACCCCAAGGAGCAACAGGGCCAGCACCGCCTTCCATAGACGTCTCTTCAATGTTCACCACCATTTCCTTCCCGCCCGCGCTCCCGCGGGCACTCCGAAAGCGGGTTTCCTCTTTCCAGTTTCAGCATACCATACCACCCCGTTTTCCGCAAGAAAGGGTTATATAAACACAGCCCCGGCGGGAGAATATCTCCCGCCGGGGCTGCTTTTCGTTCTGTTTTGGAGTGGACTCAGTTCAGAGCGCCGCCGCCGTCCTGGGGATTGAGGATGGTGATGCGGCCGTCCAGGGCAGGGGCGATATTGCCCTGGGCCTTGATGTACTCGCTAACCACGGTGCGGTAGTAGTCGTTGGTGCGGTAGACCAGCTTGCAGCCGGGCAGATCCTGGGCCGCAGTCTCACCGTTGTGCTCATTGCCGTCGTCGGGATTGAAGACGTTGAGCATGGTGTAGCCGTCGCCGCCGCCACACATGAAGTCGTTGCAGGCCAGGGTGTACCAGGCATCCAGATCCAGGGGGGTGCCGTCCTCAAGTGTCACGGACACGATGCGCTCGCCTGCGGGCTTGGAGCCATCAAAGGTGTACTTGATGCCGGAGACCTGGGGGAACTTGCCGTTGGTGGTGGGGTAGCCGTCCACGCCGTTCTCCAGGGCGTCCCACACGGTCTGACCGGTGACCTCCACCAGTGTGACCTTGTTGTCAAAGGGCAGCATGGCGAATACGTCGCCCACGGTCACGTCACCGGCGGTGAGGCCGGCACGAATGCCGCCGCCGTTCTGGATGGCGATGTCGGCGTCGCAGTAGTCACGCAGGGCGTCGGCGGCCAGGTTGCCCAGCGGGCTCTCCTGGGTGCGCACCAAGGGGCTGGACCAGGCGATATCAGAGGCGCACTGACCGATGACAACCTCCATCTGGGCGTCCAGGTCGGCCTGGTAGTCCTCGATGATGGCCTTGACCTCAGCGTCCTCGGGCACGTCGGAGGAGAGGATGATCTGGTTGAAGGTATAGCCCAGAACCTTGCTGTCCTTCAGGTTCAGGTTGGTCTGGTTGACGCAGGTGCCCACGCCGCCGGGGTTGACCACCACGGTGCCCTCGATGTTCAGGGGACGGCCAAAGATATCGTTGCCGCCGCCGATCTCCATGTCGATGCCGTCAATCTTGGTGGGCACGGTGTTGTTGCCGCCGTGGAGGTGGGAGAGCAGGATGACCACGTCGGACTCAGCGTCCGCCTTGGCCACAACCTCCTGGCCCACTTCCCACTGGTCGTGGAAGTCGATGTCCTGGGTGTTGGCATAGTGGGTGGTGGCCTTGCTGCCGTCGTCGGTCAGGCCCACGATGGCCACCTTCACGCCGTCCACTTCCTTGATGATGTAGGGCTCAAACTGCTCGGGATAGGTGCCGTCCTTCCAGTAGGTGTTGGCGGAGAGCATGGCGTACTCGGCACGGTCCGCCAGGGAGAGCAGGTTGTCAAAGGAGTAGTCAAAGTCGTGGTTGCCCAGCACGGTGGCGTCATAGCCCTGAGCGTTCATCACGTCCACGCTGGACTTGCCCAGAGAGATGTTGGCCAGGTCGGTGTTGTAGGGGGAGTCGCCGCCGTCGATGATGAGGGTGTTGGGGTTGCGGCGCTCGGCCTCGTCAAAGAGCCAGGCCGCACGGGCGGAGCCGCCCACCTCGATGCTGGAGCCAGAGGGGGTGTAGGGCACCATGTTGCCGTGGATGTCAGAGGTGGCCATGGTGGTGATGATGGTCAGGTCCTTGGTGGCGGTGTCCAGCAGCAGAGCCGCCTCGCCGCGGGTGATGACCGTGCCGTCCAGGGTCAGGCTCTCGGGCAGCAGGCCGTCCGCCTTGCCCTGGGCCAGGAAGTCCATCTCCTTGTCCGCGCCGTAGACCGCCTTCATCACGGCCAGGGCGAACTCGCTGCGGGTCATGGTCTTGTCGCCCTGGAAGGCGCCGTCAATCTGGTCCATCAGACGGGCCTCCAGCACGGTGTTGGCCACAGTCTCGGCCCAGGTCCCCACCGCATCGGGAGCGGCAGGCATGAGCACAGCGTCCAGTGTGGCCACGGTGGTCTCGGTGGAGTAGAATTTCTTGGTGAGGGGCTCGGGCATGGTGCCGTCCTCGTTGGCCTCGGGAGCGGCGGGCTCCATGGAGAACACGGGCACCAGGCAGAAGGCCTCATAGAGCAGGGAGGCGGCAGCGGAGCGGGTCAGGGGCTCCTCGGGATGATAGGCGCCGGTGCCGTCGCCCTTGATGACCCCCTTCTCAGCCAGAGCCTCAATGCTCTGGGCGTAGGGCCCCTCCACGTCGGCCAGGGAGGCCGCCGACACCGGGGCTGCCAGTGTTACGGACATTGCCAGCGCCAGAGACAGGGGCAGGATGCGGATGGGATGTTTCTTCATGCGTACATTCCTTCTTTCTCTCGTTTGTCCTACGGTGCTGCATTATATCAAGGGGCCGGAGCCCGCTCAACCACGTGTTCGTAAAAACCGGGTAAAATCCCGTATATCAGCGCTGCATTGTTCAGCCGTTCAGGGCCGCAATCTCCTGGTTGAGCGCCTGGAGATCGGGCATCTCAATGGGGTCGTTGGTCAGGCCGTAGGCCTGCTTCAGGGAGAGGATACGGTACACGCTCCGGTCAATCCGCTCTTCGGTCAGGCGGCCGGAGGCCACCGCGTCCAGCACCGCCTGCCGGGCCAGGGCCAGATCGCCCTCGTTGTGGCACACCAGCAGCACGTCACATCCGGCCTCCAGAGCCAGAACGGCGGCCTCGTCCAGACCGTAATTCTCTGTGATGGCGCCCATGGTCAGGTCGTCGGTGAACACCACGCCGTCAAAGCCCAGCTGCTCCCGCAGCAGGCCGGTGACCACCGCCTGGGACAAAGACGCAGGGTGTTCCTGGTCAATGGCGGTCATGAGGATGTGGGCCACCATGACGGCGGGCACCCCCTCCCCTTCCCGGCCTTCAATGGCACTCTGGAAGGGGATGAGTTCGGAGGTGAGCAGCTCGTCCACCGTCTTGGACACGGTGGGCAGGCCCACGTGGGAGTCCACTGCCGTGTCGCCGTGGCCGGGGAAGTGCTTGACCACTGGGATGACTCCGCCGTCCATCAGGCCATAGGCCGCCCAGGGGCCTACGGCCTCCACCGCCTCCGCTGTGGTGCCGAAGGCCCGGGTGCCGATGACCGTGTTCTCCGGGTTGCTCCAGATGTCCAGGGAGGGTGCGAAGTCCAGGTTAAAGCCAAAGGCCACGCACTCGTTGGCCAGCACCTGGCCCAGGGCATAGCCCACCTCGCTGCTGCCGCTCTGGCCGTAGGTATAGGCGTCCTCCAGGGGGCTTACCTCGTCGGGCAGGCGCTCCACGGTGCCGCCCTCCTGGTCCACGGAGAAGAACATCGGAATATAATCGCCGTTTTTTGCCCGCAGGTCATTGACCAGGCTCACCAGCTCCTCCGCTGTGCCCACGTTGCGGCCGAAGAAAATCAGGCCGCCCACCTTGTAGTCCCGGATGAGGCTGTCCACATAATCCCCGTCCTCCGTGCCGTAGAATCCGGCAATGAAGAGCTGACCCACCTTCTCTTCCAGGGTCATGGCGGCCATCTGCTCCGCAACCGGGTCGGGAGCGGGTGTGGACGCAGGCGGCTCACTCTCAGTGGGCAGTTCTGCCACAGGCTCGGTGGTCTCAGGTACAGAGGCAGAGGGCATCGCGGACTCCACTACAGAATCTGTGGGTTGTGCTGCCGATACGGGAGGCTGGGCCGGGTCGCCGGTACAGCCTCCCATGGCAAACAGCATGGCAAGCATCAGTATCATGGTCAGGTTCTTCTTCATTGTGTTATCTCCGGGAATCGTTTGGTTGAAATGTCCAAATACAGCAATTCGTTCGATGTCAGTATTATACCATAAAGTATAAAAACAGGGAAGGATTATCTCTTTCAGACAATCCTTCCCTGTACTTATTTACACAAACTGATTCCGCTGCGGGTCATAGTCATACCCGACAGCTTTCAGCTTTTCGGTTATCTCTCCGGCGTCGGCCTGAAGATCATCGCACAGCGCCTCCAGGCTGGGGTACTGGTCCCGCAGCTTGGTGTTGAGATAGCTGAGCAAAATTACGGGGTCCTGAGGCAGCATACGCGGCCCCTCCTTTCCGGTTCACCGGGCTGGGTATTGCGGGAAAATACAGGCTTACAGCCCCAGCTTCTCCGCCACCAGATCGTCCACCTTGGCAAGCGCATCGTCCCCCACGCGGCCATGCCGCGCGGGGACCCCATCCCTTTTTATCTGCTCGGGCGGAGTGAATCCGCCCGGCATCAAGGTTTTGGCTTCGCCAAAACGCTTGGGACGCCGCACTCGCGGCGGAGCTGGACGACACGTATTCTGGTGCCACTCTTACAGCCCCAGCTTCTCCGCCACCAGGTCGTCCACCTTGGCCAGCGCATCGTCCAGCTTCAGCACGTCAAAGCCGCCGCCCATGGCGCTGTCAGGCTTGCCGCCGCCCTTGCCGCCGCAGATGGCAGTGACGTTCTTGATGATATCGCCGGCCTTGATGCCCTTGGCCACAGCCTCCTTGCCGCACACAACCTGGAAGGTGATCTTGCCGTCGTTGACGGCGGACAGCACCGCCACCACGTTGGGCTGCTTGTCCCGGAGCATGTCGCCCATCTGGCGCAGCTTGGCCGCGTCGGCGTTGGGCAGAGTGGCGGTGAGCACCTTCAGGTCGCCCACAGTGTGGCCGCCCATGAGGAAGCGCTCGGTCTCGCCGGCGGCCTCCTTGGCCTTGAACTTCTCCACCATGTGGCGCAGCTCACGCAGCTCGGCGATGGTCTGCTCAGCCTTCTCACGCAGCTCGCTGGGCTTGGCCTTGAGGACCGCGGCGGCCTCAAACAGCTTCTGCTGGTTCTGGTTCATAATCTTCAGGGACTGAGCGCCGGTGGTAGCCTCGATACGGCGCACGCCGGAGGCCACGGAGAACTCGCTCTCAATGTGGAACACGCCCACCTTGGCGGTGTTGTCCAGGTGAGTGCCGCCGCAGAACTCCACAGAATAGCCCTCGCCCATGTCCACCACACGGACAGTGTCGCCGTACTTCTCGCCGAAGAGGGCGATGGCGCCCTTCTTCTTGGCCTCCTCGATGGGCAGCACGTCGGTGTGGACGTCGTAACCCTCCAGCACAGCCTCGTTGACCATGGCGCTGACCTGAGAGAGCTCCTCGGCGGTCATGGCGGAGAAGTGGGTGAAGTCGAAGCGGAGACGGTCCTCCTCCACCAGGGAGCCGGCCTGCTGCACGTGGTCGCCCAGCACGGTGCGCAGGGCCTTGTCCAGCAGGTGGGTGGCGGAGTGGGCGCGCATGATGGCCTTGCGCCGCTTCACGTCAATGGAGGCGGACACGGTGTCGCCCAGCTTGATGACGCCGCCGGTCAGCTTGCCGGTGTGCATATACTTGCCGCCCTTGTTCTTCTGCACGTCGGTGACCTGGAACTGGGCGTCGCCCATGGTGATGACTCCGTGGTCGGCCACCTGGCCGCCCATCTCAGCGTAGAAGGGGGTCTTGTCCAGCACCACAATGGCCTCCACGCCGGGCATCAGCTCCTCGGCCTGCTCGTTCTCCACCACCAGGGCGACCACCTTGGCGTCGTCGATGGAGGTGTGGTCATAGCCAACAAACTGGGTCTCGGGCACGTCCTTGCCGAACTCCACGCCGGCCCAGCCCAGATCGCCCAGCGCCTCACGGGCCTTGCGGGCACGGACCTTCTGCTCCTCCATGAGGACCTTGAAGCCCTCCTGGTCCACGGTCATGCCCTGCTCCTGGACCATCTCGATGGTCAGGTCGATGGGGAAGCCGTAGGTGTCGTACAGCTTGAAGGCATCGGCGCCGGAGAACACCTTCTCGCCCTTCTCCTTGTGGCCGGAGAGCATGTCGTTAAAAATCTTCAGGCCGCCGTCGATGGTGCGGGCGAAGTTCTCCTCCTCGGTGCGGATGACCTTGGTGATATAGTCCTGGCGCTCCCGCAGCTCGGGATAGTGGCCCTCGTTCTCGTGGATGACGGTGTCGCACACCTCATAGAGGAAGGGCTCGTTGACGCCCAGCAGCTTGCCGTGGCGGGCAGCCCGGCGGAGCAGGCGGCGGAGCACGTAGCCACGACCCTCGTTGGAGGGCAGGACGCCGTCGCAGATCATGAAGGTGGCGGAGCGGATGTGGTCGGTGATGACGCGGAGGGACACGTCCTTGGCGGCGGTCTCGCCGTAGTGGGCGTGGGTGATCTCGGACACCTTGTTGGTGATGTTCATGACGGTGTCCACGTCGAAGAGGGACGCCACGTCCTGGCACACACAGGCCAGACGCTCCAGGCCCATGCCGGTGTCGATGTTCTTCTGCTTGAGCTCGGTGTAGTGGTTCTCGCCGTCGTTGTTGAACTGGGAGAACACCACGTTCCAGACCTCGATATACCGGTCGCAGTCGCAGCCCACGGTGCAGCCGGGCTTGCCGCAGCCCCAGCGCTCGCCGCGGTCATAGTAGATCTCGGAGCAGGGGCCGCAGGGGCCGGAGCCGTGCTCCCAGAAGTTGTCCTCCTTGCCGAACTTGAAGATGCGCTCGGCGGGGATGCCGATCTCCTCGTGCCAGATGCGGAAGGCCTCGTCATCGGCGGGGGTGGTCTCGTTGCCGGCGAACACGGAGGGATAGAGCCGCTCAGGGTCCAGACCCACCCACTCGGGGCTGGTCAGGAACTCCCAGGCCCAGTGAATGGCCTCCTTCTTGAAGTAGTCGCCGAAGGAGAAGTTGCCCAGCATCTCGAAGTAGGTGCCGTGGCGGGCGGTGTGGCCGATGTTCTCAATGTCGCCGGTGCGGATGCACTTCTGGCAGGTGGTCACACGGTGGCAGGGGGGCTCCTGCTCACCGGTGAAGAAGGGCTTCATGGGCGCCATGCCGGAGTTGATGAGCAGCAGGCTGGCGTCGTTCTGGGGGATGAGGGAGAAGCTGGGCAGGCGCAGATGGCCCTTCGTCTCAAAGAACTTCAGGAACATCTCCCGCAGCTCGTTGAGACCGTACTTTTTGGGTTCCATGGGAATGACCTCCTCTAAAATATCCGGCGCGGTCTATCCGCGCCTCTCTCGGGGCAAAACAAAAGCGCCTCACCCCTGTGAACAGGGGCAAAGCGCAGGCTTCGCGGTACCACCCTGATTATGCCGGACTATATCCGGCACATCTCATTGCGTCCATAACGCGGACTCACGTCCCGCTCGTCGCGGGCGGCTGGTGAAGTGGCGCGCGGGTCCGTGTCGCGGAGGGCTCTCACCATCCCCTCTCGCTCGTCGCGGCGTGGCCCGCTTGGCTTCGTCATCGCCTTTAGCCTAGATATTGTATCACAAACTGTCCGTTTGTCAACACCCTCATCCCTCTGTTCCGCCGTCTTTCGCCCCGGTTTGTCCGGATTTTTCTCTTACGCCCGGAGAAATCATCCACAAAAAGGCGGGCACAGTGGAAAACCGCTGTGCCCGCCCCTGTGGAATCGTATTGGGATTATTCCGCCCCGCTGTCTGTCTCCGTGGGGCTGTCAGTCGTTTCAGCAGCACTGTCCGTTTCGCCGGAGGTATCCTCCGCTGTCTCAGATTCCGCCTCTTCCGCCTGGGCAGCCGCGTCTGCCTCCGCCTGGGTCTGGGCGGTCAGCAGCCCCAGCAGGTTGTCCGGGGTGGTGGCGTACATCAGATTCAGCTGCTGCGAACCCTCCAGCTGGGCGTAATAATAGCCGTTCTCGTCGGTGCCGCCCAGCAGCAGGGTAACGCTCCCGCCCTCATAGGTGATGGTGATTTTGGTGGCGGTATCGTCCAGCCCGCAGGCGGTCACGGTGTCGTCGCTGGGCTTCCAGTAGGCGCAGGAGGTGAAGGCCAGCCCGGCCAGCGCATCCACGCCGTCCTCCAGATTGCTGTCCTCACTGTACAGCGCTTCCCCGTCCCGGCTCCAGACATAGGAGGTGGTCTCATTGCCCTCTTCGTCGGTACCGGTGACGGTCTCCTTGGTAAGCAGAGTGGTAACGCCGCCGGAAACAATCTCCACAGACTCCACACTGGACTCGGTGACGGTGGGGATGGTATCCAGGTCAATCATCTCCATCAGGCCGTACTCGGTCTGGTTCATCAGGGCCGCGGCGATGGTGTACACCTGACTGTCCCCAGCGGGACGGGCGTAGTAGTTGCCGTCCACCTCGCTGCCAACGGTGATCTCCAGGCTCTTCCCGTCAGCAGCAGTGGCGGTGAGGGTCAGATCAGGGGTGTCCAGCCCGTAGGAGCTGTCCTCCTCCGGGTCAGGGATGACCTTCACGGCCGAGAGCTGGGACAGAGTGGTCTCCAGGGCGGTCAGATAGCTCTGGTCCAAAGGGAAATCGGCGTCGGAGACATCGTGCCACACACCATCCTCATCCTTTTCAAAGGACAGGGTCTCCCCCGACCGCTGCCAGGTGAGAGAGGTGATGTCCTCCAGCTGGGCCAGGTAGGTCTTGTCGTCCACCACCCGGTCCTCGGCGGTGTCGTTCCACCAGCGCAGGCCCAGGTAGGCCGCCATGCACACCACCAGCACGCCCACCAGTACATACATCAGCTTGGTCGCCTTGTTCATTACAGTTTCCTCCTGCGCAGCCAGTACACCAGGCCCACAATCAGGGTGAGCAGCGGGATGACGGCGATGAAGAGCAGACTCCAGCTGCCGGCGTTCTGGATGGTATTATAGGTGGTCTCCAGGCTCTTGGCCTCAATGGAGATGTTGTCGATGTCCTCAAAGCCGTCGGTGACCGCGTTCATGAACACGTCCAGGTTGACGCCGTTGGGGATTGTATTCAGGACGCTGTCGTCCACCAGAGAGGCGGAGGAGATGACGGTGAGCCGCCCGGCGGCGTTTCCGTCCTCGTCGGTCTTCTGGCACACCGCGCCCAGGAGATAGGTGCCCTGGGTCTGGGTGCCGTCCTCCGTAACGGCCACGCCGGAGGAGGAGGTCTCCAGGAAGGGGGTGACGGTCACGTTGTCGGGCAGGGTCTCCAGCTCGGTCATACCCCGGACGTTGACCATCAGGGTCAGGTCGTCGTCAGAGAAGCCGCTGGTGATGGCGCTTTCGGAGGAGAGCACCGGCGCGATGGCATAAGCACTGCCCAGCTGGGGATAGTACCGGGCGGTGTCCGCCACATAGCCGTCGGCCAGGGTCAGGCCGTACTCCGCCATCAGGGTCTCCCAGTTGGGCATCTCCTCCTCGGTCTGGGCCAGGACGAACATCACCTGTCCGCCGCCGTCCAGATACTCCCGGATCAGAGTCAGCTCGTCGTCGGTCAGGTCCTTGGACGCTCCGTAGCTGATGAGCAGGCTGCAATCCTCGGGCACGCTGCCGTTGAGGAGCAGGCTGGTGCTCTCCAGAGTCAGGTTGGCCTTCTCAACGGCGTCGGTGACCTGGGTGGAGAGGGCGGTCTCGTCGTGGTTCTCCATGGTGTAGATCACCGTGTCGTTGTCGCCGGTCACATAGTCCACGGCGGAGGTCAGCTGGCCCTCGGCGTCAAACTCGGTCTCATACATCTGACCATACATGTAGTAGTACATCTGGTCATAGACGATGATGTCATTAAAGGAGATGGCCCTTGCCTTGCCCGTCTCCTCGCACCGGACCACCAGGGAGTTGACCGAAGCGTTGTAGCTCTCGGCGGCGGAGGGGTGAGCCACCGGGTCCACCTCGGTGACGGTGATATGGCTGGAGAGGGCGGCGTAGTTGTCCAGGAATTTGGCGATACGCTCATCCACGTTGCTCTCCTCGGCCAGAACCACAATCTCCACGTCCTTGTCCAGACCGGCCAGAAACTCCTTGGAGGTGTCAGTGACGGTGTAGAGCTGTTTGTCCGACAGGTCGAACTCCAGCAGATGGGTGGGCAGCTGGCCCACAATCAGGTTGAGGAAAACCACAATGGCCACCACAATGGCGGTGGTGGCCGCCAGGTAGCCGCCCTGGCGAAGCTTGCGATGTGTCTTTTTCAAAGCGGTCACCCCCTCAGTTCCAGCGGCGCTTCTGGAGCGCCTGCACGGTCAGAAATACAAAGAGCCCGGCCAGGGTCAGGTAGAGCACCACGCCCCGCACGTCAAACACGCTGTAATAGGCGAAGTTGTACAGCACGGAGCTGAAGGAGAACAGTCCCAGCACGTCGGAGAGAACGTCGGGCAGGAACTGCATCAGGCTGTCCCACAGGTAGAGGGTCAGCAGGGCGGCAAAGGTGCCCACTGCGGCGATGATCTGGCTCTCGGTCAGGGCGGAGATGAACATGCCCACCGCCACGAACACGCACCCCATCAGGAAAAAGGCGAAGATGGACGCATAGTCCGACATGAGCTGGGACGTGCCGTTGGCGGCGATGATGAGGGGACAGATGCAGGAGAAAAGCATGGGGATGGCCAGGATGGTCACCATGGCCAGGTACTTGCCCATCACCACGCCGGACACGGACACCGGCGCGGTGAGCAGCAGCTGGTCGGTGCGGCTGCGCCGCTCCTCCGCCATGGAGCGCATGGTGAGCACGGGCACCGCCACCAGCAGCACCACCATCACGTTGACCAGAGTGGTGGAGAAGCCGGGATCTCCGTAGTACAGGTTGTTGGCCATGAAGTAGATACCGATAAAAAAGGCCACCACGGCGATAAAGAGATATCCCGTCATGCTGGTGAAATAGGAGCGCAGCTCCCGCTTGTAGATGGCCCTCATTCCGCCTCATCCTCCTCTTTTCCGCCGGACGGGGTTTTATCCGTCCGTGCCGCTTTCCTGCTCCGGGATGCCGCCGGCTCCTCCCGGACGCTGTCGTCGGCGGTGAGCTTGAGGAACACGTCCTCCAGGGTCATGCCGGCGCTGCGCAGGCCAAGCAGGGCCACGTTCTCCGCCGCGCAGGCCTGGAAAATCTTCTCTCTCAGGTCGCCCTTGCGGCTCTCCACCCGGAAGGTGCTCTCCCCTTCCGCTGCGCCGGGACGGTAGGACACCGCCCCCGCACCGGACACGCTCCGCAGCAGGCTTCTGCCCGTGGCCTCGTCCGCCTTCAGGGTGACCTCCAGGGCGGTGGTGCCGGCCAGCTGGCGCTCCAGCTCTTCGGTCGTGCCTGCGGCCACCATTTTCCCGTGGTGGATGATGAGAATCCGGTCGCACACCGCCTGTACCTCGGCCAGAATGTGGGAGCTGAGGATGACCGTGTGCTCCTTGGCCAGGTCCCGGATGAGGGTGCGGATTTCAATGATCTGCTTGGGGTCCAAGCCCACGGTGGGTTCATCCAGAATCACAATCTCCGGGTTGCCCAGCAGGGCCTGAGCGATGCCCACCCGCTGCTTATAGCCCTTGGACAGGTTGCGGATCAGGCGGCCCGACACGTCGGTGAGCATGGTGTGCTCCATGACCCGCTTTACCTCGCCGCTCCGCGCCTTGGCGGGCACCTTCTTCAGCTGGGCGGCAAAGCTCAGATACTCCTTCACCGTCATGTCCACATACAGGGGCGGCTGCTCGGGCAGATACCCGATCTGGCGCCGTGCCTTCTCAGGCTCACTGAGCATGCTGTGTCCGTCCACCAGCACCTCGCCCTCTGTGTGGCCCAGATAACCGGTCATGATGTTCATTGTGGTGGATTTTCCCGCGCCGTTGGGACCCAGAAAGCCGTACACCTGCCCCCGTTCCACAGTGAAGCTGAGGTGATCCACCGCTGTGTGGCGGCCGTACCGCTTCACCAGGTCGCGTACTTCTATCATGCCATGTCCTCCTTTGCTCTGCCAACCCCTTAGGCGGCATTCATGCAGAGTTGAGCATACCAGTCCAAGCTGAAACCAGGCTGAAATACCGGTAAACTTTTTGTTAAGTCTCATTCCACCCTCCGCGGAGCCCCTAATATTTTTTCATCTTCTTTCCAGACTATGGATTTTACAACTGTAACAAACAGAAACATATTTTTTCGGTGCTTAGTAATATATTAATAATAAATATTATTTTTCTACTTGACCTTGTAACCATTCCCTGCTATAATCTGTAACAGGATTTCCAAATGACGGAATTACAGTGAAACAATGTGTCTCCCCCACATCCCACATATCCCGCATACATTTTAAAAAAGGAGTTGTCCACACTTGAAGAAGAACATTGCTACTTCCCTTCTGGCCGGTACCCTTGTGCTGGCCCAGGCCGCTCCCGCCTTTGCCGCCGCTGACACTGCCGGCCACTGGGCCCAGGACGCCCTGAACACCTGGCAGAACTACGGCGTCATCAAGGGCGACGAGAACGGCAACCTCATGCCCGACAGCGGCATCACCCGCGGCGAGATGGCCGTGATGCTGGACCGGGTCATGGCCTACCAGCTCAAGTCCCAGAATACCTTCTCCGACCTGGATCAGAGCTGGTACACCGACGCCATTCTGGGCGCCAACGCCGCCGGCATCATCATGGGCATGGGTGACGGCACTGTCCAGCCCGGCGCCTCCATCACCCGCCAGGAGACCGCCGTCATGTTCGCCCGGGTGCTGAGCCTGGACACCCAGTCCGCTCCCGACGCCGGCTTCCTGGATCAGGCCTCCATCCCCGACTGGGCTGTGGGCGCTGTCAACGCCATGGCCGCCGCCGGTTACATGCAGGGCAGCAACGGCATGTTCCGCCCCGCCGACACCATCACCCGCGCTGAGGTTGTCACCATTCTGGACAACATCTTTAACGCCAACTACAACACCTCCGGCGAGTACACCGGCGACGTGGACGGCTCCGCCGTCATCAGCGCCGACAACGTGACCCTCAAGGACATGCACATCACCGGCGACCTCATCGTGGCCGAGGGCGTGGGCGAGGGCCATGTGGAGCTGGACAACGTCACTGTGGACGGCCGTCTGCTGGTCCGCGGCGGCGGCGCCAACTCCATCGTCATCAAGGGCGACTCCAAGATTACCCAGGTCATCATTGCCCGTCAGGAGGGCAAGGTCCGCGTGGCCGTGGAGGATGGCGCCCAGGTCTCCGTCGTTGTGGTGGAGGAAGGCTCCGACGATGTCAAGCTGGAGGGTACTCTGGGTACCGTCAGCATCGAGGGTTCCGATGCCGCTGTTGAGATCACCGGCAAGGTGGACACCGTGGACGTCACCGAGTCCGCCGACAACACCTCCGTCACCGTGAGCAAGGGCGCCACCGTCAGCACCCTGACCACCTCCGCCGAGAACGCCACCCTGACCGTGGTCGGCAAGGTGGAGGCTGTGACCGTCACCGAGAGCGCCGAGGGTACCGCCGTCAAGACCGAGAGCGGCGCCAAGATTGACTCCGTCACCACCGCCGGCGCCAACACCACCGTTGAGGGCAACGGTACCGTCAGCAAAGTGGAGGCCGCTGAGGGCGCCACCGGCACCACCGTCACCACCAACGGCACAAAGGTGGAGAACAACAGCGCCGAGTCCGTCACCACCGGCAACGGCTCCATTGACGCCGGCGAGTCCGGCACCACCACCAAGCCCTCCACCGGCGGCGGTTCCTCCTCCGGCGGCGGCAGCACCGTGGAGGACACCTCTGTGGAGCAGCTGGTGAAGACCGCTCAGGATGCCGGCAGCTACAAGTATGACGGCTATGAGTATGTGGGCTCCTTCGAGTCCAAGGTGGACGGCGCCGCTGTCACCATTAGCGCCAGGTACACCCAGGAGCAGTTCGACCTGAAGGGCGCTATGAACGATATGGCCCGCTACCTGGGCGCTCTGCACCGTGTGGAGAGCAGCGCCGTCAAGTCCATCACCTTCAACGGCACTGTCTACACCTGGGCCTCCAACCCCACTCTGGCCGGCTCCAACTGGGTGAAGGACGCCTCCGCCGCTGTTGAGGACGGCAACACCCTGGTGTCCGCCATTGTGGACTACTACCAGAAGGACCAGAGCGCTCCTCTCACCATGACCCTGAAGGGCACCGGCAGCGCCGCCGTCACCCTGACCTTCTCCTTTGAGATTACTCCCGTGGTGGAGGACACCACTGTGGAGCAGCTGGTGACTACCGCTCAGAACGCCGGCAGCTACAAGTATGACGACTACACCTATGTGGGCTCCTTCGAGTCCAAGGTGGACGGCGCCAATGTGACCATCAGCGCCGAGTACACCAAGGAGCAGTTCGACCTGGAGGGCGCCATGAACGACATGGCCCGCTACCTGGGCGCTCTGCACCGTGTGGAGAGCAGCGCAGTCAAGTCCATCACCTTCAACAACACCGTCTACACCTGGAACGAGAGCCTCGCTCTGAAGGGCTCCAACTGGGCGGCTGAGGACGGCACCACCCTAGTGTCCGCCATCGTTAAGTTCTACGGCGAGCATCCCTCCTCTTCTATCGCCATGACCCTGAAGGGCACCGGCAGCGCCGCCGTCACCCTGACCTTCTCCTTTGAGATTACCCAGGAGCAGCCCACTGTTACCGAGCTGACCGGCTCCATGGCCGCCCAGTCCGGCGAGTCCTTCACCACCATCGGCACCGACTTCGTGCTGGATCTGGACAACGAGATTCCCGCCGAGGTGTCCGACAAGGTCTTTACCCAGGAGCAGGTGGCCGCTCTGGGCGGCAGCGGTGATTACCGTTCCCTGACCCTGTATGTGAAGGTGAACGGCCAGCTGCCCACCTTCACCTCCATCAAGCAGAAGTACATGACCGCCGACGGCCAGCTGGCCACCATGAAGGCCAAGACCAACACCAAGGACTGGGCCTATGACGCTCAGGCCAATACCCTCAACGGTGAGACCGGTCGTTACGGTGTTAAGGACGGAAACTCCTACCTGAAGCTGGCCCTCTACTCCTTCTACAATGCCGGTTCCGGCTGGGATCTCATCAGCGATAACGCTGCCAAGCAGGTCCTGGAGTTCTACAACGGCGAGGATCTGGTTGCTACTCTGACCGTTGACAGCCCCCTGAACGGCTACACCGTCGCCGCTCCCGTGGTGGACACCGCCACCGTGAGCTCTGCCGATGAGCTGGCCGCCGCCCTCTCCAACGAGAGCATCACCACCATCAACCTGAGCAGTTCTTTTGAGGCCGCCAGCGAGATCGTGGTGGGCCGCCCCGTCACCATCAACGGCAACAGCAACACCATCACCAGCAAGAACGCCAGCGAAAACGCTCAGCAGAGCGCCGGCATCCTGGTGGCCTCCGACGGCGTGACCCTCCGCAATCTGACCGTCTCCGGCCCCAACAACACCCCTTCCGGCTGGGACTCCGGCGAGTACGGCATCAAGGTCTTCAACGCCAATGACGTGACCCTGGAGAACGTGACCGTCACCGCCGCCAACGCCGGCATCCAAGTCAACTCCTCCAAGGTCACCCTGGCCGGCACCATCACCGTCTCCGGCAACGAGTTCGGCGGCATCGAGGTGTGCAAGTCCAGCGAGGAGGGCATGCAGGCCGGCAAGCTGAACCTGAACGGCGCTACTGTGGTGTGCAGCGATTCCGCTGTCCCCGCCATCTGGATTGACGGCACCACCGCTGAGGCCGGTGTGGTCACCGGCGCCGACAGCCTGTACACCAGCAACACCGGCAGCCAGATCTACTACTTCACCAATGTTCCCGCCTCTGCCCAGGCCCAGATTGGCCAGACCCTGTATGCCTCCCTTGACGATGCGCTGTCCGCTGTGAAGACCGGCGAGACCCTGACCCTCCACGCCGACGCCACCGTCTCCCCCAGCACCCTTCAGAATGCCGTCACCGGCAAGACCGTCACCATCGACGTCAACAGCAATGCGCTGACCGTCAGCGGCACCAGCACCTCCGTTGTTCTGGAGAAGTCCGGCGATGCCGCCACCGCTCTGACCATCAAGAACGGCACGCTGAACCTGAACAACCACACCGGCGCCAACGCCGCCATCAACATCAAGACCGATTCTTCCATCGTCCTGGAGGACCTGACCGTCAACTCCACTGCCACCGTCCTGTATCCCCAGGGCGACGCCGCCAGCGTGACCGTTGACAACTGCGACATCACCACCTCCGGCGCCTATGCCATCGCCACCAACGCCGCCACCGTTGACAACTACAACGTGGTGATCAGCGTCTCCGGCGGCAGCATCACCATGGAGGCGGCTGACAACGACAGCGCTGCTCTGTGCCTCAACGTGGCCGGCACCATGAATGTGACCGGCACTGCAATCAAGGGCCAGCGTCAGGCTGTTATCGTCCGTGCCGGTACCGCTACCTTTACCGGCTGTAACATCAGCTCCAACTCCACCCCCCTCAGCTGGGTAAACGAGAGCATGTACACCGGCACCTGGGGCAGCGGCAATGAGGTCCCCTACGGCGCTCTGATTGTGGGCAACCAGACCACCAGCACCTATGCTGCTGACGCCAACGTCACCCTGACCGACTGCGAGATCTCCGCCACCGGCACCAGCGAGCAGTCCGATGTGTTCAAGTTCTTCGCTGTCTACGCTATCCGCCAGAACAACAGCTTCAACACCGTAATCAACACCACCGGCACCGAGGTTATCACCGGTACCGTGGAGAAGCTGGGTGAGAACGTCTCCATCACCGGCCTGACTGTTACCGGCGAGGAGACCGAGGTAACCGAGGCTGTCTAAGTCTCAGGACCAAATCCTTTCCATAGCCCCAAAAAGCAAGAGGCCGGACCCCGTTGGGGTCCGGCCTCTTATCATATTTGTTCTGTTGCGTTTTACTCCTCAACCGTCACCAGGTTGATGAGCACCTCCACCATCTTCTCCAGGCTCTCCACAGGGATATACTCCCGGACGCCGTGGAAGTTGACGCCGCCGGTGGACAGGTTGGGACAGGGCAGGCCCATGTAGCTCAGACGGGCGCCGTCGGTGCCGCCACGGATGGGCACCACCTGGGGTGTAACCCCCGCCTTCTCCATAGCCGCACGGGCCCGGAGGATGAGGTACATATGGGGCTCAATCTTCTCCTTCATGTTGTAATAGGAATCCTTCAGATAGAGCTCCACGGAGCCCTTGCCGTACTTACCGTCCAGATAGGCGGCCACACGGCCCAGGTACTGCTTCCGCTCCTCAAACTTCTCCCGGTCGTGGTCCCGGATGATGAAGTGAAGCTCGGCCTCGGTCTCGTTACCCTTCATATCGTGGAGGTGGTAGAAGCCCTCGTAGCCCTCGGTGTGGGCAGGGGTCTCCGCCGGAGGCATCATATTCATGAACTCGATGGCCATCAGCAGGGCGTTCTTCATCTTGTTCTTGGCGGAACCGGGGTGGATGTTCACGCCGTGGAAATACACACCGGCGTTGGCGGCGTTGAAGTTCTCATACTCAATCTCGCCCAGCTCGCCGCCGTCCACAGTGTAGGCCACAGCCGCGCCGAAGCCCTCCACGTCGAAATGGTCGGCGCCCTGGCCCACCTCCTCGTCGGGGGTGATGCCCACGGCGATGCGGCCGTGCTTCACCTCAGGGTGGCTGGCCAGGTACTCCACGGCGGTGAAAATCTCCGCCACGCCCGCCTTGTCGTCGGCGCCCAGAAGGGTGGTGCCGTCGGTGACAATGAGGTGCTGACCCTTGTACCGGGCCAGGCTCTCAAAGTCCGCCTCCCGCATGACAATGCCCTGCTCCTCATTGAGGACAATGTCGCCGCCCTGATACTCCACAATCCGGGGCTTCACATTGGCGCCGGAGGCGTCGGGCGAGGTGTCCATGTGGGCGATGAGGCCCACGCAGGGCACGCCCTCACACCCGGGCGTGGCAGGCAGCCAGGCGTACACATATCCGTGGTCGTCCATGTGGGCGCCCTGAAGCCCCATCTGGGACAGCTCAGCGGCCAGGGCAGCGCCCAGAATTTTCTGTTTCTCCGTAGAGGGTACGGTGGTACTGTTTTCGTCAGACTGGGTATCATAGGCTACGTAACGGAGAAACCGTTCTGTTACACTCATGTTTCAGGCTTCCTTTCTGTATCCAGGTGCCCCGTCCGGACAGAGCGCCGGGGTTGTATATTGACGAATGTCCCTGTTCAGGATAGACTGGTATCAGAACCACGCTTCTCTCCCACCCGCCGTATCTCCGGCGGGATTCACAGGGGTGTTATTATTTTATCACAAAAGGAGTGGATTTTCTATGGCGAATCTGCGGGAATTTACCTACCCCTCCAGCGACGGCATCCACCAGGTCCACGCGGCCGAGTGGACCCCGGAGAACGGCGCTCCCCGGGCGGTGCTCCAGCTGGTTCACGGCATCTCGGAATATATCATGCGGTACGACGGCTTTGCCCGTTTTATGGCCGACCACGGCTTTGTGGTGGTGGGCAATGACCATCTGGGCCACGGCGGCACCGCCACCGGTCCGGAGGAGTACGGCTTCCTGGCCGAACAGGACGGCTGGAAGCACATCACCGACGACGTGCGCATGCTGCGTGTGCTGACCGGCGAGCGGTACGGCGGCCTGCCCTATTTCCTGATGGGCCACTCCATGGGCTCCTTTGTGGCCCGGACCTACCTCATCCGCTGGCCCAACACTCTGGACGGCTGCATCCTCTCGGGCACCGGTCAGGAACCCGCCGCTACCGTGGCCTTCGGCAAGGGTGTGCTGGCCATGTTCGGCGCCATCCGGGGCTATCACACTCCCTGCAAGTTCTTCAACGACCTGTCCCTGGGGGTGTACAACAAGAAATTCGCCCCCAACCGCACCGGCGCCGACTGGATCTCCCGGGACAACGACGTGGTGGACGCCTATGTGGCCGATCCGCTGTGCTCCTTCCTGCCCACGGCTGGTATGAGCCGGGACATGATGGAGGGCCTCCAGTTCATCGCCGACCCGGACAACCTGGCCAAGATGGACCCGGACACCCCGGTCTACCTCTTCTCCGGCGACCAGGACCCGGTGGGCGCTATGGGCGAGGGCGTGCGGAAGGTGTACGGCTTCTTCCAGGACGCCGGGGTCAAGGACGTGACCATGAAGCTCTATCCCGGCGGACGGCATGAGATGCTCAACGAGATCAACCGGGACGAGGTGTATCAGGACGTGCTGACCTGGCTGGAAGGCCACATGGCGGAGGAGTAAACGACACCGGCGTGCTGCCCGTTCAGGCAGCACGCCGGTATTTTTACTGTTCAGCCGAATACGGCCTTGAAAAGTCCGTCCTGCTCGGGGAAGTGGACCACGTAGCCCACGGCCAGGGTGCCGCCCGTGGCGTCAATAACCCGGCGGGCTCCCTCCTCACCGAAGGCGCCGCACAACTCGATGCAGGCCACGCCCTCCGCCTGGAGGGTACGGGCAATCTCACAGGCCTCCTCCACGCTGCTCACACCGATGATCCGGGTGGCTCCGTTCTGAATCTCCGCCCGGTCTGCTGCACTGTCGTAGCTGCCCATAACAAGAAAGGCGTATTTCATCTCGTTTTCCTCCTGTACACGGTCATTCCTGTACTTCCACATCCAGAATTTTCAGCTCCAGGCCCTTTTTCATGGCGTAGGACAGGGTGTACATGGTGCCGCCCAGCACGCCGCCGTACACGGCGATGATCATGGCCGACCGGTCCACCATGTACCGGTCCCGGCGCAGCATACAGCCCTTGTCGTAGTGGTGCTGAACCATGGTCTCATAGTCGCACTGGGCAACCAGTCTGAAATACCGGTTCCGGTCCCGCTCGTTCCAGCGGGCGGCCTGCTCCTCACAGGGCAGGGCGGCTTCCACCGTGACGCCGGGCCGCCGATCCCGCAGGGCCAGAGCGGCCTCGCAGAAATAGAAGTCCGCACCCTTGGCCATGCCGCAGATAAAGTGGCGCATCCCCTTGTCATAGGCCTCCTCCAGAGCGGCGGTCAGCCGCTCCTTCAAGGCCTGGCAGCGGGGGTCCCACTCGTCGTCACGCCAGGGCAGCTTGTCGGGCCGGTGCCCGGTAAAGCAGCAGGTGGTCTCTCGTTCCATAGGCGTTCTCCTCATTGCTTCCCTTCTGTCATTGTGTCCATTCTAGTATATCCCTCGGCCCAAGTCAACGCTATGTTCGAACACCAGTGCGAAAACTTTTTTCAAAAAAGACTTGCAATCTGTTGGACACACGCTATAATAGCATTAGGACAACTGAACAGGAAATGTCTTCAGGGCAGGGTGAAAATCCCGATCGGCGGTATAGTCCGCTACCCGCAGTATTGCGGCTGACCCGGTGTAATTCCGGGACCGACAGTGACGCGCATAGTGCTCCAACGCGCGAAGTCTGGATGGAAGAAGATGTGTTAATGCGATTTAAGCACCCTCCTCCTTTTGATTGTATTTAACACCTGAAAGGCATTGCTTTTCAGGTGTTACTTTGTCATTAGGAGTGTTTTTTATGTCCGTTATGTCCTCCTCCCTCCCCTCCTCCAGCGCCAAGCGGCTGGACGTGCGCACCATCGTCTGCACCGGCATGCTCTGCGCCATCGCCTACGTGGTCATGTTTATCTCCAAGACCATCTTCGCCCCCATCACCGTGGCCGGCTTCCTCACCTTCGATATGAAGGACGTGATCATCGCCATCGGCGGCTTCCTGTACGGCCCCCTCAACGCCCTGTGCATCTCCGTGGTCACCTCCCTCATTGAGATGGTCACCGTCAGTGAGACCGGCCCCATCGGCCTGCTGATGAACGTGCTGTCCACCATCGCCTTTGTCTGCCCCGCCGCCTTCATCTACAAGCGCCGTCAGACCCTCTCCGCCGCTATTGTGGGTCTGGTCATCGGCGGTGTCCTGATGACCGGCATCATGCTGCTGTGGAACTACCTCATCACTCCCCTGTACATGCAGGTTCCCCGTGATGTGGTGGTCGCCATGCTGCCCACCGCCTTCCTCCCCTTCAACCTGGTCAAGGCTCTGATGAACGGCGCCCTCACCATGCTGCTCTACAAGCCCGTGGTCACCGCCCTGCGCAAGGCCCGTCTGGTCCCCGAGCACGAGAACTCCGCCCAGGTCCAGAAGCGCCGCACCATCGGCGTCTCCATCGTGGCCATCATCCTGCTGGCCACCGCCGTGCTGCTGGGTCTGGTTCTGGCCGGTGTCATCTAATGTATCCCCTCAGCCCCGTCCCTATGTGGACGGGGCTGTTTTTTTGCCCAGATATAGAACATTAGTTTGACTTTTCTCATACAAAATAGTATACTGATAAATAAGAATACGGCATCAAGGGGGTGCGCATCATGGACCGGACCATACTCCACTGTGACCTCAACAGCTTCTACGCCTCGGTGGAGCTGCTCTCCCTGCCCGAGCTGCGGGAGAGCGGGAAGCCGGTGGCCGTGTGCGGCGACCCCGAATCCCGCCACGGCATCATTCTGGCCAAGAACGAGCCGGCCAAGGCCATGGGCGTGAAGACCGCCGAGACCATCTGGCAGGCCAGGCAGAAGTGCCCCGACCTGGTGCTTCTCCCCGCCCACCGGGACCAATACCGGAAGTACTCCCGCATTGTCAACGCCATCTACGACCGGTTTACCGACCTGGTGGAGCCCTTCTCCATCGACGAGAGCTGGCTGGACATCACCGGCTCCATGCACCTGTGGGGCGGGGACGGGAAGGCCATTGCCGACCGCATCCGGGAGACGGTGAAGGCGGAGACCGGGCTGACGGTGTCGGTGGGAGTGTCCTTCAACAAGGTCTTTGCCAAGATGGGCAGTGACTACAAAAAGCCGGACGCCACCACGGTGATTACCCGGGAAAACTTCCGCCAGCTTCTCTGGCCTCTTCCGGTGACCGACCTGCTCTTTGTGGGCGGCGCGGCGGCCAAGGTGCTCCGGGGCTACGGCGTCCAGACCATCGGGGATTTGGCCCGGTTTGACCCCCAGGCTCTGGTGACCATTCTGGGCAAGCAGGGCGCCGCCCTCCACAGCTACGCCGCCGGAACGGAGCATGAGCCGGTCATCCCGGCCCGGGACCTGCCGCCCCCCAAGTCGGTGGGCAGCGGCCTCACCTTCCGGCGCAACCTGCTGGGGCTGGAGGATGTGCGCGCCGGGCTGTCCGCCCTGTCCGACGAGGTGGCCGCCCGGCTGCGGCGTCACGGCCTCAAGTGCACCACAGTACAAGTCACCATCCGGGACCCCAATTTCCGAGACATCTGCCGCCAGAAGCGGCTCCCGGCTCCCACCTATGTGTCCCGTGACATTGCCGACGCCGCACTGGAGCTGCTGCTGGCTTCCTGGAACCTGAAGCTGCCCATCCGGGCCCTCACCGTCACCGGCCAGAATCTGGTGGACGAGGCCGACGCCGGAGAACAGCTGGACCTCTTCGCCGCCAATGCCGCCCCCCACCGGGACAAGCTGGAGCGTCTGGAGCGGACCATGGACAAAATCCGGGACAAGTACGGAGGAACCGCCATCACCTTTGCCTCTGCCGTCCGTGGCGAGCAGGGCGGAACACAGCGTCAGGACGACGTACCTCCGGTGGACTGAGCAAAAAAATCCCGCCTGTACGGCTGTACAGACGGGATTTTTGTGTTTTTACTTCACGGTGATCAGCTCATAGGAGCAGGTGCCCAGGCCGATCTTCTCGGCGTGCTCCAGGCAGGCCTTCCACTCGGAGTCGGGCTCCAGGTTCTTGAAGTGGTCATGGTGGTCGCAGAAGCCGTGGCTGTGCATCTTCTCCTCCAGCTCGGAGCCGGGCAGGGGCTCCTGACGCAGGCAGGCGTCGGCACAGGCCTGGTCCAGGGCCACCGGGTCAAAGGAGGCGAACATACCCAGGTCGGGCAGCACGGGCACGTCGTTGCTGCCGTAGCAGTCGCACAGGGGGGACACGTCGATGACCAGGCTGATGTGGAAGTGGGGACGGCCATCCACAACCGCCTTGGCGTACTCGGCCATCTTGTAGTCCAGGATGGTGTTGGTGTTGCTCTCCGGATTGGAGATGGCGTCGAAGTTGCAGGCGCCCAGGCAGCGGCCGCAGCCCACGCAGCGGTCGTGGTCGATGCGGGCCTTGCCGTCGGTGCCGTCAAAGAAAATGGCATCCTGGCCGCAGCTCTTGGCGCAGGCGTGGCACTTGCGGCACTTGTCCTCCGCCACCACCGGCTTGCCGGCATTGTGCTGCTCCATCTTGCCCGCACGGCTGCCGCAGCCCATGCCGATGTTCTTGAGGGCGCCGCCGAAGCCTGTGGCCTCGTGGCCCTTGAAGTGGCTCAGGCTGATGAAGATGTCGGCGTCCATCACGGCCCGGCCGATCTTGGCCTCCTTCACGTACTCGCCGCCCACCACGGGGACGGCCACGTCGTCGGTGCCCTTCACGCCGTCGCCGATGATGACATGGCAGCCGGTGGAGAAGGGGGTGAAGCCGTTCTCATAGGCGGCGTTCAGATGGTCGTAGGCGTTCTTCCGCAGGCCGGGGTACAGGGTATTGCAGTCGGTGAGGAAAGGCATGCCGCCCAGCTCCTTCACCACGTCGGCCACCACCTTGGCCCAGTTGGGCCGCAGATAGGCCATGTTGCCCGGCTCGCCGAAGTGCATCTTGATGGCCACCAGCTTCTTCTCAAAGTCGATGTCTCCAATGCCCGCGGTGCGGATCAGCTTCTCCAGCTTGGTCAGCTGGCTCTGGCCGGGTCTGGTGCGCAGGTCGGTAAAGTATACCTTGGCTTTCTCCATCGTGATCTCTCCTTTGTATTCTCCAAAGATTGGGCGGCTCCGTTTCCCTCTCAGAGCCGTCCCGCTCCGTTTTGCTTTTGTGTATGCCTTCAAATGGAACGGAGGAGACAGGGCTGCCCCCGTCTCCTCCGTATGGTTCGGATCAGAACGGCAGGTTCAGGCCGCCGGTAATCTGACGCATATTGTCCGCCATGTCGGTCTCCGCGCTGCGGATGGCCTCGTTCACAGCGGCCACAATCATGTCCTGGAGCATCTCCACGTCCTCGGGGTCCACCGCCTCGGGGTCGATGGTCAGGGACACCAGCTCACGCTTGCCGGTGACCGTGGCGGAGACCACGCCGCCGCCGGCCTGGGCGCTGTACTCCTTGGCCTCCAGCTCAGCCTGCATCTTCTGCATGTTCTCCTGCATCTTCTGGGCCTGCTTAATCATGTTCATGTTGATGCCGCCCATACCGCCCATGCCGGGCCGTCCAAAGCCTTTTGCCATGGTTCATTCTCCTTTCAGTCCGCCGTGGCGGAAGCTGTTATTTGATGATGATGTTGTCAAACTGCTGCCCAAAGGCCAGCAGATCGTCCAGCTTGTCGTGGGCCGGAGCGACTGCCGCAGGCGCTGCCGGAGCGGCGCTCACCGGCGGGGCCTGTCCCACCGTCACCGTCACCCGCATCTGGCCGCCCAGCCGTGCCGAGGCCGCCTGAGCCACCACACTGAGGATGCCCGGCTTGTTGATCATGGTCCGGGTGAAATCGCTGTCAGTGTACAGGGTGAGCATGCCGTTCTCCGCCCTGCCCTGCACCATGGCGGGGTTGGCCAGGAAGGTGTACTCTCCCATGGGAATGCGGCCCTTCAGAGAGGCCACCAGCTCAGGCCAGAAGTCCCCTGCCGGGAAAGCCTGTGCCGCCGGAGCATTCTGCACCGGAGCCTGCTGCTGAGGCGCTCCCTGACGGACCGGCTCCGCCGTCCGCTGAGGCTGGACCGCCGGTCTGGCTGCCTCCTCTTCGGCAACCTGGTTTATCCGCTCGCCCGGCTCCTCGGGCAGCGGAGGACGCTCCTCCTCCCAGGGAGGACGGTCCTCACTTCTGGCGGGGGCCGCCTGCTTGGGCTGCTGCTGAGCGGCCGGAGCAGCTGTCTGCTGTACCGGCGCGCCCCGGACCGGCTGGGTGGGGATGCCTCCCCCTGCCAGCTGCTCCTCCAGCCGGGTCAGCCTGGCGTTCAGTCCGGCCGGACTGGGGTCCAGGGTCTCGTCGCACAGGCGAATCAGGCACAGCTCCGCGTCCGTCCGCCGGTTTCCGCTGCGGGACAGGTCGGCGCTGGTGGCCTGGAGCTGACTGAGAATCTGAGCCAACCGGGCCGGAGCCAGCAGCCGGTCCAGACGGCGTAGGGTGGTCTCATCGTACCCACCTGTGAGCAGAGCCGCTCCGCTCTGGGGCGCGGTCTTGCGGATCAGCAGGTCACGGGCCAGGGAGGACAGCTCGTTCAGCAGGCTGCCCACGTCCTTTCCGGCGCCGTACAGCCGTGCCAGGGTCTCCAGAGCTCCGGCGGTCTCTCTCTTGGCGATCTGCTCCATCAGAGCAGCGGTCTCCAGATTGCCCGCCAGGCCCAGGGCGGAGAGCACTTCCGCCTCGCCGATGGTGCCCGAGGGGTTGACGCACTGGTCCAGCAGGGACAGGGCGTCCCGCAGGCCGCCGTCGGCCAGCCGTGCCAGCAGAGCGGCGCCCTCAGAGGTCAGGCCGATTCCCTCCTGCTCCGCTACATAGCTCAGCCGCCGGGCGATATCCCCGGGCAGAATCCGCTTGAAGGCGAACTGCTGGCACCGGGACTTGATGGTGGCCGGCACCTTGTGCAGCTCGGTGGTGGCCAGAATAAACATCAGGTGCTCCGGAGGCTCCTCCAGAATCTTCAGCAGGGCGTTGAAGGCGGCGGTGGACAGCATGTGGACCTCGTCCACGATGTAAACGCGCTTGCGGACCGCTGCGGGGGTGTACACCGCCTCATCCCGGAGGGCACGGACCTGGTCCACACCGTTGTTGGAGGCGGCGTCCAGCTCCAGCACGTCCAGAATGGAGCCGTTCTCAATGCCCAGACAGGAGGGGCACTGGTTGCAGGGGTTGCCGTCCACCGGGTGCTCGCAGTTCACCGCCCGGGCCAGGATTTTGGCGCAGGTGGTCTTGCCGGTGCCACGGGTTCCGGTGAAGAGGTAGGCGTGGGACAGACGTCCGGTGGCCACCTGCCGCTTGAGGGTGTCGGTAATATGGCTCTGGCCCACCACATCGTCGAAGCTCCTGGGCCGCCACTTGCGGTAGAGCGCCTGGTACATGATCCTCACACCCCTTGCTTTTTGGAATAAAAAAAGAGAGCGAGCGAGCCAAGTCGCTTCGCTCTCCGCACTGCCCTCCGCGTCCGGCGAAAGGCAAGGCCGCACACCGGCCTTTGAAGTCTGTGCTATGCCCGTAACCCTTACAGCCAGCTCGGAAACGGGAATTCCGCGGCACACGAGGCATTCCGTTTAGTGCTGCTCGGTTCCCCGCCTGACACGGTTCGCGGGGCCCCGTTGCGCGGGACCGATTCCTCATCGCCGCTTATAAGGAGCAGACGGCACAGCATAGATCCGGGGGCCGGGGTTCATCCCCGCTGTAGCGGATTGCGGGTACAGGGCACCGCTATCTCCCCGACTAGTGCGGCCTTGCCTCTGGCCGGACGGAGGCCGTCTGGTCATCGGAAGGCTGATACCGATTTATCATACATCATTTTTCCCGATTTATCAATATCCACTTCTCAAGTTTTTTCATTTGCAAGAAAAAAATTTTCTTGCATTTTATGAAAACCATGCTATAATAATATGCGTGTCTGCTGGACTCCTGTCTTAGTAGCCTTTTATATGGGCCTATAGCTCAGCTGGGAGCGCAAAGGGTTCGGTTTTCTGCCTCATCTATAATTTCATATTGCTTTATTCTTCTGTTCCGCTTTTGGAACTGTTGATTTGGGCCCGTAGCTCAGTCTGGGAGAGCGTACGGTTCGCATCCGTAAGGTCGAGGGTTCGATCCCCTTCGGGTCCACCACACTCGGGAGATCTCAAAACGAGATCTCCCGAGTTTTTTCATGCCTTCAGGATGCGCGATAGTACACACTCTTGTCCCCTTCCGGATACAGGAAGTCGAAGAACTGTGTGACACTGATTTTGAATTCCACTTCGATTTCAAAGTTCTTCCCGATATTCACCCGCTCAATGAGCTGCCGCAGGATCATCTTCTTTCCCTCAATGCTGCTGCCCGCATACAGGTCGGCCCAGGACATGATCTTGTCATACTCCTTTTGAACGGCAACGGCAGAGTTTTTCAGATCAGCCGCTTTTTCCTTGGCCTGTTCCAGCTCCTGTGCCAGTGCCGTCAGTTTGCTCCGGGTGTCCTCTATCATCTCACCGAGGATGTCCGCTCCAAAACTGCCAGTCCCATTGATGGTCTTGATGATCTCTTTCTTGTAGCTCTCCAGCTCCCGTTCTGCGGAGGCATGGAGTTTCTCCAGATTGGCCACCGAACTGTTTGCCAGTTGGAGTTCCTTCTCCCGCTGCTTTTGAATGAGCTGGCTCCTGGGTGCAGTCTTCATCCGCTCAAAGAGTTGGATGACGATCTTATCAATAATGCCGTCCAGTTTCTCGCCGGAGTATCCGGTCTGGCCGTCACAGTCCTGAGGATGGCGGATCTTGTAGTGGCAGGCATATCGGATATGGGTTTCCCGTTTGGGCTCACCCTTGGCGCGTCTACCGCTGCTGGTGGTCAGCACCAGTTTGGAACCACAGTGGGCGCAGTAGACCATCCCGGAGAGCAGTGACTTCCCCTTGGAGTTAAAGGGCACTGCATTGTGGTGCATTGTCCTGGCCTCCATCAACTCCTGTGCTCGCTCATACAGATCCAGAGGAACGATTTGCAGCTCCGGAAAGATTTCTGAGCGTGTTTCCCCACTGCGCAGGATGCCTACATACATGATGTTCTTCAGCATTTTGATGATGGTGGTATTGGCGAAGTTGGTTCCCTTTCGATTGAGATAGCCGTTGTTATATAACCACCGGGACAACCGCTGTGCACCGAACCCCTCATAGACATATTTTTCAAAGATGATGCGCACCACCGCAGCTTCATCCGGGTCAACCAGAATCTCGTTGACTTCGTGATTCTTTTTATTGAAGCGCCCCTGCTTTTCCAGGCGGTATCCATAGGGGACGATCCCGCCCCGGAACCTCCCCTCCTGCACGATTTGCGAAAGGCGTGTCTTTGTTCGGGCAGAGGTTTTGAGGCTCTCGCCGGAGGCCTGCCAGTAACGGATATAGTTCAGCAGTTTGTCGATATGATCATCCATCTTCTGCTGCCCTTCCATTGCGCTCCACACTTCGATTCCGTTGCGGATGAACCACTCTACTACGAAGGGTGTCTCATCGTCCCGCCGCCCCAGGCGGTCGAACATGAACACCAGCAGGATGTCAAACTTCCGTTCCTCAGCGTCCTGGCGGATCTCTTGAATCGCGTCGCGGTCAGCGGCAGCCACCTTGAAACCCGAGACACCTTTTTCCGCAAATTCTTTGATGATCGTCCATCCCTGGCTTTCCGCAAATTCACGGCAGTATTGTTTCTGCATCGGGATATCATCTTTTTCTACTGGTAGAGACTCGATAGAGGCAATATACTCTCTTGTTTTTTTCCATGATTGCACCTTGTCCTTTCTGGTGTAGGACTGCGGTGCATATGGTTTGCTGTTCATTCAGTTGTCAAGGTTCATATGCACACACAGTATCCCACACCACTGGTAAAAAGTCTACTGAATCAAGCGGGCTTGTTCAGATTTTCAAAGTCCTGCGCCATCAACAGCGTCTGCTCAATTGCAGATACTGTGTCAGGCTGTGTAACGGCGTTTTTGAAGCGTAGGGCAACAATCAGTCCGTCCACTTCCATCGTGATATATTCTGTCGGCTCAGAGTATCGGGGATGCTCCCGATCATACATTGCCTGCTGATAACTCATGTAATCATCCTCCTTTACATGGTCTGCTGCCAAGTTTGTTCTTCTTCGTGGTCGTCCTCGGCGTGGCCTTGGGCGATTTTCTTTTGTCGTTCTTTCCGGAGGGCCTTGCTGTCTGCGTGGTAGTGCGTGGTGGTGGCGTCCTTCACGGGAGCAGGCCCCTGGCCGCGCTCCAGAGCGTGTCCAAGCTGGACCACACCACCCACAGCACCAGCCCAGTCAGCGCCAGGGCCACCAGTCCCAACAGCAGACTGGGCCATGGAATGTCCGGCAGACTCAGTCTGGGCAGCCTGATGCTGGGCAGAGAAAAACGCTTCTCGTTCCGCTTCCCAGCCTGTTCGCTCATCTGCTCCAGATGCTTCACCGCTTTCAGCAGCTCGTCCATCTGCGTCCGGGTCGGGAGCTGCGCCAGCAGTTCGCTGATCTTCTTCAGATAGCCAGTCTGTCTCTCGGTGTGGTACCCCAGTGTGTAGAGGCTGCTCAGCAGTTCCTCCCACTCCGCTTTCGAGGGATACACTTCGGGAGGCGGTGTCAGCTCCTGTGCCGGAGGCTGCGGCGTGGTCTGTACCATCTGCGTAGGTCGGTTCTTTTCCAACAGCTCGTCCATAGATAATTTCTTTTCTGATACTGAATTCATATTCCATATTCTCCTTCAGATATTTGTCCCCGAACAGCAGGCGGTCACGGCACTGCCAGCCGCTGGGTGTGGTGTAGGTGATGTTCCGCCGGGAGGTTTCCCAGCGTACCTTGTAGCCCTCGCTCTCCATCAGCGCAATGAACTCCTCTCGGCTGGAGGCATGGCGCATGCAGTCGTTGATGACATTCATGAGCTGCAGCTTTTTGCTCTGGCCACGGGTGGCCGTGTGATACTCGCCGATGGACATCATCTTGGTCTTCTCTTTCCTGTTCGTGGGGCTGAACACAGGAAGAGAAAATTCCATGCAGACCTGGTCGTTGCGCTGCCGCAGTTTCTGGAGCTGTTCTTTTGCGATGTGCAGTTTCTTTCCCGTGTCGAAGTTGGCGGAGTTGATGAGAAAGTGGGAATGAATGTGTTCCCGGTCTGTGTGGGTACAGACCAGAACTTCATACCCCTCATAGTACTCAGCCAGCTTCAGCGCGGCCGCATGAGCGGTGACCGGGTCGACCGCTTCGCCTTTTGGGAAGCTTTGCACCATGTGGTAGAACAGCACGCCATCGGTTTTGTGATGCAGGCGCTTGGTGGTCATGAAGTCCGCGTAGACAGATTCCGGCTGGCAGTTGATGCCTGTGACCAACTGTTGACCGTCACACTCGGTTTTCTTGTTCTGCATGGTGTACCGCATCACGGCTCCCATGCATCCGGTGGTCTGTCCTCGCTTGTAGTTAGTGAAGCTGATGATCGCCATTTTTCACCACCGCTTTCGTTCCAGAATCAACCGGACAGCAGCACAGAGTTCAGAGAACGCCTGGCGCACACCGTCCAGATTGATCACTGTGACGCGCCCCATGTGCGCCAGGGTGACAAGCTGATTCAGATTTCTGCCGATAGACTTCAGCTCCTT
Organism: Pseudoflavonifractor capillosus ATCC 29799; assembly: GCF_000169255.2. Classification (GTDB taxonomy): domain Bacteria; phylum Bacillota; class Clostridia; order Oscillospirales; family Oscillospiraceae; genus Pseudoflavonifractor; species Pseudoflavonifractor capillosus. Next base: position 81,038 of record NZ_AAXG02000011.1, read on the forward strand.
GAGCACTTCTTTCAGTCCATCGATGACCACTACCTGCTTTCCCAGACAGCAGGCTGTCACATAATCGCTCATAGACATCCCGGAGCGTTTCGCCAATTCCTTGATGGCCTCCCGGTCTTCGGATGCCATCCGGGTGCTGAATTTGATATCTTTTTTCATATCGTTTCCTCCAAATTGCAGAAAAAGTGGGTCCGGGCTTCTGCCCGGAAATTATGCGGAAGGCGGGCGGCGGCTTTGCCGGTGACCAGACAAACGCGATGCTGGCCCTCGTCGGAAGCGACTGCGCATCCGTCGCTTCCGACCGAGGTCAAAAGCTCCCTCGCTCCGTGCTTCCTCCTCTCCCCAGCGAAACCGCTTTGCTGGGTTTCGCCGGGGGCCCTTTTTGAGGTGATTCTCCCGCGCCGAACACCCGCACTCCTCCTTCGGCCACAAGCGGCCCAACACGGCGTTTCTTATGTTCCGCCCCGAGGGGATCACTCTGGATTTTGGTAGCGGCCCACACCGCTATGTGGCCTTTGAGCGCTCCGCCAGTATGAGCCGCCAGTCCCACCTCTCCTTCATCCGGGCGGAACTGTACGAGCCTATGCGCCAGCGGATCATGCTGAATATGGAACTGGGCCAATGCCAACTCAGTAAACTCTACGCCTACAATGGTCTCATGTTCTCCAGTGGAACCCGGGTGGACGGCATCCGCATTGACAAAAAACACCGGGTCATCGTCATAGACAATCCAACCAAGAGAGTGGAGCGAGCACCTGTCATCACCCTGCGGGAAGGCAGAGAGCCGGGAACCTTTTACCGGGCAGATACACTGGAAGATCTGGACATCACCTGCTTTGATGGCGTGGGCCTCATCTCCAAAGAGTACGCCGAGGTAGTGGACAAGGCCTGCTGCGGCAGCCACACTCACACCTCCTTCCAGATTCGGATGCCCTACATCAAGGGGATGCTCCATCAGGTGGATTTCAAGGACTTTTTGAAGCGCAGCGGCACCCAGAGCATTGTGGACATCTGGGGCAAGGCGCACCCTGTCCGCAGTGTGGACATCATCCTCACCCGCAGTCAGTTCAAAGCCTACGGCTGGCTGCGGGAGAACAATATGACCTGGGAGGACTACTGGGACGCCTTTCGGGACTACAACCACGCCCTGTACATCACCAACCTGAGCAAGACGGAGCCGGAAAAGCTGGTGGAGCTCAACTACCAATTTCTCTCCACCCTCTCCATCCAGCCGGAGGAGTTCCGCCCTGCCGACCTGCCGGAGGGCTGGGACCACAGCCCGGAGGACGATCCCCGGCAGTGGCTGACCAAGGCCACCGAGACGGCCTACTATAACTTCCGTGCCGATGAAACATACCAGCAGGAATACTTTCGCCGGGGCCTGAGCCAGCCAAAAGGAAGCCGGGCGAACATCATGGCCCGAGTGCTGGAGAAGAACCCGAGGTTTATCCACGAGCCTATCTACACGGAGCAATTGGATGGGCAGGCCCGGAATATCCTAAAGGGATATGCTGTTGGGCGTCTGCTGGTGCCAGGGGACAACCGTTTTCTCTCCGGTGATCTGCTGGAGCTGCTGCGGCAGTTAATTGCGCCCCGTGTGTTCCAGTTGCCCGGTGAGCGGGACTTCTGCAACCAAGTGCTGGGAGACCTCTTCGCGGAGGACTGTTTCTTTGCTCCCGGCGCAGCCTATGACCATGAGGACAGCTGTACTCTGCTCCGTAATCCCCACATTGCCCGGAACGAGGAATTGCAGCTGTCGGTGTATCCAGAGGGCGACAAACTGCGCCAGCACTACCTGGGCCACCTCACCGATGTGGTCATGGTGACCGCTGACAGTTTGGCAGCGGAGCGGCTGGGCGGCGCCGACTACGACGGCGACCTCATCAAGACCATTGCCGATCCCATTCTGAACCGCTGCGTCAAGCGGAACTATGACTACGATGTCCACCAGCAGCTCTCCAACAACGCCAATCTGCCTCTGCTGAAAATTCCATCCTTATCCGCACCCAAGTCCGACGCCAACAACTGGCAGGCTCGGTTTCAGACGGTGGAGAACACCTTTGCTGCCCGCATTGGCCAGATCTGCAACGCCGCCCTGGACCGCAGCGTCATCGCCTACAATGACCATGCCGACCCGGAGGAGCGCAAGCGGTGCCGCCGGGACTTGGAGGCCCTGGCCATTTACAGCGGACTGGAGATCGATGCGGCCAAGACCGGTGTGCGTCCTAACCTGGATGAATTTCTGGGCGTGCGAAAGGTGAAACGCACTCCCTTCCTGCAGTACAAATATCTGTTGGAGCGTGCGGAGGAGCGCCGCCGCGCCTGGTATGAGCCCACCCACCGGGAGCGGCTGGAGACCTTCTTTGCTGGGATCGACTGGGACCAGGTAGACTCCCCGGTGGAGCGTCTGCCCTGGCTGGCCCGCCAGCTGGAGCGCAATACGCCCAAGATTCAGGAGAAACCAGCAAAGGATAGCGAACTATTCACCTTTGCCCAGGAGCGAAACTGGAAGAGGCAGCTGGATGAGAAAACACTTTCTTCTGTCTCTGCCTTGCTGTGGGACTACGAGCACTGCCTCTCCCGCATCCGGGCCTGCCGCGCCCCCGCCAAGGGACAGCAGCGGAAAACGGACATCGACCGTATTCTCTACGCCAGAGGACAAGAGGAACTCTACGACAGCGATGAACTGTATGCCTTCTTCCAACAGCTTTCCCCGGAGCGTATTGCCGCTCTGCGAAAGGCCATCGTGGAACAGCAGTGGCACCTGATGGCAGAAGGGCAGAGAGAAACATTCCTGCGGGAGTGGCTGCCGGAGGGAAGCGACTACTATGATCTCCTGACCGACTTTCGCCACGGCGGGTTCCGCATGTTGGGGGATCTGGTCTGTGATATAGACGATCTGGAGGCGGCTTGGGAACGGAAGCAGCTCCGTCGCCCGGCGGATTCCCCGGCCTTCCAGAAGATGATGGAGGCCTATCTGTCCGCCCCCTTCAGCGGCAACGAGCGGGCCGTGGTATCCAGGGTCTGCCGCAAACTGTTGAATAAGATCATCCGGCCCAGCCTGGCGGCGCCCTATGTGGTGGCTCTGGGTAAGCGGAACCTGCTGTGGGATCTGCTGCCGGACCACATTGAGGAACATGTTCTGGAGGTGGACCATGCTGAATGAGTGGAAAGAGTTTCAGGACTACACCGGTGTGGTAAACTACACCGTTCGGAACAAGCAAGACACCACCTACCTGGGCCGCTTTACCTTCGACACCATCCTGGATTTCGAGGGACTCAACCGGGTGCTGACCATCCTGGCAAGAGGGCTTCTGTTTCATAACGAGAATGGCAGCCCAGCCGAAGCACCCCGGGAACGCATCGACTATGCCAAGCGGGGCTTATGCGCCTGGTGCAGTGTACCAAGCAGCAAAAAAGCCACGCCCCGGGAGGCGTGGCAGTTTGGCAGTGATTTTAGGGAACTCCATAGGGATTTTCCTGGCCTTGTGGAGGAAAACGGCAGCGGATGGCTTCATAGGCATGTGCATCGGGTGGCAACCTTTGTGCGGGAAAATCCGGAGAGGGTGTCCAGCAGTGCCCAGAAGAAGTGCGCCGCCATTGAAAAAGACTTTGACCAGGCCTGGCGGGACAAGGTGATTCAGATGCAGATTCCCCTGTTTGCTCCCACCACCAAGGGGCAGTGGGGCCTGCGGTTTGACAGCTTTCTGGCCCAGGCTCTGGAGCTGGGGCCGCTCCGGACGGAGGAACCGATACTTCCACTCGCATTGGTGGAGCAACTTCGCAGCCTCACGCCTAAGGGCGTTCCGATGGAGATGGTGAAGACGCTGGCGGCCTACTACCTTGCCAATAAGCCGGAGGACTCCGACTGGGTGGTGCTGCCGGTGGCCAACTTTGACGCGTACTTCGGCACCACCAGCTTTGGGCGAAAGTATCTCAAGCAGATTCCAGAGACCATCCTGGAGCGCTCCGAGACTGGCTTTGGACTGTGCCGGTATCGGCTGGGGGAAGCTATTGTGATTGAGTAGAAAAATCAGGCATCCATCTCTACTTCTTTCGCTGGAGATGGATGCCTGTTCGTTTCGAAATGATTCAGTTCGTATGCCACTTCCCAAGCCAACTGGAACCCGCAAAGGAAACTGTCCACGGAGCGTTGCTCTGCAATTAGATTCTGGGCATCGATAATCCGTAAAACTAACTTCCTTTCTGGTTTTTCCAATCGCTCGATGAGCTGCCGGTGACAGTCATCAATTTCCTGCTCGGTTTCCTCCATAGGCAACGGAGTGTAAAATCTGTCATACAGTAGTTTCAGCGTGTCATTCATGTGCCTCGCCTCCTTATAGCAAGACACAATAGCACAGGTTCGAGGAAATATCCACTATTATATTTTTCAATAATTTAGTTGTCTTAGTCTTCCAAAGGTTCCGATTGATATAATCAGGCTTAATACTCTCTTGTTTTCAAAACCGTCAGCCCCTTGCCATAACCAGAAGTTACATGCCCGGAATTGCGTGTATTGTACTTATAGGTTTTTTACAAAAAGAGCCCGGATCGCATTGAGAACCGCCAGAATCATGACACCTACATCAGCAAAAACCGCCAGCCACATATTTGCAAATCCCAAAGCGACCAACACCAGGCAGAGCAGCTTGATCCCGATGGCCACCACGATGTTCTGATACACTATGCCCAAGCACTTGCGTGAAATTTTGATCGCCTTGGCAATCTGCATGGGATCGTCATCCATCAGAACCACATCTGCAGCCTCGATAGCGGCGTCAGAACCCATGGCACCCATGGCAATACCGATATCGGCGCGGCCCAGCACGGGGGCGTCGTTGATACCGTCCCCCACAAAGGCCAGCTTTTCCTTGCCTCGCTTTCTGGCAAGTAGCTCCTCTACCTTTTCCACTTTGTCAGCTGGGAGCAACTGGCTGTACACCTGATCCACCCCCAGCTCCTCCGCTACCTGATCGGCCACTTGCTTGGCATCCCCGGTGAGCATCATCGTTTTGTATACACCAGCGGACTTCAATGCCTGGATAGCCTGCCTGGAGGTGGGCTTTATCAAGTCGGAGATGACAATGTGCCCGGCATATTGTCCGTCAATCGCCATGTGGATGATGGTTCCCACGCTGTGGCAACTGATGTAAGGAATACCCAGACGATCCATCAGCTTATCATTGCCGGCCGCCACGGTGTGGTCGTCCACCACGGCGGTGACTCCGTTGCCGCTGATTTCCTGGATTTGGGATACCCTGCTGCGGTCGATTTCCTTGCCATAGGCACGCTGCAGGCTCTTGCTGATGGGATGGCTGGAGGCTGACTCCGCCAGCGCAGCATATTCCACCAGTTTGGCGTTTTCAATTTCATTGTGGTGAATTCCGTTGACCTCAAAGACCCCTTGGGTCAGAGTGCCGGTTTTATCAAACACCACAATGCGAGTTTGTGACAGAGATTCCAGATAGTTGGAGCCCTTTACCAATACACCGGCCTTGCTGGCTCCGCCGATGCCGGCAAAGAAGCTCAGGGGAATACTGATGACCAGGGCGCAGGGACAGCTGGCTACCAGAAACGTGAGCGCCCGGTAGATCCAGGTCTCCCAGGCGGGAGATTGTCCCAATCCCAGCATGAGCACCAACGGCGGGAGAATGGCCAGCGCCAGGGCGGCATAGCACACAGCAGGGGTATAGATCCGAGCGAAGCGGGAGATAAAGTCCTCCGACTTGGACTTACGGGAAGAGGCATTTTCCACCAAATCTAGGATTTTAGACACGGTGGACTCCCCAAACGCCTTGGTCGTCTGGATCTTTAACAGCCCGGTCATGTTGATGCATCCACTGATGATGGCATCTCCCGTCTGCACCTCCCGGGGCAGAGATTCTCCGGTCAGGGCGGCGGTATTCAAAGTAGAGGCTCCTTCCACCACCGTGCCGTCGATGGGTACCTTCTCCCCAGGCTGCACCACGATGATGGAGCCGATGTCCACCTCATCCGGATCCACCTGTTCCAGTTTGCCGTCCCGCTCTACATTGGCGTAATCGGGCCGGATGTCCATGAGGTCGCTGATGTTCCGGCGGCTCTTTCCCACAGCGTAGCTTTGGAACCACTCACCCACCTGATAAAACAGCATCACCGCGATGGATTCCAGATAGTCCCCGTTTTCATAGACCGCCAGGGCCAAGGCCCCCAGTGTGGCCACTGCCATCAGAAAGTTTTCATCAAACACCTGACCATTACGGATGCCCTTATAGGCCTTCCGCAGGATATCATAGCCAATGACCAGGTAGTCCACTAAATAGAGAGCCAGCCGCAGCCAACGGCCTGAACTGCCCAGCGAATCAAAGACAGATGTCCCCAAAGACTGGAGGCCCAACAGCAAGACCGTTGCTGCCAGAATGCGCCAGAGCATGACCTTTTGTTTTTTTGTCATACCGCTGCTGGACTTCTGGCCAATGAGCTGCAGCACCGCCGCCAGAAGGGCTACTGCAGCCAGCAGGATATTCACGATCAGTTCCTGCATCGTCTATACTCCTTTCTACCGGTCTCCTCACAGAAAGATCTCGCAGTCAGGCTCTACCTTTTTGCAGGCCTTGACCACGTCCTGCATGACGCCGGCAGGCTCATGACCCTCTTCAAACTCCACGATCATCTTCTGAGTCATAAAGTTTACGGTGGCAGTCTGAACGCCAGGAGTCTTGCGGGCAGCCTCCTCCATCAGGTTGGCACAGTTGGCGCAGTCCACTTCGATCTTGTAAGTCTTTTTCATCTTGAAAACTCCTTTCTGAATTCCTTGCTTTCGCTATTACGATTAAGCAAGTATTTAATTGTAGTGTCATCATAGCCGGTGAACCTCCCGCCGTCAATGTTTCAGGACGATATCCTTCCGTTTGGGCAAACGGTTCTTCTGTTTGGGCAAATAGTGAGTGTTTTCTTAACATATAAAAGGACTGGAGTCATCCATGACAACTCCAGTCCTTTTCTTCAATCTATGGTTACAGTCTGTTTCGCTCTCCCCAGTCGCACATCTGGTCCAGAATGGGAATCAGAGACTTTCCACGCTCAGTGAGACTATACTCCACCTTCGGGGGAATCTGCGGATACTCCTCCCGGTGGACCAGCTGATCTGCCTCCAGTTCCTTCAGTGTGGAACTCAGCGTCTTGTAGGAGATCCCCCCAATATACTTTTTCATCTCGTTGAAGCGAACCACCCCAAAACACATGAGGGTATAGAGAATAGTCATTTTATATTTGCCGCTGATCAGAGATAAAGTATAGCTGAACCCGGTATCGGCCAGATTGGCAGATGAAATGCAGGTTTTATATTCCTTTAACTCGCTCATAAACACTTTCCTTTTCGTAAGTATTAAACCTCTACGCAAGTATCGCACTTTGATGTGCGTACTTGTTCTTTTTCCCATTCTTGCTATGATTGTACTATCAGCAGGTGAGAAAGTCAATTTCTCAAGGACAAGGAGGAAATTTTATGAGTAAGAACATCGTAGTCATTACAGGTAGTCCCCGAAAAAATGGCAACAGCTTTGCCATGACGGATAGTTTCATCCAGGCAGCGGAGGCAAAGGGACACACCGTCACCCGCTTTGACGCAGCCATGATGAAGATCGGCGGCTGCCATGCCTGCGAGACCTGTTTCAAAACTGGGAAGGCCTGCTCCTTTGACGATGACTTCAATATCATCGCACCGGCTATCCTGAAGGCTGATGCCATTGTCTTTACCATGCCCGTCTATTGGTACTCCATTCCCGCCCAGATCAAAGGCGTTATCGACCGGATCTATTCCCTGGTGGTGGGTGGCAAGGACATTGCCGGGAAAGAGTGCGCCCTCATCGCCTGCTGCGAGGAGGAGGATCTGTCTGTACTGGACGGTGTGCGCATCCCCATGGAGCGAACAGCTGCCCTCAACAAGTGGAAGATGGTGGGCGAAGTGCTGATTCCCGGCGTCTTGAACGCAGGCGACATCAACAAGACGGACGGCTGCCGGCAGGCCGCAGAGCTGGTGGATAAGATCTGAAAGGAAGAAAAGGAATGGGCAAGCAGATCGTAATTCTCAATGGCAGTCCCCGGCGAAAAGGAAACACTTCAGCCCTGGTACGCGCCTTTACAGAGGGTGCGGAAAAGGCCGGGCATATCGTCCGGGAATTCTTTTTGAGCGATATGAATATCCACGGCTGTAAGGGCTGCTTCAGTGGACACAGTACAAAAGAATGTCCCTGTATCCAGAGAGACGACATGGATCAGATCTATCCGGCGGTGCGGGAGAGCGATGTGGTCGTATTGGCATCGCCGCTGTATTACTGGAACCTGAGCGGCCAGCTTCGAACAGCCATGGACCGTCTTTTTGCGCTGGAGGAGAACGATGGAAATCTGCTCCGGGGACATGACCGCTTTGGCGTGCTACTGATGGCTGCGGAAGGCCACGATTTTGAAGATGTACAGGCATACTACAGCCACCTAATGAAGCATCTTCGATGGACAGAACTTGGTCATGTTTTGGCCGGCGGAAACGCAGATGTGGGGGATATTGACGGAAAACCTGAGCTTCAGCAGGCTTATGCACTGGGACAATCCATTTGAGATTCCTGCTCTCACGAAACGGCCAAACAAAATATCAAAAGGAAGGCCGGAGCGGTGTTGCTCCGGCCTTCCTTTTGCCTGCGACATCAGGTTCTTTTTCGTTTCCCCGTATTCTCCGACCCCCTGACCTCCTCGTGGTAGAAATAGTCCACAATCACCGGGTGGCCCGGCTCCGCCAGGCCATAGGGCAGTTCGTTATCCACAAAGGGACAGCCATTTTCGATCGCCAGCTGCTCTGCTTGCTGCTCAAGGTCACGGAAATAGCTCCGATCACCCTTTTGATAGATGGCCTGATACAAGTTGATCAAGTGTGGATACTTTTCATGGATGTAGTCTAAAATCTCCTGCTTGAATCCGCCCCGCAGGTTCAGGTTCTCCAGCCAGACCAGGTCGCACTGATTCTTCACTCGATGGAAAATGGCCTTAAAATCCGTGATACCGGGAAATACCGGCGCGATAAAGCAGACCGTACGGATACCCGCGTCGTAGACCTGCTTCATGGCACAAAGCCGTCGCTCAATGCTCACTGCCTTGTCCATATCCCTACGAAAATCCTCATCCAGTGTATTGATGGACCAGGAGACGGTCACCTTTCCCATCTCCCGGAGCAAGTCAATATCCCGCACCACCAGGTCGGACTTGGTACAGATGAGGATCTCCGCCCCGCTGCCTTTCAGCTGCTCTAACAGCTTGCGAGTGTTTTGAAACTGCTCCTCTTGGGGGAGATAGCCGTCGGTCACCGAGCCGATGACCACCCGCTGTCCCCGGTATTTTTGAGAATTTTTGATCTCCCGCCAGTGCTTTACATCCAGAAAGGTCCCCCAGGGCTCGGTGTGCCCGGTAAAGCGCTTCATAAAGGAGGCGTAGCAGTACTTACAGCCGTGAGTGCAGCCCACATAGGGGTTTACGGAGTAGCCTCCTACGGGCAGATTGGATTTGGTCATGATGTTTTTTGTCTCCACATCCCGGATCAGGATATCGTTTTCCATCATTTCTGCCATTTGGCTTGTTCCTCCAGTACCTTATGAAATGCGGTGGGTAATTCCTGCATCATCTGTTCCTCTCCCATAATGGGAAGCAGGTCTTCCTTCATAAAGACCGGGATACCCAGGGTATGGGCTTGGTCGGTCAGGTTCCACACCCACTCCGGCTTGGATACAGATTTTCCTTTTCGGCGTCCAGTTTCAGTTCCGATGACCACCCACTCGATCCCTGTGAAATCCACTGGCCCGATGTCGTCAAACATGGGCTCAAAGGTGGCGTGATAATGTCCGCCGCGGATATGCTCCCGCAGTGCCGGGATCCGGTTCTTTTCCTTACAAGAGGTAACGGTCACGCCGAACCAGGCGTTATCCAGATGGGTAGAGAAATCGATTTCCTCCGGCCGCTTGGTCAGGAACAGATACTGGTGCTGGGGATTGCGCTCCATTTTGGCAAATACCTCATCCCGCCACTCTGCTCTCCAGCCGGAAAAGTCACTCATTCCAGTAAGCAGAAAAATCTGGGGGCGAGTTTTCTCCATAAGCCGCAATTTTCCGGGGAAGTACTCCGGCTTCTCAAAATCATCAATCATATGGAACCGTCGTACATTATTTCTGGCATAACAGTAGCTGCAGCCGATGGTACAGCCAATGACCAGATTCATGTTCTGAATCTGGGATTTGATGCACACCGCCATTGGAATCTCCCCCAGTCATTTCTGCCTTAGCCTTCCACTGCCGGGGCGACTTTTCCAAAGCCATTCCAGGCATAGAGACCCTGTTTGCTCTCGTCACCCAGGAACTTGTCCACCTGGCAGATATGCATGATATGGTCGCCCACCTCTACAGTCTGCTGTAAAGTAGCTACCATGGCAAGGCGGGTATCCGCAGGAATCTGAATGTCGCTGCCCTCTACGGAGGTCATCTCAATGTGGTTTTCCTCCACCTTGTGGCTGGTGGCACCGGTGGAACTGCCGCAGGCCACCACGGCCTGAGTCAGACTCTCCCCCGGAACTGTCACGATCACCTTGCCGGTTTCCCGCACCCGCTTGCCGGTATGGGACTGCTTGCCAGCGGCAAAGCCGACCATGGGCGGGTTGAAGGACAGGTAGGACACAAAGCAGATGGGGGCCAGGTTCGTGGTGCCGTCTTCATTCTGGGAACAAATCAGGGTCAGGGGATTAGGGGAGGTCAGGACAGTGGCCTCCATAATGTTCAGTTCTTTCATAAATCAATACCTCACTCTCAATTCGTTCTGTCATTGACATCCCATTTTGATGTCGATATAATTATTATACTTAGAAGAAATAACGGTGCAAGTACGCAGATTATTTGTACTTGGTACGAAAAACCATACCGATGGAGAGAGTGCTGCGTTATGAATCAATCCATGACCTATGAGGAATTTCAAGCCCGAGTGGGCAGTGTTATCCTGACCGAAAACGGAAACTGCCCGGTGACCCCGGTGGTTCAGATGCTCCAGGGGAAATGGAAGCTCCAGATCATCTACGAGCTCTGTATCCAGTCTCCCATGCGGTTTGGGGAACTGAAAAAGATGCTCAAACCTATCACAAACACCATGCTCACCAACGCATTGAAAGAGCTGGAGGGGGATGGTCTGGTACACCGGGAGCAGTATAATGAGATCCCGCCCCGAGTAGAGTATTCCCTGACAGAAAAGGGAACGGATTTGCTGCCCATTTTCTACGCCATCTCCCAGTGGGGCATGAAATATATCCCTTGAGCAAGTGGCTTTCCAAGAGTTCTCCAAAACAACAAGAGACGCCGGAATGGTTTGACAATCGGTCAAATCATTCCGGCGTTTTTTAAAAGGAAACGGTACGCAAGTCGAGCTTGTCTGCCTCTGTAACCGGTCTTAAGGGACGGCAGGGCGTTCCTGCGGCAACAACGCCCGCGGGGATGTCCCGGGTCACCACGCTTCCAGCCCCAATGATGGAACCCTTCCCGATGGTGACTCCTCCGCATATCACAGCATTGGCACCAATCCACACATCCTCCTCCAAGGTAATAGGGGCCGATGTGGTAATCGTCTCTGCCCGCTGTTGGGCATCCATGGCGTGGCCCACACAACTGATACATACGCCGGGGGCAATAAAGGCGTTGGCCCCGATATGCACCGGGGAAGTATCCAGAATCACACAGTTATAATTGATAAACGCCAGTCCGTGAGTATGGATATTGAACCCATAATCGCAACGAAACCCAGGCATGACAAAGGTTTTCGGATCACATGTACCAAACAGCTTTTTCAAAATCTCTCTGCGCCGCTCCTCCTGCCCGGGCGGCAGCTGATTATACTCCCAGCACAGCTGCTCGGCATTTTTCTTCAGACTTTGAGGAAGATGAAAGTTATAGACGCTGTACGGAGTGCTGCTTGTCAAAAGTTCCATTGGTTCCATCGTTTGTTTCACATACCTTTCCTCTGCTAATGCTCATTTATGGTCAAATACTCAGAAATTCCAACAAATCGTTTTTCCATGCGGCAAAATCCCGCAACCCCAAATCATATAGGTTTCGTTCCGCATCCTCTTTCATGGAGTAAGTCCCCACGCGGATGGGCTCACTGGCAGCAAAGACAAAGGCAGTCCCATCCCGTTCCAGGGAAAACACATCCTTCCAATTTTCGTTGTACACTACATGGCGACGATCAATAGCATCCACAATGTTGGGGTAACTGCGGCAGGCCCGCCGATACAGCCTGCGCATACCCTGAGGCTTTCGTACATAGTCCCGGTCCTTGGAGAGAATGACCACCAGCTTATCACACCCCTGCTCCAGGGCGCGGCGAACCGGGATGGCATCGGTAAGGCCTCCGTCAAAGTAGGGCACTCCGTTGAGTTCCACCGGATGGCAAGCAACCGGGATGGCACTGGAGGCCATGATCAGGCGGTAATCGTCCTGCGCCATCATCTCCCGCCCATAGTACTCCGGCAATCCTGTCAGCGCGTTTGTGACCACAATCTCGTACTCCGCCGGGTTGTTCATCAGAGCGGGAAAATCCAGAGGATCTTCTCCTTCTTTGCGGGTCAATTCACCATAGATGTACTTCAATCCAAACAGATCTCCGGTTTTCAGCAGGCTTCTCAAACCGAAGTAATTCTGCGAATGAATATGCTCCGTAAAAAAACGAAGATTCCGGCCTCTTTGCCCCGCCAGATAGGAAGCCAGATTGCCAGATCCACCGGATACGCCAATGCAATAATCAAACGTAATCCCTTCGTCCAGAAAGGCATCCAGAATCCCAGCGTTATAGGCGCACTTCATCCCGCCGCCTTCCACCACCAATCCGATCTTTTTCTGCGTGTTCGTTGTCAACATCTCCTCATGGGGTAAAGTCCCGCTCTGCCTTCTGCTCCAGCTCGTCCAGCTTTTTACCGTACCGGTCTATGATGTCTTGCAGGGTGATGGTCTGCATTTTTTGTTCGGCAGCCTTCTGGATCTCCTGGTAAAAGTCCGCAATGCTCAGCTGCACATAGATCCCCACGCCACATTCCGGATTGGTATCAATATCCCAGTGAAGTAGGGGCTTATTGCCCTCAATTGCCCGGTAGACATCCAACACCGTGATCTCATCCGGGCGCCTGGTCAATTCCGCATTGGCCTGTCCCTGTGAGCTGGTAATCATGCCGGCACTCTTCAGCTTGGCCATTAGCTGCCGGATATAGGCCGGGTTCGTTTTTACACTTTCTGCGATCTTAGCACTTGTGATCCGCTGACCGGCTCCCATACTGAGAAAGGCCAATATATGAAGTGCGTCACTCAACTTGGTAGAGTATTTCATGGGCTCACCTCAAAAATTTTTAATTGCCTACTTGTAATTTATAAAATAACATGCTATGCTTGCAACATGTAATTATTATAATAACAGGTTGGAGGAATCATGTCAACTATGCTACTGAACCACAAAATATTCATTGATTCCGCCGTCCACCGCCAAAATGTGCAGGTCTTGGTAGACAAAATTAGTGGGGCCGATGCAATTTTGGTGGGCGCTGCGGCGGGTATGTCAGCTTCCTGCGGCTTCAACTTCTTCTATCAAAACGATGCGATATTTGAGCAATACTTGGGAGACTTCCACCGAAAATATGGATTTACCGGTGCCTTCAATGGATTTTACTACCGTTATCCGTCCCCGGAGGCCCACTGGGCCTTCCTTGCCCGAATGGGTTACATGGAGTATGAATGTCCCACAGGTCAGCCCTATTATGACCTGATGAAGCTGCTTCAGGATAGGAATTACCACATTATGACTACAAACCAAGACTTTCAGTTTACCCGCGTGGTATCAGAAGATAAGCTGAGCGCCATCCAAGGGGACTCCCGTTATTATCAGTGCAGCCGCCGCTGCCACGACGAGATCTACTGGAACAAAGAGATGGTTTATGAAATGAACGATGCAATTGATGAAAATCTCTGTATCCCGGCAGAATTGATCCCTCGGTGTCCCAAATGCGGTGCGGAAATGGAACCTTGGGTGCGAGGCTATACCTTTTTGGAGGGTAAGAAGTACAAGGAAGAATACAGAAAGATCAATGAGTTCCTGACTGCTAATCAGAATAAAAAAATCCTCTTCCTGGAGTTGGGGGTGGGGCGCATGACCCCCATGTTTATTCAGGAACCCTTTTGGAATCTGACCTATTCTCTCCCGCAGGCATATTACATCACCATCAACCCAAAAGACGCGCTCCTGCCCCAAGCGTTATCTCAAAAGGGTTGGGCCATCAAAGAGGATATTGCCGCTGTCTTGCAGGATGCGGCAGCACATATGTCCGGAAAGGAGGACTCATCATGTATGATCTAAGACCAGTCGCAGAGAAAATCCAAAAAGCGGATGCCATCTTGATTGGAGCCAGCAATGGCCTGTCCATGACTGAAGGACTGCACCTCTTTGCAGATAACCAGGCATTTGAGAATTTGTTCGGCGACTTTAAGGACAAGTACGGCCTTCGGTGCCTGCTGCATGGGATGGGAACCCGCTGGCCTTCAGAAGAAGTAAAATGGGCCTTCTGGAGCAGGCTCATCCACCACTACTGCGGACAGTATCAACCCACACAGGTCATGCAGGGCTTGAAAGCCATTGTGGGCAACAGGGACTATTTCGTCCTTACCTCCAACGGAGAATGTCACTTTGAACGCAGCGGATTTGCACCGGAGAAGATTTATGAAATCGAGGGGACCTGGCTGACCATGCAATGCGCCCGCCCCTGCCATGATACCCTCTATCCCATTTTGGAGTTGGCAGAGCAGATGGCAGCTGCGGAACAGGATGGCAGAATCCCCTCTGATTTGGTGCCCCGGTGTCCCCGATGCGGCGGCCCCATGGAGGTTCATATGGCAGCAGGGCCGAATATGGTTCCGGACCACGGCGCCACGCAGAGATTCCAGAGTTTTCTGAACCAATATCACGAAAAAAAGCTGGTCGTGTTGGAGTTGGGGATCGGATGGCGCAATCAACTCATAAAAGCGCCTCTGATGCGTTTGGTGGATCAGGAGCCCAACGCCACCTATGTTACCATCAATCTGGGCGAGGTCTACATTGCAGACAGTATCAAACGCAAGTCATTTGGTCTGGACGGCTCGCTGGGCGAGATTTTATCCGCCCTTCGGGAGGCGGATCAACGATGAACATATCAGGAAAGGAGACACTAAATATGAAATTGGGAATTATTCGTTGTACGCAGACAGAGGACTATTGCCCCGGAAGTGGGGATTTTCAAACCATCCGTGAGCGGAAAGGCGCTTTTGCAGGTGTGGAGGATATTGAGCTGGTGGGTTTTATCAACTGCGGAGGCTGTCCCGGAAAGAAAGTAGTGCTGCGGGCGAACTCTCTGGTTAGCCAGGGGGCGGACACCATTGCGTTTGCCTCCTGTATCCAAAAGGGCACGCCCATCGGCTATCCCTGCCCCTTTGCCAAGCGGATGAAGGATCTGGTACAGAATGCCGTTGGCGACAAGGTTCAAATCCTGGACTATACCCACGACGCAGGACCGAAGCAGGAATAAGTTTGCACCCGCACCTACCTGTGGTATGATAAATCAAACAGGAGGGTGATCCGATGCAAACCACTTCTTTGCCTCACGACCATGGACAGCCCATGGAGCAAGAACTGCAGAATATGCCCAGCGTGGAGAATTTTCAGACGCTGTCAGATATTTTTAAGCAGCTGGGGGACGGCAGTCGCCTGCGTATTTTCTGGCTGCTGTGCCACTGCGAGGAATGTGTGGTCAATCTCTCCGCCATGGTAGGGATGAGCAGTCCGGCGGTATCCCATCACCTCAAACTACTGAGAGCCGCCGGTTTGATTGTCAACCGCAGGGCGGGAAAAGAAGTATATTATACCGCGGCAAACACACAGCAGGCTCAGCTGCTCCATCACATGATTGAAGACTTAGTGGTAATTGCCTGCCCATCAAAGCAAAATTTGTGAGGAAGTTCGCATGAAACAACAGGAACCCACACATGTCACACAGCAATTACAGGATGTTCCGGCCGGAGGCCTGACAATCGTTCGCAATTCTCCATCCGGTCAGGAGTATGTCCTTCTAACCGGGCAATTTTCTGCAAAAACAGTTGGAAAAGGGAAAATAGAAGCCTACCATGTATTCCCCGGCGTCGACGCTTCCTACAACCTGCTGTCAGCTGCGGAAATCACCGTACACCACGCTGCTTCCTCCTCTGTTCTGGAGCTGTTCTACTGCCGTAACGGCCGTGTAGGCTGGAATATGCGGGGTGGCACAGCGGTCTATTTGGGTGCCGGAGATCTCACCGCTCACAGCTCCGCTTGCTGTGCGGACTCGGCCATGATGTTTCCGTTGGGCTATGCGGAGGGCATTTCTCTTTCCATCGATTTGCCGGTCCTGGACGCAAATTGCCCGGAAATTCTAAAAGAGTCCGGCTTGGATCTTCCAACCATACAAAGCACCTTTTGCGGTGAAAAACCGGTAGCTATCCCGGCCTGCCCGGAACTGGAAGGGATCTTTGCGCCCCTGTATTCAGCCCCCTCTTTCCGGCGCAGGGCTTACTTACAGCTCAAAATCCAGGAGTTGCTGCTCTATCTCTCGGATGTGGAGCCCGAAAAGCATGCACTGACGCAATACGGTTCTCAACAGACGGAACTGATCAAGGAAATCCACCGTCAGCTGACAGAACATTTGGATCAGCGGTTTACCATTGAGGCACTCTCCAAGCAATACCTCATCAACACCTCCACGCTGAAGGAAGTCTTTAAGACCGTATATGGCCTGCCCATTGCCACTTACATGAAAGAATACCGCATGGCACAGGCCATGAAACTGCTGAGAGAAACCAGGATTCCGATCTCCGAAATCGCAGATCGGGTGGGCTACGAAACCCAAGGGAAATTTTCAAAAGCATTCAAAGATGTGACACAGATACTCCCAACCGAGTATCGTCGTACCCAGGATTCCAATTGGAACGATTAAAACAGGCAAAAGATTTTAGCCACAACCGCTTGAAGGGCACCCCTTTTGCAAGGAGTGCCCTTCAAGCGGTTTTTTGTAATCTCGTTGATTGTTCAGATAATCTGATTGCCGGTAGACCAGACATGGTCCTTTTTCGCTGCAGCAATCGTGTTCTGGGCCATGACACCCACCAGCGGATGGGGGGTGTAAAGCTCCTCCAGATAGGCACACTCCTCCACCGTCAGGGCGAGATCCACCGCCTTGGCGGCCCCTTCGATGTGATGGAGTTTTGTAGCTCCAACCACCGGAGCGGTAACACGGGTCAGCAGCCAGGCCAGGGAGATTTCTGTCATGGAAACGCCCCGGCGGTCCGCCAGCTCCGCCACCCGGGTCAAAATGGGAGCGTCCTGATCGTGAGCCGCGCCGTATTTGAGTTGGGCGTAGCTGTCCTCCTGAAGCCGCTTGGAGGTCTCACCGGAGCGCTTGGAAAGCCGCCCGCCGGCCAGAGCGCTGTAAGGGGTCATGGCAATGTTCTCCTCCCGGCAGTAGGGTGCCATCTCCCGTTCCTCTTCCCGGAAGATCAAGTTGTAGTGCCCCTGAACGGAGACAAATTTGGTAAAGCCCTCTTTCTCCGCCAAGGCGTTGGCCTTGGCGAGCTGCCAGGCAAAGCAGTTGGAAATGCCGATATACCGAGCCTTGCCCGCCTTTACAGCGTTGTTCAGTCCCTCCATGATGTCATAAAGGGGCGTCTGGTGATCCCACATGTGATAGATATAGAGATCTACATGGTCCATCCCCAGGTTCTGAAGGCTCTTGTCCAGCATCCGCCGAATGTGCTCCTGGCCGCTGATGCCGGCCTCAATTTCCTCATTGGTGCGGGGCAGGAACTTAGTAGCTACCACCACCTCGTCCCGCTTGGCAAAGTCCCGCAGGGCCCGGCCCACATACTGCTCGCTGGTGCCACTCTGGTAGCCAATGGCGGTGTCAAAAAAATTAACCCCAAGCTCCAGTCCTCGCTTGATGATCTCCCGGGAATGCGCCTCGTCAATGGTCCAGGAGTGCTGACCGTTTTGGGCGTCTCCGAAGCCCATGCACCCCATGCAGATACGGGAGACATTCAAATCAGATTTGCCCAGTTTTGTATATCTCATATCGATTCACCTCAGAGTTTCAACCCGGACACCCATGTTTTCAGTTCGTCCGCGTTCAGCCGTCCGTTGAGTAATCGTCCATCCACGATCCTGGCACCGGGCACACTGGCGCGCAGGCTAACAGCCGATTTGCCCAGCCCGCTGCCGCCGGAGGTGGCAAAAAGGATAATGGTCTTGCCGGTAAAGTCGTAACTCTCCAGGAAGGTGTTGACAATAGTGGGAGCAACATACCACCAGATAGGAAAGCCCAGGAAAATGACATCGTGCCCAGCAATGGGGGCATCCGTATCGGCCAGGGCCGGACGGGAGTGCTTGTCGCTCATCTCCACACTGCTGCGGGAGCCCTTGTCCATCCAGTTCAGGTCCGCTCTTGTGTAGGGAATTGCGGGTTTGATTTCATAAAGGTCAGCATCTGCGGCCTTTGCCAGGACCTTTGCCGCCTTAGCGGTGGTACCGCTGGCGGAGAAATAAGCAACCAATGCGTTCATAGATGAAACCTCCTTTGACCTCATTGTAAATCCAGCACCTAAAAATGTAAAATACTCATTTCCTATTTAGAAATATTCTTGTAAGGCATTTTTATATTGCCGGATGGGAGTGGATATGATACGATGGACTCAAGGAGGCAGAACCATGGAACTTCGTGTCTTGAAATATTTTCTGGCGGTGGCCAGGGAGGAAAACATTACTAAGGCAGCAGCTCTGCTTCACCTGACCCAGCCCACCCTCTCCCGGCAGTTGATGCAGCTGGAGGAGGAGTTGAGGGTACAGCTTTTTCGCCGCAGCCGATATCACATTGAACTGACGGAAGACGGAATGCTGCTGCGCCGCCGTGCGCAGGAGTTGGTGGATCTGGCAGAAAAGACGACCAGGGAGTTTACCATGCGTGAAACAGAGCTGATGGGAGAAATCGCCATTGGTGCAGGAGAGACCCGAAGCATGTCCTTCCTCTCCCGCGCCATGGTTTCTTTCCGGGAACGCTATCCCAAGGTCACCTTCCGAATTTTCAGCGCCACCGCCGACGATGTGAAGGAACGGTTGGACACGGGCCTTTTGGATATGGGCCTTCTGACAGAACCAGTGGATGTAGGGCGATATGCGTTCTGCCGAATGAAAGAACGTGATCGTTGGGGGGTATTGGTGCGCCTGGACTCTCCGCTCGCCGGACTGGATTCCGTCACACCCGATGATCTGGAACAGGTTCCGTTGATTATCAGCGGCCGTGAGCGTGTCCAGAGGGAGTTAGCCAACTGGTTTGGTGACCGATGGGAGCGGCTGCAGATTGCCGCCAGCTTTAATCTGATCCTCAACGCAGCCAACATGGTACGCTATGGTGTGGGAACCGCGCTGAGTTTTGATTTGAATTTTTCTTTTGATGATCTCCGATTCATACCGCTTTCTCCCACGATGGACACAGGAACCGTCCTGGTCTGGAAGAAGGATCTGGTACTGACACCGGTGGTGGAGGCCTTCCATCAGCATATCAAAAATGTGCAATAGGCATTTTTGGAAAAAGAAAATAAGCATTAGACATAGCAAAAAGTCTGATTTACAATGCAGGTGTCCGAGGAAGGACGCCTGCATTTTCATTTTGGAGGTTTTATGATGACGAAACAGGAGGCAAGCGAGCGCTACCAGATCCCCATGCACATCCTGAGCGAATATGAAAGCTGGGGGCTCTGCGGGGCGGTAAAAGAAGTGATGGGGGCCTGGCAGTACGACGACACGGATCTGGAACGGCTGAGCACCATCCTGACGCTCCATGACCTGGGCTTTACCACATCGGAGGTGGAGACTTATATGCGCCTGCTCCTGGAGCAGCCCCACACGGAGGAGCAACGACTCAGAATGCTGGAGGAAAAGCGCACAGCTGCTCTGGATGAGATACACTTTAAGGAGCGCCAGCTCCAGCGGCTGGATTACCTGCGCCATGAGATACGCAAGACACAAACCACGCCAGGAGGAGGCACCAAAAAATGAAACGACTGTTTACGATTCTAATCACTTTGACTCTGCTGCTTGGCCTGACGGCCTGC
Organism: Pseudoflavonifractor capillosus ATCC 29799; assembly: GCF_000169255.2. GTDB lineage: Bacteria > Bacillota > Clostridia > Oscillospirales > Oscillospiraceae > Pseudoflavonifractor > Pseudoflavonifractor capillosus. The sequence continues at coordinate 101,242 of NZ_AAXG02000011.1, forward strand.
GGCCAGGTGGAAACCCAGAGCAACCCCGGCCAGTCCCAGACGCAGCAGGAGGGGATATCCTCCAAGGAGGAGTCGTCCACTCCCAACCAATCCACCCCTCCCGCTTTCTCCACGCCGGAGGCAGGCGAATCTGACGTGGAAACACCGGAAGACGGCGTTCTGGTGGCCTACTTCTCCGCCACCGGCAACACCGAAGGCATTGCCCAGCATCTCCAGAGCATCCTGGATGCCGACCTCTATGAGATCGTTCCGGAAGTGCCGTACACCGACGAAGATCTCAATTACAGCAATGACAACTGCCGCGCCAACCAGGAGCAAAATGATCCTGCCGCCCGGCCCGCCATCACTGGTACTCTGGAACATCCGGAGAACTACAATGTGGTGTTTCTGGGCTACCCCATCTGGTGGGGGCAGGCCCCCAAGGTGATTTACACCTTCCTGGAGAGCTGTGACTTCGGCGACGCCACTATCGTTCCCTTCTGCACCTCCGGCTCCAGCGGTATCGGCTCCAGTGCCGACGGCCTGCAGGAACTGACGGAAAACGCTCGGTGGCTGGATGGCCAGCGGTTCAGCGGCAGTGCGTCCCAGAACACTGTGGCTTCCTGGGTGCAGGGACTGGATCTCCCCGAATCTTCTCCGGTATAAGAGCGGCCATGATGTTCAGAGCTTGAGGTTTTCCAGCCTGGGCATGTGCTGCATCGGCCACGGCAGCGGCGAGGCAGTTTCTGCCAAAGTTGAGAATCTGCTGAAAATATGATATACTACCGCCGTATATGGAGCAGAATCAACTTTTGCCTGGCATTTCGAATGACACAACCTTATCAGTGAACCATGTAAAAGCTGACAGCTGGAGATAAAAAGCAAGAGCCGGAACTACAGGGGGAAATTATCTTGAAATTTGACATTCAAAACTTAACATGGACACGAGACCCAAAGAGTTGTGTGATCACACAGGATCGAATCGAAATTGTCACGAAACCCCACACGGATCTTTGGCAAAGAACCTATTACCATTTCCGCAACGATAATGCTCCCGTATTGCAGATGGAAACGGAAGAAACGTTTTTTTCCTTTGTGGTAAAAACGGAATTTTCGGAAAGCCATCACCGCTTTGACCAGTGTGGGGTTGTGCTGTATCTGGACAGTGAAAACTGGCTGAAGGGTTCTATTGAATATGAAAATGAGACCTTTCAGCACCTGGGCAGTGTGGTGACCAATCACGGCTATTCTGACTGGGCGACCACGGAGATCTCTGCCCATATAAAATCCATGTGGTACCGCTTAAGCCGCAGAGAAAATGATTTTTGCATCGAGTGCTCGGAAGACGGTAAGTCATTCCATCAGATGCGCATCTGTCACCTGAATGAAGCTGAGGGAAAAATATCCTTTGGCATTTACGCCTGCAGCCCTGAGGACTCGTCCTTCCGCGCGGCTTTCACCAATATGGAAGTAACAGACTGCAAATGGATGGCACATGACGGGCAGGCTCCAGACGACAGTATTTGAGTTCAAAAAGGCCGACTGTGGACAATAACAAAGTATCAGCAGCAGCGCCTCCGAAGGCAACATCTTACGACGTGCTTCCGGAGGCGCTGCTGCTTACTTCTATGTTGGAAATTCTGCGACAGTTTACCAGTCCGCAGAACTTCTCACTCATGGATGCCAGTGTAGTCTGTTCCATCCCTTCCTTGACGGCATTCTCAATCCCGTGGTACGGGATTTCCAGCACTTTGCGGACATTCTATGCCACCGTGCAGGGACGGCCCTCGCAGAAATGAATCTCAACCAGAGAGGGGCCCCCTTTAGGTTCCAGTACGCTATAGATCAGATACAATGTGATTTGGGATGGATCGACACACAGCTGGGCACCGTGATAAGCCCTGCTTTTTTCAACGCGCTGAAAATGTTGCGGATTACAACCAGATCGCTGCCGGTACTTTTATGCTCTCTGCTGCCAGCCTGATGCTGAAGAAGGTATGCTCTGAGTGGAAAGATTGCGAACTGTTTCTTTGACTACGGACAGTCCACCTTAACACCGCCATTCAGTTCCTTATCGGAACACTGAAAGCGGTATTTTTTATAGCCCCTCGTCTATCATTTTCATCAAACCATACACCGCAGTCCATGGGCAGAAAACTTACCACCTTGCGAGAGCGTTCGGTTCGCATCCGAGAGGTCGAGGGTTCGAATCCCTTCGAGTCCACCAAAATGTGTTGATAAAAAAGATGCACAGCAGAAACACCACACGAAAGTGTGGTGTTTCTGCGTTATTGATGAAAAATCAGAAAAAAGAAAGCGAAAAAGTTAAAAATCAAAATAGCAAGGCGCATTTCCCGAGAATAACGGCTCGGAGAGATGCAAATCGGCCTTTTTATCCATAATTTCCCATAAGAGCGACTCGAACTCCCCGCCTCTCCCATGTGCTTCAGAAGCCCCCGCAGCCTGCTGAATATCCCGGCAGGCCGCGGGGGCTTTTTTCATTCCCCGCCATGGCGCCCCTTTGGTGCTTATGCTTCGTTTGTCCGGCATTCCTTGTTGATCTTGGTAATAGCTTTTCTCCCGCTTTCCCAGCTATACTTACGCTACAATCAAGAGAGGAGGCGGCGCCAAATGGCCGAGACGAAAAACTTGTGTGCTCAGATCCCCTTGGATCTCCATGCAAAGGTATGTGAAGCCAAGGAACGACTGGGGATAACCACCAGCCAATACATGACCGGATTACTTAGGACCTACTTCACCATATTCTGCACACAGGAGAAAAAAGGAGTGACTAACATGGAAAACAGCAGAACGATGGCATTCCAGATCCCGGAGGAGCTCTTCCAGCGGATCAAGCGGCACCTGGAGCACGAGAGTGCCCGCCTGGGGCGGAAGGTGACCCAGCGGGAGTTCGTCCTGGGCCTGATCGAGTCGGCACTGGCTCAAGCGGAGGCCGGGGAAGCTGCGGCCCAGGAGCATGAGGACAGTATCATGCCAGACACGGATCAGGAACCCGCTCAAGGGGCGGAAAATGCTGAGGAAGTGAGTCCCCAGCCGGAAGAATAAAAGACGATCAATGGAAAACAGCCCGGAGAGGCGCCCTGGCGGCGGGGCATCTCTCCGGGCTGTTTTTCGTTTTCGGGCAGGAGGTGAGAAAAACGAAAACAAGCGCAGTCCACCGATTCACGGACGCAGAGATGGAGGCCGCCCGGGAGACGGATCTGCCGGATCTGCTGGAGTCCCTGGGGTACCATGTTCAAAAGGTCGGCAGGTATCACACCACAAAGGAGATGGATAGTCTCCGCATCAAAAACCGCCGCACCTGGTTCCGCTACTCGGAGAACACCGGCGGAGATGCCATCACCTTTCTCCAGCGGTTCTGCAGTAAGAGCTTCCCGGAGGCGGTAGAGTACCTGCTGTCCTACCGCGGCCGGGCCAGGGACTCCCCCGCTGACCCTGCCCCGCCGCTCCCCGCAGAGGAGGAACGCCCCCCCTTTGCCCTTCCCCCTGCGGGAGCAGACCACCGCCGGGTATTCGCCTATCTGAAAAAGAGGGGCATCTCGCCGCAGGTGATCCGGTCTTTTCTGGACGCCGGCCTTCTGTATGAGGACGCCAAGTACCACAACTGTGTATTCGTGGGCAGAGATGCCAAGGGGACTCCAGTGTTCGCCAGCAGGCGCGGCACATACGACCTGGATGGCAGCAGTTTCAAGCGGGATGTGCCAGGGAGCGATAAGCACGTCGCCTTCCGGCTTCCCAGCAGATCGGATCTGGACTGGGTGCTGGTGTTCGAGGCGCCCATTGATCTGATGAGCTACCTCACCCTGCACCGGCAGGTCACCAGCAACGCTGTGGCCTTGTGCGGGGTGTACGGAGGCGCCCTGGAGTCCTACCTGAAAGACTACCCCCATATCAAGCAGATCGGCCTATGCCTGGATGCAGACGAACCGGGGCAGACCGCGGCGGAGCATCTGCGCGCCCAATATGAGGTGGCAGGCTGCACCGTGAAGATCCTGACGCCCCCAAAGGGCAAGGACTGGAACGAGTACCTGCAGTTACGAGCCCAAGGGAAAGAAAGGGGGGATCGGCGGAAAACCATGAGCAGATGACATGATCCAGGCCCACCATCAAATAAAAAATGGAGGAATCCCAATGAAACGCATCCTGACCACCCTGTGCGCCCTGGCCTTCGTCATGGCCGGGAGCATCCCCGCCCTGGCCGCCGAGGCAGATGCCGACACCGGCCAGAGTGCCAGCTACTACCCCATTTCCGTGGAAGAATATACTTACGGCAGTCTGGATGAGCCCCGTGTGGAGAAGGTCTACCAGCTGTCCCTCTCAGATGATCCCTCGGGTATCCCCACGGAGGACTTCGTGCGGAATGGCCGGCTGTACTACCTACTGGACATGACCAGGAAAAACGAGGTAGGCGTAGATACCAAGCCTCACATCGAGACAATCTCCCAGGCCAGCGACACCAACGACATGGAGACCATCCTACAGCAGCTGAATGCTGAACTGGAGGTGACCACGGAGGACGGCTATACCGGCATCCTGCACCTGGATCACACTACCGTCAAGGTGACAGCGGACGGCTACGCCACCAAGACCCAGGCCCTCTCCGCCAGCCGGAGCTATCCCAATCTGTCTGAGGCGGACGTCTCTCTGATCCCCAAGAGCATCGAGGAGAAGGGCAACACCCTGACCCTGGCGGACGTCCAGTGGGACAGCGCGGAGCAGACGGACGGCGCCGGCGGGATCGTCACCCGCTATACCGCCACCGCCAGCTATACCGGCTCCAGCAGCTACCAGTACGCCACCGGCTACACCGTCACAGCGGACTATAGCGGCGAAGTGGCCAAGCCTGACTGCGATGTGGTCACCTATACCGCCATCTTCGGCAGCACGGAGGCCCCGGAGGGGAGCGAGGCTCCAGGAACAGAGCAGGGAGAGGGCTCCGAAAGCACGAAAGCTGCTGTGGATCTCTCCGCGCTGAAGATGCCCCTGCTGGTGGGCGGCGTGGTGGCCGCCCTGGCTGCCGGGGGCGTGTTCGCCTTCAAAAAGATCAAAGAGAGGAGATGAACGCCCTTGAAACTGCGCGGCGTATTGCTGGCCGCCATGCTGTGTACCCTCTGCATCGGCCAGGCCAGCGCCCTGGAATATACCATGGATGCCCCGGGCGACTATCTGTTCGCCCGGCCCACCAGCGATGACACCATCTACGAATGGGAGGACCCCAATGTGGATCGGAGCAAGAACACTGCCCTGATCCCGCCCACCTTCGGCTCCGCCACCAGCTATCTCCCCGGCTCCGGGACGCCCCTGACCCCCAACCTGGTGCCTGGCGCTCTGGACGGCGGCCTGGTCTCCCAGGTAGGGAGCGTCAATTACCCCGCCGTCGATGTGGATACAGGCTGGACGGGGACGGCCTCGACCGGCTGGACAGAAGTGACCAGTGACCTCTACTACTCCGGCGGATACCTGGGGACTTTGCGAATCCCGGCTATTGGTCTGAGCGTCAAAGTGTATGAAGGCACAGACGGTGCCATCCTCGCCAAAGGCGCCGGCCACTTCCCGGACACAAGCATTTGGGACGGCAACTGCTGTATTGCTGGCCATAACCGGGGCATCCGGGATGACTTTGGAGACCTGCACACCCTGGAACCCGGCGATACCATCACCTGGACCACCAAGCTGGGGACAAGGACGTATGAAGTCACCAGCGTCCAGAAGGTGAAAGAGACAGACACCAGCGGCACCGCCGCCGCCACAGACAACCGGATCACCCTCTTTACTTGCGTCCGGGGTGAGAGAGCCTACCGCTGGCAGGTACAGGCGGTGGAGAAATGAGCGGAAAATATTGGCGGCAGATCATGTTTTAGGGGCCCCCAGTTCCGAGGAAACTCGGAGCTGGGGGCCCCTTTTTTCGTTTTTCTCACGAAATCGCTCAAAACAGCAAAATGAGATGAAGGAGGCACCATGAAAAAACTGCTATCCCTATTCCTGGCTTTTGTTATGGCACTCGGCATCCTGCCTGCCGGGGCATTTGCCGCCGGCACAGCGGCCAATGATCCCCCCGCCGGCAGCTTTGAACTGGATGCCGCCGGGACTACCGCCTGGAACGGCGGAGACGATCCCCTGGCTGTCTATGCCGCGGAGACCGGGACCGCACAAGCGGCGACCATTCCAGCCGGGGAGCCCTTTGCCCTGCTGGAGAATGGGAACACCCGCCTGAAGATCGGCTATTGTGAGGGCGGCTGGACAGGGGACACGCTGGAGAGCACCGGCTGGGTGGACAAAGACAGCATCCTGGTCAACCTGCCCGACCTGATCCCCAGCATCGCCTATATCCGGGAGGACGCGGAAGCACAGTTTAATTCCCGGCTGACCCGGTTCGAGTATGTCATTCCCTGCCCCTACGGGGAGGCGGAGCGCCTGGCCCAGCTCCAGGCAGAGGCCATGGCGGGCGGCGAGACCCTGCTGCTCCGCATGGTGGACCAGATTGTGACCGTCAGCCGGGCTACGGGGGGCCCCGCCAGCCTGGAGACATACAGCCTGGACGGGGCAACTTACCAAAAGTACAGCAAATGGACAGAAGTTGAACCTGCGGACAATGGGATCTCCGCCTACCAGCTGCCCTACAACATCACCACAGCTTATAGCGCCGATCCCAGCGTTACGCTGGGGATGTTCGCACCCCAAGACCCGGCCCCGCGCCCCAACCGGGCCCCCGCCGCCAATGCCATCCCTACCGGAGATGTGGGGGCCTACAACCCCGGCAGCCCCGGCGGCCGGAAGCCCAGCACCACCGATGTGGCCTGGACCATCAACCCGGAACGGACCTTTCTGCGCTTTACTCTGGTTGAATTTCCGGGCGGTGTTGTCACCGACCTGAATACCCAGGACTGGAACACCTGGCACGTGGTAGGCACCCCCCTGAACGTGGTGTGGGGGGACGGCTGGTCGGCGGAGAAGTGCCGCAGCGACATCACCTGGTACAACTCCAACGCACTGCAATATAACGCCGCCGGGGCCAACGCCCCCCAGCTGATGGCGGGCCCCTCGGTGGAGAACGGCGTCTATTCCTATGACGCCACCCAGGGCCACAACCAACGGTGGGTGACCACCGCCGACGAGTTCCAGGCGGAGACCGGGATCACAGATCAGCAGAAGGAGCAGATGTTCCACCTCTATTCGGATTCCTGGTCCACCGGCTGGCTCGATGGGGACTACACCTCCATGTGGGGCACAGAGGCTCAGCCCGTCACCCCCGGCAATATTTACAAAGTCTACAAGGCCAACGACGCCTTCCTGTACCTGCTGGGCCGGCTGTCCGAGACAGAGGACAGCGCGGGCTGGAGCAAGGACGAGGCCATGGAGAAGTGGTCTGAGTACGTCAAGGACAAGAACGGCGATCTGCGCACCAAATACCGGATCATCGTGGAGACCGGCATGGTGCTTACCGACCCGGACGGCGGCCGCCGGGGCATGACCCTCCGGGATATGATGGCCTACTCCCTTTACAACAACGAGCCCCAGGAGCAGTACAACCTGATCTGGGATCAGTCCTCCACCACCGTCAATATGGCTCAGTGGATGCGCCAGGCGGTAGACAATCAGTTTGTGGAGTATCCTCTGGAGGAGGATGGCACCCCTACCGGGGAGGAGCTGCACTCCGTCAACGGCTTCCGGGAGTGCGACAGCTATGTGGATACCATCCGCTATCCCCGTCCCATCCGGGATACCATTTTCTCCGAGCGCAGGAGTTTTGGCCTGCACATCTTCTCCCCCTTCAACTTCGAGCATGATCCCCCGGGGGAGCCTGACCCGGACCCAGATCCCGACCCGGACCCGGAGCCTGAACCTGAGCCCGACCCAGGCCCCGGCACCAGCATCAAAATCACCAAGCTGGAGGACGGAACAACCCTGGGCCTGGAGGGGGCCGTGTTCAAAATTACTGCCCCAGACGGCTCTACCGTAGGCAGCACCTACACCACTGGCCCGGATGGGACTGTGACCGTGCAGCTGAACCAGACCGGCCACTTCACGGTGGAGGAAGTCACCCCGCCGAAATGGTACTTGAAAGGCGAAAACAGCACCCAGCACGTCAACGTGACGGCGGGCCAGATGGCCGAGCTGACCTTCACCAACAAGCCCTACGGCAATTTGCGGGTGGAGAAATACAGCGACACCGGCGAGCCGCTGGAGGGCGTGACCGTCCAGATCAAGAATCTGGAGACCGGGGCCACCCAATCGGACCAGACAGGGCCAGGGGGCTATGTTGAGTTTACCGAGCTGGCCCCCGGCGGCTATGAGGTGCGGGAGATCTCCGGTATCCCGGGGTGGCAGGCCGACACAGAGACGGTCAAGACGGCCACCGTGGTATCCGGCGAGACCTCCACGACCTATTTTGTCAACCGGGAGCTGCCCGGACTGCGGGTCACCAAGTATGACAGGGAGAGCCGGGAAAAATTAAGCGGAATTACGTTCAGCATCTGGCGGGACGGCGAGTACCTGGGCGATTATGAGACTGATGAATCGGGGGAAATCCTGCTCACCGACTGTCAGCCCGGCACTTACCGGGTATCTGAAAAGCAGAGCGATGACGCTCATATTACCGTCACCACACCCCAGGAGGTAGAGCTGAAGGCCGGGGATGGAATCAAACCTCTGGTGTTCTTTAACGACCTAAAGCCGGGAATCCACCTCACCAAGGTGGACAGCGGCGACCTCTCCAAGCCCATCGCCAACGCCAAGTTCTCTTTTGAGGCGGTGGACGGTTCCTGGGGGCCGGTGGAGTACACCACTCTGGCGGACGGGACCATCGACCTGTCCAAGCTCCCCACTGGCGCGGTGGTAGTGACAGAGCTCTCCTGCCCCGGCTATGTCATCGACGAGGCCCAGCGGATCATCCACCTGGACCCCAACGAGGATGCCGAATTTGTCTTTACCAACAGCAAGCTGCCTTCCCTCACCCTGACTAAGACCAGCTCAGATGGCACCCCCCTGGCGGGCGTCACCTTCCGCCTGGCCAAGGTAGAGGACGGTGGACACTATCTGGACCGCACCTCCGGGCCGGACGGGACCATCACCTGGGAGGGCCTGGAGCCCGGCGTCTATTCCCTGGTGGAAACCGCCACGGTGTCAGATCATATTCTGGACACCCGGGAGCACCACATCCAGCTCTTTCCCGGCAAGGACAGCACCATTGACCTGGAAAATGACCGCCGGCCGAATTTGACAGTGGTGAAACGGGACGCCGACAGCGGCGCTCCCATTTCTGACACGGTGTTTTTGGTAGAAGCAGCAGACGGCCACAGTGTAGATGAGATCCGCACTGGGCCGGATGGGACAGCCACGCTGGAGAACTTGCTGCCCGGCGTCTACCAGATTTCGGAAAAGTCGGTCCCGTCACCTTACCTGATGGACGCGGAGCCCCAGCTGGTCACCCTCTATCCCAACCGGGACAGAACGGTATATTTTGAGAATCACAAGGCTCCGGTCATTGAGATCATCAAGGAAAATGAGATTACCCATGATCCGCTGGAAAATGTGGCTGTGCAGGTCTGGTACGCCAGCAATAACACGGAGACCGGCGAATACAACGACCTGGGCGTGTTCTACACCGACGAGGAAGGCCAAATTGTGCTCTCTGACCCGGAGCTCTCCCTGCGGGACGGCTGGTTCCGAATCAAGGAGCTGGAGCCCCCGGCGGGCTTCTCCCTGACGGAGAGCAGCACCCAGGAGGCGTTTGTGGCCGCGGGCGAGGGGCACACCTTCCGCATTTATAACCGCCCCAACTCCGCCATTGTTGTGTGGAAGTACGACAGCGTACACCCGGAGCAGGCCATCGAGGGGGCGGTGTTCCAGGTTCGCTATCTGAGCGGCAACACCTCCGGCACCGGCGGCACCGTCATCGGGACCTACCGCACTTCGCCCAACGGAAGTTTCACGGTGACTGACTGCAAACCTGGCACCTACATCATCGAGGAGCTCTCCAGCGACGGCTCTCACATTATCGACACCCCGCCCCAGACTGTCTACATCTCTGGCGAGGAGCAGGAAGTGGTGCAGGTTTACTTCGGCAATTCCCCTCTGGGCTCCCTGCTGGTGAAGAAGGTGTCGGACAGCGACAACACGCCGCTTGGTGACGTGGAGTTTTTTGTGACCACGGCAGACGGAACGGTGGTAGGCGACAACAACGGCAAATTCGTGACCGGGAGCGACGGGACCTTCCTGGTCTCCGATCTTGAGCCCGGCACAGTGCTGGTGGTGTCCGAGACCCGGGCAAAGCCCGGCTACCTGAAGGACGACGCCAGCCAGACCGCCACCATCCAGGCCGGTCAGACGGTCAGCCTGGAGTTTCGGAACAAGCCCCTGGGCAATCTGGTGATTGAAAAATGGGGGCGGAACGGCACGAGCACTGTACCCCTGGAGGGCGTCAAGTTCGAGATCAAGTATGCCAACGGGCAGTATGTGGACGCCGCCGGGGGCACATTGTCCTCCAACGGCATTTACTATACTGACTCCACAGGGAAAATCATCCTGTCCTCTATCACAGGGACAGTCGTAGTAACTGAACTGGAGAGCGTGCCGGGCTATACCATCGACCCGAACAGCCAGAGCCAGACCGTCACCATCAATCCCAACGATACCCAAACCCTCCGGTTTTATAACAACGCCGTGGGCGGCGTCGAGCTGCTGAAGGTCAGCGAGGCGGACAAGTCGGAGCGGCTGCCGGGTGTCTCCTTTGAAATTCGCCGGGTGTCGGATGACGCCCTGGTGGACACTGTGACCACCGGGCGGGATGGCAAGATCTATGTGCCCCTGGAGGCCGGCGATTACTACGCCGTGGAGACCGAGGGTGTCAAAGGCTTCCAGATGGACCCCACGCCCATCTACTTCACCGTGGAAGAAAACAGGACTACGCCGCTCACCGTGACCAACGCGCCCATCTCCAGTATTTTACTCCACAAAATTTCTACTGTGGACGGAGAGGGAATCCCCGGGGTGTCCTTCATCCTGTACGACAGTGGCCACAACCCCATCGACCAGCAGACCACCGACGACCGGGGCTACGCCTGGTTCGAGGGACTGACCGAGAGTGGCCGCTACTACCTGCGTGAACTGGAAAATGAGGGCTATATTCCAGACACCCAGCTGCGCACGGTGTATGTCAAGGCGGGTGAGACCACAGAAGTAACTTGGGAGAACACCCCCATCACCGGGCAAATCCAAATTATCAAGCGATCCGCCGACTACAACCCCACCACCGGCCTGCCTGCGGGCACACTTTTGGAGGGCGCTGTGTTTGAAATCTACGATAAGGCCGGAAATGTGGTAGACACCATCCGAAGCGACAACCGTGGGCTGGCGGTCTCCAAGCAGCTCCCCCTCTCGCGCTATACCATCCGGGAGGTCAAGAGTCCGGACCATTACGGCGTCAATGAGGAAGTCCTGACCGCCTACCTGGAGTATGAAGGGCAGATTCTTCGCTTTGAGGTGACAAACAAGAGCCTGGCCACCGGCGTTGCCATCTCCAAGACCGGGCCCAAGGAGGTCATGTCCGGCCAACCGGTGAACTATACCTTCTCCGGGGTCGCCAACACCTCCAATGTCCGTTTAGACAGCTTCTACTGGCGCGATACCCTGCCTGCCCAGGTGCGGCTTGAGCAGGTGGTGACGGGCACCTACAACTTCCCCGGCACCTATAAGATCACCTACCGGGTGAACGGTGGAGAATACCGCACCCTGGCGGACAACCTGTCCACCAGCCAGACCTACACCCTGGCCGCCTCCCCCGCCGCCCTGGGCCTTGCCGCCAATGAGCGGGTGACGGAGATCATGTTCGTATTCGGCCAGGCCCCGGCAGGTTTTGCCCAGGTGGAGAAGCCCATGCTGAAATGCACTGCTGTCAGCGGCCTGGCCGCCGGCAGCTCCTTTGTGAACATCGCAGATGTGGGCGGCGTCTACAACAGCCAGTGGGTCCAGGCTGTGACTCGCTGGGTGACCACCGTGTATGGCAAGCTCACGCCTCTGCCCCGCACCGGATATTGATCCACACCAGGGAGGCCCCGGAGGGGGCCTCCCACCTTCATAATCTATCACATTCCCATCTATCTGAAAAGGAGAACAAAACTATGCTGAAGATCACTGCCATCGGAAACCTGACCAACGACGTAGAGCTGAAGATAAACGAGACCACCGGCAAGCCCTACGCCATCCTGCGCATCGCCTCGGATCGTCGCTACCGTGATCGGGACGGCAACCGTCTCACCGACTTTATCTCCATCAAGGTGCGCGGCCCTCTGGCGGAGCGGTGCGCCGCCTTTGCCTGGAAGGGCTGTAAACTGGCCGCTGTGGGCGACTTTGAGACCATCACCTTCGAGGACGAGCCGGAACGCCAGCCCGGCTTTCTGATCAAGGCCACCGAGGTGGAGTTCCTCTCCCCCCGCAAGGCGGAGGAGGAGCCCCAGGCCCTGGACCAGCCGGAGGGCTGTGAGGCCGCTTGACCATGCGGAACACGGGCATCCTGTACAGCAGCGCCCAGCGCAAGCCGGTCGTACTCCCTGAGATGGCCGAGCTGCTCCCCCCATTGAGCGGGGAGCAGCTGGCCGCCTTGGAGGCGGATCTGCTGAAAAATGGCTGTTACTCCCCTATCATCGTCAACGAGGATCTGGTCATCGTGGACGGCTATAACCGCCAGCGTCTGTGCGAGGAACACGGCCTGCCCTATCAAATGGCGGTGTTCGCCTTTGAGGATCTGCTGGAGGCCAAGCAGTGGGCCCTGGACACCCAGAAGGCCCGCCGCAATCTGGACAAGTGGGAGCTGGGGAAGATCGCCCTGAAGCTGAAGCCAGAGCTCGAAGCAAGGGCAAAGGCGAATATGTCCGCGGGCGGCGGCGACCAGAAAAGCGAGGATGCAAAATCGGGTTCGGTGAATTCACCGAACCCGATTTTGCCAGTTGATACGCGCAAGGAGATGGCCCAGGCAGTTGGCATTGGAGAGCAGACAATGGGCCGCATTGCCAAGATTAATGAATGCGCCCCAACTCCGGTGAAGGAGGCGCTGGATAAGAAGGAGCTGTCCATCAATCAGGGGTACAACCTGACCCAGCGGCTCCAGGAGGTGCCGGAGGGACAGCGGGAGCAGGCAGCAATCATCGCTGTGGAGCTGGAAAAGGCAAAAAAAGAGATTCGGCAGAAGGACGCGGAGATCGACCGGCGGAGCAGGATCGCCGGAGTGTTCTGCAAAGCCTTTGAGAAGTCGGTCCTGCTGGAGCCTACCGAGGAAAACGTGCGGATCTGGGTGGAATGCACCCGGATGAACCGGGAGGAGATGGAGGATACCGCAAGGGAGGCCCGTGAACTGGCGGCGGCCTTCTCCTCCATTGCGGATGTCCTGGAGGAAAAAATCATGCCCTGCCAGGGGCAGGGAGAGGAGGTAGTGTGAGTGGCAGAGATGTCTGTGCGCCAATGGCAGGAGCGGTTTCGCGCCGGTGATTTCAGTAGCCGGGACCGGGCTGTACAGTGTGAGGCCGGTTGGTACGACTGGTTTTGTCGGGACGAGGCCCTGGCCGGCCACCTGAAAAGAATCTCCAAAGTTGTGCTGGGGATCAACGCTCCCTTTATCTTGGACAACTACTATGTGTGGTTCAAGAACAACTGCCCTATGGCCGGGCCGCTGTATGACGATGTGCGGTTCGAACCGTTGTCCGGTGAGCGCGGCGGGAAACACTTCGTCGTCTCTTTGGACTGTCCCCACGAGCTGGCTAAGTGGGTGCTGTATACGGAGCGATATGGATATGACGCGCCGGAGTTCTGCAGCGGCAATGTGCGGAACATGGTGCAGTACATTAACAGCATGGCCGCCGAACTGGAACAAGGCATCCAGCCCGCTTTCATTTTGGAGAAGCAGGCGGTCAGCGATTATGTCCTTCGCCATGAGGGGACATGCGGCATTCCTGTCTATCGGAACGGAGAGCACGAGTTCAGCTACATCTCCCGGAAAGACCGTCAGCTGCGCAAAGTCACTGTTTCAGGCGGCCTGGAGGCCCTGCCTCCCGGCTATGAGGCGGGACAGGCGGAGCAGCATGGGGATCTGTATGTCTTTGGCACGGAGCCTCCCATCTTGGAAACGCCCCCTGGCCAGTCGAAAGCCGCCCAGCGAAAGGGGCGGGAGCGATGAAGGAGCGAAACGAGGCCAGACCGGGGCTCCCGCCCGACGCCAGGGCTGAGATCCTGGAGGCGCTGTGCTCCAATATGGAGATCAGCAGCGATGAGATCGTGGCTATTCTGAAACGGCACCATGTGGCAGAGGATGCGGATGTTCTGCAGGATCGCTACCGCCGGCAGATGGGCCAGCGTCTTATGGCCAGCCTGCGGGATGACGATGGCCGGCGTGAGGTCATGTCCAACGGCAAAGGACGGTATTTCGTGTTGGAGTGCTGCCGGGATCAGCGACAGCTCCAGAGCGTCCAGCGCCGCATCCAGAACCAGATGCGGGGCCTGGATGCTACGGCGGGTAAGGTGCGGGTGCGCATCCGTGTACTGGAGCGACTGAAAGCTGTGCTCATGCCGGAAAAGAGAAGAAAAGTGGGGTGAAGGGGTTGGACACATCGGAAAATCTGAAAGAGTTGTATGAGCGCGTCGCCCCACAGTTTGATCCAGGTGGATTCCGGCTTTACTTTGCCGCCAAGGAAGTCACGGGGATCAAACGGCTGTGGGAGGAATTCCCCTACGAGGACGCCTGTGGCCGCTTTGAGGAGGCGGACGGCCATGAACTGGTGAGATATCTGACTGCCGCCTACTTTAAGGCTGTCACCTGGGAGATCGTACCCGGCACGACCTATGAGCGGGCTGTTCTGCGGGAGATGGACACCAGCGCACCGGAGTACCGTGCCTTTGAGAAGCAGATCTATGAGACGGCCCTGGAGCGTATGGGATTTCAAAAACTGCTGTCCCGGCAGCCTGACAGAGCAAGGACGGCCAACACATCAAGAAAAAATGACTGCAAACGAGGTGATGCACGATAGATCCTACGATCACGGAAATCAACAAGGAAACCTTTTGGGCTCTGATCCACGAGGCAAAAGACAAGTGTGGGCAGGATATGAATGCTATGGCGCATGAACTGCGGGACCGGCTGGTGGCCATGGGACCAGAACAGGCCCAGGCGTTCCATGACATCTTGCACGTCTACGAAGGGTTGGCTGACCGATACGGCCTCTGGGATGCGGCCAATATCATGATGGAATGGTGTTCTGACGACGGTTTTATCGACTTCCGAGCCTGGCTCATTGCCCAAGGCAAGGAGGTCTATCTGTCCGCTCTGAAAGACCCAGATACGTTGGCAGATATAGAACCGCATGGAAACTGCTGCTTTGAATCTCTGTCCTATGTGGGTGATGACGCATATAGGCAACTCACCGGACAGGATGCCTATGAAAATGCAGATCCCGCCGCCAGAAAAAAGTGGAAAGCCATCCTTGGGGCGGACATCGTTTACCGGGAGGATATCTGCTTTCCAAGGCCGAGACGGGCACTGCCCGCCGCCTATCCCCGGCTGTGCGCCAAATATGGAGGGGCAGAACGCTTTGACACCGATGATATTGGCTGGAACACCGGGTCGAAGGATGTGCGGTCGCTGCTGGAGCGGGGAAAAGAGTATGACTTAGAAAAGAAACTATCACAGAAGAAAGGCGGCGAGGGAAGATGAACGGCCCTATTATGATCGGGGTGGATCATGGCTACGCGGCCATGAAAACCGCCCATTTTTCCTTCCCCACCGGGCTGGTGGAATATGAACATGAGCCGTATACCCAGAAGGACGTCCTGGAGCACGGCGGAAAGTATTATGTGGTGGGCAGCGCCCGCCAGCCCCTCCAGCGGGATAAGACAGCCACAGAGGATTACTACCTCCTGACCCTGGCGGCCATTGCCAAGGAGCTGAACTATCGGGGTGCGGAGCGGACAACGGAAGTACTGCTGGCCGCCGGCCTGCCCCTGACCAGCTTTGGGCGAGACAAAAAGAAGTTCCGGGAATACCTGTTCCGGGACGGCAAGCCTGTGTCCTTCCGCTATGAGGGGCGGGACTATGCTGTGACGATCTCGGACGTGATGCTGTTCCCCCAGGGCTATGCCGCCGTGCTGACCCAGACAGAGCTGCTGGACGAGCCCTCGGTCATCGTGGCGGACATTGGCGGCTGGACAGTGGACCTGATGCGACTGGACAACCGCATCCCCAATGCCGCCACCTGCCGGAGCCTGGAGCTTGGCATGATCCGCTGTCTGGATGAGATCAGCGAGCAGGTGCGGCAGATATTCGGCGTATCCATGACGGACGCACAGATCGAGAGCGTCCTGCGAGGCGGCGCCATCAGTGCGGATGACCGTGTCCGGGCCGTCATCCATGCCCAGGCGGGCCAGTATGTCCGGGATCTGCTCTCAACCATCATGGAGAGCGGCCTGGACGTGCGCGCCATGCCCACCATCTTCCTGGGAGGTGGGGCGGCGCTCCTGAAACGCCATGTTTCGGCCACAGACGGCCTGTGCCGGCCTCTTCTTTTAAATAACGTGTCCCTGAACGCCAAGGGGTATGAACAGCTCACGGCGAGGATGTTGGGAGGAGAGCACAGTGTCTGACCGGCGCAGGCTGAACCTCTCCCTCTCCATGAAAGCCCCACACCAGCGGGAGGCATGGAAAATCCTGCGGGGCATCCCGCCGGGACAGCGGACGGACGCGGTATGCCAGATGGTGTGCCGGGCCCAGGAGCAGGAACGCCTGCTGGACGCCATCCGCAAGGTGTTCCGGGAGGAGCTGGGGAAGTTAGAACTTCACCCTGCAAGAGAAAAAACAGCAAAGCAACTGGCCGGGGATGTGGACGAGGGCATCCTCGGCTTTTTGCGTGCGCTTCAGGAGGAGGACGATATGACCTGATCCGCTATTTTGATATGTTCGCGGGCATCGGCGGCTTCCGGGCTGGGTTGGCCCGCGCAGGCGGTTTCCAATGTGTAGGACACTGCGAGATCGACAAGTACGCCGACGCCAGCTACCGCGCCATCCATGATATTCGAGAGGAGGAGCGATACTATCCAGACGCCAGAGAGATCGACCCCGGAGACCTGCCAGACTTCGACCTGCTGTGCGGAGGATTCCCCTGCCAGGCATTTTCTCTCGCTGGCCGGAGAAAGGGATTTGACGATGCCAGAGGTACTCTCTTCTTTGAAATTGCCCGGCTGGCTGAAGCGAGACGGCCTGCGTATCTTCTGCTTGAAAACGTGCCAGGACTGCTTAACCATGACAGCGGCAGGACGTTTGCGGCCATCCTCGCCACGCTTTCTGACTTGGGGTACTGTGTGGAATGGTCTGTGCTTAACAGCAAACATTTTGGAGTCCCGCAATCCAGGAAACGGGTGTTCCTTATCTGCTATCTTGATCCCCGATGCGCCGGAAAAATACTTCCTGTCCCCGGCGGCCACGGAAAAGCTCTTGTACAGCTCCTCGGCGGCTCCCAAGGTTACAAGCAGGCGGGCAACAGCGTAACGGTCAATGTGATCGAGGCCATCGGCCGCCGTCTGCGGGCCGTGGATGAGGCGCTCCACCGGGAGGATGCGGCATGATCGATATGAAGGATCAGTGCTTTGGCGTAGAGGTGGAGTTCACCGGCATCACCAGGGAACAGGCCGCCAACGCCCTGGCAGAATACTTTGGAACCACGCCGCGCCACGACAGTGACTTTTATGACAGCTGGTATGTAAAGGATACCAAGGGCAAGGAATGGAAATTTATGTTTGACGGCAGCATTAAGACAGAACAGAGGACCGAAAACGGATATGAACCTGTGAACAATTTTATATATTCTGTCGAGATGGTTTCCCCAAAACTGACTTATAGTGAATTGCCCAAATTCCAGGAATGTGTGAGGCAGATGCGCCATGCCGGCGGGAAGGTCAACAGCTCCTGCGGCATCCACGTCCATGTGGACGCCGCCAACCACAACCGGCAGAGTCTGAAGAATCTCCTGAGCATCATGTTCTCCAAGGAGGATATTCTATTTAAGGCGCTGAAAGTGAATCCGAATCGGGTAAGGACTTATTGCAAAAAGGTGCGGGAACCCATGCTGAAGAAGGCCCGTCAGCTCTCCGCTGAGGAGACGGCAGATCTGACTGAATTAGAAAATATTTGGTACGAGGGTAGCACGAAAAGCCGGACGTTGCATTATAACGACACCCGTTATTATGCTCTGAACCTGCACTCGGTCTTTTACCGGGGCACCGTGGAGTTCCGCTGTTTCAACTCTACCCTCCATGCGGGGCGGGCAGCGGCGTACATCAACCTGTGCCTGGCCATGTCCGCCCAGGCCATCACCCAGCGCAGCACAGTCATGCGCAAAACCCACAGCGACAATGAACTGTTCACCTTCCGGGTGTGGCTGGTGCGTCTGGGACTCAACGGGCCGGAATTTAAGAACACCCGGGATCACCTGTTGGCCAACCTGGAGGGCGACCGTGCCTGGCGCTACGACAAAGACAGCTACGAAGTCAATAAAAAGAAGAAAAACAGAACTGCAGAGAGGTGAAAACTTGAAGATCCAAATCGAAGATACCACCTATACCGGAACCGGGACGGAGATCATGGACCAGCTGCGGGATCGCTCCTTCGACCCCACAGAGTTCCCAGATACGGACACCTACATCTGGTTCCTGCAGAGCAATGTGATCCGCACTACCGAGATGGACTGTCCTCTCCCGGACGGCAGTACAGAACGCCGGGCACAGGCCATGCTCAAGCATTTGGAGCGCATCGGGGCGCTGGTGCTTTTGGAGGCGTGAGCATGGAGGAGAAACTGTATTTTGCCTACGGCAGCAACATCAACCTGGAGCAGATGGCATATCGCTGTCCCACCGCCCAGGTCGTGGGGCCAGTCACTTTGGAGGGCTACGAACTGCTGTTTCGGGGCAACGCCAGAGGGAGCGGCGTGGCCACCATCGTCCCCAAACAGGGCAGCCGGGTACACGGCCTGTTGTGGAAGATCACCCGCGCCTGTGAGACCTCTCTCGACTTCTATGAGGGCTATCCCAGGCTGTACGAGAAGGAGCCGGTGACAGTGCGGGACAAGGAGGGCCGCCAACTCACGGTCATGGCCTATGTGATGACGGACAACGATCAGTGGCGGTCGCCGGCCATGCCCTCCGAGTTTTACTATCAGGGTATCCAGGACGGCTACCGCCAGAACGGCCTGCCGGTACAGGAACTGAAGAAAGCCTGGGAGCACTGTGTCAAAGAAGTGGAGCAGGAGACGGGGCGGATCAACCGTCAGTTCACCGGCACAGGCAGGCCGCCCAAGCGGAGGACTGGACATGAGCGGTAAGGCGCTGTGCTGGGAGGGACGAGATGGCTGGTAAAGAGATCTCACTGACCGGGGAACTGCACATGAGCTCCACAGGATCACACATGACGGTGGACGCGGTGGAGGCGCTGAAGGTCATCGGCCTCGCCTATGGCTTGTACGACCATGCGGAAGAATTCAGGGGGCTTCGCGTCTCGCTCCAGGACGGGGCTCGTCCCGCCCTGGTCGTACAGCAGGATATCAGCCTGCATGGGAGCCCTTGCTGGGAGACGATCCGGACGCTGACGGACGACCCGGAGCAGATCCGGCGGTATATGGCTTTTCGGGAGACTTTGAAAATGGTGCAGAATATGGACTGGGAACAGGAGAAAGGACCTGCTCGGCAGGGGCTCTGCCATCACCATGCTTCTTTAAAAAAGAAAGGTAAGGACGCCCATGAGCGATGAACAAGATCAGTATGGAAAATTTACATTTTATGATCCATCAGACGGCAACATCGACCCGCTGTTCACCACAAAACTGCAAGAGGACGCGCAGGTGGGCTGCTTGAGAGGTGTGTTCCTGGGGGAAAATGTCGGAGACGATGTCATGGTGACCTGGCTGCAAAATAGCAGGAAACTGGATGGCCCATCCTTTCACAGGGAACTGCATGGGCTGATCGATGAACTGCGAAGCCGTAAAATCTTAAACAGCGTTCCTGAAATGGAATCGTTTTGTCAGGCACATCCAGAGGCTCGAATGTCCGACCGGCATACCTTTTATGCGTTTCGTCTGGACAGCAGCAAATACAGATACCACCTCCGGTTGTTCCCGGATAAGCAGAAGTTTTATATTTTCTGTTACCAGACAGACCGGATGCGGGAGGATCGCCCCACACCGGATCTCAATTATTTATACAGGGGCAGAACAAAGAGGCGAAGCGGAAAGGAGGAACGGGAGTGAAAGTGTTAGTCGTGGAACCCCTGAAGCCCTGCTATGTGCGGGAGATCGAGGGCCTGCAGGCCATGCAGGAGATCGTGGGCGGACATATCGAAGCGATCTATCCTTACGAGGAACAAGTGGCGGTCATCGCAAACGAGGAGGGCAAGTTGCTTGGCCTGCCTTATAACCGCCCCCTTCTGGACGAACACGGCGTCCCGTATGACATTGTCTGCGGGACATTTTTCTTGGCTGGTTTGGGGTGTGAGACCTTCACCTCGCTGACAGAGGATCAGATCTACCGTTACAAAGAACTGTTTGACAACCACATCGTCCTCACGGTCCCAGCCCATAGCCAGCCAGAGAAAACTCACCCAAAGAAAGGGAAAAAGTATGAGAGATAGATACATTCAGACCGCGGAGTCGGTCACTGAGGGGCATCCGGACAAGCTGTGCGACACCATCGCGGACACGGTGCTGGACGCCTGTCTGGAACAGGACTCTTCCGCCCGTGTGGCCTGCGAGGTCATGGCCACAGCGGGAAAGGTCATCGTGGCGGGAGAGATCACCGCCAAGGAGCTCCCGGACATCCCTGCCATCGCCGCCCGCACGATCTATGAGACCGGATACGATCTTGACTATGAGATCGAGGTCATCACCCACGATCAAAGCCCAGACATCGCCGGTGCGGTAGATGGTGGCGGACTTCTCTGTGCCCAGCGGGGAGCCGGCGACCAGGGGATCATGTACGGCTACGCCTGTTCGGAGACGGAGGAGTTGCTCCCTCTGCCGGTCGTCCTGGCCCACCGGCTGACCCGCCTGCTGTCCAATGCCAGAAAGACAGGTGCGATCCGGGGCCTGGGCCCGGACGGAAAAGCCCAGGTGTCTGTGGAGTATGTGTTCGGCCTGCCCCACCGGATCAGCAGCGTGGTGGTCTCCTGCCAGCACGATGCGGACAAAGATGTGGGAGAACTCCGGCGGGAGGTCGTGAAGTCAGTGGTCATCCCCGCGCTTCGGGAGCTCCCCATTGATGAGGATACAGAGATCCTTATCAACCCCTCCGGGCACTTCGTCCTGGGCGGTTTTGAGGCGGACACCGGCCTGACGGGCCGCAAGCTCATGGTGGACACCTACGGCGGACTTGTCCCCCACGGGGGTGGGGCGCTGTCCGGGAAGGATGGGACGAAGGTGGATCGCAGCGGTGCCTATATGGCCCGGTACATCGCCAAGAACATCGTAGCGGCTGGGCTGGCGGAGCGATGCACGGTCTCCCTGGCCTATGCCATTGGGCAGGCGGAGCCTGTGGCCGTGGGCATCGATACCCACGGCACCGGAGAACATCCTGATGCTGCACTGGCGCAGGCTGTCCGTGCTGTATTCGACCTGACCCCGGACGGGATGATCCGTACCTTGGGCCTGGATCGCCCTGGCTTTGTCCAGTTCTGCAACTACGGACACTTCACCCATCAGGAAGCGCCCTGGGAGCAGACGGATCGCACTGGAAAATTGGTAGAAGCCTGTCATTTACAGGAAGTGGGTGTACCCAAACGTTGAAGTATATCGCTTCCTGCAGCTTTGGAAAGGACAGCCTGGGCGCGATCCTGCTGGCCCTGGAGCACAGGGAGCCGCTGGACGAGGCCGTCTACTGTGAAGTGATGTTTGACAAAACGATCTCTGGAGAAGTTCCGGAGCACCGGGACTTTATTTATTCCAAGGGCATCCCTGCTCTGGAGCGTATGGGGATCAAAGTGA
This sequence comes from Pseudoflavonifractor capillosus ATCC 29799, assembly GCF_000169255.2. GTDB lineage: Bacteria > Bacillota > Clostridia > Oscillospirales > Oscillospiraceae > Pseudoflavonifractor > Pseudoflavonifractor capillosus. Next base: position 123,243 of record NZ_AAXG02000011.1, read on the forward strand.
CGGTGATCCGCGGCAAAAAGACCTATGTGGATCTGTTCACCGGGCCGGTCACCCGCGGCCCCAAGAAGGGCCTGCTTCGTTCATTCCCCATCTGCGGGCGGTGCTCTGTCCAGAGGGACTGCAAGCTGCGGCCCATCCAGCGGTATCAAAAGACTCTGCCGCCTGATACGATCCAGTACATCGGTATCGCCAAAGACGAGCAGGAACGACTTCTGCGGCTTGGGCAGAACCAGGTATCCCTTTTGGAGAAGTACAACTACACGGAACAAGACGCCAAGGAGCTCTGCCAAAAGGCAGGGCTCCTTTCCCCTGTCTATGCCTTCACCGACCGGGGCGGATGCTGGTTCTGCCCTAACGCCAAACGGCGGGAGCTGCGTCACCTCTATGACCACCACCCGGAGCTGTGGACCAGGATGCTGGAGCTCCAGGCCCTGCCGGGAAAGGCGTCCGAGAAATTCAACCGTACCCAGCGGTTTTCTGACATTGACGCGGCATTCCGCCGGGAGGATCTGCGAGAGGACCTGCACCGGCAGGCCGCGTAAAGAGAGGAGATGATGGATCACGACAAATCACAAATATGAGATTACCGGCGTCACCCATGAAAAATACCCTTTCCTGCACCGCATCCGTGCCCTGCGGGATGTGGGCGGAGAGGTCAAGGCCGGGGATCTGGGCGGCTTCGTGGAGAGCGAGAGTAACCTGTCCTTTGAACCGAGCGATGACGCCTGGATCTTCGATGACGCCATCGCCTGCAATGATGCCTATGTGGACAAGGGTTCCTACCTGCGGGGAAACGCCATTGCCTGCAATCATGCCTATGTGTCGTGGGGAGCCCTTCTGGCCGGCCATGCCCGTGCGGAGGATGACGCCTACATCCGGGGCGCGATCCTCACAGACCACGCCAGAGCCTCCGGCTTTGCGGTGATCGTGTATAACCAGGATACCGGAGGCGTCCCCATGATCTCCGGCCAGAGTGCCGTCTATGGCAGGGTGTCCGGCGATGTGCGGTTGACGGATACCGCACTGGTGATCAGCGGCGAGGAGATCCAAAATGACACGCTGGATACTTTGGCCATCAGTGGCCAGGGCCGCTCCGTCATCCGGGATGGCTCCAGGGATGAGTTGGCGCCGCTGGCGGGGCAGCCGGAGCCTACAAAAGCAAAAATCAAGGAGAGGCAGGTGGAGCGGTGAGCAACTTCTTTGAGCAGGAACTGCGAAAGCTGTTCGAGGACGGGAAGGTCATCCAAGATCCGGTTTTTGTGGGCCGCGCCTGTTTGGGCGGTCTTGACACGGGCCGGCAGGTAAGGGCCGAATTTGTGACCATGGGCCATGCGGATCACTATGAGGCCCTCCGCCTCACCCTGCTGGACAATGACCTGGGGGTGGTGGATAAACTGACACTTCGGCTAAAGGATGTGTGGGGCAAGAAAGCGATCCCCAACAACCCCTACCTGAAAAGCGGAGTCGCTCCCCACATCTGGGTGGATGGGGACAGGATCGATTGGTACGCTTATCATCCGACACAGGCTGATCTGCAGGTGCTCCGGCGGGCGGCGGACGATTATCTCCACGCCTTCCGGGAACGGGCGCCGGAGCGTATACACAACGGCCCCAAGCTGGTCTACATTTGCGCCCCGCTCCGGGGCGAGGTGGCAAGAAACATCGAATTTGCCCGTCAGAAGGCCCAGGAGGTCTTCCGAGCCGGGGACGTCCCGGTATGCCCTCATCTCATGTTCCCTCCCTTTGCAGATCCCGGCGACCCCGCGCAGGATCAGGCGGCGCGGGACATGGGGCTCCGACTGGTGGAGGTTTGTCAACAGGTCAATGTGTACGGCCCCAATTGGACAGAGGGTATGTGGGCGGAGATCCAGCACGCGGAGAAATTGGGTATCCCTGTAATGACGGATCAAAAAGCACCGGAAAAAACGCAGTCCCGTCCCAAGCGGGGACGGAACAGATAGGAGGGAGTCATGGCAGAGCTCCAAGAGATCACGACGGAAGAACTGCGGCGTATGGATGGACAGGAGGGCCTGATCCTCCAGGGCTGCGGCGGCGACCCGCAGGAGTGGATGGATGGGATCAACGGCATTTTGACCCAAGCGGGCATCCTGCTGGATGGCAGTAGATTTGAAGCCGTGTCCGTATTCCAGCATGACGGGCTGACGGATCTCCTGTTTCCCTTTGACGGCGTCAAGCTGGATATGGGCAGGCTGGCCGTATGGCGGCTCCAGACGCATAGCCAGTTTGGTGGGACCTGGTTGTCCGACTACGTCCCCAACCGGCTGGGTGGTTTTATCCGGGAGCAGGAGCCAGCGCGCCCTAAAATGGAGCTGGTGGGCCATGACGGGAACATCTTCGGCATCCTTGGCCGGGCCTCCCGCCTGCTGAAAGGCGCCGGCCAGCAGGAGCAGGCGGACGAGATGTTCCGTCGTGTCACCAGCTCCGGCAGCTATGAGGAGGCGCTCCGCATCATCAGCGAATATGTGAATACCGAGCTGTCCGGTAAAACGTCTCCCCAAAAATCTCATCAGAAGAAAGGAAAGTCTGTACATGAGCGTTGATCCCAAATGGGAGATCCTTTGCGGCGATGCGCTGAAATTGCTCCGGGAGTTCTCGCCCGGGACCTTTGACGCTGTCATCACCGATCCGCCCTACGCTTCCGGGGGGCGCACCCAGGCGGAGAAGAACAAGTCCACGGCAAAGAAGTATTCCAGCATGGGCGACCACGCACCCCCGCCCTTTGACGGGGACGCCAAGGATCAGCGGTCCTGGACCCGCTGGGCGGCGGAGTGGCTCAGTGACGCCAGAAAGCTCTGCAAGCCCGGCGCCCCCGTGTGTATGTTCATCGACTGGCGTCAGCTCCCCGCCGCCACCGACGCGCTCCAGTGGGCGGGGTGGATCTGGCGGGGCACCGCTGTGTGGGACAAGGGAAACAGCCGGCCCCAGAAGGGCCGCTTCCGCCAGCAGGCGGAGTACATCGTCTGGGGCTCTAACGGCGATATGCCCATCAGCCGCCCGGTGCCCTGCCTCCCTGGTGTGTTTAAGTATGGCAATCCCCAGAACCGCATCCACCTGACTGAAAAGCCCCTCCAGCTCATGCGGGACGTGGTGAAGATCACCGAGCCGGGAGGCCATATCCTGGACCCCTTCGCCGGCAGCGGTACCACCGTGCTGGCCGCCGTGCTGGAGGGCTATTCCGCCACTGGCATCGAGGTCACGGAGGAATATGCCAAGCTGGCCAGGGAGCGGATCAGCCGGGAGCTGGAGCAATGTGCGTGAATCGTGGGTATTGTCTGGGAAAAGCCGTTGATAAACCAGCGGAGATACGGTATCCTGTGGACGATCACGCAAAATGGAGGTGAGACGAATGCGGATCGAGATGACTTTTGACCAGCAGAAGGTAGAGCGGCAGGGCTGGACGATGGAAGCAGTCCAGGAAACAGTCAAAAAGAACTTCGAGGCCAGGGGCCTGCGCTGTATCAGAGAGGGGAATGTCCTCTCTGCGGTGGGCAAAGGCGGAGGACAGGATTTTTCCGACCTGTGGGCAGTTACTACGGCGCTTCTGCGGACGGACTGGTTCCCGGCCTTTGCCGCCGCCTGTGTCTGGCACGATGACAATGGAGCCCAGGAAGATGTGCTGTCCCAGGCATGGAAGGTGCCGGGGAGGCGGATGGACTGATATGGCCAACAATGGAAGCCGGAAACAAATCACCTTCGACTTGTGTACGGACGCATTGAAGCGGTACTACCCCCACCAGGAGCCGCCCCTAAATCCTCAGTATTATAACCAAGCCTACTATGATATCCGGCGTTTCATGAAGGAGCACGGCTTTGAGCACCGGCAGTCCTCGGCCTATGTTTCCGCTGGCAGGCTGACGACTCTGGACATCGTTATCCTGATGGAGCGGATGGCGGCGGAGCTCCCCTGGCTGGGCCGGTGCGTCAATGAAATCGATGTGGCCGATATCGGCGCCCAGCACAGCCTGAAAAAGCTCCTGGAGACTGCCTCCAGGCCCCTGGAGGTGGAACTGGGCGAGCTCTCTATGGAGGCCGCCGCCGCAAGGCCGGTACGCCAAAAGGCAAGGAGCGCGAGGAGATGCACCTATGCAAGGGAGCGGTGACCGCATGGCAGGGTGCAATGTATTTGCACCCTGCCATTTTTCTATGGGTGCAAAGCGTTGCACCCAGTAAAACCGCGGGAATGCCAAAAAGGGCGGGGCAGATACCCCGTTCTTTTCTCTTGCCAGAGACCGTATTCGCCAAAGAACATCTAATCAACCTACCACCGAAAGACGGCCCCGGCGGGGCCGGAGCCGCCGCCCTCTGGCGGCGGCGGTGCAAGCATAGCGCGGATGTACATCCGCACGCTTACAGGGGGCATCCCCCTGACCCCTATGCCGCCTGCGGGCGGACACACCGCGGCCATAGGCCGAGGAAAGGAGCGTGACGTTGCGGCACATCGCCAGTGTCAGCTTTGGCAAGGACTCCCTTGCCATGCTGCTGTTATTACTGGAGAAAGAGATGCCATTGGATGAAGTGATCTTTTATAATTCAGGGATGGAATTTCAAGCAATCTACGATATTCGGGATCAAGTCAGACCGATCCTGGAGCGGCGGGGTATCCGGTTCACTGAGGTGAAACCGGATGCCCCGTTTTTATATCAGATGTTGGAACGGCCAGTGTTCTCAAAGAAGAATGGGCACCACCTGGGCTACGGCTGGTGCGGCGGACCCTGTCGCTGGGGGACCAAGCTGAAAACCAGAGCCTTGGATGGCCTTGGTCTGGATGCGGAAAAGCACTACATCGGGATCGCCGCGGATGAGCCAGAGCGGCTGGCAAAGCTGAGAGCCCCCAAATGCTCGCCTCTGGCCGAAGCGGGGATGGCGGAGGCGGACTGCTTGGAATACTGCTATCAGCGGGGATTCTTTTGGGAGGAAAACGGCGTCAGGCTGTATGATATCCTGGATCGTGTCTCCTGCTGGTGCTGCAAGAATAAGAACCGAAAAGAGCTGAAAGCGATCTATCAGTATCTCCCCCATTATTGGTCGCTTCTGAAGGAGCTACAGGCCCAGATCCCTATTCCGATGAAGCCATATAGCCGCAAGGGAGTCCCTTACGGCAACCTATTCGATTTAGAGAAAGTATTTGAACGGGAGATCCGGGAGGAACATTCCAATGCCCCGCTCAAGGGGAAAAGGAGGCGGCATGAGGCAGTCAGATAGCGGAGGAAAGCACCATCTTCACATAGAACTCACGCAGCGGCAGTACCAGCTCCTGTGCCGGCAGGCCCAGGAATGCGGCCTGACCAAGCGGGCCTTCCTGGTGCGCCTGATCGAGGGCACACCGGTCAAGGCCCGCCCTGCCCAGGAGATCCGTGCCCTGCGCACGGAAATCCACCACATCGGCAACAACATCAACCAGATCGCCCGCAGCGTCAACGCCGGGATCGCCAGGCCGGAGGATGCCAGGCGCGGGCTGTATCTACTGGATCAAGTTTATGAGCTGATGTACCAGGTGGCGAAAAAGTAGATGGCCATCACCAAGATCCTGTCCCGGAAAGGCCGCCTGGACGTGGGCATCCGCTATGTCCTCAACGGGGACAAGACCCAGGAACAGATCCTCACCGCCCGACTGAACTGTGACCCTGGCCGGGAGGCGCGACAGATGCTGGAGACCAAGCGGGACTATGGCAAGGAGGGCGGCGTCCAGTATTACCACATGATCCAGTCCTTCCGGCCCGGTGAGATCACACCGGAGCTGGCCCTGGAGATCGCAAAGGAGTTCGCGCAGGAGCACCTTCCCGGCTATCAGGCGGTCATCGGCGTCCATGTGGACAAAGCTCACATCCATGCCCATATCCTCTTTAACTCCGTCAACGCGGACACCGGCGAGAAGTATCACAGCAACGCCCGGAGCTACTATCAGCAGATCCGGGCCGTCTCGGACCGGCTGTGCCGGGAACATGGGCTCTCTGTTATCGTGCGGGGGGAACCTTCCCAGGCGGTGAGCTACATCGAGTGGCTCCGCCAGTCCAAGGGCCGTCCCACCTTCCGCAGTCTGCTGGAGGCGGATCTGCGGGAGGCCATCCAGGACGCCAACGACCTGGGGCACTTCTTCCTGCTCATGGAGCACAAGGGCTATGAGATCCGCCATGGGAACCGGCTGGGCTTCCGCCTGCGGGGACAAGAACGCTTTATGGTACCCAGCAGGAAAGATCCATTGTTCACCGAGGAGGGCATCCGGGCCGCCATCCAGGGGAACCTGTCCGCCATTGAAGCCGGGCGGCGGCCTGCCATCCTGCCCCGGCCGGCCTATCGGCCCTACACGCCCCATCCCAAGTACAAGGGCTTTCTGGCCCTCTATGTCCACTACCTCTACCTGCTGGGGAAGGTTGGGCGGCGGCAGGAGCTGCCCCGCATGGCGCCTCAGCTCCGGCAGGCGGTGATGAAAGCCGAGCGATATCGGGCGCAGTTTGCCTTCCTGCGAGAAAACGGCATCACCGGCCCCGACGATATGGCGGCCTTCTTCGCCCGCACAGAGGAGACGCTGGCCAGCCTGACCAAGCAGCGCACCATCCTCAACGTGCGGAAAAAGAAGCGGGTGCGGCTGTACAAAGCCCTGGCGGACGCAGAGGCCCTGGCCCCGGCCAAAGCTCTCTATGAGGACGGCCTGTCCGGGATGGAGGCGGAGTTTGCCCAATACCTGGAGGCGGCCGCTGTAATAGAGCGATCCGGAATCCCAAAAGGACAGCTCATGTCGGAAAAAGCGGCGGTCTACCAGCAGCTGGCGGAGCTCAACCGCCAGATCCGCCAGGAGCGGAAAAACCTGGCCCTGTGCCGGGAGATCATGGATCGGCTACCACAGATGGAAAAAACGATTCAAAGTGCAGACGAACTGAAGAAGGAGGTGGAACGAGATGAACATCGGAGGCGGTGAGGCCGCCGATCAACTGGTACGCATGATGCTTGCCAGCGGTGAGGTGGCCGTCCGACTGTCCGGCTCGGCCTTGAAAAATGTGCTGGCCCTGACCTTGGCGCTGGCCAAAGATCATAAAAAAATCTACGGCAAGGTCAATCTGGGGCGGATGCTGCGGGAGACGCGGGATCTGCGCCAGTTCCCCATGACCCCGGAGCAGTACCGGCAATTCCACAAGCTGGCCAAGCGTCAGAAACTGCTGTATTCCTCTATCCGCGACCGGGATGGGCGTGGACGGCTGATCGACGTGATCCTGCCTGTGACAGAGTTGGATCGGGCCAATCAGATCTTCGGGCGGATGCTGTACCAGGAGCCGACAAGGCGTGAGGAGCAGGCCCCCCAGCGGGAGCGGGAGAAGCCGGCCAAAGAGCGCGCAGGAGCCCCCCAGGAGCGGCAGGAGCCCGGCAAGGAACAGCAACAGGGAGAGAAGCCGCAGGCCCGCCAGATGCCCCCTGCGGGCCAGAGTCAGGCGGGACCGCCAAAAAAAGATTTTCGGTCGGGACGAGACTCGCACGTTACAAAAATCAGCTCCTCTATATCCAGAGAGAGCGGGACTACCAGGATGACGCCTGAGCGTCCCTCAGTGGAGGGCCGCCTCAAGGCATATCGTGCCCAAATCAAACAGCAGTCCGTCCCGGCCAGGCAGAGGGCCAAGACCAGGCAGAGGGCAAGATGAGACAGGAGGTGTTTGACAGGAGTTCCTTCCCATTGGGGGGCGCCGGACCGATCCCGGCGCCCCCGACTTTTTTGCGTTTTACCGGAGGTGATCGTCACTGAAACAGCCATCCAAGGCCGGCAACCTGCTCGTCTGGCTGTTCCTCTATATCCCCGTTGTCTGGGCGGCTCTGCTCCTCGCCCAGTCCCTGGGCGGCGGCCAGAGCCTGGCCGGCGGTCTGCCGGAGATCCTCTCCAGGCTGACCGAGGCCCTGGAGCACCCCTTCCAGATCCACTGGGCGGAGCACAGCCTGGCGTCCATTTTGGCCTGCACCGGGATCTATATCATGGGCGTCTGCCTCTACCAGTCGGGGCAGGGCCGGGCACGGGACGGCGAGGAGCATGGCTCCGCCGCCTGGGCCTCCCCCAAGCAGGTCAATGCCATGTTCGCCCAGAAGCAGAACAAGATCCTCACCCGGCATGTGCGCCTGGGGCTGGACACCCACAAGCACCGACGCTCCCTGAATGTGCTGGTCATCGGCGGCAGCGGCGCGGCCAAGACCCGAAGCTATGTGAAACCCAATATCCTGGAGGCCAACACTAACTATGTGATCACCGATCCGAAGATGGAGGTGCTCACCGCTACCGGCGGCTGGTTGAAAAGCCAGGGCTATGACATCCGGGTGCTCAACCTGGTGAACCTGGAGCAGTCGGACGGGTACAACCCCTTCCGCTACCTACGGGATGAAAAGGACGCCCTGCGGCTGGTCAATAACCTCATCCAGGCCACCACCCCCAAGAACAGCCATGAGTCCGATCCATTCTGGACCAAGGCCGAGACGGCGCTCCTCCAGGCCATCATCCTTATGCTGTTTCATGAGGCCCCAGAGTATGAGCAGAACTTTTCCATGGTCATGCGGGTGCTGGAGTATGCGGAGGTGAAGGAGGAGGACGAGGAGTACGTCTCCCCTCTGGATCTGCTGTTCCAGGCCATGGAGCGGGACGACCCCAACAGCGTGGCTGTCCACCAGTACAAGGTCTTTAAGATGGCTGCGGGCAAGACCTCCAAGAGTATTTTGGTGTCCACCGCCGTCCGTCTGGCGCCCTTCAATCTGCCTCAAATCCAGGCTGTCACCGACCACGACGACATGGATCTCTACACCCTGGGAGAAAAAAAGGTGGCCCTCTATGCCGTGATCCCGGACAACGACAGCACGTTTAACTTCTTGGTGTCCCTGCTCTACGCCCAAGCGTTCCAGGCCCTCTATTACAGTGCTGACCAGATCCACCATGGGGCCCTGCCCCGGCACGTCCACTTTGTGCTGGACGAATTCGCGGCCATGCCTCTGCCTGGCTTCACTCGGGAGCTGGCCACCATGCGCTCCAGGAACATCTCCGCCAGCACCATCATCCAGAACATGGCCCAGATCAAAGAGCTCTACAAGGACTCCTGGGAGACCATCCCCGGCAACTCAGACACCATCCTCTACCTGGGCGGCAATGAGTCCAGCACCCACAAGTACATCTCCGAGGCGCTGGGCAAGGCCACCATCGACACCAAGACCCATGGCCAGACCAAAGGCAGGTCGGGCTCCTGGTCCACCAACTTCCAGATGAGCGGCCGAGAGCTGCTCACCCCGGACGAGGTACGGGGCCTGGACAACCGATATGCCATCCTCTTTATCCGCGGCGCCAAACCCGTGATGGATCTGAAGTACGAGCTGACCGAGCATCCCGCCATCCGCCATACCGTGGACGGCGGCGGGCCACCCTATATCCATAAAGGAAAACAGACAGCAGCGTTTCAAGGAACCCCTTTTTTCCAGGCATTTTCCGCTGACACATTTCATGAAGAAAAGGAGAATGCTGCATGAAAAACGATTTTCACGACCGCCCCTCTGAGCGGCGCGCCCGCAAGGCATACGCCGTGTTCGTCTGCCTGGTGGCCGTCCTGTCCCTCACGGTCATGCCTGCCCTGGCGGCGGATGACCCTCTGGCGGTGGTCGATAATCTCTCGGAGTTTATCTTTTCCCTGATCCGGGCCATCGGCCTGATCCTGCTGGGCTGGGGCATCGTCCAGGTGGGGCTCTCGTTTCAGTCTCACGATCCGTCCCAGCGTTCCAACGGATTCCTGACGCTGGCGGGTGGCATTGTGATCACCTTTACCAAAGAGATCCTCACCCTCATTACCGGCTGATAAAAGAGCGAGGTGGCGCAGCTGCGCTACCTCGCTCACTTCATAGTAATGCTTGATAATCTCGACGCCCATAGAGGATACGTCGGATCTGCACTGGCTGGCCAGAGACTACATAAAAGACCAGGTAGTCCTTGACGATGAGATAGCGGTATCCCTTGGCGGCCAGGGCCAGATCTTTGGGGCGGGGGCACCGCTTCGGCATTTTCGACAGGCTGGCGATCTCCTCTGTCAGCAGGTCATAGTACCGTAGAGCGGCATCTGGGGACAGGGTATTCAGATAATCGATGATGTCCAGCAGATCCTGCTTGGCGGTAGGATAAAGGATCACGTCATAGTTTTCCATGGACACGCTCCCGCAACTGACGTGCGGCGGTCAGGAAGTCCTCGCCCTCCGCACCAGAGGTGATCTCCTGCTCCGCCACCGCCAGCTTGCCATAGAGATCGATCAGCGCCCGCTGACGCTCATATTCTCCCATACTGAGCACTACCATATCTCCACTGCCATTGCGAGTGATATAGACCGGCTCATGCGTCTGGCGGCAAAAATCAGAGATCTCGTTGGCATTGTTGCGCAGATCAGAGATTGGACGAATAGTTGGCATATTGTTCGCCTCCTTCAAGGATAGTATAGCAAAATCAAGAGTAAATATCAATATAAATTTAGAGTAAAGTGTGGTGATGAAAATAGGAAGCGGGAATTGGATCGTGGACAACCTCAACTCCGCCCTGACCACCTGGAACGACAAGCTGGCGGAGATCTGGACTCTCATCAGCACCAGCCCTGAGAATTTCAAGGGCGGCGGCGTTTGGACGGTAATTCAGAACATCAACGGGGCCCTCCAGGCCGTGGGCTACGGCCTGCTGGTGCTCTTTTTCGCCGCCGGAGTGGTCAAGACTTGCGGCAGCTTTGCGGAGCTAAAGAAGCCGGAGATGGCCTTCCGGTGCTTTGTGCGGTTCGTGCTGGCCCAGGCGGCGGTAGGGCATGGGATGGAACTGATGACGGCGCTGTTCAGCGTCGCCCAGGGCATGGTATCCACCATCATGTCCTCCTCCGGCCTGACGGCCATGTCAGCCACCACCCTGCCCAGTGAGATGGTGACCACCATCGAGAGCGTGGGCTTTTTGGACAGCATCCCCCTGTGGGCCATTACCCTGCTGGGCTCCCTGTTCATTTGGGTGCTCTCCCTGGTGATGATCCTCACCGTCTACAGCCGTTTTTTTAAGCTCTATATGGCGACGGCCATCGCGCCCATCCCCCTGGCCAGTTTCGCGGGACAGCCCTCCAGCAGCATCGGCGTGGCCTTTCTCAAAAGCTACGCCGCCATCTGCCTGGAGGGCTGTGTCATTGTATTGGCTTGTGTGATCTTCTCGGCCTTCGCCTCGGCCCCGCCCGCCATCACGGACAGCACCCTGGCGCCTGCCACCATTGTGTGGAACTATATCGGGGAGCTGATCTTCAATATGCTGGTACTGGTGGGAGCCATTAAGATGAGCGACCGACTCATCCGGGAGATGATGGGCCTGGGCTGACCTTTAGTGCCACAGCCCCTCGGTACTGACGGCGGACTGCCCGCCAGCCCTGGCCTGCCGCACCCTGCGGGCAAATCGCGCCGCAGCGGTCCGATCTGCCCAAAAGCCGGAGAACCAGTCCAGGGCCTTGCGGGCCGCAGTCACTACCCAGGACAGGGCGGCCAGGCCCACCAAAGCAAAAAAGATGCCGTCCGCCAGCGCGGTGTGGGCCTGATACCAGCTGTGGAACACTGTGAGCATCCCTGTGGCGTACAACAGCGGTACACCCAGGCGGAGCCGGATCGCCAGGCGGAGCAGGATGGGCAGGAGAGCGAGCCCCACCCCCAGAAACAGGAACAGCATTGCCGTGACCTCCTTGTCCAGTTTGCTGGATAGTACCATAGATGGGCGGTGGCTGCAACAGTCTGTTCGTCGATTTTTCAAAAAACTGAGTACCAGACCAAGGAGGTGATTTTTTGGAAGTAAGGATCAACAAAGAAGTCCGCGACTATCAGGAGAGCCTGTTTTTCGGGCTCTCCCTGCGGCAGCTCATCTTCGCCCTGCTGGCCGTCGCTGTGGCGGTGGGCGTTTATTTCGCTCTCCGCACCGTGGCAGGGGCCGGGAGCATCGGCTGGCTGTGTGTACTGGCCGCATTCCCTTTCGCTGTATGCGGCTTTTTTACCTATAACGGTCTGACCTTCGAGCGGTTCCTGATCGTGGTGATCCGCTCGGAGTTTTTATATCCCCGGCATCTTGTGTTCAGATCGGAAAACCTCTACGCCAAATTGCTGGAACACACTGCGATGAAGGAGGATCTCAAGATTGATTAGAACCCTGCAGAACACGCTCAAACAGGATAAAGAATGTTTTGCAGTTCCAAGATCCGTACAGGATACCATCCCCATCCACCGCCTCTGGCCGGATGGGATCTTTCAATTCGGCACGAAGTATTCTAAAACCATCCGTTTCTCCGATATCAACTATGCCATCGCCTCAAAAGAGGACAAGGCCGCCATGTTCCTGGGATATTCCGAGCTGCTCAACGCCCTGGATACCGGCTCCACCACCAAGATCACCATCAACAACAAGCGGCTCGACCGGGAGAACTTCCGGCAGGAGATCCTGCTGCCCCGCCGGGACGACTACCTGGACGGCTACCGGGCGGAGTACAACGCCATGCTCATGGACAAGGTCACCGACTCCTCCAACAGCGTGGTGCAGGAGCGGTATATCACCCTGTCCGTCCACCGGAAGAACATCGAGGAGGCCCGCGCCTTCTTCGACCGGATGACCGCGGATGTGGTGTCACGCCTGAATCATCTGGACTCCCACTGTGAGGAGCTGAGCGCGATGGACCGCCTGCGGGTGCTCCACGACTTCTACCGCACCGGGGAGGAGTCCGAGTATCGACTGGATCTGCGGGACTGTATGCGGAAGGGGCACTCCTTCAAGGATGCCATCTGCCCGGACAGCCTGGAGTTCAAGAAGGACCATTTCATCATGGGCGGCAAGTTCGGGCGGGTGCTGTTTCTCAAGGAGTACGCCTCTTATATTAAGGACTCCATGATCAGCGAACTGACGTCCCTGGACCGCACCATGATGCTGTCCATCGACGTGATCCCCGTCCCCACAGACGAGGCGGTGCGGGAGATGCAGTCTCGTCTGCTGGGAGTGGAGACCAACGTCACCAACTGGCAGAGGCGGCAGAACAGCAACAATAACTTCTCCGCCGTGGTGCCCTACGACCTGGAGCAGCAGAGGAAAGAGACGCGGGAGATGCTGGACGACCTCACCACCCGCGACCAGCGGATGATGTTCGCCGTGGTGACCCTGGTGCATCTGGCGGACACCAAGGAGGAACTGGACAGCGACACCAACGCCCTCCAGTCTGCCGCCCGCAAGCACCTGTGCCAGCTCTCCACCCTGAGCTGGCAGCAGGCGGACGGCCTGGCCACCGCCCTGCCCCTGGGCCTGCGGCGGATCGACGCTTTGCGCACCCTGACCACCGAGGCCCTGGCCGTCCTTATGCCCTTCAAGACCCAGGAGGTGCGGGATCGGGGCGGCGTGTACTACGGTCAGAACGTCATCAGCAAGAACCTCATCATCGCCAACCGCAAGGAGCTCCTCAACGGCAACGGCTTTGTGCTGGGCGTCTCCGGCTCCGGCAAATCCTTCACCGCCAAGCGGGAGATGGTGGGCCTGGCGCTGGCGGCGGACAATGGCCGGGAGGATGGGGCGCGCCTGCCGGATGACATCATCGTCATCGACCCCGAGGCGGAGTACCGTCCGCTCATCGAGGGGCTGGGCGGTGAGGTCATCACCATCTCCGCCGCTTCCCCCAACCACATCAACGCCATGGACATGGAACAGGGCTATGGCGACGGGGAGAATCCCGTAGTGCTCAAGTCGGAGTTCCTTCTCTCCCTGTGTGAACAGCTGGTGGGCTCCGGCAAGCTGACAGCCAAAGAGAAATCCATCATTGACCGCTGTACCGCCCAGTGCTACCACGACTACATCCGGGGCGGATACCGGGGCGGCGTCCCCACCCTCCAGGACTTCCACGCCGAATTGCTCCGCCAGCCGGAGGCCGAAGCCCGTGACGTGGCTCTGGCCATCGAGCTGTTCACTGAGGGCAGCCTCAACACCTTCGCCAAGCCCACCAATGTGGACACGGACGCACGAATCCTCTGCTATGACATCCGGGATCTGGGCAAGCAGCTCCAGCCGGTGGGGATGCTGGTGGTGCTGGACAGTGTATTCAACCGCATCATCCGCAATCGGAAGCTGGGCAAAAACACATGGGTCTATATCGATGAGATCTATCTGCTGTTCCAGCATGAGTACAGCGCCAACTTCCTGTTCACCCTCTGGAAACGGGTGCGGAAGTACGGCGCCTGCTGCACGGGGCTGACCCAGAATGTGGATGACCTGCTCCAGTCCCACACGGCCCGCACTATGCTGGCCAACAGCGAGTTCCTGGTCATGCTTAACCAGGCCGCCACCGACCGGGCGGAGTTGTCCAAACTCCTCAACATCTCGGACAACCAGCTCTCCTACATCACCAATGTGGATGCCGGACGCGGGCTCATCAAGTGCGGAAGCGCCATCGTGCCTTTCATGGACAACTTCCCCCGAAACCGGCTCTATCAGCTGATGACCACCCGCCCGTCCGAGATGTCGGCGGCGTAAGGAACGGGGCCGGGGCGTTCCGGCGTCCCGGCCCCATGGGGAGGTGACAGAGCATCGAGAAGATCAAAGAGAAACACGTCGGCGCCAAGGCCATGAAAGAGAAGGTCAAGTCCGCCCCCAAGGAGCTGATCCGCCGGGGGCTGGAGGACGGCACGGAGCGTCTGCGCTTCCAGTTCCGGGATGCCGCTCAGCAGGGCCAGACAGACGGCTATGGCGGCGACCAGATCGGGGACGCCGCCTCCGGGGGTGCCCGGCAGGTGGAGCGCGGCATCAAAAACCTGCTGAAGCGGCGGGGCACACCCAAAAGAGGGCGGACGGAACGTGCCCAAATACCGCAGAGCGGCGAGTCCGCCGCTCACTCCGGCCAGCCTGGCCGGGTACAGATCAAGACGCGGGAGACAGTCTCTCATACCGCCTCCCAGGATACCGGGAACGGCCGCATCCAGGAGGCAGGCCGGGATCGGGCGCGCCGTGTGGCCCAGGAGACAGCGGCCCGCAGCCCTCACAGAGAGGGCGCGGACGCCGTGTCTCCGCCAGGCCGTAGTGAGGCGCCGCCGGCCCTGTATTCCGAACACACCGCTGTCAAGACCAAGGACGCCTACATCCAGCGGCAGGCCCCCTCCGTTCAGGCGGTGCCCCAGGGGCGGCGGGAGTTCGTTCAGGAACAGGGCCGGGCACTGGTGAAGAAACAGGCAGGCCGCCCCGCGCCTTCTGTGGGCCGAGGAAACGGTCCCGGGCCTGGCCGGGCTGGGCCGCGGCCTTTGGATAGAAGTGTCGCGCCCTCTGGGGGCTTTGGAAGCTCCGGGATCAAGGCGGGGCGTCCGGGAAAAGCTGGCGTCCAGCGGGCCGCCGGGCAGACAGTCAAGACGGCGGAGAATGCCTCCCGGAACACCATCAAGACGGCGAAGGGGGTGGTCAAGACCGCCAGGCAGGCTGGGACAACGGCACAGAGGACGGCCCAGGCGACCGCCAGGGCGACCCAGCGGGCGGCCCAGGCCGCCCGCCTGACAGCAAGGACGGCCGCCGTCACCGCCCGCTCCGCGGTCAAAGCCACTGCCGCCGCGGCCAAGGCGGTGGGAGCCGCCGCCCAGTCTCTGGTCGCCGCCATCGCCGCCGGCGGCTGGGTGGTGATCGTGATCGTACTGGTAATCTGCCTGGTGGGGATGCTCGTCGCGTCCCCCTTCGGCATCTTCTTCGCGGACGACAGCAACGCCTCGGACGCGGTGTCGCCCTCCGCCGCCGTGGCCCAGATCAACAGCGAGCTGACGGACCGGCTGGAGGAATTGCGGGCAGACGGGATATACGACCGGGTGGAAGTCCAGGGCCAGCCGCCGGCCTGGTCAGATGTGTTGGCGGTGTTTGCCGCCAAGACGGCAGGCACGGGGGGCGGCGTGGATGTGGCGGTGCTGGACCCGGAGCGGGTAGAGCTTCTTCGCACGGTGTTTTGGGACATGACAAAAATCACATCCTCCGCGGAGACGGTGGAGCATCCAGCCAATGGGGACACGGGGGCCTGGTCGGAGGAGGTGCTGACCATCACTATCACCCCCAGGACGCCCGACGATATGCGGGTGTTCTACAGCTTTACCAAGGAGCAGAACGAGGCCCTGGACGAGCTCCTGGCCAGCTCGGATATGCTGACGGATCTGACCGGGGATCTGTCTGTCTCCAGTCAGGAGGCCAGGGAGCTGCTGGCCAGCCTGCCTGCGGATCTGTCCCCGGAGCGGCGGGCCGTGCTGGAGACAGCCTGCCGGCTGGTGGGCAAGGTCAACTACTTCTGGGGCGGGAAGTCCCTGGTGCTGGGCTGGGACGACCGCTGGGGCACGCTCCGGCAGGTCACGGCGGCGGGAAGCTCCACCACCGGCACCTACCGGCCCTACGGGATGGACTGCAGTGGGTATGTGGATTGGGTGCTCTACAATGTGTCTGGCGGCGCGTATGTTATCGGCCACGGCGGAGGCGCTCACGCCCAGCACACCTACTGCGCCTCCATCTCCTGGGATGAGGCGCTACCCGGCGACCTGGTGTTTTACCCGGAGGATTCCCATGTGGGCATCGTGGGGGGCCGGGACAAGGGTGGCGAGTTACGGATCATACACTGTTCCAGCGGATACAACAATGTGGTGATCACGGGCATCGAGGGCTTTACATCCATTGGCAGGCCGGTATACTACAGCGAATAGGACAGCAAAGGGACGCGGGTAGAAAGCCCGCGTCCCCGATTTTTTCCACAAATCCATACCGCAGGCCGTGGCTGCGGCGTGGATCTGTGCAAAAACGCTTTCAAACGACGAGGAGGAAGGAATATGGCGGTTTTCCGTGTAGAGCGGACCCGAAACTATACCATCATGAGCAACTACCACCTGCGAGACAAGCGCATCTCTCTGAAAGCCAAGGGCCTGCTGTCCCAAATGCTCTCTCTGCCGGAGGATTGGGATTACACGCTCCCCGGCCTGGCCTCTATCAACTCCGAGGGCAAGGATGCGATCCGCGCCGCTGTGGCGGAGTTGGAACGGGCCGGGTATATCCAGCGCCGGCAGACCGTCGATAAAGATGGGAAGTTTGGTAACAACGAGTACATCATCCGGGAATACCCGGTCTCTGCCCAAAAGCCCCAGGAGGGGCCGCCGTCTGCTTTTCCGTCGTCGGGTTTTCCGACGACGGAAGAACCGGTGACGGATCTCACGTCGGCGGATATCCCAACGCAACTAAATATAGAAGTAAGAAAGAAAAAGAAAAAACAAAAAACTGACCTACGAATCAAAGAATCGCTTCCCTTCCCCTCTGCCCCCTCCTCAAGCCTTGGGGAAGGACAGGAAACGAAGGGAAGGAATCGGAGGGGTAGAACAGATCATGCGGTGACGCGATCTGAAATGGACGCTTACCGGGAACTGATCCGGGAGAATATCCGCTATGACGACTTCGTGCGGGAGCACCCATGGGATGCGGGCCAGCTGGACGAGATGGTGGAGCTGATGGTGGAGGCGGTCTGCTCCAAACGGGAGGCCCTCCGGGTAGCCGGGAATGAGCTTCCCCAGGCGGTGGTAAAGTCCCGCCTGCTGAAGTTGGATGACGGTCACATCCGCTTTGTGTTTGACTGCCTGAATCACAACACCACCCAGGTGCGGAACATCAAGCAGTACCTGCTGACCACCCTCTACAACGCCCCTGTCACCATGGAGAACCACTACGCTGCCCAGGTCAATCACGACCTCTATGGACAGTCTTCTGCCTGAGAGTCTTTGAAACAGTCAGCCGTTTTTTTCGTCGTGCATCTGTATCTGCCGTGAGATCGCAATCCCCTCCATATAGCGGTCCAGGATATTTTCGACATTCTTGATGTGTTCGGCCGGCAGCTTACTCAGACGTGCGGTAACACCCAGCACATCCGAAGTCTCTGTATTGCCGGTCAAAATGTAATCACTGGAGACCAGCAGGACAGAGCACAGCCGCTGTAAAACCGGAACAGACAGCCCGACCGCGCCGCGTTCCACGCCAGACAAATATTGGGCGGTAATATCGATTAACTCCGCCAAACGTTCCTGTGTCAAACCGGCGGCTTCTCTGGCCTCTTTGACACGCGCACCGATCTGTACATTCCCCGCTTTTTTCTCTGTCATTTGATAACTCACCTCTCGCTTGTAGTTTAGGTGAGTTTTGTAGTATAATACAGTTATTCACAATTTAGTTCAACTCGGTTTTATAATTTACTTGTGCTGAAGGAGAATCCCGGTGAGAAAAGTCGAGAGAGCCTGCGCCTTTACTGGCCACCGCCCACGGAAATTCCCCTGGGGCTATGATGAACTGGATGCCCGGTGTGTGAGTCTGAAAAGCGCCCTGACGGAACAAATCGAACAGCTTGCCAGGAATGGCGTCACCCAGTTCCTGTCCGGCATGGCCGAAGGGGTGGACACCTGGGCGGCTCTGGCTGTTCTTGCCCTTCGGGGAAAAAATGACGCGCTGAAACTCCACTGCATCCTTCCATGCAGGGAACAGGCGGAGCAATGGAGCGCACCAGCGCAGGAGATGTACCGCTCTATTTTGGAGCAGGCGGACTCGGTGGTCTATGTCAACCGGGACTACCGCAAAGACTGTATGTTGGAGCGCAACCGTTTCTTGGTAGAGCACAGTGACATCTTGCTGGCTGTCTACAATGGAGAGCGGCGTGGCGGCACGGCGGCCACGATCCGCTATGCGAGAAAAGCTGGCCGGGAGATCTGGATCATGGACCCGGAGACACATCTTGTGACCCGTGAGGAGGGCATCTGCCAGACTGCAGGAAAATAGCCGCTGACAAGGAAACGGGAGGTTCCCTTTTGCCCGGGATCTATGCTATAATAAAATCCACAACAGCCGCAGCTCGACCAGTGCCGGCTGAACCAGTGAGGATCGTATGACCAACCAGGTTAAATTCCGCTCCGGCAAGCGCCTGCGCCGTGACTGGCAAGGCTTACAGGATCAGAACACTGCATCCGCCAAGGGTGCAGCAGTTCCTTGCGGCCTTTTCACGCCCTGCGTCAGCCTGTCCAAGTGACAGCGTGTCGCAGGGCGTTTTTCTATCTTTGGAAAGGAGTCAAAGAATATGAGCCTGAAGTACACCTGCCCCGGCTGTGGGACACCCTTGGGCTATGAGGGATTGTGCTGGAAATGCAAATCTGAACAGGAGCGGAAGGCTGCTCTTGCTTGGACACCGGAACAAATCACAGAAAAGCAAAGAAACCTGATTCAGAACATCCAGCGGCTGGCTGATATGGAGGACCCGGAGTTCACCGACTTCTGGCAGCTGCTGGGGTACCATGATGCCATCACCCCGGAGATTCAGCGGGCGGCACTGGCCGCAGAGGTGTTCTGGCCGTGTGAAATCTATTATCACGCTCCCGCCGATGTGCGGGATGGTCTGATTTATGCGCTGTTGTCTGCGGAATATTCCAGCGCGGCTTCTAACCTGATGAGTTGCCTTGCTATGCAGGGAGATGACAAGGCAATGGAGACGCTGCTGGAGCTGGAGCGAAATCCCCGGCCCTGGCGCAAGGGCCTCTATGTGGACCCATCCAGCTATGCACAGATCGGCGGCTGGACCTTCGACAAGGAGGGCCAGAAAATCCAACTCAACTTCGATACCTGCTATCCTATGGTCAAAGGAACCACCGGCGAGAAATCTCCCGTCCGCATTGGCCGGGCACGGGAGGACACATGCCCCCACTGTGGCGGACGCATGGTGGACATGCTGGTGCTGGATGGCCGGGATGAGCGGCTCCGGTTCCTGGGGCTGGATGGTGTCCTGACTGCCACCTGCTGCCCCAGCTGCGTGGGATTCCTCAAAGGCCCCGCCTTCAACCGGTTCACTCTGGATGGCGGCGTGGAGGTCTTTCCCTCCGAACTCTTTGACGGAGCGGAGAAGACGGATTGCTATGTCAGTCCCGAGGACTACAAGGCCCTCACGGAAAATCCCTTTGTGCTGGGCAAGATGCCGGTGCCCCTGTTTTACGGTGCGGCCTGTCAGGATGTGAACACCATCGGCGGCTTTGCCAACTGGGTACAGGACGCGGAATATACCATCTGTCCCCACTGCGGGAAACCTATGAAGTATCTGGCGCAGATCCAGTGGGATACGGTGTTTGACTGTGCGGAGGGCACGCTCTATGTGGAATTCTGTCCAGACTGCCAAATCGTATCCATGCAGCATCAGCAAACCTGAGAGGAGACCTTGCCATGAGTTTGCCAAAGCGTGATGGCGTACATGACCGCTACTATCTGATCCACAAGCCGGACACTTCCCCGGAGGTGCTGGCGGAGGCGGATCTCTGCATTCAGGATGTGCTGAACGGAACCGCTCGTGAAAATCACTCCGCCTACCCGACCGTGGTGCGAAATCACAACGGGACACCCTTTCTTCCCAACCAGCTCCTGGAGCGGTATCTGTCCAAACTGCCTTTGAAGGGATTCCCCTATGAGGAAGCTGTTACATTCTGCGATGCCCTGCGGCGGCTGGTGGGCTGGCAGGAGATCCGCTATACATTGGAGAAATACATAGAAAAGCAGGTGCAGGAAAGGTATTTTGAGGCTGGAGAAAAAGAGGATGATTTTACGCCTTACCCGCCTTGTACTGTGTGGCCGGAGCTGCGGCCGGAGGATGTGGATGAAGGCCTGCTGCGCTTTGCCTGCTATGTGGCGGTCTGCCATACGGTGTACGGGCAGAGTTTTGAATCCCTCACCACCGAGCACATCCTCGGCCTGGTCTCCCAGCTTCGCCCAGATATGGTGAAGCAACTGAAAACAGCCGGCAGCGGCAAATTACCAAAGGACATCCAGCAGCGTAAGACGGAGCATTTCACCGCATCGGCCAATGATGCGTTTGCTGCCATCCGAATCACCGCCAAGGACTCCACCGAGGAGTGCTATGCCGAGATCTTGGACTACCTGTGTGCGGTGCTGGAGCAGGAGGAATTCCCCCGCAGCTACTCGGTGGAGTTTCGTGGAAAGGAGAAACTCTATCTGCCCATTCCCGGCTTGCCCAAGAAGGGTGTCAATCAGCTCTTTGCCTGCGCTGTGCAGCACCCCAATCTGCATCCAGCTATGGAGCGATACGCTCGTCTGGCTATGCGGGAGTTTGAGTGGTACCAAAACCTTGCGGACGAAGCCTGTGCTATGCCTGGCACCTTTGCCGTGTTCGCCCTGGGACTGGAAGGGCCGAAGTGGTGGCGGCTGGTGTGCGATTACCTGGATCGATGTGATGACGAGCACTCCTCTTTGCAGGAGAAGTTCCTGCATATTCTGTTCAAGCAGTACGGGTTCACTGCCCAGTCCCTGCCGGTGCTGGTCCACGGAGTACAGTCCATGCAGAATCTGAAGCCCGCAAAGGAGTTCCGCGCCCTGATCGCCAATGAGGAGAGCCTGGATGCTCTGCTGGAGATCAAAGGGCATCTGGAATATTATCTGCCGGAAGAATCCGGCAATGACAAAAGGGCGCTGGCCTACCTGTGGCGTGATGTGCTCTGGGCCATCTGGGGCACAGCCTCTGAAAACGGCGGCAGCAAGGTCATCAAGACAGCGCCCAAGGAACTGAAAGAGAAATACCAGCAGGTATTTGCGTAAGGAGAACGCCATGAAAAAGAGAACGGTCAAGGACTTTATTGCCCTGTACGCCCCAGAAGATGAGGAAAAACTGGTACTGATTCAGGACGGTATCAGCGCGGACAAAACCTTTCTGGATACCTTTTGGGCGGCGCATACCCATGCCCTCGCCATGGCGGATGTCCAGACCGGAGAGGTGATCTCCGGTCGATGCTACTTGAGCTGGCCGCTTACGGATAATGAACGAGAAAACGGAGACTATTCCAAGCTGTTTTCCAAGGGCCAGATCTACCGAATCAAAGCTCGTGCCTGGAAAGGCGACGCCCTCAGTGAACCCCAGTGCTATGTCACGGAAGTGTTGGAGGAAGGTGTGTCCTGTCCGGCGCTGGAGGAGATCTGGGCGGAATACACAAAGCCCATTCTTCTGAAAGACGAAGTGCTGGGAACCCTCACGCTGGATCGTGAGATGAGCACATTCGATGGGACCTGTAAGTGGATGGGAAAAGAAGTCCAGATCTCGTTGGATGTGGAGATTGAAAAGAAAGCGTCCTGGACCCGCGTGACCAATGTGATGAAGAAACTGCTGGCAGATCAGGAAGTCTGGGATAAGTCTCTGCGAACTATGGCTGCCCAGAAGCTCACGGCTCAGGCCAACGAATGGCTGGCCGACAATGACCAGACTGACCGAGACCCGGAGAAAGACCCCATCACCGAGGATGAGTTCGCCCGGCGCATCCTGCTCACCGAGTTTACAGTATCTCCTGGCGGACGATTTACCGCCTGGTATGAGGATGATGATATGTTCTGGGGCCATGTAGTCATGGTAGATGGGACACTGAAAAAAGGCCCCATTGGTGCAGATATGCAGGGATAAGGAGAGGAGGAAACCTAAATGAACAGCGAGCAGATCACAGCTTTTTTACAGGCACACTGGGAGTGGGTGACCCTGATCATCGGCGCTGTCCTGCTGATTGGGGCCATTATGAACTGGAACTGGCTCTGCGACCCCACCGGCAAACCGGATTCCCACCGCTATGGCCGCGGCTCACGGCGGGTGATCTTCTTCCTACTGGGAATCGTGCAGATTGTGACCAGCATCATGTCCTGGGTGTTGTAAGGAGGACAAAACGATGAGCGAAAAATATCCCACCTGGCTCACCGGCCATGTGAAGGAGTGGGCGCAGAAACGCCTGCCCACCGTGACATTGTGTTCTACCACTGGCAATGAACTGCTGGAAGTTTGGTACTACGGTGACCTGTTGACCTTAAACGCAGAACCACAGCTATATATTGTTCCCAGTTATTTCGCTCCCGAACTTGTGACAGCTCGTGACCCGGAGAGTGGCGAGGAGTTCGTCATCTTCGACGGTGGGCGGCATGGCTACGACAATATGTTCTGCGAAGAACATGATCCAGCCGAACTGAAGAATCGTCCCCTCAAGCGGTATGAGATCCCCGCCTCCAAGCTGGTGCTGGAGCTGGGGTACAGCGTGGACTACGAGAACGAAAAAGAAGACTTCGAACCGGATGAGGCGGATACTGTGGAACTAATCAACGGCGAGCGTATGCCTTGGGAACAGGTCAAGCGGGACGGCATCGACTATATCGCCCTTTACTATGTGAACGAGAAAGGAAAACCAGTCCAGATATTGGACGCAGAACTGGCGTAAGTACAGCTATTCTATCCTTTGCTAATCCGAGGAGGTGTCCCATGACCCAAGAAGAACAGATCCGCCTCTATCGGCTGATGGAAAAGCTCAACTGGTTTTTCCACCAAGAGATGCACTACCTGGATCGGGAGACGGCAGAAAAGATTGCGCGGGAGTGTTACCCGGAGATTCGGGATTTTACATACGACATTTTATGGAACGACCTGCCCAAAGAGGTCCAGGAGCAGCTCATGGACGAGGAGGAATCCCTGTGAGTACACTGATTTGTTCTTTTGATGGCCTGCACGACAACAGAGTCCTGCGCTACTGCGCTGACTTTGAAGCCCACACACTGCACATGGATACCCAGTCCGAGACCGGAGAGAACGTATCCGTTCGCTTCACCGGCCTGCTGGCCCACTGGTTTGAAAATGTGATCCAGGACAACATCCTCTTCGGTATGGACGAGATCACCGTGGACGCTTTTTTTGAACAGTACAAAGACCTGCTGGGCGGGACCATCTCTTACGGCTTTCCCGCCTGCTGCAGCATCGAGGAACTGCGAGATCGCATGGACCGGGAGCACATCCGGGTATTTGTCATTGACTCTTCCCTTGGGCTGTGCGGCTTTGTACTGGCTCAGGAGGTGGAACTGCAATGTCCATAACTGCCTATAAAGTGGAAGCCGTCGGTCACGACCGGACCGGCAGGGACTTTGGCTATGTGAATATCATGTATCGTTATGGCAACAAGCAATCCTGCCCCCGACCGGATCAGTGCGAAAAGATAGAGGTCATGTGGGCGGATGAGAGCGTCTATGGGCCGCCCGCCCCCGGCAACAAGGTGGGCGATTTTATCCAGACCTGGCTGATGGGCTCCTGGAACTGTGGGGTGTTCACCCACCGGGAGATTGCCCAGCGGCTCATGCATACCTTCACCGGCCTGAAGATCAAGGAGTTGGCGTGGTATGAGAACCCCAGGGAAAAGACTCTGAAAAACGGAAAGCCCCGTGTGCGCCGGGCCAAGTGGCTGCCGGAACAGGAAGTGGATTTGGTGTACCTCTACTCCGACCACTATCTTGACGCCAGAAATCCGGTTCCCGCTGAGACCGACTTCTTCACCGTCACAAGGCTGGACGCCTGGGGTGAGAGCACCTGGTTCATGTGTACCCCAGAGGCCGCCGGAAAGCTGATTGCCATGGATTATAATAATCTGGCCGTCCGGGAGACCACCATTGTGGGATAGGAGTGATACTGCATGATCGGGACGGATGAAAACCGGGCGGTGCTCCATGTGGAGGTCCTCTTTTGGAGGGGAAAACGAAAGGGGCCGCCCAGCCTGGCCAGCGGGAAATACTGCCCCCATTTCGTGGTCAAAGGGACTTCAGACTATCTGGGCGTTTGTTTCCTGGATGGAACCGAGTGCGCCTTTGATGAACTGGCGCTGGGGAATGCTCAGCCCCTCTACCCGGACACTGTGGACTATGGCCCGCTGGAAAACAATGCGGAATTTTTGATTTATGAGGGAGCCAACGCCGTGGGCAGTGGCCGGGTACTGGGCCGGACAATCCCCCACAGAGTGAGGCAACCGAGAAAGTAGGTGCCTTATGTACCAAATTGCATATATTGGCCGCTGGGAGACCCTCCCGGAAACGGCTGCCGCCATCTGTGACCATGACACTCCCAAGCTGGAGGCGCTGCTCCAGGGCGGTCTGGATTTAGATGTTCCCATCCAGCTCAGCGAATACATCAAGCTGATGCCGCTGGAGATCGCGGTTTTTCGGAATGATGTACCCATGATTCACTTCCTGCTGGAGCATGGAGCTGATCCCAGTCTGGCAGAGGAACAGCCCCTGCTGCTCACTGCCGCCCGCTGCTGCGGGCCGGAGGTTGTCTCCCTCTTTGCTGGACAGGCCGCAAAACTCAGCCCGAAGCAAAAAGAGCGGGCCTTCCAGGAAGTGCGCTGGGGCAAGCGCCCGGAGAATATCCAGGTGCTGGAGCAAGCCGGGATCACTGTGGACAAGTTTGGCAGCGAGGCATTCCGGGCGGCGGTGTCCGATGGACAGGCCGAGCTTGCCAAACTGCTGCTGGAAAAAGGGGCGGATATCAATTACCACAAGCCGGACATGGTGTTCCCTTACGCCTCCACCCCTGTCACCGAGGCCGCCCGCTCCAACAATTTCTCCATGGTGCGCTGGCTGGTGGAACAGGGAGCGGATATCACCCTTGTTGACAAATACGGTGACCGTCCCTACAGTGTGGCAGTTCAAAACAAGAATCAAGAGATGGCCGACTACCTGAAGGCCCTGGAGCCAGAGGAATGGCACAACGAGCAGGAAAAGATCCGGCAGCTCATGCCCTACAAGCTGCCCGCCAAGCTGGTGGAATACTTGAAGACCGGCCCCCTGCGGCTGGAGTTCCCGGATCAGGAATGGGTGAAGTGGGCGGAGCTCTACTCCTTCATGGATGTGCAGGAGATGACCTGGAAACGGAAGAAGCTGCTCTCTCTGATGGTGCAGATGGATAACTACAGCGACTATCTGCTGCTGTGGAGCCCCAGGGACAAAAAGCTGTGGTATCTGGATATCGAGCATGAGGAATTCCACCCTCTGGCCAAATGGGATGACTTCATCGCAGATCCCGGCCGGTATCTGAACGGGATGATCGAGGGCGAGTTTGAGGAGTAAAGCCATGACATCAATAGACTTTCTGAACAAGGTACATAAAAGCCTGGACTCGCAGGAATATAGCCTCTCTTATTCTCCAGCCAAGTCCAAGAATTATATGCTGTACTGCAATGGCAACTTCATCGGTGGCCTGTTCGACGAGGAGCTGTGCTTCGTCTACGCCGACAGCGTGAGTGAACTGCTGGGACAGCCGGAACCCGTCTACCGTGGCTACTCCAGTACCGCCCAGCACAGGATGCTGGTGATTCCGGAGGAGCACTGGGCAAAGGCACTGAAACTGCTCTATGCCGAGAAATTTGACTGGAGCCGGTTGGTGTATGACATCACATACACCAGCATTGGCGCGGCTGTGGTGGAGGAATTCTACGACGAGAATGTGGTGTTTCTGCGCTTTTGCTTTGAAAAGGAGTTGCTGAAAAAGAACCCCCTGGACCGGCAGGGCCGTATCCTACGGATGGTCTATCTCAATCAGGATCTGACAACAGCGGGCAAATATCTATTCCCCAGACTGATGCAAAAGTTCCTTGTTTTTACAGACCGAGGCGGGAAAAGCAGTCTGGAAACCATGCTCAAACGGTGGTACACCGCTCTGGAGAAGGAGTACCTCAGCCATACAGCGGGATAAGGAGGGCAGCAACATGACAGAGAAGAACAGAACCTACATCACCCATCTCAAGGTCGCTGATGTCCCGTGGCACCGGCTCACCACCGCCTATGGCCGTGGGACAGAGTTTCCCGCTCACCTGGCTGTGCTGGAGCAGATGGGGGATTTGGCGTCCGTCAAAAAGTCCCTCTATGAGCTCACCACCAACATGGAGCACCAGAGTACCCTGTGGCACGCTACCCCCTTTGGCATGGTGTTCCTGAGCCGAATTCTGGAGAAGGCCCTCGCAGACAGCGGGCAGAACCCCGTGGCCCATTTCCTGGCCGGGGAACTGCTGGACTTCTTTGCCTGCATCCTCCAGTGCTTCCACGATGGAGATGAGATGGAGCACGCCGAGGCGCTGCCGCTGTTCTCCGATCTGCTGAGGGAAGAATACCTGTGGTCGGAGGAATACGACGAGGAAGAAGATGAGATGCGCTACGAGGAGGATGAGGTCTTCCCCGATGACCTGTTCTACAGTTTCTATTACTACTCCTGGCAGGCGGTGAAAGCCTACCAGGATGTATTGGAGCAAGTCCCGGCAGAGTTTGCCAAGCCCGCTGCCGAGGTGCTGGAACTTCTGTAAAGGAGGCTACACCGATGTTTGAAGAATTCTATGAGATGTACGAGCCCGAGGAGCAGGAAGTGGTGGCTCTGATCAATCGCTGCATTGGCGGCGGATATAACTGGAAAGGCAGCTTTTGGAAAATGACCGTTGTGACGCTGGGCATGGTGTTCTGTGACACCGGCGAGGTCACCACCAAGGAGGAGCGGCTGGAGTGGCCGGTCACCGAGGAGGAACGCAACAGCGATAAGGGCTGGGGACGCTTTGGCAAGGAGCAGATCTGCCGCCTGAAGATCCGCCGGATGAAGGAAGAATGGGCAAAGGATCTGGTGGTGCGCCCCTGGTGTATCTCCGAGATAGTCAATGCCCATGAGGACTGCCCGGAACTTCAGGCCGTTCTGGAGGAATATCACAAGCCGGTGGTGATCCAGGACGAGGTGCTGGGTGAGCTGAAGCTGGACAAGGACTATGATACCTTCGAGGGCGAGATCCAGTGGTGCGGAAAGAATGTGAGCCTTTCTCTGGAGGTCAATGCCGAGAGCAAGCCCTCCTGGACCCGCGCCCGCAGTGCCGCCAAGAAGCTGCTGGCCGACTGTAACACCTGGGACAAGGCCATGCGGGAGTTTGCGGCAAAGAACCTGACCGAGCTGGCCAACAACTGGCTCTCCCAGGATGAGGAAAACCCCCGCAATCCGGAAACCGACCCCATCACAGAGGACGAACTTGCCCGGCGAATCAGCCTGACGAGCCTGTCCGTCACCTCCGGCTGCAGCTTCACCGCCTGGTTTGACTGCGACGAGATGTTCACCGACCATGCGGTGACGGTCTACGGCTCCTTGAAAAAGGGCCTCAAAACTGCCAACATTGAGGGGTAAGGAGGCGTAGAGATGAAGCTGAACTGTAAACGCATTGATTTTACATATACCCCCGGCGAGGAAATCTTCAACTTTCCCGAGGAATCGGGACTGCCCTTTATCTTCGATGTAGAGGAAGAACTGACTGCTGATCCTGCTGCCATGGATGTGGTGGGAGGAATGTTGGATGAGGCGGAGAAATTGGCGGAGAAGGCCAAAGCCGCCATCAAAGCGGCGCTGGCGGACGAGGACAGCCGCTACCATAGTGTTGTGACATTTTTCATGGAGTTCCACCGGGACGATGTAGGCCCGGATATTGCGGCGGAACTTTTTCCGGGAACTGACCCATCCAAGCTGTCCTTTGCCGAGATGGTGGACTTTTTGAAGCTCAAGCGATTCGGCAGTCTGGTGGATGACGAGATGGATCAACAAGTTTTCATTATGGATTTGTCCTTCAACCCGGAGATTACCGACGAGCTGATGGTGATCTACTTTGACTTGAACCAGGAGATTTTCTGTATTACTCATGAAAGCTGAGGAGATATCCCATGATCAAAGAACGCATCCCCATTTCCGGCGATCTCAAAAGCAAGGTCAAGCAGTTGATGGAGTACGCCGGATGGCAGGAAGGGCGAAAAGTGGACATCTCCATTGCGGAAAAGTATTACGCCGAGCATGGTGCCCCGATGATGAAGTCCACCCAGCGGTTTTACCGCAAGTATTTCGGCCTGTGCTGTGAGTGGTATCTGGAGCAGAAAAAAATGAGCTGGGCGGCTGACTTCCAATTTGCTTTGTTCCCTTACCTGGTCAACGGGATCAAAAACCATTTGGAAGAAGCCTATTTTCGGGATATGTCCGGCTGTGAACTGGCAGAGGTAGAACAGGCTGCCGGTGAAAAATGCCAGCCCATCGGTCATATCGGCTACTACTACCCGGCGGAGGTTTGGATCTCCGAGTACGGGAAACTGTATGCGAAATATGAGTACCAGGATGAGATTGAGTGCTTTCCAGATGTGTTTACCCTGATCGAACGGGACCTGCGGCAGTGTAAATTTGATTCCGCTGCCATGAAAACGGTTGAGGCACTGGATGGAAAGCTGTGAGGACGCATCAAGGAGGAACTGACATGAGCATCAAAGAGAAACTGGAGTCGTTGGGCAGAAACAGCATTCAGCTGAAAATTGCCAGAAAAGAAACATACAAACTGGGCGCTACCCGCTTCGGCGGGAAGCCGGATGTGCCGCCGGACTTCGTTTGGCCCACCTATGAGGGCGAGAGCTATGACCATGTGGTGAAGGATCGTCCTCTCACTTTCCTGGCTCAGTTCAACTGTGCGGAGCTGGCCCAGTTTGACAAAGAGCATCTTCTGCCTGATCACGGCCTGCTCTCCTTCTTCTATGAGACGGATACCCAGTGCTGGGGCTATGACCCCAAGGATCAGGGCTGTGCCCGCGTCTACTGGTTCGAGGACATGTCCGCGCTGTCCGCCGCTGACTTCCCGGCGGATATGGAGGAAGACTTCAAATTTCCTATGGTCAAAATCAAGATGGACTCAAAATACTCCTATCCTTCCTGGGAGGACTTCAGCGAGGTGTTCCCGGATGAGGAGGATGACGACGCTTTCGACGAGGCTTGGGAGGAACTGACCGGCGAGGACCCCGAGGACCCGGAGGATCGCTCCCAGCTGCTGGGTTGGCCCGATGTGATCCAGAACAGTATGTTCGACGAGTGCGACCTGGTATCCCAGGGCTATCGCCTGGGGAATCCCGAAAACTGGAATAGAATCCCGAAGGATATCCGCCAACAGGCGGAAGAAACGGCCCGTGACCGCTGGATGCTGCTGTTCCAGCTGGATACCGTGGAGCAGGGTGACTTCGAGTTGATGTTCGGAGACTGCGGGCACATCTATTTCTATATCACCAAAGAGGATCTGGCCGCCCGCCGCTTTGACCGGATCTGGCTGGTCCTCCAGTGCTGTTAAAAATATGAAACAGGACTTTACTATTTGGCGCAATCAAATATTGCAGAATCCCCAGAACATTTCACCGCTGAAATTTGGTATGTCACAGGATGAGGTGATAGAAATTTTCGGGAATCCCGATGCCGTTTCCACCATGAGAAGCCACGGGAAACCTTTGATCCTCAAATATCATGACATTGAACTGCATTTCGATAGAAAGGCCCCTCATGGGCTCTACTTAGTTTACAGCGACGACGAGATCGAGCTGAGCATAACAGATCATCACGAAGAACTGCTGCAGCCGATCACCAGCACAGAGCCGGTGGACAATGAGTTTTTCCTTCAAGATGGAGCCGTCTATTTCTCCGGCCTATATGAAAACGGCTTGTTGAAGGGTGTTTCGCCCAAAGACTTCTGCTGCTGGCATTACCGGGGCAAATTCTCTACGGCCTGCTTTCTCGGTGGGATTCGCCTGCGTGGAGCAGACCCGGCATCGTTTCGGGTGTTAAACTATGCCTACGCGATGGACAAAACAGCCGTCTACACTACCAGCGGGAGAATCCCAGATGTAGAGCTGACAACCTTCCAGGTGTTGGACAATGGCCAGAACGATTCGGGTGCGCCCCAGGGATATGCAAAGGACAGCCGGCAGGTCTACTTCCACAACGGAGACGGCAAGGTGAAGATCATCAAAGGCGCGGAAGTTTCCTCTTTCCTCTCGTTGGGCGACACCTATTTTGCCAGGGATGAGAAACGAATCTATGCTTACGGTAAGCAGCTTCCCAAGGCGGATCTGCCCTCATGGGAATTGCTCGGTCACTGGTATTCCCACGATGCCAAGCGGGTGTACTACCTCAACCGGGAGATTAAGGGGGCGGATTGGGACAGTTTTGCGGTATGCACCCCGCTGGACGCACCTCCGCTTGCCGATCATCTGGCCCGTGACAAGGAACATTTTTACCAAAACGATGAGATGATTGAAGAACCGCTGTGGCGGGAAAGGCTTCAAGCAATACAGGAAAAATGAAAGGAGCACTCCCTATGAAAGCATTGCCTATCTGATCGACTATCTCAGCGCCGACCTGCGGGAAAAGCCATCGGGTAGCCAGAAAAAGACTCAGGCCGACCACCTCCCCACCTTCATGAAAACCGCAAAGAACCGGGAGCGGATCGTGAAGCTGCTGAAGAAGCTGCAAGAGAAATGAGGAAAACAATATGGCACTACAAGATAAGAAAATCATGCCTCCCCCTTGGCTGGCCCACCGGGAGATCGAGCGATACTCCATTGGCTGGCGCATGGGCTATGGGGAGGATTACATAGACCGGTTCGGCCATTGGCTGGACACCCTCTCCCAGGAGGAACGAGCGGAATACCGCGCCCTCTTTCCCGAGCCGGTGACCTGGAAGGGCTGGTGGGATGACGAGGACAGGGTTGAGGTGCTGGCGCACGGCGACTTCCTGGTGGAGGCGTGGCAGCCGGAGGGCCGGCCCAAGTACACCCGCCAGTGGCTCCAGCAGGAGTTTGCCGCCGGGCGGGAGCGGGAGCTGTGCCTGTTCTGGGGCCACCAGCCATCCCAGGACGGCCAGCTGACAAAAAGCTGCCTCAGCCAGTGGTGGATGGAGGACTTCTATACGACGGCTGACTCCTACCTCTACGCGGAACAGTATATGATGGCGGGCAAAGCCCAGCTGTTTGGCGATGAGGAGAGGCGCAAGGAGATCCTGGCGTGCAGCGACCCCAAGCAGATCAAGGCCCTGGGCCGCAAAGTGCGGGGCTTTGACCAGAAGGTATGGGACAAGTTCAAGTACGCCATTGTGCTGAATGGAAACTGGTGCAAATTCAGCCAGAACCGGGAGCTGCGGGAGTTCCTCCTCTCCACCGGGGACAGCGTGCTGGTGGAGGCCAGCCCCTACGATGCCATCTGGGGCATCCGCCTGGCGGCCAGCTCCCCGGAGGCCCGGGACCCCATGAAGTGGCGGGGACAGAACCTGCTGGGCTTTGCGCTGATGGAGGTGCGGGACGAGCTGCGCCGGGTGACACAGAATGAAATGCTTTGCGATTGGAGTATGGTATGGGAAACATGAAACTGTATGAACTGGTGAACCACTACCATGTGGGCACCGACCTGACCTGTGCCGAGGCCATGTTCCTGGCCTGCAATGAATATTACCATCTGAATTTGTCGGAGGAGACCCGGAAGATGTTCTCCGTCATGGGCCTGGGGATGCAGACCGAGCAGTCCTGCTGCGGCGCCTTCACTGTGGCGGTGGGGATCATTGGGCTGATGACCGCAAAAGAAGGTCAGACGGATGTGAGCAACATGGAAGGCTACCAGATGATTGCTGAATTGACGGAGTTTATGCTGGGCTTCTATGGAACGCTCCACTGCGTCGAGCTGCAAAAGCTGGAGATCGTGGGGGTTGAGAATCCCTGCCACGCTATTGTGGAGGCGCTGGCCAAAAAGCTGGAGGAACTGCTGGCGGGCCGAAGGATCTTCCGCCCGGTAAACGGAGGACAACTGAGCTGCTGATGTGCCGGAAAGCGAGGGATTACATGAAAGACCTATGCCAATACGGAAATAGACGGGAGGATGAATGGGAAATCCTGCCCTGGATACCCGATCCGCGCCCGCCCTTCAAAATTTGGGTCAATCCGGAGCAGATCGCGCCATTCTTTCTCATTCCCCACCACCCCTATGCGATCTCCCTTCTGCTGAAAATCAGCGATAGGTTCCGGACAGAGGAGTTCTGCCGGCTGGGACTGACCGGAAGCAGCGGGGACTGGGAGCGGCTGGCCCGGGGCGTGATCCGGGAGTTTGAGGAAAATAACAGCGGCAAAGATCTGTTTCACTTCGACTCTGACGAGGATGTGTTCTGCGTGTATTCCCAATACATCGACGATTTGATGATGCTGGCCAAAATGATCCGAGTAGCCTGTGCCGATGAAAAAGCGATGCGGACTTATCTTGGCAAGATCGAGTACATCAAGCTCGTTTGGGAGGGCGCGCCGGAGGGAGAACCGGCGGTCATCCTCTATGAAGTGGATACCGAAAATGAGCGGCTGGCCCTCCGCTCCATTGACATTTTTGCGGATGGCCGCACCCGCAACATCCCTGACCTTTACGACGGCGCCATCGAGATCACGCCGATCCCCACCGTAGAGGAATTGAACGCTCATGTCTGGGGCGAGGAGTTCCACGCCTGCATCATAGAGAAAGCGGAATTTGAGGCCATCTGGGAGAACTGTACCCATGATGGAAAAACAAGGGGCCGGTAATGGCAAACATACCAAAACAAACGAGTTCTTGAAAGACACTCAACTTCACGAGATGAATGGGGGCGCAACAGAGGATGGAATGGATCGAGCGAATCAAGCGAAAACGCCGCTGCAGGGTGCATTTTGACAGCGGCAGTTTCCGTGTTTACGGCTGTCTGGCTGCCCCAGTCCACATGATTCCTGATGTGATACCAATCAATCAGGAATTCGACTTTTACTTACAATCGCACTATGATGTGTACCTGCTTCGGCTTGTCAACAGTACGGAGAAAATCGGGGAAATCTGTCCAGCGGGAAAAGACGGGATTATCTATATCATCTGCCGTTTCCCAATGCAGAAGGCCACGCTTTCGGAGGACATTGAGACGGTCCTGCGCGCTTTGGAGCCTTTCGGTTTTCCCAGCCTGCACAATCCGAAACATGGGATAACATTTGAGATAGAGGGATGATAGCCTATGAAACAGACAGATATTTATACCGAGGCTCTGATCTGTCTGCGCTCAATCCTTCAGGCAGACCATCCGGAATTCAAGAACTGGATCGACTGGTTGGAGCGGGACATTCAGGACTGGAACCAGCGGCGGGAGGTTGCCCATCATCTTCGGGCATACGGTGGTATGGGCTCATTCAATGATCTGCCCAGTATGCGCGGAAATCACGACTACATTTTTGACTTTCTAAAGTCTGTGTGCTATGCCTTCGGCCATCTTTATGGCAAACGGGAAGGCATTTCGCCGGAGGTATTGATGGCGGAGTGCCTCCACGATGTAGGGCAGGCAGCCTATCACCCCCATAAGGCACTGAACCAAGCCATTGCCCAACACTTGATGCAGGGCGATCTACAGGAGAATCTGGATAGGCTGTAGGAGGACTTGCTATGAACGAAAGACTATTTCGCACCCAATTCAATCAAATGGAAACCACCGAGAAGCAGGCGCTGATGGAAAGCCTGGCTGCTCGTTATGATATGACCTTTCTTGGCCTGCATACCTTTGACCGCTGGGGCCAGAACTGTAGCACCGGCATATTCGAGAAAGATGGCCGGGAGTTCGTCTTTGTCCCCGGTGATACCATCACCCTGGGCTGGGAACGGTTCGCCGTAGGGCTCAGTCAGGACAGCCGGGAGGAACTGGACTATTTGTTCCAGGAATGGGAGATGGAACAGGACCCGGAGGAGATGATACGAGAAAGTATGGCTCCCGTTCGGCAGGCAGCCATTGGCCCTATGCTGGTGGGCCGGGAGTTGGAGGAACTGTGCTGGGAGCTGGTCACAATGGACGATCCCAGATTGACCGCCCATCCTGACTGGCTGAAGCAGTTCCGGGAGTTTGCCTGGAGCGACCTTGACAGCCTTACTATGCACCAGTCAGCCCGCATTGAGCGGACGGAAAAAGGGCTTTTCAGATCTGTATCTATACCGCACTGATTACGATGAACTCCTTGCCGGGCTGGAAAAGCAGGGGCTCTCACTGCCTACGGCAGACGAGTGGGCCTATCTGTGCGGCGGCGGATGCCGCACCCTGTTCCCCTGGGGGGATGGAATGGACTACTCCATGCACCTGCACCACTTCGAAAGCCCGGAGGATGAGGACAAGCCCTTCGATATGGAGGAGCCCAACTTCTTCGGCCTGTCCATTGCCTATGACCCATATATGCGGGAGGTCGTGAAGGCCAAGCAGTTTACCACCTGCGGCGGGGATGGCGGACGCAGCATCTGCGGCGGACTCGGCATCTTCCTTGGTTTCCTGCCCTGTTCGCCCCACTGCAAGCCGGAAGTGCAGGAGGACAAGGAACTGAACGGCGACTATGACTTCTACCGGCCTATTATCCGGGTGGAGATGACTTGAGAGAATAGAGGGAAACAATGGACATCAACGGCTGGAATTATCTCTTTGAAAGCCTGCCTCATTGGAGGATTAGGGAGCGTTTTCCCTATGACAGAACTGCTGGAGAAGAAACTGGCGAGGTATCTCAATGAACACTGAAAACATCGCCCATGAAAAACGCTATCGAGACTGGCGGGCACAGTAATACATGTAAAGTTATGGAGGTATATATGGGACTATTTTCAAAGAAGAAAAGGGTCGAAATGCCGGATAAAATCATTTTGGGAAATACGGAATTTGTATTTGATCGCAAACTCGGCTTTCATGTTGGAGAATGGACCGTATGGGATAGAAAGACTAAAATTCTCCTTGAGTTTCAGAGCACAGAGGGAAATATAGGCGATATCGTTTTGGAAAAGGTAAATTGGGTCAATGACCATAAAGATACCATTATCCGAGCATTTTTGGATGAGAACGATGACTGTATAGACGTCGTGAATGAAATGATCGAAGATGGAACGCTGGAAGCAGATGGGAAGATTTCAGAAGATGAGTTTGTAAAAGCACTATTCGTAAACAATGTAACAATATTTGTAAATGGAAGTGAAACTGGCTTTTACATCGATTTGGATGCGGAACCCGACTATTTCATGGGACATTTAGTTTGTATCGAGGTCGACTGCAAATATAAAATTGTAGTCGGCGGATTCAACGGATAACACTTCAAACACAAAAGGCAAATTCTGCGGAAAGGGCAACGCCCGCAACGGCATCAGAAAGGAAACAAGTACCTATGTCAACCTGGAGCGGAATCCGAAACAAACTGGAGAATGACTACCTGTGCCCGGCGCTCCGGGGCCACATCCAGTATTTTGCCACCAGCTACTGGGAAAGCCACGACCAAACAGGCCGGGCAGCCATTCGACTGGACGGCGTGGAGGTGCTGCGAAGTAACTACTATGCCTATGAACAGAACTACTGGAACAGATATCAGGCCCTGCGGCGGGAGGGCGTTGGTGAGGATGATCCGAAGGCCCCCTTCCGGCTGGCCCATGAAGGGACGCTGAACGACGGCTGTTTTGACAACGGCTTTTTCTATGAGGCGTTTCACGAATTTGACAACCAGAGCATTGAGAAAAGCCTTGTCAGCGCGAATCCTCTTGTCCGCATCTTTGCCCTCCTGGACCGCAGGCTGGGAAAGCGCCGCCTGCTTGCTTTGGAGGAATCCATGGAGCAGGAGCTGGACTGGGTGCGGGCTTTCTATGTTATCCGGATGCAGGCAGAAGGGCTGATGGAAAAAGAATAACATGCAGGAGGAACCACTATGTCACAGATCGCATCCTTTTATCTTCTCAAAGACGGCCGGCGGCAGGAACTGTCGGGCGGCGACTGCTCCGGCGCGGTCTATATGGCCATCTGGGACTGGTGTGAGAGCGAGTTGGATCTGGATGTCCGTTTTCCTGCTCCCCAGACGGAGGACACCTTGGACTGCGCTTTGCTGGAGGGAGAGCTGGCGTCTAATGTGCTGGCAGCCCTGCGGGAGCAGGACCTCCCGAAGCTGGCCGCTGAAATTGCCCCAGACTGGGATCTGCCCACCGAGGCGGTGCAAAGCGGACTTGAAACGCTGCGCTCCCATCTGGAACTGGTGCGGGGCGGCGCCCTGCTGTATGAGATGATATAGACAGAAAAGGAGAAAACTCATGGGACTTGACATCTACGCCGGGACGCTGACCCGGTACTACTCCCACAACTGGAAAACCGTTGTCCAGCAGTGGGCGGAGAAAAATGGATATACCTTCAATCGTATTACCCCGGATGGAGAGCCCGCTGACGCCGGGGAAGAACTATCCCCGGCGGAGGTCCAGGCGGTGGTGGAGAACTGGCGGGATCAAATCCTGGCCGCCATCGCCCAGCCGGACCAGGAGCCCTACACCCCCTGGCCGGAGG
Organism: Pseudoflavonifractor capillosus ATCC 29799; assembly: GCF_000169255.2. Lineage (GTDB taxonomy): Bacteria > Bacillota > Clostridia > Oscillospirales > Oscillospiraceae > Pseudoflavonifractor > Pseudoflavonifractor capillosus. The sequence goes on from NZ_AAXG02000011.1 coordinate 160,249, forward strand.
ACAACGAGCGCCCCTACTACACCGACAAGCCGGATTGGGACGCTTTCGGCGCCATGCTGCTGGTGGCCGCCTGCCATACATACGATGAGCCGGTGCCGCCTACTGTGGAGAAAAACTGGGACTTTGGAGAGCATCCTCTGATCTCCCGCCTTGCATCAGATGGGGAGCGGGTCTGGTCCCTGTTCCGTGGGGCCACTTGGTGGCTGCCTCTGTCGGATGCCTTCTTCTTTCAGGCCCCTCTGCCCACCGACGATCAGGCTATGATCGCCACCCTGGGCGGACTGCGGAAGGAACTGGAGAAGCTGAACCAGTTGGCGTGGCAGGCCGATGAGGATACCATCCTTGATTGGGCAGACACTGAAGGATACCCGGTAGACGGGACCGTGGGCCCGAATGGACAGTATAGCAAGGCGGACATCCCGGAACACACCCAGTATGACACCCAATCCCTGGCCAAGTTTGCCTTCTCCATGTTCTGGCGGGCCATGCGGTTTGCCGAGGAACAGCGGGTGCCCATCCTGCTTGACTATTAAAGAGGATTCGTCAGGAGGTGGAGACCGTGGAGCAAAAACGCCCGGCAGATATATTTCAGGAGCTTCTGGACTACCTGTGGAACGGCCTGGGCCTGGAGGAAAAGGGCTGGAAGCGGCTGAAAAAGGGCGACTTCAAAAAGAAAACGAAAAACGGGCTGACCTATCAGATCTGGTTTGACCGGAGCCACTACAACTACATAGACTACGAAATCGGCCATGGAAATGTGGAGGTGGGCTTCAGCTGTATCATAAAGCAGGGAGATGACTACCTCTACTCTTTCAGAATTGAACCCACAACAGGCGGTTCATTCTTTCGGATGCTGACAGAGGACCTGCGGCTGGACACCGGGCTCCTGGACACCTTCCTGCCCCTGGTCAAAGCCAACTACCTCGACTTCATCGACCGCTTCGAGGCAGACCCCGTGGAGGCATTACAGCCGGTCTGCGCCCCCTTCACCGAGGCGGAGGACTACAGCTGGCGCATCCATGTGGACGAGCAGATGGTGGAACGATACGGGACAGTGGAACAGCTGGCGGAGTACCGCCGTCAGGCAGAATTGCGCGGAACGCCGGAGTGCAAGGCGAAGACCCATACTGGAAAGTTGCTGTTCTACCAGTCCCATGCCAAGGATGTGGATCATGCCTGGGCCTCAAGCCGCACCAAAGAGGAACTGGACCAGGTGGTGGAACCCTTTGTGCAGGTCAAGCGGCAGACAGGACAGTGGACACAGGAGGATGAGGCGGCCTATCAGCTCTACCAGCAGGAAACAGATCCGAAGAAACGCACCTTTCGGGCCTGGTATCTCGTCGTCAACCCCCAGGGCCTGCCGGAAACGTTTGTCCAGAAAGAGTTGGAGTTTCAGTGGAAACTGTTCGCTAACAGGCCGAAAGAAAGAGAATGAATGGTATCATCATTCTGGCTTGCGGAAGGAGAAAACCAGATGAGCGATCAAGTGTTCCAGCAAAACCTGGATGACAAAAAAGGCCCCCAGCCCGGCGGCCCCTTCCTCATCCAGATGCTGTTCAGAGAAAAGGTGCCCATGCCGGACAAAGCGGCCATGACCGCCGTGATGGAAAAGCATATCGGGCCGGTGGAGTGCTTCTGCCACGATAAAAAGATGGCCGGCTTTGCCGCGATGGAGCATATCGCGGAATTTCAGGACGGCAAATGCCCGGTGCAGCTTATGGTGATGAAATGCGACAGGTTCAAGGGCAAAGGCTTCGACGAGTTCCTCCTGAGCCAGATGTGGGACTGCCAGGAGGACCGGGAGCGGATTTTCCGGGAGTGTCGGTATCAGGTCGTGGCCACGGATATGCTGGCTGCGGCGCTTCCGGCGCTGGAGCGGGCCAACCTGGACGCCAACTTCGTGGAGGCCCTGGCGGAGCTATACCCCACCTGTGAGGCGTTCTATTTCCAGAACTGCGGCAAGCTCCTGCTGGCGGAGGATGTGCGTTCCCATCAGATTGAAGGCTCGGATCGGTTCATCCGCTTTGGCGTCAATGTCCGGTTTTTCACCATTCAAGATACCGAGGATATGCTCATCGACACGGTGGGCATGAGCACCCTGTTCCTGCCGGATCTCCAGTACCACTTCCACGATATGGACCCCAACTGGGTGGTAAACCACGCCTACAATGTGGCGTCCTATATTCTGGAGCATAATAACCCCATTGAGGACGGGGAGACGGTGGACGGTGTGGAGGATGGCCAGATGAGCCGGGATGTCCAGTGGAAGTGCCAGTATGAGGACGCCCTGATCCAGCCGCCCAGAGCGGTGCTGGACATCAATATGGGAGAGTATGCGGCCGGGAACCGTGCTTAGGACAGGAACGGGGACAAAGATATTATGAAAAACGAAGCACAGATGAGGGCATTTTCCCTCTTGGACTACTTATACCACGCAAGTGATGAAAAACATCCTGTCTCCGCACAGGGTATCTTGAAACACTGGAAAAGTAAGGGGATCAAGGCAAGCCGGAAAAGTGTTTATCATGACATCGACTTGTTGATGCAGCTCGGAATAGACGTGGTATGTGTCAAAAGCACACAAAATCTATACTTCATCGGTTCCCGCATCTTCGAGCTGCCAGAGCTGAAGCTCCTGGTGGATGCGGTGGAGTCCTCCCGGTTCATCACGCCCAAAAAGAGCAAGGAACTGATCAGCAAACTGGGACAGCTCGCCAGCAGCCATCAGGCGTCCCAGCTGAACCGGCACATCTATATGGATGGGACCTCCAAGCCGGAGAATGAGGCCATCTATTACATCGTAGACACGCTCCAGACCGCGATCCAAGCAAAAAGGCAAGTCTCTTTCCAGTATTATGAGTATCTCCCGACAAAGAAGAAAGTGCTGAAGCACGACGGATACCGATACCAATTCAGCCCCTACGCCCTGATCTGGAGCCAGGACTATTACTATGTTGTGGGCTGGTCGGAAAAGCACGGAAAGCTGGCCCAATTCCGGGTGGATCGGATGGCGGCCATGGAGCCCCTTGACCTCCCTGCGTTGGAGATGCAGGATTTTGATCCGGTGGAGTATGTCCAAAAGGTGTTTGGGATGTACCCGGATGATCTGCAGACGGTGACGCTCCTCTGTGAGAACCACCTGATGCGCAGCGTCATAGACCGCTTTGGGGAATCTGTTCAGACAGAGACGGTGGATGATGGCCATTTCCGCGCTACGGTGGAGGTGGCGCCCAGCCCGCCTTTCTTTGCCTGGGTGTTTACCTTTTGCGGCAAAATCAGGATCACCGGCCCGGATCATGTCCTGCAAGAGATGTGTGAGATGGCAGGATGGTTAAGGTAATAGGCGAGGTGTCCTCGATTGGGGACACCTTGTTTTTGCCCTCTTGATAATCGAACATTTGTTTGCTATACTGGCTGTGTTAGTTCTCCAACCAGTGAACATCGGAATTGGAGGTGATGAAATGGAACAGACCTTTGGAGCCTTTGTGCGGGAACACCGAAAAGCCAGGGGCATGACGCTCCGTGGCTTGGCGGCTCGATTGGGCATCGCGCCTGTGTACATGAGCAACATCGAGACAGACCGGAAGCCGGCTCCGTCCCAGGAGTATCTGGACAAGCTGGCGGCAGAATTTCTGTTGGATAAGGCCGGCTACGAGGAACTCCTGGATCTGGCCGCAAGATCAAGGGACCAGCGCGTGTCCGCCGATCTCCCGGAGTACATTATGGAACGGGACATTGTCCGGGCGGCCCTGCGCACGGCCAAAGAGGTGGACGCCACGGACGAGGAGTGGCAGGAGTTTATCGACCGGCTGACAAAGCGGAAAGAGGTATGACAGAGGGGGTGGCTATGGTGAGACTGTTTTACAGTGAATACGGGATCGAGAATATTGCCCGCCGGGTGCTGACCGCCTATGATGCCCGGCTCTATTACGGCCAGCCCTCCGCCATTCCCATCGAGGACCTGATCGAAGCCAACGGGCTCTCCCTGGAGTATCAATACCTGCGGAAAAACGGCCGCATCCTGGGCAAGACGGTATTTGACGACGGCCTGGAGGCAGTCTATGATCTGGAGCGCCATGAATATACTCTGTTCCCGGTGCGGGCAGGCACGATCCTGGTGGATGCGTCCCTCTGTGAAGAAGATGCCAGCACGGGACGATTCCGCTTTACCTGCGCCCATGAGCTGGCACACTGGTGTCTCCATAAAAAGCTCTATCTGGGCACTGGAGAGAGTGCGGCGCTGATGCCCGCGGCGAAGGAGACAGATATGGAATACCAGGCAAATCTATTGGGCTCCGCGATTCTCATGCCTCTGGCGCAGGTCAAGCGGTGCTTTTACCAGCTACGCCCCGGACGGTCCTCCAGACAAATTATTGAGGAGGCGGCAGAGCTATTTCAGGTGTCCAAGCAGGCTATGAGCATCCGCCTGCGGGAGCATAACCTGCTGTAAGAAGGAATTTTTTTCATGTAGTGTTCCCTAAATAGGGAACAACGAAGGGAGCTGCCATGGAGACTATCTTTCAGCACCGCTTGGCCTGTCCTTGGTGCGCCAAAGGCGAAGTGCTGTCCAATACCAGCGAGAAGGTCGTCATATCCGTACAGTGCTCTCGCTGCAAGCGCGTATTTTGGGCTGACCTCCACACATTGAAAACCACGCGTGCCCAACCACAGCGTCGGGCCGGGAACCATATTGCTGACTGACCACAGGGACATTCGTCACCACAGAGGCCGGAGCAAGACTGAGTATCTGCCATACTCAGCTGCTCCGGTCCTTTCTTTTTTTGAAAAAATTTTTTAACCCGGACAAGAACTGTCCGCATTAGCCTGTAGAGTCTGACCATGGAAGCGAGAGGAGGTGAAGATGTGGGCGCGGCGGAGCGGCGACAACAGATTTTGGAGCTGCTCTGCCAGCGGCGGAAGGAGACTGTCTCGAACCTGGCGGCAGAGCTGGGCGTGTGCGAGAGGACGATCCGCCGCGACATTGAGATGCTCACACTTCAATACCCCATCGAGACGGTCTGCGGCCGGTATGGCGGCGGAGTCAAGCTGGCGGACTGGTACTACCAGGGCCGCCGGCGGCTGACCCCGAGGCAAACAGCCCTGCTACGACGTCTGGCTGCGGGGCTCCAGGGCGAGGACCTGGAGGATATGAACCAGATCCTCGTCCAATTCGCTTCCTGAAGGAGCCGGAATCGGCTCCGCTGCTCTTTGACAAGTTCATACCAGCAGTACGGATCACCACACGGACAGACGCCCAGCGCCCGCCACGACCCGGAGGGGCCATTCCCTCCGGCGAGCGATCCAGCCTGTGCGGGGAGGCCCCGGCGAGGCCGCCTGTCATCCCCTGGGTTGAAAGCAGTAGAGACCCTTGGAATGTGCCTGTGAAGGTCTGCCAAGCCTTATCCGTACTGTTCCCTATCTCTCATCGGGGGGCGAGCCGCAAATACGATGAGGACAAAGCAAACATGATACAGACATATTAGAGATAGGGGATCATACGGATGAATCAAGATAACAGGAAAAACGCCCATCAAGAGATCGACCATATTTTCAAAGAACTGCTCCCCGCCCATGGCATGGCGGAGCGCCCCGCCCAGGTGGCTCTGAGCCACAGGATGCTGGACGCCATGCTGGACGGCAGCATCGCCCTGTGCGACGCCGGGACGGGGATCGGAAAGACCTACGCCTACCTGGTGGCGGGAACGGTATTCCTCCGATGCCGGGCCGCTGCGGGCCTGCCCTTTCACCCTCTCCTGATCTCGACCTCCAGCATCGCTTTGCAGAACGCGGTGCTCAATGAGTACCTGCCGTTCCTTTCGGCGGTGCTGATGGCCGGCCAGCTCATGGATCACCCCCTCCGGGCGGTCGTCCGCAAAGGGAAATCCCACTATGTGTGTGACGAGCGGCTGCGGCGCCGGCTGGGGGCGGTGGATCTTGGGCGAAAGAGCCCGCGGGCCAGAGAGGCTCTGCTGTCCCTCCGGGATCACCTGGATCTGGACATGGCGGAGCATCTCAGCGGGTATGACCGGGAACGTGTCCATGTGCCCCAGGTCTGCGACTGCGGGCAGGAGAGCTGCCGGTACCTCTGCTTTATGGAGGTATGCGCCTCGGCCAGATACCAAGTCCAGATCTGCAACCACAACCTGCTCCTGGCGGACGCCATCCACCGGAGCGTCGGACGGCGGCCTTTGCTGCCGGAGCACAGCGCGCTGATCGCTGACGAGTCGCATAAGCTGCCGGAGGCCGCCCGGCAGATGTTCGGCGTCACCCTCACAGCGGGGGATCTGCGGAGCCTGATCCATGGGCTCCGGGGCGAGCGGTACCTGCTGGCGGCGGAGACTCTGGCGGAAACTGCCGGGCCGCTGCTGCGGGAGCTCTCCCGCCCCTGGGACGGAGAGCGGCCCTTTTCTCATTTCGCCGGTCTGCTGAAACGGCCCCGCAAGACACTGGAGCTGATCCAACGGCAGATCGGCGCTCTGGTGTCCCCCAGCACCCGGCGGCAGCTGGAGCAGATCATCGACAAGGCGGCCTTATTCCTGCGGAGCCAGCCAGATGTGATCTGCTACGCGGCGGAAGATGACCGGGGCGGCACGATGCTCTGCGCCACTGTCTCGGATCTGACAGAGCAGTTCCGGCAGACGCTTTGGCGGCAGAGGACGCCCATGATCTTGACCTCCGGCACCATGGCGGTGGGCAGGGATTTCCGGCGGTTCAAAGAGGACACCGGCCTGCTGACAGACAGCCGTGTGCGGGAGTCTGTCGCCCCCTCTCCCTTTGCATACAGCGAGAACTGTCTGCTGTACCTCCCACGCCTCCCGCCCTGCCAGGACAGCGGGCGGTACTATGAAGAACTGTCGAAGGAGATCGCCTCCCTGCTGGACGCGGCCCACGGCCATGCCCTGGTGCTGTTCACCTCCTATGCCGCCATGTCTGCGGTGAAAGAGCGCCTGCGGGATCAGGGGATGCTCTATCCCCTGTTCACTCTGGGGCGCAATGCGGTGCATACCACCGGGCAGTTTAAGAGCACGCCGGGGAGCGTCCTGCTGGCCACCGGGGCGGCCTGGGAGGGCTTTGACTTTCCGGGAGACTGCGTGTCCCTGTTGGTCATCCCCAGGCTACCATTCCCCATGCCCGACGCGTTGAAGGAAAAAGAGCGGGAGCGATACCCGGATCTCCATTCCTTCCTGCGGGCCGTGGTGGTGCCCGAGATGCAGATCAAGCTGAAGCAGGGCTTTGGCCGGGCCATTCGGACGGAGACGGATACCTGCGTGGTGGCCATCCTGGATGAACGAGCCGCCCATGGGCGGCGCTACTTCCGGGACATTCTGACCGCCCTGCCGGAGATGCCGGTCACAAACAGCATCCAGGAGGTGGAGCGGTTCATCCGGGCAGTCAAGCCGGACAGCTACTTCCAGGAGGGCGCGGCATGATCAATGTAAGGACAGAGCTGCAGTATCAGATCGCCTTGGGTATCCTGGCGCGGATGAAAGCGGCGGGCTTTGTGACGGACGATGAGGCAGAGGCGATCCGGCGCTTGGCGGCGGCGAAATACCGCCCTGTAACTGTTCGGGAATAGGGCTGGATATCTCCGAGGAAATGTGATAGTGTTGCGGTTGCAAATACAGAAGGAGGCGCGAGCATGGCGGCCAATGTGAAAGTCATACCCCCGAAAGCGATGGCAGCGGACACCCTGCGTGTGGCCGCCTACTGCCGCGTGAGTTCCGACTCCTCTGACCAGCTCCACTCCTATGCGGCCCAGATCCGCTACTATACGGACATGATCCAGAACCACGACGGCTGGGAACTGGTGGATGTGTACGCCGACGAGGGCATCACAGGCACCCGGATGGACAAGCGGGAGGATCTCAACCGACTGCTGTCGGACTGCCGGAAGGGGAAGATCGACAAGGTGCTGGTCAAATCCATATCCCGATTTGCCCGTAACACCCGAGACTGCCTGGCGTCCCTACGGGAACTGTCCCGGCTGGGCGTATCCGTCCAGTTTGAAAAAGAGAATATCGATACCGGAACGCTCACCACCGAACTGATGGTGAGCGTTTCCGGTTCTCTCGCCCAGCAGGAGTCCGTCTCCATCTCCCAGAACCAGCGGATGAGCTACCAGAGAAGGATGGAGCGGGGGGAGTTCATTACCTGTAAAGCTCCCTTCGGATATCGTTTGATAGACGGAAAGCGTCTGGAAGTCATCTCCGATGAGGCCAAGCTGGTACGTTGGATGTTTAACGCTTATCTCAGCGGCCACAGCTTAGAGTGGATCGCGGAGCAGATGACCAAGACGGGGGTCTCCACAACAGACGGAAAACCGTACTGGCAATGTACGACAGTCCTTTACACCCTGACCAATGAAAAATATATGGGAGACAGCCTTTGCCAAAAGACATTTACGACTGCTTTCCCCTTTACTCAAAGACAGAATCACGGCGAAGCAGATCAATACTACATCGAGAACACACACCCGGCAATTATAACAAAAGGAACTTTTGAAAAAGTACAGGAATTGCTTCGCCAAAAATCCAACCGGCAGAAAATCCCCCGTCAAATATACCCACTGTCACGAAAAGTATACTGTGGCCAATGCGGAACGCCCTTTGCCCGAAGGGTAGGGAAAAGCGGCTTGGTCGTATGGGTCTGTCGCAAGCACGATAAAGGCGCGTCGAAATGCACTATGGGCCGAATCCCGGAGTCCGCTCTGTACGCCGCCTTTGCGGGGATGTACAACAAGCTGAAGCAGAATGTCGGAATTGTCCTCCTGCCGGCGCTGAAACAGATGGAGGAACTCAGGGACGCGCTCCAGCGGGACGATCCCGCCATGCTGGCCGTCAATCGGGCCATTGCCCAGGCCAGTGAACAGAGCCATCGCATCAGCCAGCTCCAGGCCGCTGGGCTGCTGGACGCTGACGCCTGCGCCGCCAAATTCAACGAGATCAACGCTCGGCTGACCCAGCTACGGGCGGAACGGCGCAGGCTGCTGAAAAACGAGGACATCGATGACGCCATTGATGCCCTTCAGCGGACAGCGGACCTGATCCAGTGTGGGCCGGAGCGTTTGGAGGGATTTGACGAGGGCCTGTTCCACGACCTGGTGGAGCGGATCGTCGTGGAATCCCAGACCTGTGTCCGCTTCTATCTACGGGGCGGCTTGGAACTGACAGAGCAGCTGCGGGAGGTGAGGCGATGATCAACCGGAAGATACTGTACGGCTATCAGATCCAAAACGGAGAAATCGCCGTCGTGGAGGACGAGGCGTTGGTCGTACAGAGGGTGTTCTCCCTCTATTTGGGAGGGCAGTCCTATCAGAGGATCTCCGACACGCTCAACGGGGAGAAGATCCCATTCTGCCGGGAAGCCCCCGTCTGGAACAAGCACAAGGTCAAGCGACTACTGGAAAATCCCCGCTATGTGGGCCGGGACGGCTATCCGCCCATCCTGGAGGACGGTGTGTTCCGGGAGACGCAGTCACGCATCCAGGGAAAGACGGCGGGGTACGCGCCCAGGGCGGAGCGTCCGGCGCTCCGCCTGAAAGAACACCTGCGCTGTGCGGGCTGCGGCGCTTCCCTGCATCGGCTGGGTGGAAAGAATCGCAGGGCGGACACTCTGTATCTCAAGTGTGGAGGATGCGGTGCTGTGGTCACAATCCCGGATGACGCTCTGCTGGAGGAGATCGCCCGCCAAGTGACGGAGCACAGCACCCCTGGGCCGGCAACTTACCAACCCTCTGGAGAGGTAATCCGCCTGACCAACGCCATCAATCGCGCCCTGGAATCTCCCAATAAACCGGAGGAGGCGCTCTCTCTGATCTTGAAGGGCGCCTCGGCCCGATATGACTGCTGCCCCCCGGCGCCCCCCACTCAAGAAGAAGCCCGCCTGCTGGCTGTGGATCAGGATCACATCCGGCAGGTGGTCTCTTATATCACCATCTCGGCAGAAAACGTGGTGGCTGTCGCCTTCCGATAGGCCGCCAGGAAAGGACAGGACATGGAACAGACACTGGAACGACGGGTGCGGGTCATCCCGGCAACGAAGAAGCTCACCGAGGCTGGAAGTTCCCGGCGCGGTAAGCAGCGGGTGGCCGCCTACTGCCGGGTGAGCACCGACAGCGAGGAGCAGCTCAACAGCTACGAAGCCCAAAAAGCCTACTACACGCAGAAGATCGAGGAAAATCCGGATTGGGAGCTGGCCGGCATCTTTGCTGACAAAGGGCTCTCTGGCACCAGCATGAAAAAGCGGGATGACTTCAAGCGGATGATCGCCGCCTGTAAACGGGGCCGGATCGACACCATCCTCACTAAGTCGCTCTCCCGGTTCGCCCGGAACACCGTGGACTGCCTGGATACGATCCGGATGCTGCGGGCCCGCGGGATCGGTGTCATCTTTGAAAAAGAAAATATCAATACACTCACTGAGTCCAGCGAATTCCTCATCACACTGTTCAGTGGCTTTGCCCAGGCGGAGAGTGAGTCCCTCAGCGAGAACATCATCCGGGGGAAAATGATGAGTATGCAGGCGGGCCATGTCCCATTCCAGTATAAGAAGCTGCTGGGCTACCGGAAAGGGGCGGATGGCCGGCCGGAGATCGACCCGGAGGAGGCGAAGACAGTGCGGAGGATTTACCGCCGCTATCTGGACGGATGCAGCCTGGCCCAGATCCAGCATGAACTGGAGGCGGATCATGTTCCCACCGCCCAAGCCATCCAGCGGTGGTCTTATCAGGTGATTCACAATATCCTCACCAATGAGCGGTACATCGGAGATGCCGTGCTGGGCAAGACATACACCACAGACTGTATCAGCAAACGGGTGAAAAAGAATACCGGAGAGCGGATGCAGAGCTATGTGGAGAACAACCACCCCGCCATTATCCCAAAAGAAATGTTTTATCGGGTACGGGAGGAGATGACTCGCAGAGCCAGCAAGCGAAAGGTGATGCAGCGGCACGGAAAGACGGAGCTGGGCAAATACTCCGCCAAATACGCCCTCTCTGAGCTCCTGGTATGCGGGGAATGCGGAACTCCCTATAGGCGGTGTACCTGGGCCAGGAACGGGAAAAAGCGCATCGTGTGGCGGTGCGTCTCACGGCTGGAGTTTGGGACGAAATACTGCCACAGCTCCCCCTCCATGGAGGAGGAGAAACTGCACCGGGCAATCCTGGAGGCTCTCAATGAGTTTGCCCAGGCGGGAAGCGAGGTCAAGGCGGATATGCTGGACTTCACCCGGCTGGTTTGGGCCGGCCAGGAGACGGATGGCACCAGCCTGCTCTCCCTCAAGCAGCGGCTGAACGACATCACGGCGGAGCAGGCCCTGCTACTGAATCAGGTGCTGGCAAACATGGATGACGAGATTCTCACCGCCCAGCTTAAGGCGCTGATGGACGAAAAACAAGCTATCCAAGAACAGATCATGTCCGCGGAGCAGAGCCAGACCCACAGTGCGGCCCAGGCATCCCGCATGGCGGAGCTGCGGGAATGGATGACCCACCTGGAAGTCAACACCGAATACCATGACGAGCAGGTACGCATGGCCGTGGAGCAGATCACGGTAGTGGACACGGAGACCATCCACATCAAATTCCGGTATCCGGGGCTGGAGATGGACAAGAAACTAAGCTGAGGAAGGAGCGTACAAAATCATGGCATTCTTTATCACAGGAGACACCCACGGAGACTTCCGGCGATTCCTGCCGGAGCGTTTCTATGAGCAGGAGACTTTGACCAAGGAGGACTTCGTCACGGTCTGCGGAGACCTGGGCGGCGTATGGTACGGAGATCATCGGGATGATGAGGGGCTGGACTTCCTGGAGCGCCGGCCCTTTACCACCCTCTTCGTTGCGGGGAACCATGAAAACTATGATGCCCTGCGGACATACCCACTGGAGGACTGGCACGGCGGGAAGATCCGCCGCATTCGGCCCTCGGTGCTCCTGCTGGAGCGCGGGCAAGTGTTTAACGTGGGCGGAAAACGGATCTTCGCCATGGGCGGAGCCAGCAGCCACGATGTCCAGGACGGCATCCTGGAGCCGGACGATCCCCAGTTTCTTCAAAAGCTCCAACGGCTCAACGCAAGAGGGGCGGCCTTCCGGATCGACCACCGATCCTGGTGGAAAGAGGAGCTGCCCAGCCCGGAGGAGTACCAGGAAGCACGAAGGAATCTGGAACGTACAGGCTGGGAGGTGGACTACATCATCACGCACTGCGCGCCCACCAGCATCCAGAATGAACTGCTCCAGACGCTATCCAGGCCGGACGAACTCACAGACTTCCTGGAGGAGGTGCGGCAGCGGTGCCGGTTCCAATATCACTTCTTCGGACATTACCACGGCGATCTGGTGATCCGGCAGAAATATGTCCTGCTGTATGAGCAGATCCTACGGCTGAAATAAGACAGGAAGCCCCTCATTTTAAGGGAAAGCACGGGGACGGCGGATCGCCGTCCTCGCGCTTTCCCTTAAAACCACTGTGGCAGATGATTTCCGATATACAAAACCGAAAGAGAATGGTATAATGCAGGGAGTGGTACGAGGACAATTAGGATTCCATTTCGGACGAGAGAAAGGCGAGGAGGCGGACACTGGATGGCATCGCAGCCGATCTATCAGTTTTATGCTGAACTGAATAACTACCAGCTGAAGATATGGCGCCGGTTTCAAGTCCCAGGCAATATTACCATGGCCCGGCTGGGATACATCCTGATGACCCTGTATGAGATGCAGGCCAGCCACCTGTTCTGCATCACAGTCCCGGTTCGTGAAAACGCAAAATTAGATCCATCGCTGCCCGGCGCTGGTACTGTATTGCGAGACGGGATCTGGCGATTTGAGCTCAACAATGAGGAGCTGTTTCCGGGAGAAGGGGAAAAGTCCTTTGATGCTTCTGCCTACAAGATGCGCTCTGTCCTCCAGGGATGTACAGGCGAAAAACTGACCTTGGAATATGATTATGGCGATGGCTGGGAAATAGAAGTAACTCTGGAGACGATCTTGGAGGATAAGGAACTGCCGGGCCGTGAACTGCCGCGTGTGCTCGCCGGCGAGGGCTATGGGATCATAGAGGACTGCGGTGGAACTGGCGGACTGGAACGTCTGGCAGAGGCATTTCGCCAGAAAAACGGAGACGATTATGTGCATTATAAAAAGTGGCTGGGCCGGGATGACCTGGATCTGGACTCTTTTGATCTGGATGATATGAATCAGCGGCTTAAGAAAGTTCCTCGCATCTACACAGAATTGTATGAATATGGCTGCGCCCCCTCTCAGCGGTCTCTTGATTTTTTGGAGCGAAAATATCAGGACAACGCCAGACGCTGATAATGCGGGGGTTCGGATTGCTTGGTGTATTTTTCGCAAAAAGGACGAAACAGAAAAGTGACAATCCCGCAAACCGTTGCGCTGCAAGGCTTTGGAGTGTGCATCTTTTTTATCAACACATGACATAA
>NZ_AAXG02000010.1 GCF_000169255.2 Pseudoflavonifractor capillosus ATCC 29799
CCGGCGTTCCCCTCATCCGCCCCCTTCGGGGGCACCTTCCCCTCAAGGGGAAGGCTTTGATCAGCCGTTGGCGGCCATGGACTCCAGATACTCGTCGTAGGTCATCTTGCGGTCGATGAGCTTGCCGTCGTCGGTGAAGTCAAAGATACGGTTGCACACGGTCTGGACCAGCTGGTGGTCGTGGGAGGACACCAGCACGTTGCACTTGACGGCCTCCAGACCGTTGTTGACGGCGGCGATGGACTCCAGGTCCAGGTGGTTGGTGGGCTGGTCCAGCAGCAGCACGTTGGCGCCGGAGAGCATCATCCGGGAGAGCATGCAGCGCACCTTCTCGCCGCCGGAGAGCACCTTCACGGGCTTGTACACGTCGTCGCCGGAGAAGAGCATCCGGCCCAGGAAGCCACGGAGATAGGCCTCGTGGGGATCGGAGGAGTACTGCCGCAGCCACTCCACCAGGTTGTCGTCGCAGTCCTTGAAGAACTCGGTGTTGTCCTTGGGGAAGTAGGAGAAGGTGGCGGTCTGGCCCCACTTCACGGTGCCCTCGTCAGGCTCCATCTCGCCGGTGAGAATCTTGAACAGGGCGGTGTGGGCGTTCTCGTTGTCGCCCACGAAGGCGATCTTGTCCCCGTGGCCCACGATAAAGCTGACGTGGTCCAGCACCTTCACGCCGTCGATGGTCTTGGACACATCGGTGACAAAGAGGATGTCCTTGCCCACCTCACGGTCGGGGCTGAAGGCCACCCAGGGATAGCGGCGGGAAGAGGCGGGAATCTCCTCCAGGGTGATCTTCTCCAGCAACTTGCGGCGGGCAGTGGCCTGCTTGCTCTTGGACTTGTTGGCGGAGAAGCGGGAGATGAACTCCTTGAGCTCCTGAGCCTTCTCCTCGTTCTTCTTGTTCTGGTTCTTCATCAGGTTCTGCATCAGCTGGGAGGCATCGTACCAGAAGTCGTAGTTGCCCACGTACATCTTGATCTTGTTGTAGTCGATGTCCACGATGTGGGTGCAGATGGTGTTGAGGAAGTGGCGGTCATGGCTGACCACGATAACAGTGCCGGGGAAGTCCAGCAGGAAGTCCTCCAGCCAGTTGATGGCGTTGATGTCCAGGTTGTTGGTGGGCTCGTCCATCATCAGGATGTCCGGGTTGCCGAACAGGGCCTGAGCCAGCAGCACCTTTACCTTCAGACGGCCATCCACGTTCTCCATCACGTCGTAGTGCATGGACACGGGGATGCCCAGGCCCTGGAGAATACGGGACGCATCGGATTCGGCCTCCCAGCCGCCCAGCTCGGCGTACTCCTCCTCCAGCTCGCAGGCCTTGATGCCGTCCTCCTCGGTCATCTCCTCCTTGGCGTAGAGGGCCTCCTTCTCCTTGCCGATGTCATACAGCCGCTGGTTGCCCATGATGACAGTGTCCATAACGGTGTACTGGTTGTAGGCGTTCTGGTCCTGCTTGAGGATGGACATGCGGGTCTTGGGCAGGATGGACACCTCGCCGCTGGTGGGCTCCAGTTCGCCGGAGAGAATTTTCAGAAAGGTGGACTTGCCGGCGCCGTTGGCGCCGATGATGCCGTAGCAGTTGCCCTTGATGAACTGCAGGTCCACGTGAGAGAAGAGGGGCTGGCCGCTGTACGCCAGGCCCAGGTCAGAAACAGTGATCATGTCGCACTCCTTGAAATATAGTAAGAATTCAATACGCGGCAGACATTGTATCACATTTGCGGGAAAAAGGATAGAGAAACCACAAGAAAAATCTCCCGTCCCGGGGAAAATCCCTTGTGCAATTCCACTTCTCCGGGTATAATGGCGGAAAAGCCCCCGCCGTGGGCAATACGGGAAAAGCGAGGGAACAAAATGGAGTGGATGGAGTATCTGCACACCGCCCTGGAGGTGGCCGTGGATCTGGGCATCATGCTGTTCGAGTGGGTGGGCGTGGCCGTGCTGGTGGTGTCCGGCGTGCTGGGCGTGGTGCACTACATCAGGCGGGACCCGGAGACCCGGCTCAAGCTGGCCCAGGGCTTGGCCATGGCCCTGGAATTCAAGCTGGGTGGTGAGATTCTCCGCACCGTAGTGGTGCGGGATCTGAAGGAGATCGCCCTGGTGGGCGCCATCATCCTGCTGCGGGCCGCCCTCACCTTCCTCATCCACTGGGAGATTAAGAACGAGGAGGCCTCCCTGCCCGAGGCCGGGCATGGGCCTTACAGTCACAGAGAGAGGAAATAAGACGAAAAAACCGGCGGCGGGCACTTGCCCGCCGCCGGTCTTTTGCCGGTGAGATGCCCCGCCTTGCGGCCTGTCCCGATGGCATGCTATAATGAAGAAAAAAGCGTATCCCGGCCCAAGTGCCGCCGGAAAAGAGGAGTTTTATGGAGAGTATGTTCCGCTGTCCCGTGTGCGCCGCCCCGCTGGAGCGGGGAGACGGGGCCTATGCCTGCCCCAAAGGGCACAGCTTTGATATTTCCCGGGAGGGGTACGTCCACCTGCTCCCCGCCAACCAGAAGCACTCCAAGGCCCCCGGAGACGACAAGGAGATGGCCGCCGCCCGGAACCGTTTCCTCTCCGCCGGGTACTACGGCCACCTGCGGGAGACCCTGGAACAGCTGGCCCTCCAATACGCCGGGGACAGTCCCCGTGTGCTGGACTCGGGCTGCGGCGAGGGGTACTACACCGCCGGAATCCACGCCGCCCTCACCGCCGCCGGACGGAGCGTGACCATGGCGGGGGTGGACATCTCCAAGTTCTGCCTGCGCTGGGCGGCCAAGCGTACCAAGAATGTGGAATTCGCCGTGGCCTCGGCCTACCACCTGCCGGTGGCCGACGGACAGGTCAATCTGCTTGTGAACTGCTTCTCCCCCCTGGCGGCGGAGGAGTTTTACCGGGTTCTGGTCCCCGGCGGGGTGTTTCTCTACGTGGTGCCTGCCGCCGACCACCTGTGGGAGCTGAAGGAAGTGCTCTACGACAAGCCCTACCTCAATCCCGAGGAGGCCATCCCCTACGAGGGCTTTGACTACCTGGACATTGTGAAGGCCGAGCGGGTCATCACACCCCACGGCCAGGACCTGGCCGACCTGTTCCGCATGACCCCCTACTACTGGAAGACCCCCAAGGAGGGCGGTGAGCGGCTCTCCGCCCTGGAGGAGCTGACCGTCCGGGCCAATTTCCGTGTCCACGTGTTCCGCCGCCGGTGAGCATGCCCCGGCCCCGGCAGGCATACACTCTCCCAGCGGGGCCGGAGATATCACACACTGCGAGGTTTTGGAATGAATGCTGCCTTTCTCCTGATTGGAGTCGTCATCGTCATCTGTATTCTGTTGGACCGCTTTCTGGAAAAGCTGCCCATCCCGCCGCTGCTGTTCTTTATCGCCTTGGGCATGTGCTTCGGGGAGAACGGCCTGCTGCGCATCCCCTTTGACGACTACGAGGCCGTCAACCTGATCTGCTCGGCCAGCCTGGTGTTCATCATGTTCTATGGCGGCTTCGGCACCAACCTGAAGGCCGCCAGGCCGGTGGCAGCACCGGCGGTGGTGCTGTCCACCCTGGGCGTGGCGGGTACCGCCGGAGCAGTAGGCCTTTTCGCCCACTTTGCCCTGAAGCTGCCCTGGCTGGAGAGCCTGCTTATCGGCTCAGTGGTCTCCTCCACCGACGCGGCCACCGTGTTCAACATCCTCCGCTCCAAGAAGCTGGCCCTCAAGAACCACACCGACTCCCTGCTGGAGGTGGAGTCGGGCTCCAACGACCCCATGTCCTACATGCTGACCACCGTCCTCATCGCCCTCATGTCCGGGCAGCAGGTGTCCATCCCCCTGCTGCTGGCCCAACAGCTGGTGCTGGGCGCTGTCGGCGGGCTGGTGGTGGGCCGACTGGCGGTGTGGCTCCTGGGCAAAAACCTGTTTACCTCCCAGCAGAGCCGCACCGTGTTCCTCTTCGGCGTGGTGCTTCTGGCCTACGCCCTGCCCGCCATGTGGGGCGGAAACGGATACCTGAGCGTGTACCTGTGCGGCATTATGCTGGGCAACGCCAGAATGGCCCAGAAAAAGTACCTGGTCCACTTCTTCGACGTGGTCACTGGTGTGGCCCAGGTGATCATCTTCTTCCTGCTGGGCCTGCTGGTGACGCCGGTGGAGCTGCCCCAGGTGCTGCTGCCCGCTTTGGCCGTCATGCTCTTCCTCACGGTTGCTGCGCGGCCCCTGGTGACCGGCGCGCTGCTGCTGCCCTTCCGTCCTTCGTTGGGACAGGTGGGGGTGGTGTCCTGGGCCGGTCTGCGGGGCGCAGCCTCCATCGTGTTCGCCATCTCGGCGGTGCTCAGCGGCGTTGAGACAACCTATAACCTCTACAACCTGGTGTTCTGCATTGTCCTGCTGTCCATGCTCATTCAGGGCACCCTGCTGCCCCGGGTGGCGGGCGGCCTGTCCATGATTGACGAGCAGGGGGATATCAGTAAGACCTTTACCGACTACCAGGAGGAGCGGGATATCAGCTTTATCAAAATCCACCTGGAACCCGGCCACCCCTGGCGGGGCAGGGCTCTGCGGGAGCTGATGCCCCTGAAGGACCTGCTGATTGTCATGGTGGTCCGGGGGGAGGACACCATTGTGCCCAATGGGGACACCAGGCTGGAAGAGGGGGACTTGCTGGTGCTGGCGGCCTATCCCTTTGAGGAGCGGGAGAACCTGCGCCTGAGCGAGCTGACCGTGGAACGGGGCCACCGGCTGGCGGGCCGCACCCTGGCGGACATTGCCTCTGCCCCCAACTCCCCCAAGTACCTCATTGTGCTTATCCAGCGTGGGCAGGAGACAGTGATTCCCACGGGGAGCACGGTCATTCTGCCCGGAGACGTGTTAATTCTGGCCCAGTCGGAGGGGCCCAAGCCCAGAGCCCAGGCCGGAGCGGCAGAAGAATAGGACGCCGGGCGAAAAGCCCGGGAAAAGGAAAGGAGGACCCAGCTATGAAGAGAAGAACCTTCCTGCCCATCCGGGCGGCCTGCGCCGCCGCCCTGGTGCTGGTGCTGGCCGCTGCGGCCCTGATGCTCTTCCCCGGCAGCGTCACCATGGCCTTTGCCACGGGGCCGGATGAGGTGACCTACCGGACCTGCTCCTGGTTTGACGACACGGTGTGGGGGTACGGCCTGTTTCTGGTCCCTCTGGCCGGACTGCTGGCCATGGGTTCCCTCTCCGGTCTGGCGGCGGGTCTGGGCAAGAACGGCGTGTTTCCCGGCACGGCCTGGGGCTTCCTCATCGCCGCCGGGTGCCTGTCCTTCATTCCGCTGTGGATGGGCCTGACCCCCGAAGGCCCCAACTGGCTGTCCATCATCATCACATTGTGCCTGTGGGCGGCGGTGGGACTGCTGTGGCTGGCACGGCCGAAAACAAAAGCATGAAAAAATCCCTCCGGCTCAGCCGGAGGGATTTTTTTGCTCACTTGAACACCCAGAACTTGTTCATCAGGTAGTTGTAGAACATGGTCACGCAGGTGTTGGGGATTTTGGCGGCCAGGGGGATGAGCCCGGCGGGAATGACCGCCGCGAAGGCGGGCAGCTTGAAGAAGGACATGAAGATGGACAGGCCAATGGAGGAGATGATGAGGAAGCCGCAGCTGGTCACCACGTACCGGCCCACCTCACGGCGGGTGAGGGGCTCCTTCTTCTGAAAGGTCCAGAACTTGTTCCAGATAAAGCTGTGGATGTTGGCCACCACGTAGGAGATGGCGTTGGAGATATAGGGACCGGCCACAATGGTCACGCCCAGCAGCACCACGGTGGGGCCGCTCTTGATGACGAACCGGTTGAGCAGGTAGAACACCACAAAGTCCACCAGGGTGTTGAGCACGCCGATGAGGCCGAACTTGATAAACCGCTTCAGGTCAAAGACCTCAATGAGATGGAGAATTTTTTCTTTCATGATTCACCTTAGCTGCCGGCGGGCAACAGGCTGCCGGCTCCGTTTTCTTCTTGGGCGACGGCCAGTATGGTGCCGTCTGCCGTCTGGATTTCATAGGTGCCCGCCTCTGTGGGCACGGCCATCACCGACTGGACGGTGCCCGTCCTGGCGTCGTACCACAGCAGTGCGCCGAACTCGGTGAGGCTGCCGGCGTACCGTCCGCCCACGGGCACGGGGGTGGCGGCGGGGAAATAGGGGTCGTCGGCGGCACAGGACAGCAGGCCGGCCAGGGCCCAGGTGCTCTCGGTGGCGCCGTGGATGTGTTCATGGTAGAGGAAGTTCTGTTCGCTCAGGTAGTTGGGCTCCAGGTTGAGGATAGCGATAGTGCCCTCGTCCCCCACCACAGCGGAGGTAATGGCACGTGCGGCCCGCTGGTCGGCCTGGGTGGTGGCGCGGTAGTCGTGGAGCTCGCTGACCGCCGCCACGGAGAACACCACCGCGCAGGCGGCGCACACCGCTCCCGTGACAACGCCACGGACAGAGCATTTGGTCAGCAGCATGCTCCACACCGCATCCAGGAACAGGGCGATGCCGCAGAAGGAGAACACCGTATTCCGCAATGCCACCGACGGGTTGGACAGCACGAAGAACAGCGTCACCGGCGCCAGGGCCATGAGGAAGCCCACCAGCAGCGCCCAGGCTCTGGGCAGGGCGGCCTCGCCCGTGGGCCGCTCCGTGGTGAAGCGCCGGGCAAACAGGAACAGCACCGCGCACAGGGCGATGAGCACCAGCACCCACAGGATGTTAAAGTTCTCGACGATGCACATGATTCCCCGGCGGAAGCCCCGGAAGAGGGTCTTGTACCCGCCAATGAGGAAGGACTCGCCGGTCTGACCGGCGGCGGAGAAGAACACATTGTCCCACCCCTCCTGCCAGGGCAGGGTCAGCTTCAGGCGGCTGCCCAGCTGTCCGGTGGAGGTGGAGAAGTAGCCGGTGAAGGCGAAGTAGATGCCGGCGTTGACAAAGGTGAGCAGGGAGAAGAGGCTTCTGCTGCGATTACCCCGGAAAAACTCGATGATGCCCACCAGCAGCACCCCGGTCACCGACAGCACCAGACCCTGCTCGTAGAAGCAGAAGGAGATGAGTTGGGTGATAAAGTAGAGGGGCAGCCAGAAAATCTTGCCGGTCCGGCACCATTTCTGGAACAGGTACATGGCCAGGGCCATGAAGAACAGGGAGGGCACCACCCGGTTGGAGGCGGAAATCCAATAGGTTCCCTCCATGCCCAGGGGCAGCAGGGCGTACACCACCAGGAACAGGTACCCGGTGCCGAAGTACTCCCCCCATACCCGACGGAACAGGCAGGCCGAGGCGGCGTACATGGCGGAGATGAGGGCCACCGCCGCCATGAGGAAGGACCAGAAGTGGGACCAGAAGAAGTAGTCCATCACTGAGGCCAGGGGTCGGGAGGACAGCAGGCCCATGTCCAGAATAACCGCCTTGGCGGAGTAGTAGGCGGACTGGTTGTGGAGCTGGATGTAGTCGTCCAGCTGGGGGTAGTAGGTGAAGCCGTAGTAGCAGAAGCGGAGCAGCACCAGGGCGAAGATCAGGACAAAGACCAGCCAGGGCCGCTCCTTGTGGAACAGGCGCCCCCTCATGAGTGCCCCACCAGCCGCCGGATGCGGAAGATATCCCGGAACATGCGGGCGCTGTCCCGGAGGATGTTCACCTTGGACTCCCGGTGGTTCACCACGTGGACCGCCTCCTGGTCCACCTTCAGGCCCAGCTTCCGGGCCCGGAGGAGCACCTCGAAGTCAAAGGCAAAACCGTCGGTGGAGCAGCGGGAGAAGATGGCCTGGGCGGCGTCATGGCGGTAGCCCTTGATGCCGCACTGGGTGTCATAGGGCAGGCCGGAGAAGAGCCGCACCAGCACGCCGAACACCTTGGAGGTCAGCAGACGGATGGGGGGATAGCCCTGGTAGCCCAGAGCGTCCAGACGCCGGGAGCCGATGCAAAGGTCAGCGCCTGCCGCCAGCTTGTCCAGCATGGGCGGGATGTTCTCCAGGCCGTAGGCCAGGTCGGCGTCGGTGCAGAACACGTAGTCGCCCCTGGCCTCCAGCATGCCCACCCGGACGGCCTTGCCCTTGCCGCCGTTGGGGTGGTAGCCGGTGAGGCGGACGTGGCTGTCGGCAAAGGAGCGGACCAGGTCGGCCATGTTGTCCGTGCTGCCGTCGTCCACAATGAGCAGCTCGTAGTCCGGGTCCATCTCCGCCAGCCGTGCCGTGACGGTGCGGAGCGTGGCCTCAATGATGCTGCTCTCATTATAGGCGGGGATCACCAGTGAAAGCTTCAATCTCCCGCGCCTCCTTCCTGATATTCATACGATTACAGGCTAACATTGTATCCGCTCCCACCGGGAATGTCAAGGAACATAGCCGCCAATATCCGTTGCATATTTCCTTCGTATATGATACACTATGGACCGAATACGGGAGAAAAATCAGAATTTCTCTGTGGATTTAGGGTCGCGTCCCCCGGGCCGGGCGGGCGTTGGGGCTGAAAGGATTCTTTTCGCCTTGTGGGGACCTTGAATCAGCGCGAAAAGAAAGGAATATCAGCATGGAAATCAACGGCGAACAGGTAAATGAGGTTGTGAACTACGCGGACCTGGGCCTCTCGGCCGAGGTGATGAAGGCCATCGACAAGAAGGGCTACGTCCGGGCCACCCCGGTCCAGGCGGGCGCCATCCCCTACTTTATGGAGTGGAAGGACGTCATCGCCAAGGCCCCCACCGGTACGGGCAAGACCTTTGCCTTCGGCATCCCCATGGTGGAGCACATCGACCCGGAGAGCGACGCGGTGCAGGCCCTGGTGCTGGCCCCCACCCGTGAGCTGGCCCTCCAGATTCAGGACGAGCTGCGGGACCTGTGTGAGTTCAAGGAGGGTGTGCGCTCTGTGTGCCTCTACGGCGGCGCCCCCATTGAGAAGCAGATTACCACCCTGAAAAAGCATCCCCAGATTGTGGTGGCCACTCCCGGCCGCCTCATGGACCACATGAAGCGGCGCACGGTGAAGCTGGACAAGGTGGAGACCGTGGTGCTGGACGAGGCCGACCGGATGCTGGACATGGGCTTCATCCACGACGTGACCCGGATTCTGGACCAGATCAAGTCCCGGAAGAACCTGGGCCTCTTCTCCGCCACCATCTCCCGTGAGGTGATGGACATCTCCTGGGTGTACCAGCGTGACCCGGTGGAGATTGTGGTGCGGCCCGATGAGGAGAACAAGCCGGACATCCAGCAGTACCGCATCGACCTGGAGGGCCGTGGGGACAAGCTGGAGACCATGGTGGCCCTGCTTACCCACGGCGGATACGAGCGGGCCATCGCCTTCTGCAACACCAAGAACATGACCGACCGGCTCTCCGGCCTGCTCCAGATGCGGGGCATCACCGCCCAGGCCATCCACGGCGACATCCAGCAGCGCATCCGGGAAAAGACCCTCCAGGCCTTCCGGGAGGGCAAGATGCGGGTGCTGGTGGCCACCGACGTGGCCGCCCGGGGCCTGGACATCGACGATGTGGACGTGGTGTTCAACTACGACGTGCCCGACGAGATTGAGTACTACATCCACCGCATCGGCCGTACTGGCCGTGCCAAGCGCCACGGCGTGGCCTACTCCCTGGTGGTGGGCATCACCGAGCAGATGAAGATGGAGCAGATCGCCAAGAACACCAAGGCGGATATTACCGTCCTCAAGTACGACAAGGACGGCTGCCTCCTCCCTGCCGACGGCAGCCCCGTCCAGGACCCCAGGAAATAACAGACAGAAAAAGCCCGGCGCGAAGCATTTCGCGCCGGGCCATTTGACTTGTCTACGGGGAGAGAATCACAATTTTGAAGCATTTGAGATAGGTTGTCACCGGCTCGTAAATTGCAGGGCCGGTTATGGTGGCCCGGATGGGCTGACCCTCCGTCAGCTCCACGCCTTCGGTCAGGTCCAGTTTCCGGCCATCCTCATCGATTATTCTGGTGTCTTGAGAGATATCAATGCACTGCTCCTCCCCGTCCTTCAGAATATAGATGTAATCCTGTCCTTCCTCCCCAAGAAGGAGCGTATCCTCCTTCACCACGGCGTCAAAGGTGACGGCCTCAAACCAGCCCGGAGGGAGCAAAAACGTGGCGGCAGCGGACGCCAGCAGCAGGACAACCACGGCGAGGAGCACAAACAGCTCCTTGGAAAGCCGTATCTTCATACCGAAACACCTTCAATCCACTGGGGGTGTTCTCCCCGCCTGACGGTGGAGAACAATCGCATATTTGACGGTGAGCATCAGCAGAATCAGGATGGAGAGGGCCAGCAGCGTAAAGGCGGCCAGGCCCAGCCAGACGTACAGCGGACCCAGGTCAATCCTCTGCCACACCTCCTGTACCAGGAGGACATACAGGGGGATGGCCAGCAGGGTGAACACCGTCAGGCCGCAGACCGAGACCAGGCCTTTGCGCAGGACGGGCCAGGTTCTGTCCAGGGTTTTGGAGGGGACACACAGGGAGACGAGCAGGGACAGCGCCAGGAGAATCGCGAAGTACCAGTAGACCACAGGCTGCAGCATTTTGTCAGCACTCCTTTCCATGGCGGCGGGCTTGACGGGAAACGGGAAGGTATCTATACTAATTATAGGACACAACCGCCTGCTTTGCAATAAAATGGGTGGAAAACGGACAAAAAGAGGCGTAAACAAGATGGAAAAGGAAATTATTCGTTCCTGCGCCGACTGCGGCGTGGCGGGCTGCAAGCGTCAGACCCCGGAGGGGCGTCCCCCCTTCTGCCTGACCGAGCACATGGACCAGCAGGCCATGGACGAGGCCATGGAGGCCTACCACGAAGCGGTCAACCACAAGGTCATGACCACGGCGGCTGACGTGGAGTATGAGGGCTACTGCCACTGGACCCGCATCCAGGAGATTGTGGAGTTTGCCAAGCGGATGGGCTATCACAAGCTGGGCATTGCCACCTGCGTGGGCCTGCTCCACGAGGCCCGGATTGCCGCGAAAATCCTCCGCAGCCACGGCTTTGAGGTGTACGGCGCGGCCTGCAAGGCGGGCGCGGTGCGCAAGACAGCGGTGGGCATTGACCCCAAGTGCGAGTCCATCGGCGCCAACATGTGCAACCCCATCCTCCAGGCCAAGCTGCTCAACAAGCAGGGCACGGAGCTGAACATTGTGGTGGGCCTGTGCGTGGGCCACGACAGCCTGTTCTACAAGTACTCGGACGCCCTGTGCACCACCCTGGTGACCAAGGACCGGGTCACCGGCCACAACCCCGCCGCCGCGCTGTATACGGCGGAGTCCTACTACAAGAGCCTCTACGGCCCTGAGAAGGAATAAACGACAAAAACCCCGCTCCGGAAGGAGCGGGGTTTTTCTGCGCTTTCGGTTTTATGCGGGCCGGATGACCAGTTCCTTGATGAGGCCGGTGGTGGAGTCGTAGCTCTCGATGTTGGCCACGGCGTGGTTGATGATGCCGCCGTAGCTGATGTAGAAGTTGACGGTGCGCTCGTCCACGATGCGGGGGCTGGACACGGACAGACCGCCCAGAATGAACTTGTTGTGGTAGAACATATCCATGGCACGGCGGCCGTAGACGAAGAAGTTGGGCGTACCCTCGGGCGTGCAGTAGTCAAACAGCCGGCACTGGCTGGCGAAGCACTGGGACATGGCCTTGTAGTCCTTTTTCTCCATGGCGTGGATGAAATCCGCAATCAGCATATCAGTAAACCCCCTCTTAATAGACCTTTTCGGAATTGAGCAGCGCGTCGGTGCCGCCGTCCACAAAGAGCACCACGCCGTTGATGCCGTGGGCCAGAGGCGAGGAGAGGAAGATGATGGCGTTGGCGATGTCCTCGGGGCTCATCAGCGGGTCATTGGTGCCGTAGTTGATGGGCACGGGCAGGGCCTCCACCGCCACCATGTGCTGGGGCGTCAGCTTGGCGGTCATGGCGGTGCGCACGTTGCCGGGGGCCACCGCGTTGATGCGCACGCCGTGGGCGCCCCAGTCGGCGCTCATGCGGCGGGCCCAGCGGGCCAGGGCGTACTTGGTGGCGGCGTAGAAGGAGTGGGCGGTCTTGGGGTCGTAGTCCTTCACCAGGGCCAGGATGCGCTCCTCGTCGGCCTGGTTGTTCAGCATACCGACCACATCCATGCGGGCCGCGCCCTGGGCCAGGGTGTTGGAGGAGGTGACCACGCAGCAGCCCCGCTTCTTCTGGAGCAGCTCCAGAGCGCCGGAGGCCATGGCGGTGGCGCCGAAGTAGTTCAGGGAGATGATGAGCGGGATATTGCCGCTGGCGGCAGACACGCCTGCGTTGCAGATCATGGCGTCAATGCCGTCGGGGTAGCGGTCGTACAGCTCCCGCAGGGCGGATTCCCGGCCCTCCTTGGTGGCCAGGTTGGCGCAGATATCGCCGTCCTTCAGGTCGATGTTGACGGTCTCGTGTCCCTGCTCCTTCAGCTTGGCCACGATCTGGGCTCCGATACCGCTGGAGCCGCCGGTTACCACGTAAATACCCATGTTCAACGCCTCACTCTTTTATATTTTGCGGGGTCGGTTGGCGGATGGAGTCATATCAAAATCCTTCCACCTGTTCTTGATTTGAGTATACATGTCTTTCTGGAAAAGTCAACATATGTTCAATAAGTTTATTTTTTAACTTATAATTGCGAAAAAATAAACGATTTCAAAAGAAAAAGTGAAATATATGATAGATATTTCACAAACGAAAAAAACGGGGTTTCCGGCCGTCGGGAAAGGGAAAAACAGGGGGGAAAATACAAAAACACGGCTGGCCGAAAAGCGGCCAGCCGTGGCATATTTTGACTGGTTATCCCGGGTTCTCCACCACGCCCACAAAGAGCACCGTGTCCTCTGTCTGGATGAGGAAAATAAAGGGGCGGTCCAGGTCCATGACGCAGATGGTGGGGTCGTCGGGAGGCGCAGAGGAGCCAGCGTTGGCCATCAGGGTGACGGCTGCGGCCTCTACCCCCTGCTCATCCACCTTCACCCGGGCAATCTGCTTGACCTGGTCCACCCACACCGGCTCTGTGTCGGTGAGAGTGGAGAAGTCGGCGGCCTCCGGGTCCAGGGCGTCGGTGATGCCCAGACCCTTCAGGGTGGGCTTCAGGTCCAGGTCGGAGCTGACGTCAAACTTGGGCACGGACCAGCGGACCTCGCCCAGAATGGCGTCGTCGCTGTAAATATCCAGGCTGGGGAGAAAATTGGGGTTGGAGAGCAGCTCGGTGGGAGAGACCCCCTCCTCGGGCAGCACAAAGACCATCTGACCCAGATAGGTGGAGATGGCGGCGGCCTGGTACTTGGTCCGGCGCAGGAAGGACACATTTTTGTCCGTGCGGTGCATGAAGTCCACCGTCAGCTCCTCACCGGCGGCGGTGGTAAAGGTGTCCTCGCTGGTGTTTTCGGGGAGAAACTCGTCCCGCCAGCCCGCCTGGTAGTACAGGGTGGAGGCCAGCACCGCCAGGGTGTTGGGGTCAGTCTCCAGCACCTTCCCATTTCCGCCGATAAGCCCCTTGGTCTGCTCCGCCACCCAGGCGGACAGAGCATTGTCCGCCTTGTCGGTGCCCATGGGCACCCGGTAGGAGGCGGCGTAATACTCCTCCGCCAGAGTGTCCAGCACGTCCTGGTGGAACCTCACGCCCTCCCCCAGCCAGATGGAGCTGCCCAGCAGCAGGGACGCGGTGCCGTCGTCGGTGTACAGGGCGTGCCACAGGCTGTCCGCCCAGGAGCGCAGCTGCTCCATATCCTCCGCCCCCAGGGCGGTGAGCACCTGCTGGCGGGTCTCCCCCGCTGTGGTCTCGGCCAGCATGGCCAGGGCAAACCACAGGGAGATGGGGGAGTAAATCCGGTTGTTTTCCCCTGTCAGGGCCAGAGCGGCGCTGCCGGCGGAGAAGTCCTCCAGCGCCTCCGGCAGTCCGGGCTGGTCCTCCAGAGCAGGGGCGGCCTTCCGGAAGGCGCGCCATTCGTCCCGGTAGGCGTCATAGGCGTTGTTCCAGTCGATCCAGGCCTGCTCCGTGTCCAGAAGGGGCTCTCCGGGAGCCTTGGCCAGCTGGGGATACTCCGGCACCGCCAGGGCATAGGCGCTGCCGCCCGTGGAGCCGGTCAGTCCGGGGATGCCGGTGAAGAGCAGCACCGCCGCCAGCACCGCCGCCACCGCGGCGGGAATCAGAGGCCGATGGCGCTTTTTCCGCCTTCCCCCTGCGGCAGCCCGGTCCATCAGCTCGGCAGAAGGCCGGAGGGCGTCGTTGGCGGCCTTGTATTTGTCCAGCATGTCAATCGTCTCCTTTCAGCGCCGCCGCCAGCCTGTCCCGCCCACGGGACAGCCAGCTCTTTACCGTGCCCTCACGGGCGCCGGTCAGGGCGGCAATCTCCGCCACCGAGTACCCCTCATAGTAGTGGAGATGGATGGCGGTCCGGTAGGGCTTGGGCAGGGCCAGCACCGCCTGGTACACCGCCCGGTCCTCCTCCGGCACGGCCCTGGTGAGGGCCTCCTCCAGCGGCAGGCTCTTCCGCCAGGGCGCGGAGAGCAGGGTGCTGGTGCAGTTGAGGGTGCAGCGGATGAGCCAGGCCTTCCGGTGCTCATCGCTGCTCAGCTCCCCCTCGTGGCGGAAAAAGCGGGCGAATACCTCCTGAAATACATCCTCACTGTCCTGGATGTGGCGGGTGCGGGCCAGGGCCAGCCGCCACACCATGCCGCCCCAGCGCTCCACCTGAGCCCGGGCGTTCCTCTCGTCCGTCATATTCCCTCACCTCTTTTTGGGCATCCTCCGCCCCGCGGAGCGCCCGCCATGCCCATAGCGCGCGCCCTCCGGGGCCTCTGGTATCAATAATACCAGAGCGGGAGGCAAAAGGTTGCGCGCCGGGGAAATTTTTGCAAAGCTTTTGAAAAAATTCATGGATTCTTGATATTATTCCCTGCGCCCGGTGCTACAATGGTAATTAACTACGGCACAGAGAAACGGGGCTGCCTTGAGCACGCCCCGGAGATACATAAGGGAGGAATTGCTTTGAACGGGAAAGAGCTGACTTGGCGGGAGCGGGGACGGCTGTGGCTGCGGCTGGGTATCCGTTTGGCCGGGACCATTCTGGTGCTGCTGTTTCTGGTGTATGGCGCACCGCCTTTACTGGGGCTGCTGATGCCCTTTGTGCTGGCGCTGGTGCTCACCTGGATTCTCAATCCGGCCATCGTAAAGGTACAGCGGCGGTTCGGCGGGTCACGAAAGGCGCTGTCCCTGGTGATGCTGATTCTGATTTTCACCATAGCGGGGGGCATACTGGCGGCGCTGGTGTACAGCATTGTCAGCGAGGTGGCCTCCCTGGTGATGAACTGGCCCTCTATCTGGGCGGACAGCTTACAGCCCGCCATTGTAGGCCTGGAGGAATTCCTCTCCGGCCTGTTTATCGGCCTGCCGGACCAGGTGAGCCAGGGGGCCACGGCCGCGCTGGACAAGCTGGTGGCCTGGCTCAATGAGATGATCCCCAGCCTGCTCAGCCATGCGGGCAGTGCGGCAGGCTCCTTTGCCTTCAGCATCCCCTCCTTCGCGGTGGCGCTGGTCATCTTCGTCATGGCCACCTATTTTATCGCCTCCGACTATCCCCGGCTCCGCCTCATGGTCACCGACCGCCTCTCCCCCAGCGTCCGGGACTTCTTCGGCAGCGTCAAGCGCACGGCGGTGGCGGCCTTCGGCGGCTATGTGAAGGCCCAGCTGATTTTGTCGGTGGTCATCTTCTTTATCCTGCTCGTCGGCTTTGTGGTCATCCGCCAGCCCTACTCGGTGCTGCTGGCCTTCCTGCTGGCGGTGCTGGACTTTATCCCCATCGTGGGCTCAGGTACCGTCATGGTGCCCTGGGCGGTGGCCGACCTGTTCCTGGGTGAGTACCGCCACGCCGTGGAGCTGATGGTCATCTGGGGCATCATCGCCCTGTTCCGCCGTGGCGCCGAGCCCAAAGTGGTGGGTGACCAGACCGGCCTGTCCCCCATCCTGTCCCTCATCAGCATCTATGTGGGCATGAAAATCGCCGGTGTGGCGGGCATGATTCTGGGCCCGGTGCTGTGCATGGTGGTCATCAATATCGGCCGTCTGGGGGTGCTGGACGGGGTGCTCTCCGACCTGCGCATGGCCGCCGGAGACCTGGCCGCCATCCTGAAAAACCGTCCCGCGTTGGAAACAAAGCAGGAGCATAAAGACATAGAACGGCACAACTGAACAGTTTTCTTAAACTTTTTTAAGACTAATGCGGAAAAAGCTGTTGCTCCGGGGGAAAATATTACGGTACCCGGTGAAAGTTCAAATTTCATTTCATCTTTCTTCACGCTTTGGACATAAATTCCGGTTATGCTTAGACCCGTAAAAAGGAAACGGGAACGAAACCCGCCGAGAGAGTATCTCGTGATAGAAGGAGCGACAGTTATGTATTACAGCGATTTTAACCCTGACAACCGCCCCGAGGAGCAGCAGCCCCAGCAGACCTTTGAGGCGACCTCTTATCGCATTGAGGACGACGTCCGTCCCACCAAAAAGAAGAAGCGGCTCTGGCCCAAGATTACCGCCCTGTGCCTGGTGTGCGCCCTGCTGGGCGGCGGCGCCGGAGCGGGCGTCATGGCTCTCGCCGGCGGCGTGAAGGGCAGCACCACCGTCTACCAGGGCGACCACGCCCCCACGGTGGTCAACGTGTCCAACGTGACCACCAAGGAGCCCCTGACCGCTGCCCAGATTTACGCCACCTACGTCAACGCCACCGTGGGTATCACCACTGAGATCAACACCAACGTCTACGGCCAGGTGGTTCAGACCGCCGCCTCCGGTTCCGGCTTTGTCATCAGCGAGGACGGCTACATCGTCACCAACTACCACGTCATTGAGGACGCCAGCAAGATCACCGTCACCTTCGTGGACGGCAAGAGCTACGACGCCACTCTGGTGGGCGGCGATGAGGAGAACGACATCGCCGTGCTGAAGATTGAGGCCACCGGCCTGGCCACCGTGGTCATCGGCAGCAGCGACAATCTGGTGGTGGGCGATCAGGTCTACGCCATCGGCAATCCCCTGGGCGAGCTGACCTACTCCCTCACCGGCGGCTATGTCTCCGCCCTGGACCGGAACGTGACCATGAGCGACGGCCGCCGCATGAACTATATCCAGACCGATGCCGCCATCAACTCCGGCAACTCCGGCGGCGCCCTCTTTGACCAGTACGGCCAGGTGGTGGGCATTGTGTCCGCCAAGCTGTCCAACAACGGCGACACCTCCGAGGCCTCCGTGGAGGGCATCGGCTTCGCCATCCCCATTGACAACGTGTGGAGCATGATCACCGACATCATGGAGTACGGCTACGTCACCGGCAAGCCCTACATGGGCATCATCAACACCAGCGTCAGCGGTGAGGCCCAGCGGTACGGCACCCCTGCCGGCGCCTATGTCCTGGGCGTGGTGGACAGCTCCTGCGCCGCCAAGGCCGGCCTCCAGGAGGGCGACATCATCACCAAGCTGGACGACACCAACATCACCTCCTCCGACGACCTGCAGAACGCCCTGGCCGAGTACCGGGCCGGCGACACCGCCACCCTGACGGTGAGCCGCTCCGGCCAGACCCAGACCCTGACCATCACCTTTGACGAGCGCACCGACGAGCGTGTGGCCGCCTCTCAGGAGCTCCAGGAGCAGATTACGCAGGAACAGCAGCAGCAGTACAGCCAGCAGTACGGCAACGGCTATGGCAACGGCGGTGGCTACTCCTGGCCCTTCGGCTGGTAAGCGGACCCGGCACAAGTTCATCAGACAGCCTGAAAGAGTGCGGCGAATCCTCGCCGCACTCTTTTTTTCTGTACCGGTGCGAAAGAAAAAGAAAAATGGCAGGTTTTTAGAACGAATGTTTGCTTTTTCCGGGAGGCTGTGATATAATAGCGTACACCGAGACCGAGAGAAAAAGGGCGCACAGTCCCCTTTATGGGGCTGCGCCCTCTGCCGCCGGCAGACCAGACAAGGAGGGCTCGCAATGAGGGTACTCTCTCCCAAGCAGCAGCAGATTTACGACTATATCGTGTCCTTCCAGGCCGACCACGGCTATCCCCCCTCCGTCCGGGAGATCGGCGAGGCGGTGGGGCTCAAGTCCCCCTCCACGGTCCATTTCCACCTGAAGGGGCTGGAGGAGAAAGGGCTTATCATCAAGGCGGAGGGCAAGACCCGTGCCATCACCGTCAGCGGCTCCGCCGGACGGCCCATTGCCGAGGAGGAGAACCCCAGCGCCAACCGGGTGCCGGTGGTGGGCAACGTGGCCGCCGGGTCCCCCATCCTGGCCGAGGAGTGCATTGAGGACTATCTCACCTTTGACACTGGCGGACTGGCCGGGGAGCACTTTGCCCTGAAGGTGCGGGGCGAGTCCATGCTGGGGGCGGGCATCCTGCCCGGCGACCTGGTGGTGGTCCACCGCCAGCCCGAGGCCCACAGCGGCGAGATTGTGGTGGCCCTCTTTGAGGACGAGGCCACCGTCAAGACCCTCCGCTGGAAGGACGGACACCCCTGGCTCATGCCCGAGAACCCGGATTACCAGCCCATTGACGGCGCAGGCGCCGAGATTCTGGGCAAGGTTGTGGCCGTGGTGCGCAAGTACTGAGTAAAATGCAGAGCAACCCCGCTGTCCGTGATGGACAGCGGGGCTGATTTTTTGCGTGATATGGGTCAATTACTCCTGACCCAGGAGGACGGAGCCGGCAAACTCAAGGGCCTTGGTGGTGGCGGGCTCCCAGAAGGTCCAGGCGTGGACGCCCTCGGGCTCCACGGAGAGCTGGGCGTCGGGGGCCACGGTGATCAGCTGGTCATAGAAGTTCTGGACCTCGGAGATGTCCACGGTGGTGTCGGCGTCGCCGCTGATGACGTAGAAGGACACGGGGCTGTTCTTGGCGGTGTAGTCCTCCAGGTAGGAGGCGGGATAGAAGGACTCCCACACGCTCTGGGAGAAGTTGGCGTCGCCCTCGGGGAACACGTGCCAGTTGTCGTACAGGTCGTTGCCCTTGGTGGGCTCGGCCCACACGGCGGGAGAGATGAGCAGGGCGGCGGAGAAGAGCTCGGGATACTTCAGGGCAAAGCGGGCCGCGCCGTAGCCGCCCATGGAGATACCGCCGATGATCCGGCCCTCCTTGGAGGTGTCAGCCCGGTAGAGGGACTCAATGGTGGGGAACAGGTCGTTGATGAAGGCGGACTCCATGTCCAGGGCGGGACCGTCGATGTAGTAGGAGTTGAAGCCGTCCACAAACACCACAATAGCCTCGGGCATCTGGCCGTTTTCAATCAGCGTGTCCATAATCTCGGGGGTGGAGAACCGCTCCACCAGGTTGCGGTGGTTGCCAAAGGCGCCGTGGAGCATGTAGATGACCGGATAGGTCTTGTCGGCGTTGGCCGGGTCATCATAGCCCCGGGGCAGGTAGATGGTGTAATTCCAGTCCAGCTTCAGGGTCTCAGAGTAGAGGGTGGGGGCCAGGCAGTAGCTGGCGTACTCCTCCTCGGGCTGCACGCTGGGAGCGGCGCTGTCGGTGGGCTGGACGGACTGGCTCACAGAGGGGGAGGGAGCGGGGCTGCCGGTTCCGGCGGCGGGCTGCTGGGCGCAGCCTGCGGTACCGGCCAGCAGAGCGGCGGCCAGCAGCAGAGCAGAGATCTTGTTGTACTTCATCTTCATTGCGTATACTCCTTCTTCAAACGGAATGAATGATTCCTTTCCTTTGCCGCTGCTCTGGATGGGCCCGCTTCCGGTGGACGGCGGCTGTCGTATTGCGGCGAAAACGGGCGTCCCCGTCTGCCACTCTAGTTTTAACATACGCCGGAGGTGTTGAAAAGTCAATTTCAAAAATTGAAACATTGGTCCATAAATGGAGCGCAAGCCAATACAAAATTATGCAGAGTGTATAAACAAAAGGCGGCGAGGCGGTGCCGGACGGCTTGCGAAACAGGGAATGGAAATTTCGGGTGGTGATTTACTGAGCACCGGTGGCTGTGGTATAATAGCCCCAAAGCGGCCATGATACACAGCGGAGAGGAGCGTGAGCAGGTGGACCTGATTTTGTTTGACACGCCCCTGGGCCTTATGGGTCTGGAGGAAGAGGACGGCGCTCTGGTGAGCCTGCGGCTTCCCGGCCAGCCCGTGCCCCGGATTGCCTGCCATGAGACGCCTCTGCTCTCCGAGGGAAAGCGGCAGGTGCTGGAGTACCTGGCCGGACAGCGGCGGGTGTTCGACCTGCCTCTGGCCCCCAGGGGGACGGAGTTTTACCGGTCTGTGTGGCGGGCGCTGGAGGCCATCCCCTACGGGGAGACCAGGAGCTACCGGGACATTGCCCAGGCGGTGGGACGTCCCAAGGCCGTCCGGGCGGTGGGGCAGGCCAACCACAACAACCCCATCCCCATTATCATCCCCTGCCACCGGGTGGTGGGGGCCAACGGCAGCCTGACCGGTTATGCGGGCGGGCTGGACATGAAGAAGCATTTGCTCCGGCTGGAGGCCGGAGTGGTGGAAGGAAAGGAGCGCTAAGCCATGAAAAAGCTCATCGCAGCGGGAAATCTGTACCTGAAAAAGATGGATCTGTTTGACATTGCCCTGCTCAAGCTGTGTCTGGGTGCTCTGGGCGTGCTCATCGGCCTGGGCGCCGCCAGGAAGCACAGAAAGAGCGCCGGTGTGCTGGCAGGGCTGGTGTTCTGCCTGACCTATGTGCCCCTGATGGGCCGGTTCTTCCGGGCCATCGTGACCGGGGACGGGGAGGAATAAGATCATGGCAAAAAAGGACAAGCGGTTCCAGGTGGTCCAGCGGGAGGCCCCGGCGGGCGGCATGATGATGGAGACGGTCATTCTGGTGGATACCTTCACCGGCGTGCTCTATCTCCAGGTGGTCAACGGGTACGGCGGCGGCCTGACGCCCCTGCTGGACCGGGACGGCAAACCGGTCATCTGGGACAGCGTACAGCCACTGGAGGAACTGGATTGAAACTGATATCGTGGAATGTAAACGGCCTGCGGGCCTGCCTGGGCAAGGGCTTTCTGGAGTCCTTCGCCGCTCTGGACGCGGACATCTTCTCCATTCAGGAGACCAAGATGCAGCCCGGTCAGGCGGAGCTGGACCTGCCCGGCTATAAGCAGTACTGGAACAGCGCCGAGAAGAAGGGGTACTCGGGCACAGCGGTGTTCACCCGGCTGGAGCCCCTGAATGTGACCTACGGCATCGGCTCCGAGGAGCACGACAGAGAGGGACGGGCCATCACCCTGGAGTTTGAGGACTTCTATCTGGTCAACTGCTACGTGCCCAACGCCCAGCGGGAGCTGACCCGTCTGGACTGGCGCATGGAGTGGGAGGATGCCCTGCGGGCATACCTGCTGGAGCTGGACAGCAGAAAGCCGGTCATCTACTGCGGCGACCTGAACGTGGCCCACCAGGAGATCGACCTGAAGAACGCCAAGTCCAACCGGGGCAACGCGGGCTTCACCGACGAGGAGCGCGCCAAGATGACGCAGCTGCTGGAGGCCGGATTTGTGGACTCCTTCCGCCACCTGTACCCCGACAAAACGGGGGCCTACTCCTGGTGGAGCTACATGTTCCACGCCCGGGAGAAGAACGCGGGGTGGCGCATCGACTATTTTCTCGTCTCCAAGTCCATTGCGGACAAAATCGGCGACAGCATTATCCACCCTGAGATTATGGGCAGTGACCACTGCCCGGTGGAGCTGGATATCTTCTGAATTACCACATAAAAACGCCCTGCTGTGATGTTCCACAGCAGGGCGTTTTGTGTTCTGTTTCCCGGGAAATGGGGATGTTATCCCCATTTTTATGGCCGGATGTGGAAAACTTACTGGTCCAGAGCCTCGGCCACGCCGGTGAGGTAGTTGGGCTCGAACTTCTCGATCTCGCCCTTGTCGCAGGCGGCGGCCACGGCGGGGTCGATGGGCAGACGGGCCAGCACCTTCAGGCCCAGCTCGTCGGCCACCTGGTTGATGCGGCTCTCACCGAAGACGGCGTGCTCCTTGCCGCAGTCGGGGCACTTGAAGTAGCTGTAGTTCTCCACCAGGCCCAGCACGGGGATGTCCATCAGACCGGCCATCTTCACGGCCTTGGTGACAATCATGCTCACCAGGTCCTGGGGGGAGGTGACCACGATGATGCCGTCCACGGGCAGGGACTGGAACACGGTCAGGGGCACGTCGCCGGTTCCGGGCGGCATATCCACGAACATGTAGTCCACGTCGCCCCAGACCACGTCGGTCCAGAACTGCTTCACGGTGCCGGCAATGACGGGACCGCGCCACACAACGGGGTCGGTCTCGTGCTCCACCAGCAGGTTCAGGCTCATGACCTCAATGCCGGTCTCGGACACGGCGGGGTTGATGCCCAGATCGGAGCCGGTGGCGCGCTCGTGGAGGTTGAAGGCGGTGGGGATGGAGGGGCCGGTGATGTCGGCGTCCAGGATGGCCACCTTCTTGCCCCGGCGGCGCATGGCCACGGCCAGAGAGGAGGTCACCAGGCTCTTGCCTACGCCGCCCTTGCCGCTGACCACGGCGATGACTTTGCCGATTTTGGACAGGGCGTTGGCGGGCGCCAGCAGGCTCTGGGGTGCGGTGCGCTCCCCGCAGTTCTCACCGCAGGAGGAGCAGTTGTGCGTACACTCAGACATTGGAAAATCCTTCCTTCATCTTTGAAAATTTCATTGTCTCGGTTGGTATATGAGAAAACAGCGGAAAATCGCTGCCGCTCAGCGGTATTTGTAGCTGCCGCCGCCGATGAACTCCCGCAGCAGGGAGTCCTTGGCCACCATGGCCGGGTCCACCGCCTCAAAGGCGTCAAAGGCCCGGATCAGGTCCAGCAGCTCGCTCCGGCGCTGGTTCTCCTCGGGCACGGCCTGGAGCATGGGCAGGGCGTAGTGCTTCATGACGGGCACCTCGTAGCGGAGGGAGGAGTCGATGATGACGTCCGCCTTGTTTTTGAAGGGGGAGATGTACAGCTTCTCACCCCGGCGGACGTTGGCCCACATGTCCAGGGTGGCGGCGATGTCGGTGCCCCGGAAATTGTAGTCCCGGACGGCACGGCGGGTCAGCCGCATCCAGGTGCCCTTGAACACCAGCTTGTCGCCGTCGCACACGTTGCTGCGGGCGGAGATGTACAGCTTGGTGGCCTGGGGGTGGCGGCCTGCGATGTCGTCGTTGAGGGCGTGGATGCCCTCGAAGATGGCAATCTCGTTCTCCTTCAGCCGCAGGGGACAGCCACGGGCGTCGTTGCGCATCTGGCGGGCAAACTCGAACTTGGGGATGATGACCTCCTCGCCCTTGGCCAGCTTGGTGAAGGTGTCCCCCAGCAGCTCCATGTCCAGGCACAGGGGGGACTCGTAATCAATGTCTCCCTCGGGGGTTCTGGGGGCGGTGCGGGGGTTCATGGTCTTGAAGTAGTTGTCCATGGAGATGGTGTGGGTGGAGATGCCCCGCTTCTCCAGCTCCTCCTCCAGCTTGAGGGCGGTGGTGGTCTTGCCCGAGCCGGAGGGCCCGGACAGCAGCACAATGGGACTCACCTTGGCCCGCTTGGCGATGGTGTCGGCGGCGGAGACCACCCGGCGCTGGAAGTTCTCGTCGCACTCGGCCAGGAATCCGGCAGCGTCGGCCCGGATGCGGTCGTTAATCTCATGCAGGGAATATGCCATGGCTACCTCCTTGCGGCGTAAAAGTCCGCCAGTTTCTCCTTGTCGGCGATAATCCTGTCAATGGTGTTGATATATTCATATGGATACTTGGGGTCGGAGATGCGCTCAATGCGTCCGGCAGTCCGATTCACCAGCTTGGTGACGCCACCGCCCCCCAGAGCCAGCACGGTGTGCAGCTCCTCCATCATGCAGATGTTGTAGAGGTTCTCGAACCCGGGCTTGGTCCAGCCCACGTTCTCAAAGGAACCGGACATGTATTTCTGCCGGTACAGGTAGTAGGGCACGTATCCCGCGCCCCGCAGGGTGGTCCAGGCGTAGTCCAGCATGTCCGCCACATCCTCGGCCGTGGGCAGGCTGCCGCCCTCGGTCATGAGCCGGGAGCCCTTTTTCAGCGCCAGGGTGTGGACGGTAATGTTGGCCGGGTCCATGGAGAGAACCTGGTCCAGGGTGGAGCGGAAGCCCTCCCGGCTGTCCTCGGGCAGACCGGCAATCAGGTCCATGTTCACACAGGGAATGCCGGAGTTCCGCACCAGCTCATAGGCCCGGAGGATGTCCGCCGCCGTGTGGGAGCGGCCCATGGCCCGGAGCACCTTGTCGCTCATGGACTGGGGGTTCACCGACACCCGGTCGGCCCCGTTCTCCTTCAGAGCGGCCAGCTTTTCCGCCGTGATGGTGTCCGGCCGTCCGGCCTCCACGGTGTACTCGGTGCAGCGGGACAGGTCGATGTGGGTGCGGATGTGGCCCATCAGGGCGGAGAGCTGCTCCGCAGACAGGGTGGTGGGGGTGCCGCCGCCGATGTACACCGTGCGGACATACAGCCCCAGGCGCTTGAGCAGGTCCCCGGCGGCCTCCACCTCCCGGAACAGGGCCTCCAGGTAGGGGGGCAGCAGCTTGAGGGCCTTGCCCACGTCGGCGGACACAAAGGAGCAGTAGGCACAGCGGGTGGGACAGAAGGGGATGCCCACATAGAGGGAGATCTCGTCCTCCTTCAAGCTGTCCAGGGCGGCCAGACTGGCCTGGGCGCAGTCCATGGCCAGACGGCGGCGCACCGGGGTCACGTGGTAGGTGTCCCGCAGCACGGCCTCGGCCTGGGCCGGGGTCTCACCCCGCAGCAGGGCCTTGGTGGGAATCTTCACCGGCCGCACGCCGGTGAGGGCGCCCCAGGGGGGCTCCTTCCCCAGCACCTGCACCGCCGCACGGTAGAAGGACAGCTTCAGCGCCTTCTGCAGCGCCCGGTCCAGCTCCACCTGGCCGGTAATGCCCGCCGTCTTCACCCGGCAGGAGCCCACGGCGGATTTGCCCTCCCAGGTGAGAGCGGTGCGGCCGGTGGCCCACTGTTCCCCGCGAAAGAGGGTGATGTGGGCCTGGTCCTCCCCTTCCTCCGGGCGCTCCTCCGGGTAGAGGGGACGCTGGCCGGGGAACATGGTGAGCATGATCTGCTCACAGGCGTACTTGTAGTCGTGGCCGGTGAGATAGAGTTTCATGGATGAATACCTTTCCGGCGGGAGAGGGTCACTGGCCCACGGCCTCCCGCATGTAGTAATTGCCCTTGCGCTCCGCCTCCAGGGTGGAGAGGGCCTCGTGTCCGGGGCAGACCTTGTAGTCCCCCGGCAGGGCGGCAAGCCGCTTCAGGGAATCCATAATGTCATCGTAGCTGCCGCCCGGGAAATCGGTGCGGCCCATGGAGCCACGGAACAGGGTGTCCCCGGTGAAGAGGGTGTCCCCCACCTTCAGGCACACGCCACCGGGGGTGTGACCGGGGGCGTGGATGACCTCCACGGTCAGACCGCCCACCGCCACCGTGCTGCCGTCGCCGTAGTCCACGGTGGGGCCGGGGTCGGGGATGAGGGAGCCGTCCCGGACGGCTTTTTCCGCCGGATGGAGATACACCGGCACATCGGGTAGGGCCTTGCGCAGCTCGGGGAGCGCGCCCACGTGGTCGTAGTGGCCGTGGGTGAGGAAAATGGCGGACACCGTCAGACCCAGGCCCCGCACAGCGGCGAGAATCCCGGCGGCGTCTCCGCCCGGGTCCACGATGGCGCCCATTTTGGTGGCGTCATCGCCGAAAATATAACAGTTTGTGCCAATGGGGGGCACGGAAAGCTGCTTGAAAATCATGTTCAGCACCTCGCTTGCGTTCATGGGGTGTTACATATGGTCGGTGTCGAAGAGAATGGTGACGGGGCCGTCATTCTGGGAGAACACCTGCATATCCGCCCCGAATGTCCCACGGGTCAGGCCCCGTGGGAGCCTTGGATTGGACTCAAATCGCCCGGAATGAATCCGGTCGATTTCAAGGTTTTCCTGCGGAAAACGCTTGACGCGCCAGCGGGCGCGGGGGCGAATTCGGCGTGTTACATATGGTCGGTGTCGAAGAGAATGGTGACGGGGCCGTCATTTTGAGAAAAAACCTGCATGTCAGCGCCGAATTCGCCGTGCTCAACATGAAAACCACGGGCACGGCAGGCCTCCATAAAGCCCTCGTAGAGGGGGATGGCCACGTCGGGCTTGGCCGCGCCGGTGAAGCCGGGACGGCGGCTCTTGGTGTCGGCGTACAGGGTGAACTGGCTCACCACCAGCAGGCTGCCGCCCACGGTGGCCAGATTCAGGTTCATCTTGCCGTTCTCGTCCTCAAAAACCCGCAGGCCGCATACCTTGTCGGCCATCTTCTCGGCCTGGGCCATGGTGTCCTCGGGGGCCACCCCCAGCAGCACCAGGAAGCCCTGGCCAATCTGTCCGTTTACTTTTCCCTCAATTTCCACCGAGGCGTTTTTTACTCTGGTAACGACTGCGCGCATGTCGTCAAAATCCTCTCTTTATCTGAAATCAGCGGTACTCCCGCACAAAGCCGCGGGCGTACATGGGGTCAAT
Organism: Pseudoflavonifractor capillosus ATCC 29799; assembly: GCF_000169255.2. Lineage (GTDB taxonomy): Bacteria > Bacillota > Clostridia > Oscillospirales > Oscillospiraceae > Pseudoflavonifractor > Pseudoflavonifractor capillosus. The sequence continues at coordinate 26,480 of NZ_AAXG02000010.1, forward strand.
GTCAAAGTGAACCAGGTCGCCGGAGGAGCACTTCATGTCGGTCACGTCCAGCAGGGTCTCCATGGCCCCAATGCGGCCGATAACCTTCACCTTCTGCCCGTCAATGCGGACGGAAATCCGTCTGCCCCGCAGCCAGCGCCGGATGGCGGCCCAGAAGCCGGGGTCCCGCACCCGGGCCACGCCGAAACCGTTCTGATACCCCACCGGCAGCACACCCACACGGGTGGGCCGCTTGAGGGTGACAGGCTGCTCGCTGCCCACGGTGTGCCCCGCCGGGAGCCAGCGGACCTCCTCCAGGGAGGCCTCGCCGTATCCAACCCGCTGGAGGCCGTCCCCCTTGGTGCGGCGGCACCGGCCCAGCAGCACCGAACCCGCCCGCACCGCGTCCAGCAGGGCGTCGTCGTAGTGGAGCAGGGCGAAGGAGCCGGCGGCGTGGACCGTGCCCGTCTCAAATCCAGCGGAGCGGATGGCCTCCAGTAGGGTCTGGAAGGACTGAATCTGGGCGGCGGCATCCTTGCCGTCGGCCTTCACCGAGTGGAGCTGGGTGTAGATGCCCGAGATGGCCACGTTGGGCAGGTTGCGGTAGGCGGAGAGCACCTTTTCCGGCTCGGTGCACAGAAAGCCGCCGAAGCCCAGGCCGGTATCCACCTGGATGTGGGCCTCGGCCACGGTGGAGCGGCTCTCGGCCAGGCCGTTGAGGGCCAGACCCGCGTCGATGGAGCCGATGGTGCACACCGCGTTTACGTCCACCAGCTGCTCAAGCTCCTCCCGGTCGGCGGTGGAGCGGAGCATGAGGATCTCCTCGTCCACAAAGCCTGCTTTCCGCAATGCGGCGGCGTCCGCAGCCTCGGACACGGCAAAGCGGCCGATGCCCTCGTCCCGCAGCAGCCTGGCCATGTCCACCAGACCGGCGCCTCCCGCGTCCCCGGTGAGGGCGGCGTAGATGGCGGCACGACCCGCCCGCTCCCTGACCACGGCGATGTTCTGCTTGACTGCCTGTCTCTCTATAATCAGGGCTTTCATGGCTGCGCCGCCTTTCCGCAACGATATTTAATTTATTATACCCCCTGAAACAGTTGCCCGTCAACGCCGGAGAGGCCGGTTTTAGGGCGGGGAAAGGGGCGCGGGGCTGTTGCGGCCTGCTGAGGAACATGATATCATAAAAATAAAGAAAACGGCGAAAAAACGGCGGAAACAGTGGGGAGGAGGAAAGAAAATGAAAAAACGGCTTCTCATCTCCGGGGCCGTTCTGCTGGCGGCCTGTGTGGCACTGCTCCTCTGGCGGGGCGGACGGGGGTACCGGCTCCCCTTTTCCGCCCAGGAGGTTTCGAAAGCGGAAATCTACTATTTCAACGCGCTCCAGAAAAAGAACCTTACCTCCCTAGAAGATGTGGCCTTGCTGACCGGCGCGCTGGGTGGGCTTGTGTCGGAGGGCGGATATCAGCGTATTCCCACCGGGGGGCAAAGCTTTGACGTGTTCATCACTCTGGACAGCGGGGAGACATGGCAGTGCGCCTACTACCAGACCGCCGGCGACAGCGGGTATTACACCGACGGCACGGTGTGGCTGGCGGTCTCCGGCCTGGACCTGAAGGCGGTGTGGGCGGAGCTGGCCAGTCCGGCAGAGGAGGTCCCTCCGGGAGGCATGCCCGAGGGTCTGCCCCTGGAACCGGCCGGATAGGGCGGCATACGGAACGGGGACCATCTGCCCGGCGGCAGATGGTCCCCGTTTTTGCGCCCTGTGTAAAAAAACAGGGTGCATCCTTGTTTTTAAAGCGGGAAAATGCTATAATTCTATATTCAGACACTATGATTTGGAGGAAGTACCGTGGAGCGAAAGACCACCCATATCCCCCCCGAGGACATCGCCCGCCAGCGGGGCTACTGCGGGGCCATCAAAGAGATCAATACCCGTTTCGCCAAGGCCCCCCTGGCCTTCGTGGACACCTACGGCTGCCAGCAGAACGAGGCCGACTCGGAGCGCATCCGGGGCTACCTGAAGGAGATGGGCTACGGCTTCACCCAGGACGAGAAAGAGGCCGCCGTCATCGTCATCAACACCTGTGCCATCCGGGAGCACGCCGAGCAGCGGGTGCTGGGCAACGTGGGCGCCCTGGTGCACACCAAGCGGAAAAACCCCAACCAGATCATCTGCCTGTGCGGCTGCATGGTGCAGGAGCCCCACAACGCGGCCAAGATCCGCACCTCCTACCGGCATGTGGACATGGTCTTCGGCCCCCACGCCCTGTGGCGGTTCCCCGAATTCCTCTACCGCATCCTCACCCGCCGTGGCCGCATCTTTGAGACCGCCGACGACCCCGGAAGCATTGCCGAGGGCATCCCGGTGGTGCGGCAGAACGGCGTGAAGGCCTGGGTTTCCATCATGTACGGCTGCAACAACTTCTGCTCCTACTGCATCGTGCCCTATGTCCGTGGCCGTGAGCGCAGCCGCGACCCGGAGGGCATTCTGGCTGAGGTGGAGGAGCTGGCCAAGGCCGGATACAAGGAGATTACCCTCCTGGGCCAGAACGTCAACTCCTACGGCAAGGACCTGCCCGAGCCCATGGACTTTGCCGACCTGCTGCGGAAGGTGAATGCCGTCCCCGGCGACTTCCTCATCCGCTTTATGACCAGCCACCCCAAGGACGCCACCGAGAAGCTCTTTGACGCCATGGCCGAGTGCGAGAAGGTGGCCCCCGTCATCCACCTGCCCGTCCAGGCGGGCAACAACCGGGTGCTCAAGGCCATGAACCGGGTCTATACCCGGGAAATCTACCTGGAGAAGGTGCGCCAGCTCCGCCAGCGCATCCCCGATATCGTCCTCACCAGCGACATCATCGTGGGCTTCCCCGGTGAGACCACCGAGGAGTTTGAGGACACCATGTCCCTGCTGCGTGAGGTGGAGTACGATGCCCTGTTCACCTTTATCTACTCCCCCCGTGAGGGTACCCCCGCCGCCAAGATGCCCGACCCCATGAGCAAGGAAGAGAAGTCGGCCAACTTCCAGCGGCTGGTGGACCTGCAGAACGAGATCTCCCTGAAAAAGCACCAGGCTTATGAGGGAAAGACCATCCGCTGCCTGGTGGACGGCCGCAGCGACGACCCCCGCAACAACCTGACCGCCCGCACACCCGGCGGACGGCTGGTCCACTTCACCGGGGACGAGAAGCTCATCGGCACCTATCAGAATCTGACCATCACCGGCTGCTCCACCTGGGCCCTGTTTGGAGAACTGGCGGAGTAAGCGCCGCGCAGCGTTCGCGCCCGCAGGCGCGAATGAATTGCAATCGGTTTTCCCCGGCGACATGCGCGTCGGGGAAAACACAGCTCAGCCCGCAAGTGTGGGCTTTGGCCTTCCGGGCCAAAGCATGCGCGCGGCGGGCTGCAGCCAACTCAAAACAGCGGCTTAGCCGCTGTTTTGAAACTCAGACAGAGAAAAGGAGCGCGTACCCATGCCCGCTGAAACCACCCCCATGATGCGCCAGTACATCCGCATGAAGGAGCTCCACCCGGACTGCCTGCTCTTCTTCCGGCTGGGCGACTTCTACGAGATGTTCAACGAGGACGCCAAGGTAGCCTCCCGTGAGCTGGAGCTGACCCTCACCTCCCGTGACCGGAGCAAGCCCGCCGAGGAGCGCACCCCCATGTGCGGCGTGCCCTACCACAGCGCCGACGCCTACATCGCCCGGCTCATCGCCAAGGGGTACAAGGTGGCCATCTGCGAGCAGATGGAGGACCCCGCCACCGCCAAGGGCCTGGTGGACCGGGACGTAATCCGTATCGTCACCCCCGGCACCCTCATGGACGCCTCCATGCTGGAGGAGGGCCGCAACAACTACATCTGCGCCGTGTACGCCGACTCCAACGGCGCGGCGCTGGCGGTGTGCGACCTGTCCACCGGCGAATTCTCCGCCGCGCCCTACACCGACGCCGCCCGCTCTGAGCACCTGTTCAACGACCTGGGCGCCTACAAGCCCCGGGAGGCGGTACTGTCCGACGGGGCCTTTGCCGACGCCGCCCTCACCGACTTTTTGACCAAAAAGCTGGAGTGCCGCTGTGAAAACGGCGGAGAGGCCCGGTTCCGCTCCGACATGGCCCGGGAGACCCTGTCCCGCACCATCGCTGAGCTGCCCCCTGAGGGGGACGCCGTCGTGGAGCTGGCTGTCCAGGCCGCTGGAGGCCTGCTCTCCTACCTCTACGAGACCCAGAAGACCGACCTGTCCCACATCGCCGCCCTCACCGTCCACTCCTCCGCCTCCCGTCCCTCCATGGAGCTGGACCTGACCGCCCGGCGCACCCTGGAGCTGACCGAGACCATGCGGGGCAAGGAGAAGCGGGGCAGCCTGCTGTGGGTGCTGGACAAGACCAGGACCGCCATGGGCCACCGGCTCATCCGCACCTGGCTGGAACAGCCCCTGCTCTCCCCCGTGGCCATCAACCGGCGGCTGGAGGCAGTGAAGGCCCTGGTGGACGACCCCATCGCCCGGGACGAGATTGTCCTGTGCCTGCGGGAGATCACCGACCTGGAGCGGCTTATCGGCCGCATCGTGTACGGCACCGCCGGCGGCCGGGATTTGGCCGCTCTGGCGGCCGGTCTGGGGCATCTGCCCGACCTGCGTGCCCTGCTGGAGCCCTTCTCCGCCGGGCTGCTGCCCACCCTGCGCCAGGAGCTGGACGACCTGGCCGACCTGCGGGGGCTTATCACCTCCGCCATTGACGACGACCCGCCCTTCTCCGTCCGGGAGGGGGGCTTCATCCGGGCGGGCTACAACGCCGACGTGGACTACCTGCGCAACATCATGACCAACGGCAAGGGCATGGTGGCCGAGGTGGAGGCCCGGGAGAAGGAGAAGACCGGCATCAAGAGCCTGAAAGTGGGCTACAACAAGGTTTTCGGCTACTACATCGAGGTGTCCAAGTCCTACTATGACCAGGTGCCCGACACCTACATCCGCAAGCAGACCCTGGCCAACTGCGAACGGTACATCACCCAGGAGCTCAAGGATATGGAGCACACCATCCTCTCCGCCCAGGACCGGGTGGTGGCCCTGGAGTACCAGCTCTTCTGCGACGTGCGGGAGAAGACGGCGGCACGTGTCCAGGAGATTCAGCGCTCCGCCCGGGCCGTGGCCGCTCTGGACGTGCTCACCTCCTTCGCCTGCGTGGCGGCGGACAACCACTACTGCATGCCGGTGGTGGACCTGTCCGACCGGCTGGACATTGAGGAGGGCCGCCACCCGGTGGTGGAGAAGATGCTGAAAAACGCCCTCTTTGTCCCCAACGACGCCCACATGGACGGCGGGGAGAACCTGGTGGCCATCATCACCGGTCCCAACATGGCGGGTAAGTCCACCTACATGCGCCAGGTGGCCCTCATCGCCCTCATGGCCCAGATGGGTTCCTTTGTGCCTGCCAAGTCGGCCCACATCGGCATTGTGGACCGGGTGTTCACCCGCATCGGCGCCAGCGACGACCTGTCCGCCGGACAGTCCACCTTCATGGTGGAGATGACCGAGGTGGCCGAGCTGCTCAAGAACGCCACCTCCAAATCCCTGCTGATTCTGGACGAGATTGGCCGTGGCACCTCCACCTACGACGGCATGTCCATCGCACGGGCGGTGCTGGAGTACTGCGCTGACAAGAAGCGGCTGGGGGCCAAGACCCTCTTTGCCACCCACTACCACGAGATCACCTGCCTGGAAGGACAGATTCCGGGCGTGAAGAACTACAACATCGCCGCCAAGAAGCGCAAGGGCGACGTGATTTTCCTGCGGAAGATTGTCCGGGGCGGCGCCGACCAGAGCTACGGCGTGGAGGTGGCCAAGCTGGCGGGTGTGCCCGAGCGGGTCATCACCCGTGCCCGGGAGATTCTGGAGGAGCTGGAGAGCGGCCAGGGCCCCTGTGCCGTACCTGCCGCCGTCCCCAAGGCGGACGACGGCCAGATTTCCCTCACCGACATGGGGGGCGGCGAGGTGCTGGACCGCCTGCGCATGGTGGACATCAACACCCTCACCCCCATTGAGGCCATGAACCTGATTTACGAGCTGAAGCAGAAATTATAACCATTTTGCAGAGAGGAGGGACACATTGTGACACAGAGAGCCTGGCGGCCCCAGATGACCGACTCGGAGCGGAAGCGGGGCTGGGTGTTCTTTGCCCTGTACCTCCTTGTGTTCCCCTACCTCAACGCCTGGGCCCAGCAGGTGCTGCTGGGGGACGCGGAGGCACCAGCGGCCGAGGCCAACGTGGTGTACTACGCACTCCTCTTCGCCCTGGCTTTACTGGTGTTCTGGTCCTTCCTGCGCCACGGGTTCTCCCTGCTGGTGGACTGGCTGCCGGAAAACTGTTTTGCATTTGTCACCGGCCTGGTGGGGGCGCTGGTATTGAACTTCCTGGCGGGGCTGCTGCCTCTGCCGGTGGAGAATCCCGTCCCCATGCAGTACCTCCAGGAGTACCTCCTCTCCCCCGCCGCCACCACCGTGCTGCTGGTGGTGCTCATGCCCCTTATCGAGGAGACATTGTTCCGGGGGCTGCTCTTCGGCACCCTCCGCCGTGAGAGCCGGGCGCTGGCCTATGTGGTCACCGTCCTGGTGTACGCCCTTTCCTGCGTGTGGCGGTACGTGTTCCAGCCCACAGGGGTGGACCTGCGGTACCTGCTGCTGGCGGTGGAGTACCTGCCCATGTCCCTGGCCCTGTGCTGGTGCTACGACAACGGCGGCTCCATCTGGAGCGCCGTGGGCCTGCACATGGTCCTCAACGCCGCACAGCTCATCACCATTGTCCGGGGGGTATCGTCCTGATGGAAAAGGAGTTCCGTATGCCACATATTCAACAGCTTGACCCCCACGTCGCCGATCTGATCGCCGCCGGTGAGGTGGTGGAGCGGCCTGCCAGCGTGGTAAAGGAGCTGGTGGAAAACGCCATTGACGCCGGGGCGGAGACCGTCACCGTGGAGATTCAGCGGGGCGGCATGTCCCTCATCCGGGTCACCGACAACGGCTGCGGTATCGCCGCCGACGAGGCGGAGACCGCCTTTCTCCGCCACGCCACCAGCAAAATCCGCACCGAGCACGACCTGGAGGCCATCGGCACCCTGGGCTTCCGGGGTGAGGCTCTGGCCGCCATCGCCGCCGTGTCCCGGGTGGACCTGCTCACCCGCACGGCGGAGGAGGATCTGGGTGCCGCCCTCAGCCTGGAGGGAGGCGAGGTGGTCAGCCGGGAAGAGGCGGGCTGCCCCGTGGGTACCACCATGGTGGTGCGTGACCTGTTTTTCAACACCCCCGCCCGGCTCAAGTTCATGAAAAAGGACGCCGCCGAGGGTGCCGCTGTGTTCGCCATGGTCCAGCGGCTTGCCCTGGCCCACCCCGAGGTGTCCATGAAATTCCTGCGGGACGGCAAGCAGGAGCTGCTCACCCCCGGCGACGGCCAGATGAAGAGCGCTGTTTACTCCGTACTGGGCCGGGATTTGGCCCTGGGCCTTATCGAAGTGAAGGGCTCCGGGGAGGACATGACGGTCACCGGCTTCACCTCCCTGCCCGCCTGCTGCCGCCCCACCCGGGGTTACCAGCACTTCTTTGTCAACGGTCGGTACGTGAAGAGCCGCACCATGATGGCCGCCCTGGAGGAGGCCTATCAGAACCAGAAGATGGTGGGCAAATTCCCCGCCTGTGTGCTCCACCTGACCTGCCGCCTGAGCGGCGTGGACGTGAACGTCCACCCCACCAAGCAGGAGGTCAAGTTCGGCAATGAGCGGCAGGTGTTCTCCGCCGTGTACTACGCCGTCCTCTCCGCCCTGGAGGGGGACAAGAGCCACGTTCAGGCCCAGGTGGGACGTCCTGCCGGACGGCTGGCCCCCTCCGCCGGACACGACACCGTCACCCCCAACCAGACCACCTTCCGCACCATGACGGCCCAGGAGTACCGCCAGAGCACTGCCGGTACCAAGAGCGGGCTGTCCCTCCACGACTTTGCCGCGCCCAAAGCGGCCGCCCCTGCGGCCCCTGTTTCCCGCCCCAAGCCGGAAATGCGGCCAACAGAATCCAGGCCCATCGTTCAGGCGCCTGTCCGGGAGATTCCCCGGCCCATGCCGGAGCAGCCTGTCATAAGGCCGGAAAAACCTGCGGAAATCGTTACCCCGGCGCCGGAAAAAGCGCCTGCGCCCATCCCGGAGGAGAAAATGATTCTCCCGGAGCCGGTGGAGCTGCCGGAGGAGAAGCCGGTTCCCCCGGTTCAGGAAGTCTCTGAGCCTGAGGTTCAGCCGGAGCCTGTTCCCCAGCAGCCCCAGGAGGAAATCCCCTGGCGGGTGGCCGGCGAGGTGCTTAACACCTATATCATCGTGGAGCAGGGGGACAAGGTCCTGCTCATTGACAAGCATGCCGCCCATGAGCGGATGAATTTTGACAAACTCAAGGCCCAGGGCTACCAGCCCATGGTCCAGAACCTGCTCACTCCGGCGGTGTTCACGCCGCCCGCCGAGGAGGGGGCCGTGCTGCTCCAGAACCTGCCGCTGCTCTCTCAGTTTGGCTTTGACGCCGAGGATTTCGGCGGCGGTGCCATCATCGTCCGGGCCGCCCCCGGGGACGTGGACGCGGAGGACGTGCCCGCCACCCTGGAGGAGATTGCGGCCAAGCTGCTGACCACCGGACGGGCCAATCCGGACGCCGCCCGGGACGAGCTGATGCACACCATGGCCTGCAAGGCGGCCATCAAGGGCGGCCAGAAGAACGGTCCCCAGGAGCTGGAGAAGGTGGCCGGTGCGGTGATGCGGGGAGAGGTCAAGTACTGTCCCCACGGCCGCCCGGTGGCCATTGAGCTGACCCGCGGACAGCTGGAGAAGCAGTTCAAGCGGGCATGACGAACAGAAAGGAGCTGTGACCGTGGCCAAGCTGCTGGTCATCTGCGGCCCCACCGCCTCAGGCAAGACCGCCCTGGCGGTGGCGCTGGCCAAGGCGACAGGGGGAGAGGTGGTGAGCGCCGACTCCATGCAGATCTACCGCCGCATGGACATCGGCACCGCCAAGCCCACGGCGGAGGAGATGGACGGGGTGCCCCACCACATGCTGGATGTGGCCGACCCCGGCGAGGACTACTCGGTGGCCCGCTATGTCTCCGACGCCACCGCCTGTGTGGAGGACATTCTCTCCCGGGGAAAGCTGCCCATTGTGGCGGGTGGAACCGGGCTGTATATTGACAACCTGCTGGCCGGGCGGGAATTCGCCGCCTTCACCGGTCAGTGGCGGCAGAAGCTCCAGGACCGTGCCCAGCGGGAGGGCATCGAGGTGCTCTACCGGGAGCTGGAGCAGGTGGACCCCCAGCGGGCGGCCAAACTCCACCTGGCCGACGAGAAGCGCATCATCCGGGCGCTGGAGGTGTGGCACGAGACCGGCGAGACCATCACCGAGCACGACCGCCGCACCGCCGCTCTTCCGCCCCGGTATGAGGCCGTGCGCATCGGCCTGACCTTTGCCGACCGGGCGGACATGTGGGACCGCATCGACCGCCGGGTGGACCAGATGATGGCCGCCGGACTGGTGGAAGAGGTGGAGAGCCTGCTGTCCTCCGGCGTGCCGGAGAGCTGCACCGCCATGCAGGCCATCGGCTACAAGGAGATGGTTGCCGCTCTGCGGGAGGGCCGAGCGGTGGCCGAGGCCGCGGAGGAGATTAAGCTCCGCTCCCGGCAGTACGCCAAGCGGCAGCTGACCTGGTTCCGCCGTGAGCCGTCGGTGAAGTGGATTACCTGGGAGAAAATACCAGATTTTTCGATGGCACTACAAAATTCGACAGCATATTTGGAAGAAACTGGATTACTATAAGGGCATTCCGTGGGCCTGTCCCACCAGAGAGAAAGGAATGTACTTAGTATGCAGAAGACAAACAATCTCCAGGACCTCTTCCTCACCCGCCTGAACCGTACCCGGGCCAATGTCACATTCTTTTTGATGAACGGCTACCAGCTCCGGGGCCAGGTGGCCGGCTTCGACGCCTTTGTGGTGTTTCTTATCACCGACGGCAAGCAGCAGATGATCTATAAGCATGCAATCTCCACCATTACCCCCGAGCGGCCCGTGGATATGAGCCAGAGCGAAGGTGTCTGAGCGCGGCAGGCCCGCTCAAGCAGGGACTGAGTTACGGCGCAGAGACTGCGTGCGGCGTCGTCACCGCAAGCTGCATATCGTTCGCTTCCCCGCAGAGCGGGAAAGCTCATTCATTCCGCTGCGGCTCCTCTCCCCACACGACCCGCTTCGCTGGGCTCGTGCGGGGGCCCATGGCGGCATTGAGATCGCCAATGAATTGCAGAAGCTTTCAAGTCTGGGCGGGTAACGCTGCATGGGTGACGCAGGAACGAAACCGGACAGCCGAACCGGCAAGCAACTACTCACAAATACGGCGGCTACTTGAACCCCACCGCCGCAGGACGTATTCCGAAAGGGGTCCGGGGAAACGGGGGCGTTTGGCCCTGAAAGGGCCTTTTCCGCCCCTGTGTCCCCGGCGGCTTTTGGGTACTTTTCGCCGGTGAAAAGTACCCCGTCGGAGACCGTTCCCCTCACTCGCCCCATGTGGGGGCACCTTTCCCCAGCGGGAAGGCCTATATTGACACCATGCGATTTTTAGAGACAGATTTTTCAATTCCCTGGAGGAGCATCCCATGAAAGAGGGCAAAATCGTCAACCGTGCAGTCATGTTGGTGCTGCTGGGCGCGGTACTGGTGTACCTGTTTGTGTACGCCTGGAAGAGCTTTACCAACCGGATGGTCACCATGACCTGCTACACCTACACCCTGGACCAGGCCACAGAGGCCACCGGCTTCCTGGTACGGGACGAGTATGTGCTGCCTGCCCGGTCAGGGCTTGCGGACGTGCTGCCCGCAGAGGGCGAGCGTGTGGGCGTGGGCCAGACGGTGGCCTACCTCTACCAGGACGCCTCCGCCCTGGAGCGGCGTCAGCAGCTCAATACCCTCAGCCAGGAGCTGGAGCAGATCAACTACTCCCTGAGCCATACGGACGACCTGTCGGACAACGCCAAGCTGTCCCAGGAAATTCTCACTCAGATTGCGTCCCTCCGGTCCTCTGTGGCCAGCCGGGACTTTACCCAGCTGGAAGACGACACCATGGAGCTGCGCACCCTGGTCTATAAGCGGGACTACTCCTCCACCGGGGACGTCACCCAGCTCCAGAGCGCCAAGACGGAGCTGGAGGCACAGATTCAGAGCCTGGTGACCGCCGCCGGACAGGACACCACCGCCGTGATAGCCGACCGGTCCGGCATTTTCTCCGGTATGGTGGACGGCTGGGAGAGCGTCATCACCCCGGCCATGCTGGAGACCCTCACCCCTTCCCAGCTCAGACAGCTGCAGGGAACCACCGTGAACCCGGAGGACGGCACCATCGGTAAGCTGATCACCAGCACCAAGTGGTATTTTGTCTGCGAGCTGGATGAGGCCGACGCGGGTGAGCTGGCAAATCTCCGGGACTCCAACAAGAAAGCCACCGTCCGCTTTTCCCGGGACTGGTCCGGTGAGGTGGAGATGACGGTGGAGCGCATCAGCGACCCGGAGAACGGCAAGGTGGTGGTGGTGCTCTCCAGCAAGGAGTTTTTGTCCGACACCACCCTGCTCCGGGAACAGACCGTGAGCCTGGTGTACAGCAGCACCACCGGCATCCGCATCCCCAAAAACGCCCTCTATCAGAATGAGGAGGGTCAGTGGGGCGTGTACGTGGTGGTAGGAGCCTTCGCGGAGTTCAAGCCGGTGGACATTGTGGACGACGAGGAGGACTACTACCTGGTCAACCCGGTGGAAGTGGCCCCGGGCGACAACAACGAGGCCAAGCGGGCCCTCCGGGCCGGGGATGAGATTATTCTCTCCGGCGAGGAGCTGTATGACGGAAAAGTGGTAAGAGGCTGAAAACCCCTTGCCTGAATATGGAGGTGCGGAGCGATGACGCTGCCGGAACGTGTGGAAGCTGTAAAGAGAGAGATTGCCGCCGCCGCGTTGGAGGTGGGCCGGGAAGCGGCGGAGGTCACCCTGGTGGCCGCCACCAAGGTCCAGACCTCGGACACCATCCGGCAGGCCATTGCCGCCGGCATCACGGTCTGCGGCGAGAACCGGGTCCAGGAGATGACTGCCCATCTGGATGACGACGCCTACGCCGGCGCCGCCCTCCACTTTATCGGCCACCTCCAGACCAACAAGGTCAAATATGTGGTGGGCCGGGTGGATATGATTGAGTCCATCGACTCCCGCCGCCTGCTGGAGGCGGTGGAGGCCCAGGCGGCCAAGCTGGATCTGGTGCAGGACATCCTGCTGGAGATCAACGTGGGCGGCGAGGAATCCAAGAGCGGCGCTGAGCCGGAGGAGGCCCTGGAGCTGGCCAGGCTGGCGGCGGAGCTGCCCCACATCCGCCTGCGCGGACTGATGGCGATTCCGCCTGTGGCCACAGTTCCCGGAGGAAACCGACATTTTTTTGCCGAAATGTATCACCTTTATGTTGACATAAGAACAGCTTTGGACCATAATGGAACTGATATGGACTGCCTGTCCATGGGAATGAGCGGCGACTATGAGGACGCCGTGCGGGAGGGCGCCACCCACGTGCGGGTGGGCACCGCCCTTTTCGGCCCCCGGCCGCCCATGGCAAAGCAGAACCAAGGCTGATAAATGGGGGTAACCGACCATGGGTTTTATTGACGAACTGAAGCGCCTTGCCCGTCCCTATGAGGACGAGGATGACGAGGATTATGAGGAGGACTATGAGCCGGTGACCCGGGGCGACCGGGCCGAGCGCCGGGAGAAGAGCGCCTCCGCCAAGATGGACAATTCCGGCAGCATCTTCCAGCAGGAGGAGCCCCGCCGGAGCAACAAGGTGGTCAACATCCACACCACCACTCAGCTCCAGGTGGTGCTGGTGAAGCCCGACCGCTTCGAGAACGCCGCCGAGATTGCCGACCACCTGCGTGAGAAGCGCACCGTGGTGCTCAATCTGGAGCAGACCAACAAGGATATCGCCCGCCGCCTGCTGGACTTCCTGTCCGGCGTGGCCTACGCCAACGAGGGCAAAATCAAGAAGGTGGCCATCTCCACCTACATCATCACGCCCTACAACGTGGATATTCTCGGCGATTTAATCGACGAGCTGGAGAACAACGGGCTGTATTTCTGAGAAATGGCCACCGGGCCCCGCCGCAGGTGGGGCGGCGGTTACGCCGTACCAAGCGTTTTGGCGGAGCCAAAACCTTGATGCCGGGCGGATTTACTCCGCCCGAGCAGATACAGGGACGGGGTCCCCGGACGGTGCGGAGCACCGGCTGGGGCGGCCATCTCCACCTACATCATCACGCCCTACAACGTGGACATTCTCGGCGATTTAATCGACGAGCTGGAGAACAACGGGCTGTATTTCTAAACAGAGCGATAAAAGCCGTCCCCGGACGGTGCGCAGTACCGGCTGGGGCAGACATTTTATACCCTTTTTTAAAGAGAAACGGGGGAATTGGATATGATGACACCACAGGAAGTCTCTCAGCACGCGTTTGCCAAGGCGAACTTCGGCGGCTACAACATGGCCATGGTGGACGAGTTCCTGGACCAGCTCACCGAGGACTACACCGCCCTCTACAAGGAGAACGCCCTGCTCAAGAGCAAGATGAAGGTGCTGGTGGAGAAGGTGGAGGAGTACCGTTCCACCGAGGAGGGCATGCGCAAGGCCCTGCTGGCCGCCCAGCGGACGGCGGACGAGATTGTCCGCGAGGCGGAGGAGAAGCGTGCCCAGCTCATCGGCACCGCCGAGGGTGAGGCCCGTGCCAAGATTGACGCCCTGCGCCAGGAGCTGGAGAACGAGCAGCTGCGTCTGAGCGCCGCCAAGGAGGCCACCGCCGCCTATGTGGCCAAGCTGAAGGACCTCTATCAGCACGAGATGGACTACCTCAACGGCCTGTCCCAGCTGACCGCGCCCGCCCCCAGCCAGACCGAGCAGACCGCCCGTGACATCCAGTCCTCCATGGAGAAGATTGTGGAGGAAGAGACCGGCGAGCTGCCCCAGGTGGAGGACGAGCTGCCTGAGGAGGAGCCGGAGCAGGATGTCCAGGAGGACGGCGGCCTGTACGCCGAGCTGCTGGGCATGGACCGGAAGGACAAGGAGGAGCAGCCTGAGCCCCGCCGGGAGCACCGGAGCGACCGGAATGACCGCCGGGCCCGCCGCCACGATGAGGACGAGGAGGATGAGGACGACTCCCCCACCCGCCGCATTGACTTCAGCAACCTGAAATTCGGAAAAGATTACGAAATCAAGTGATTCCCCTTGACATAACCGGGGAAAACAGGTAAGATACACGGAGAAACGCCCTTACGGGTGTTTCTCCGTGTTTTTCATTCATACAGCAAACGCAAGGAAGAGGAAGAGTAATCCGGCCCAACCTGCCCAGAGAGCCGCCGTTTTGGTGAAAGGCGGAGAGGCGGACGGACGAAAATCACCTCGGAGCCTCCGGCTGAACGGGCCTGACCCCACTAAGCCGGTACGGGCGGCGCCGTTATCCGCCGGCTTGAGCGGTCGCAGCATGCCTGCGGCAAGAAGAGTGGTACCGCAGAGGTTTGCGCCTTTGTCTCTTTTTGGAGACAGGGGCGCTTTTTTGATCGCAGGAGGTGCTTTCAACATGAACTGCCCCCAATGTGGAAAACCCATGCGCGAGGGATACGTGAGCGCCGGCGGCTACCGGATTCTGTGGACGCCCAAGGAGCGACGGTTCAGTCTCTGGCCCCAAGCGGAAGATGTGGTGCTGAAAAGGATGTCCTTCACTGGTGAGGGCACCCCTGCCTGCCTGTGCGAGACCTGCCGTAAAGTCATCCTGTCGTATTAAACTTACGTTTCATAGAAATTAGGAGGAAACAACCCATGGATTACAACAAGACCATCCATCTCCCCAAGACGGACTTCCCCATGCGGGCCGGCCTGCCCCGGCGTGAGCCCGACATGCTCAAGGCCATGGAGGAGAAGGACATCTACCACAAGCTGATCAAGAAGAACGAGGGTAAGCCCACCTTCGTCCTCCACGACGGCCCTCCCTACGCCAACGGCAACATCCACATCGGCACCGCCCTGAACAAGATCCTCAAGGACATGATCGTCAAGCACCGCAACATGACCGGCTGGTGCGCCCCCTACGTCCCCGGCTGGGACACCCACGGTCTGCCCATCGAGTCCGCCGTGCTCAAGGACAAGAGCGTGAAGCGGGAGGAGATGACCACCGCCCAGTTCCGCACCAAGTGCAAGGAGTACGCCGAGGGCTACATCGCCAAGATGACCGGCCAGTTCCAGCGCCTGGGCGTCATCGGCGAGTGGGAGAACCCCTATATCACCCTGCTGCCCGAGTTCGAGGCCAAGCAGATTGAGGTCTTTGGCAAGATGGCCGAGAAGGGCCTCATCTACAAGGGCATGAAGCCCGTGTATTGGTGCCCCCACGACCAGACCGCTCTGGCCGAGGCCGAGATTGAGTACGCCGACGACCCCTGTACCACCATCTTCGTCAAGTTCCCCGTCCGGGACGACAAGGGCAAGCTGGCCCAGTACACCGACCTGAGCAAGACCTACTTCGTCATCTGGACCACCACCCCCTGGACCATCCCCGGCAACTTCGCCATCTGCCTCAACGCCGACTTCGACTATGTCCTGCTCCAGGTGCCCTCCGGCGACGTGTACGTCCTGGCCAAGGAGCTGGCCGAGAAGGTGTGCAAGGCCGCCCACATCGACTACGACGCCTGCAAGGTGCTGGCCGAGATGAAGGGCAGCGAGTTCGAGCTGATGACCGCCACGCACCCCCTGTTCGACCGTGAGTCCGTCATCCTCAACGGCGAGCACGTCACCCTGGACGCCGGCTCCGGCTGCGTCCACACCGCCCCCGGCTTCGGCGCCGAGGACTTCCAGATCTGCCAGCAGTACGACAAGGCCGGCCTGACCCACATCGGCGTCCCCGTGCCCGTCAACGCCAAGGGCGTCATGACCGACGAGCGCTACAACGGCCAGTTCTACGCCAAGGGCAACGACATGGTGGTGGAGGACCTGGAGAAAGAGGGCTTCCTGGTGGCCAAGGAGTCCATCACCCACTCCTACCCCCACTGCTGGCGCTGCAAGCACCCCATCATCTACCGTGCCACCGAGCAGTGGTTCTGCTCCGTGGACGCCATCAAGGACGCCGCCGTCAAGTCCTGCGACGAGATCCAGTGGAAGCCCGAGTGGGGCAAGGAGCGCATGATCTCCATGATCTCCGAGCGCAACGACTGGTGCATCAGCCGTCAGCGCGTGTGGGGCGTGCCCATTCCCATCTTCTACTGCGACGACTGCGGCGCCGATATCGTCACCCCCGAGACCATCGCCCACGTGGCCGAGCTGTTCCGTGAGCACGGCTCCAACGTGTGGTTCGAGCGTGAGGCCAAGGATCTGCTGCCCGAGGGCTTCGTGTGCCCCAAGTGCGGCAAGGTCCACTTCTCCAAGGAGACCGACATCATGGACGTGTGGTTCGACTCCGGCTCCACCTGGGCCGCTGTTGCCGCCGAGCGTCCCTACCTGAAGTACCCCGCCGACCTGTACCTGGAGGGCGGCGACCAGTACCGCGGCTGGTTCCAGTCCTCCATGCTCACCTCCATCGCCGTCAACGGCATCGCCCCCTACAAGCAGATCACCACCCATGGCTGGACCGTGGACGGCGAGGGCAAGGCCATGCACAAGTCCCTGGGCAACGCCGTGTCCCCCGACGAGGTCATCAAGGACTACGGCGCTGACCTGCTCCGCCTGTGGGTGGCCTCCGCCGACTACACCCAGGACATGCGCATCTCCAAGGAGATCATGAAGCAGCTGTCCGACGCCTACCTGAAGATCCGCAACACCGCCCGCTACATGCTGGGCAGCCTGAACGGCTTCAACCCGGACACCGACGCCGTGGCCTACGCCGACCTGATGGATCTGGACAAGTGGGCCCTGTCCCGCCTCAATGAGCTCTCCCGCACCGTGCGCAACTTCTACAACAAGTACGAGTTCCACGGCGTCTACCGCAGCCTGTACAACTTCTGCGTGGTGGACCTGTCCAACTTCTACTTTGACATCATCAAGGACCGCCTTTACTGCGGTGATGAGGCCGGCCGCCGCTCCGCCCAGACCGCCCTGTACCGGATTCTGGACGGCATGACCCGTCTGGTGGCCCCCATCCTGGCCTTTACCAGCGAGGAGATCTGGCAGGCCATGCCCCACGACAAGACCGCCGACGCCGAGTGTGTCCTCTTCAACGAGATGCCCGACTTCGACGAGGCTCTGGCCCTGCCCCAGGACCAGGCTGCCCGTTGGGACGCCGCCATGGCCCTGCGCACCGACGTGAACAAGGCCCTGGAGATCGCCCGTGGCGAGAAGCGCATCGGCAAGAGCCTGGAGGCCGCCGTCACCCTGTACTTTGACGGCGACGAGGCCCAGGCCCTGTGGCGTGGCCCCCTGGGCGGCTTCGACACCCACGACCTGGAAACCATCTGCATCGTCTCCCACGTGGACGCCGTCATCGGCTCCGGCGAGGGCTACAAGGGCGAGGCCGTCCCCGGCCTGACCGTCCAGGTGGAGCAGGCCTCCGGCGCCAAGTGCGCCCGCTGCTGGATGTATAACGAGCACGTGGGCGAGGACCACGACCACCCCGAGCTCTGCCCCCGCTGCGCAGCCGTTGTGAAAGCGGAGCAGTAAGAAATCCTCATAACACCGCCAAACAGGCGCCCGCTTCTGCGGGCGCCTGTTTTTTGATAAAAAGCACCGGTAAGGGTGAAATCCATGCACCATTTTGCTATAATGGAATTGAAAAAGGGGGTGTGGATATGAGACGAAGAACCGGCCGCAGGCTGGCGGCCCTGTGCATCCTGGCCGGACTGCTGCTGTGCGCCACAGCCGCCGTGAGAGAGCCCGAAGGCGGCCCGGTCATAACCGGAGTTGAGCGGGATAAGGCTGCCGCTGCACTGGAGATGCGGGACATGGGGGAGGCCACCTCCATGGAACTGCTGTACAACCTGCGGGGTGAGGCGTCCCATATCCTGGTGCTCTCTCCCCAGGGGTACCTGATTATGGAGCGGGTCACCCTGATCTGCCTGGAGGGCGGCGAGTCCAACCCCTACCGGGACTACCCGGATGCGCGGAAGTACTATGCCGGGCCTATCGCCTACTATGTGGCGCAGGACGGTATGCTGTATGACTTCCGGCGGGAGCGGGTGGCTGGCACGCTGCCTGTATGAATCATGTCTCTGTCTCAGGACAGCGGGTGCTGCGGCATCCGCTGTCCTGTTTTTTTGTAAAGATGATTTTAATGGAAAGTTAACTTGACAAAATACGACGGTGGGACTATACTGGGGCCACGGAAAGGAAAGCGAGCTTTCCATTTTGGAGGAGGCGAGGGTTTGAAAAACCGGCTGGAGGAGCTGCGGAAGGCCAGAGGTATGACCCAGGAGGAGCTGGCCGAGGCGCTGGAGGTATCCCGGCAGACGGTGGGTTCCCTGGAGAACGGGCGGTACAACCCGTCCATCCTGCTGGCCTTCAAGATTGCACGGCTGTTTGAAACCACCATTGAGGAGGTCTTTCTCTATGAAGAACAGGGAGAGGAGTAAGGAAATTCTGTACTGGATTGGCGCAGGCGTGAGCTGGCTGGTGCTGCTTCTGCTGCTGGTGGGGGACAAGCTGGGCCTGGAGCTGCCCCGTGTGGTGGGTGGGCTGCTGGCCGGCGCAGGGGGTGCCCTGGGCGGGCTGCTGACCGTCAAGGCCCTCTTCGCCCGGTACTACCGCCGCAACGAGAAGGCCCGCAGGGCGGCGGAGCGGGAGGAGAAGGACGAGCGCAACCAGATGCTCCGGGGCATCGCCGCCCACCGGGTTATGCTGGCCACCACCCCCATCTTTATCATCCAGTGGGTCATCCTGCTGGCCATGGACGTGTCCATAGCGGTGATGGTTGTGGTGATGCTGGCCTACCTGGCCCATTTCGTGATTTACCTGTATCAGCTGGTGCGGCTCCAGAGGGAGCTGTAACAAGGAAAAGCCGCCCGGGAAGGCGGCGGAAAGCGAGAGACGTATGAAGCTCATTTTGGAAGGGATCGAGAAGCATTTCGGGGAGAAGCAGGTGCTCAAGGGGGCGTCCTTCTCCTTTGCGCAGGGCCGGATCTACGGCCTGCTGGGCCGCAACGGCGCAGGCAAGACCACCCTGATGAACTGCCTGGCGGGAGAGTTTCCGCCCGACGGCGGCGCCTTCTGCGTGGAGGACGGGGACGGTCAGCGCCGCCCCCTGGCCGAGGGGGACGTGGGCTATGTGCTGTCCACGCCGGTGGTGCCCGAGTTCCTGACGGGCTGGGAGTTTGTGAAGTTCTTCCAGGAGATCAACGCCGGCAAGGACCCCACCGGCCGCACCCCCGACGACTGGCTGGACCTGGTGGGCATTGACGCCGAGGACCGCTGCCGCCTGATGAAGGACTACTCCCACGGCATGAAGAACAAGATGCAGATGCTCTGCTTCCTCATCGCCCGGCCGCCGGTCATCCTGCTGGATGAGCCCCTCACCTCCTTCGACGTGGTGGCCGCCAAGGAGATGAAGGACCTGCTCATTGAGATGAAGGAGGACCACATCATCCTCTTCTCCACCCACATTCTCCAGCTGGCCGCCGACCTGTGCGACGAGATTGTCCTCCTCCACCACGGCACGCTGGAGGAGGTGGACCCGTCCATCATCCACACGCCTGAGTTTGAGAACCGGGTGGTGGAGCTGCTGAAAGAAGAGGAACGCCATGATTAAGGACGTGCGCAATGTGTTCCGGGTGCAGTCCGCCATGAGCTGCAACCGCTTCATCTTCTGGCTCAAGAAGCTGCCCCTCATCCGCCGCCTGTTCCCCGACAGGCTGTACGCCGCCTCGGCGGCCAAGCAGCGGCTCATGGCCGTGGTGGAGGTGCTGAAAATCCTCAGCGCCTTTGCCGGAAAGTTCATCTACCTGTTCCTCTGCTGCCTGCTGCCCGCCATGCTGCTGCTGAAGGACGCGCCTCAGGAGACCCTGTGGCTCAGCTTCCTCACGGCCCTGTTCTTCTTCAGCTTTTTCGGCGGCGCCTTTCTCCAGTCCAACATCCTCACCGCCAGCCTGGTCAAGTACACCTGCGTGCGGCAGATGGGCATGAGCGCCCGTGCCAGCCTGGCGGCCACCGCAGGCCGTGAGCACCTCCAGTCCTTTGTGACCTTCACTCCGGCCCTGATTGTCCTTGCCGCTCTCTTCGGCCCCGGCTGGTGGGCCGGTCTGCTCCTCACCGTGCAGCTGGCCGCCTTCCGGTGCATCGGCGAACTGTTCCACGTGTGGGTCTGGGACCGCTGGGAGAAGCAGCCGGGCAAGAGCTTCTGGTACATTGCGGCGGTCACCGTGCTGTCCCTGGCGGGGGCCTACGCCACCTTGCTGCTGCCCACTCCCCTGCCCATGGAGCGGTTCCTGTTCAACCCGGCGGTATACATCGCGTCAGTGGGCTGCGGCGCCTGGGCGGGCATCTGGCTGCTCCGTTATCCCCATTATCAGGCCCTGGTGTGGAAAACCTGCCGGGCGGAGAATGTGTCCACCGCCGCCGCCAAGCAGAACGCCGCCCAGGCCGCCTTCCGGGATGTGCAGATGAAGGACTCCGACCTGGCCGCCGAGGACGCCGGAGGCCGCATCGCCGCCATGAAGGGCTACGCCTACCTCAACGGCCTGTTCTTCCTGCGCCACCGGCGGCTGCTCAACAAGCCGGTGAAATACGCCCTGGGCATTGTGGCCGCGGCGGTGCTGGTGGGCCTGGGGGCCGTGCTCTTTGTGCCGGACACCATGACCGAGATGATGGCCCAGTTTCCCGTCCGGTTCCTGCCCATCTTCGTGTTCATCATGTACCTCATCTGCAACAGCCTGGGCCAGCGCATCTGCAAGGCCATGTTCTACAACTGCGACCTCTCCCTCCTCCGGTACGGCTGGTACCGGGAGCGGAAGGTGCTGCTGCGCAACTTTACCATCCGGCTGGGCGAGGTGGCCAAGCGGAACCTGCTGGTGGCCGCCGCCATCTGTGTGGGCACCGCCGCCGTCACCCTGGCCGCGGGTGCACCCCTCACCGGTGCTCTGGTGCTGTTCTGCCTGGCGGTGCTGAGCCTGGCGGTGTTCTTCTCGGTCCACCCCCTGTTCCTCTACTACATCTTCCAGCCCTACACCGCCCAGCTGGCGGTGAAAAACCCCTTCTTCGGCATCCTCAACTGGGTGGTCTACTTCCTGTGCTGGATGTGCCTCCAGATCAAGCAGCCCACCAGCGTGTTCACCCTGCTGGTGGTGGCCTGTACCGTGGCGTACAGCGCCGTGGCTCTGGCCGTGGTGTGGAACCGGGCGGAGAAGACCTTCCGCATCAAATAAACCCTGCCGTCAAAATAACCGTCCCTGCCGCCCGCTTCGGGCGGCAGGGACATTTTTTGCGGCCGGACAGTGGGAAAAAGTCCTTTCGAAGGTCGAAATTTTGAGTTTCGAGGGGAAAAGTTAAATGAAAATTTAATATATCCTTCATGTTATTGTGCACTGTGCCGTGGTATGATACCCACTGTTCCAAGGTAACGGACAGAGAAAGGAGAACCCTATGGCAGAACTGGCCCACGGACGGCAGCAGTCCGGCTTTTCCGGGGCGGAGCGGACAGAGGCCGTCTCTTCGGAGAATATTCCCGGCTTTTTTGCCCGGGGCGTGAACTTTTACAAGCTCTTCTGGGTGTTTATCATCGTCTCCTTCCTGGGCTGTCTGGTGGAGACGGTGTTCATGCTCCTCACCCGGGGGGAGCTCCAGAACCGCAGCGGCGTCATTTACGGCTCCTTCTCCCTGGTGTGGGGCCTGGGCGCGGTGCTGTTCACATTGTGTTTCCACCGCCTTGCCCGGTACAGCTCCTTCCTCATCCTGCTGGCGGGCACGGTGCTGGGGGCCGTGTACGAGTACGCCTGCTCCTGGCTCCAGGAGGTGCTCTTTGGCGCCTGCTTCTGGGATTACAGCCACCTGCCCTTCAACATCAACGGCCGGGTGAACCTGGTGTTCTCCCTGTTCTGGGGCGTGGCGGCGGTGCTGTGGGTCAAGTGGGCCTATCCGGCGGTGTGCCGCTGGATTGGGAAAATCCCCAACGGAGCCGGACGCCCTCTCACCATAGTGCTGGCGGTGCTGATGGCCTTTGACGTGGCCCTCACCTCCGCCGCTCTGGGCCGGATGAACCAGCGGCAGCACAACGTGCCCGCAGCCGGGCCGGTGGCCGAGTTCCTGGACGTCCACTACCCCGACCGGACGCTGGAGCGCATCTTCACAAACCTCACCTACATCGGCACCGACGAGGCCAGAGAGGCCGCCGGAGTACCCAAGCCCAACGACCTGCCCGGTCAGTAAAAGCAAAAACCGCCTGACATCCGTCAGGCGGTTTTTGCTTGTGTTATGAAAGGAAAGGAAGGAAAATTACTGCTCGACCTCGGGGATCTCGAACTCCACGCCCTTCTGCTGGAGCTTAATAACCTTGTTGAAGAGCATGGCGGAGAGGAAGTAGATGACGATGCCGGAGATAACGGCATAGAAGGTGTTGAAGTGGAGCACATTGGAGAGGGCGAAGCTGAGAATCCAGCCCACGAAGCCGGGGACGGAGAAGTTCTCAGGCACAAAGTACTTCTTGGCGCCGGGGCGGCAGACCAGGTAGAAGTGGGCGAGCATGATGCCGGCGAAGGGACCGGCGATGGTGCCGAAGAAGCTGAGGAAGCTGGAGAAGTCGCTGGCCACGCCGGTCATGGACACCACCAGGGCGATGAGGACGTTGACCACAACCCACACCTTGCGGGGGATCTTCAGGCCCAGAATCTCGGACATGTCGCCGAAGGCCAGGGAGGCGGAGTAGATGTTGTTGTCGGTGGTGGTCCACAGGGCCAGGGTCAGGATGATGACGGCGGGGATGATCAGGCCGAAGCGGGCCATGACGATGACGATGTTGGACTCGCCGGAGCTGATGGCGCAGATGGCGGCGATGAGCTCAAAGAGGCCGGAGCCGGCGATGTAGCCCAGGATGGCGCCGCCCACGATGTGGGACTTCTTCTTGCTGAAGCGGGTGAGGTCGGCGGTCTTGCCGGCGCCGCCCACCCAGGTGGCGATGGCCAGGCTCATGGCGGCCATGAAGGAGATCTCGTTGCCCTGCTCAGGCACCCAGGCCAGCACAGGGGCAAAGCCGCCGTGATTGACCAGAGTGAGCACCAGGCACAGGGCCAGCAGAGCCCACAGCAGAGGGGCGGCGATGTTGGACAGGATGCTCAGACCCTTCATGCCGTTGATGGAGGACAGGGTGATGCAGCAGGCGAAGAGGATCAGGGCCAGGGTGCTGGGGAAGGAGGGATAGAGCTGCTTGAGGTAGGTGGCGAAGGAGGCCATCAGCACGCCGATGAAGCTCATCAGGCTGATGCCGTTGACCACGTTGACAATGGTGGAACCCTTGCGGCCGAAGATCATCTTCATGGCGCTGTAGGTGGTCAGGCCGGTGCGGTAGCCCACCAGGCCGCACAGGGTGCCGATGACGGCCAGAATCAGGTTGGCCAGCAGGATGGAGAACACGGTCTGGGAGAAGCTGGAGCCCTTGGCGATGTTGCCGCCGGTGAGGAACGCGCTGACGCTGATGCACCAGCCCACCCACACAAAGCCGACGCTGGTGAAGCTGCGCCGCTCCTTCATAGGTACTGGCGTGGATAGGAATTCTTTTTCATCGTTCATAGGAAAGGACCTCCCGTTTTGCCTCCGGAGCACACACAGCAGCCGGAGGTTTAATACATTTTTATTGTAATAAAAATTTTTTAACAGCACAAGACGGCACAATGGAGAAAATAAAATTTCGAAACCTGCCGCATTACTGCTTTAAAGCAAAAAAACGACAAAAATCAGGCGGGTACCTTGACCTTTTTGGGCGGATCATATAGATTGAGAGCAGTCAAATTCAATTTTGCAAAAATCAAAGGAGTGGGCGCTATGGCGGCAAATACTGCGAAGATTCACAACCTGGGCTTTGGATTCCTGGGGCATCACCCGGTGGAGGAGCTGACCGAACTGGTGCGCACGGCGGAGGAGCTGGGCTTCACCTCGGCCTGGATTGCGGAGGACTACTTCTATGCCGGCGCCTTCTCCCTGGCCTCCGCCGTGGCCCGGAGCACCGAGAAAATCCAGCTGGGCATCGGCGTCATCAACCCCTATACCCGCCACCCGGTGCTCTCCGCCATGGAGTCGGCCGCTCTGGACACGGTGTCCAAGGGACGGGCCATCATCGGCATCGGCGCGGCCAACAAGCTGTGGATTGAAATCCGGATGGGCATGCCCTACAGCAAGCCCATCACCGCCACCCGGGAGTGCGTGGAGATCATCAAGGGCCTGGTGGGCCAGGGCAAGCTGACCTATCACGGCTCCGTGTTCCAGGTGGAGGGCGTGGAGCTGGAGTTCCAGCCCTACCGGCGGGATCTGCCGGTGTACATGGGCGTGAAGGGCGACAAGGCCCTGTTCCAGGCCGGTCAGGCCGCCGACGGTGTGCTGATCTCCGCCGGGTGCACCCTGGAGTACATCCCCTATGCCCGGGACCTCATCGCCCAGGGCGCCCGCAGCGTGGGCCGCAATCCGGACGAGCTGCGGCTGGCCGCCTACCTGCCCACCTGCATCCGGCCCACCCATCAGGAGGCGGTGGACGCCATGCGGCCCTTTGTCCGCCGGTACCTGGGCCTCCACGGCGACAAGCCCATCCTCACCTGCGCCGGCTTCGATCCGGCGGTGCTCCGCCCCTTCCGGGAGGCCTTCCTGGCCGGCGAGACCTGCCCCAACGAGGTCACCGACGAGATGGTGGAGAAAATCGTGGTGGCCGGCACCGCCGACGAGTGCCGTGCCCGCATCCTGGACTACATGGCCGCCGGTGTGGAGATGCCCGTGTGCTTTGAGGTGGGCGGCGACGAGAGCCCCCTGGAGCAGCTCAAATCCATTCACGCCCATCTGTTGGCGGACTGATGCCCACCGGCCGGAAACAAGGGAAAAAGACCTGAAAAATGTGATTTTTCCCTTTACAGCGTGGGCAAAATATGATAGACTACCATGGCACGCAAATGTGCGCAAGCCGCCTGCCGCTTAGTTTCGGGACAATAGCCGCGTATCCGCGGGGGTCCGCCCACCCGTTACTCAGCCGCCGGGCAAATGATATGAAAGGTGGAAACCATCCATGATCCGTAAGGACGAGAAGACGGCCGTGATCGAGGCCAACCGCACTCACCCCACTGACACCGGCTCCCCCGAGGTTCAGATCGCCATTCTGACTGCCCGCATCCAGGAGCTGACCGAGCACCTGAAGGTTCACACCCACGACAACCACAGCCGTCGTGGCCTGCTGAAGATGGTCGGTAAGCGCCGCAAGATGCTGGACTACCTGATGGCCAAGGACATCGAGCGGTACCGTGCCATCATCGCCAAGCTGGGCATCCGTAAGTAAGAGCTTCCCGATAGGGTGGCGTGGTCATGCCACGCCACCCTATCTTGCCATTCTCCTCCGGGAGGACGGCACGAACCTATCCACAGGCCCCGCCGGGCCGGAGCGCTTTTTTAGCAGTTGAACATGGGCCTGAAGGATACGGACCCGGGTTCAAATGCTAAAAGGTGAGACGGCCCGGACGCTGGCCCATACCAACGAAAAGGAGGACAACCATGTCTACCGTCATCACCCACAAGCAGTTCCCCAACCACAAGATCTTCAAGACTGAGATCGCCGGCCGTCCCTTCTCCATCGAGGTGGGCAAGACCGCCGAGCTGGCCAACGCCGCCGCTCTGGTGCGCTACGGCGACACCACCGTCCATGTGGCCATCTGCGTCTCCCCCCGTCCCCGGGACGGCGTGGACTTCTTCCCCCTGAGCGTGGACTTTGAGGAGAAGCTGTACGCCGTGGGCCGCATCCCCGGCTCCTTCATGCGCCGTGAGGGCCGTCCCTCCCTGCCCGCCGTGCTGGCCTCCCGCCTCATCGACCGGCCCATCCGCCCCCTGTTCCCCTACGACTTCCGCAACGACGTGTGCATCACCTGCACCGTCATGAGCGTGGACTATGACTGCTCCCCCGAGGTCACCGCCATGATCGGCGTGTCCGCCTGCCTGAGCTACTCCGAGATCCCCTTCGCCGGCCCCATCGGCTGCCTGGAGGTGGGTTACTGCGACGGCGAGATCGTCTTCAACCCCACTCAGGAGCAGCGCAAGACCTCCCGCATGGACGTGACCGTGGCCGCCACTGAGAAGAAGGTGGTCATGATCGAGGCCGGCGCCGACCAGATCCCCGACGACATCATGTACGAGGGCATCGTGAAGGCCCACGAGGAGATCAAGAAGCAGGTCGCCTTCATCAACGGCATCGTCTCCCAGATCGGCAAGCCCAAGATGGAGTACGACCACGCCGACTTCAACCAGGAGCTGTTCGACAAGATCGTGGACAAGTACATGGACGAGGCCAAGGCCGCCATGGACACCGACGACAAGAACATCCGTGAGCAGCGCTGGAACGCCATGATCGACAAGTGGCACGAGGACTACCTGGAGGAGTACCCCGAGATGGACAAGTATCTCGAGGAGTTCACCTACAAGTTCCAGAAGAAGATCGTCAAGGCCTGGCTGCTCCAGGGCCACCGCGTGGACGGCCGCGCCAAGAACGAGATCCGTCCTCTGAGCGCCGAAGTCGGCGTGCTGCCCAAGGTCCACGGCTCCGGCCTGTTCACCCGTGGCCAGACCCAGGTCCTGTCCGTGGCCACCCTGAACACCCTGGCCGCCTCTCAGAAGCTGGACACCATCTGGGAAGAGGAAGAGAAGCGGTACATGCACCACTACAACTTCCCCCCCTACTCCGTGGGCGAGGCCAAGGCGCCCCGCTCCACCAACCGCCGCGAGTACGGTCACGGCGCTCTGGCTGAGCGCGCTCTGGTGCCCGTGCTGCCCAGCGTGGACGAGTTCCCCTACGCCATCCGCGTGGTGAGCGAGGTTCTGTCCTCCAACGGCTCCACCTCCCAGGGCTCCATCTGCGGCTCCACCCTGGCTCTGATGGACGCCGGCGTGCCCATCAAGGCCCCCGTGGCCGGCATCTCCTGCGGCCTCATCCAGGACGACGACGGCTCCTTCCAGACCTTCATCGACATTCAGGGCGTGGAGGACTTCCACGGCGAGATGGACTTCAAGGTGGCCGGCACCAAGGCCGGTATCACCGCCATCCAGATGGACCTGAAGAACGACGGTCTGACCCACGAGATCATCAAGCAGGCCCTGGAGATCACCAAGGATGCCCGCTATGCCATCCTGGACGAGATCATGCTGCCCTGCATCGCTGAGCCCCGTCCCGAGGTGAGCAAGTACGCCCCCAAGATGATCACCATGAAGATCGACGTGGACAAGATCCGCGAGGTCATCGGCAAGGGCGGCAGCGTGATCCAGAAGATCTGCGCTGAGTCCGGCGCCACCGTGGACATCGACGACGACGGCACCATCCACATCGCCTCCCCCAACGCCGAGGCCTGTGACGCCGCCAAGAAGATGATCGACACCATCGTGTTCGTCCCCGAGGTGGGTCAGCTGTACTACGGCAAGGTGGTGCGCATCCTGACCTTCGGCGCCTTCGTGGAGCTGGCTCCCGGCAAGGACGGCATGGTCCACATCTCCAAGCTGGCCGACCGCCGCGTGGAGAAGGTGGAGGACGTGGTCAACATCGGCGACATGATCTGGGTCAAGGTCACCGATATCGACGAGAAGGGCCGCGTGAACCTGTCCTACAAGGACGCCCTCAAGGAGATCAAGGCCAAGCAGGCCGCCGGCGAGAGCGCCAAGTAAGAAAACCGGATAAAGCAACCGGGCGGACACCATGGTGTCCGCCCGGTTGCTTTATCCGCAGGCGCAGAGCGCGCAAAAAAATGACCGCCCGAAGGCGGTCATTTTTTTATGGGGTTTTTACTTGGTGATCTGGAAGGAACGGGTGATGGGAGCAGCCATGTAGTTGCCGCCCAGGATGCACACGGTGACCACATAGCGGCCGGGCTCAGTGGGCGGGGTGGTGGTGGAGGAGTAGATCCGCCAGCTGCTGGTAAAGCCGGAGTAGAGGTAGTGGACGCTGCTCTGGTCGTCCACGGGCAGGCCGTCATAGGTGAGGATGGCGTCGAAGTTGAAGTTCTTGGCCTCCTCGACGGTGAGCTTGCCGTTGGGGATTTCATCAGCCCAGACCAGGTTGGAGCCGCTCAGGCGCATCCGCACCAGCAGGAAGCCCATGCCCACGCCGGTGTTGTAGTTCTTGCTGTCGGTGACCACGGCCACGGTGTACAGACCGGCACGGTTGGGAGTGCCGAAGGAGATGCGCACGCTGTCCAGGATGCCGGGCAGCTTGTTGATGACGGTCATGATCTGGCCGAAGGTGCCGGTGTCGATGTTCAGCTTGTCCAGCAGGTCCAGCAGGCCCTGGGTGTTGAACAGCTGACGCAGCTCACCCACGGTGACGCCCTCGTTGAGCATCTGGGTCAGGGTCTTCTGTCCGGCGGCAGCCAGAGCAGCATCGATAGCCTTGAGGACCAGGGAGCCCTCGGAGGTGTAGCGGTCGGGCAGGTCCAGGTAGATGCCGGTGGTCACGTTGCTGGTGATGCCGGCGTAGATGGTGTACAGGTCAAACTTGTCGGCGGGGTCGGTGGTGATGAAGCCCTCCGGGATGGCGTCACCGGCAAAGATGTTGGTGGAGTTGACCTTCACGGACACGTTGGCCTTGTTGACGGTGACGGTGCCCTCAGCGGAGCTGGGCTTGTACTCGGCGCCGCCGTTGTAGGTGATCAGAACAGCCTGGTTCTCACCCGCGCCCATCTGGGGGAAGCGGCCCACCTCAACATCCTCGGTGAGGCCGGGAATGCCGGGGATGGTGTAAATCTTGCCCTCAATGGGCACCCACTGGGTCAGGGCGTCGCTGCTGATGATGTCGTCCAGGCCGGGGATCTTGTTCAGGATGTCGTCCATGTCCAGATCCACGCCGGTCTCGGCGTCGGTCAGCTTGGCCTTGTACTCGATGGTGAAGTTGTCGATGGTCAGGGTCTCACGGGCGGGGAGAGTGGAGTTGTCCCAGTCAATGAGGTTGTCAAAGATGGCCTGCTCCATGACGGTGGGGTCCATGTTGTAGGTGAAGGACACGCCGCTCTTGAGGGCCACCACGCTGGTCAGACGGCTGTCGGAGGTGGTCACTTTTACAGTGACGGAGTTGCCGCGGTAGGTCTGGGTCTCAGGCACGGAGATGCGGATTTCCCACTCACCCTCGCCGAACTTCACCAGGCCGGTGATGTCGGTCTCGTTCAGGGGCTTGAAGGTGTCGGTGATGCCGGTCTTGTCCACGTTGTACTCCACGATCACCTGGTCGGCGGAGACAGCGGGGGTAGTGGAGTTCACCACGGCCTCATAGATGGCCTGGGCGGTGGCGGCGTAGTCATAGCCCTGAGTGTCGGTGAACTTCATGCCCACCTCATAGGGGCCCTCGTTCAGAGTGAACTGGACCTGCTCACGGTTCTTGACGGTGATAGTGGCCTCAATGGTGGTGGGGGCGTAGTTCTGGTCGCCGGCGTAGACAATGCGGATCTTCTGATCACCGGCGGAGATGGCGGGATAGCCCATGCTGCCAACAACGGCCTGACCCTCCAGGGGCAGCCACTTGGAGTCCAGATCAGTGATGCCCTTGTAGTAGTACTCGATGGTCACGTTGCCGGCTTTGATGACATCGGAAGACTCCACCACAGCGTTGAAGATGGCGGTGCGCAGAGCATCGTAGTCCACCTCCAGGTCGGTGTCCACGGTCAGGGTCACGGCGTCGGGGGTCTCCTTCACGGTGTAGGGAGTCTCGGGCCGCTCGGTGATGTTGACGGTGGTCTCGGCAGAGGTGCCGTAGACGGCGTCGGTACCGGCGTAAGAGATGCGAATCTTCTGCTCACCCTCAGAGATGGCGGGGTAAGTCAGCGTGTCCTTGCCGCCCTCCAGAGGCATCCAGGCCTTGCCCAGGCTGCCGACGGAACCGGTGGTAGCGGTGGCGTAGTACTCGATGGTCACGTCAGCCAGGGTCAGCTCAGGGGTGGTGGAGGCTACCACGGTGTTGAAGATAGCCTGCCGCAGAGCGTCGAAGTTGACGGTGGCATCCTGGTTATAGGGCAGAGCCACGGAGCGGCCCTCGTTCAGGGTGATGGAAGAGGACTGCTTGGCAATCTTGGTCAGGGTGACTTCGTCGGAGGAACCGGCAATGCGGACCTGATAGCTGCCGTCATCATTGGCCACCAGAGCGGGGTGGGTAAAGGTGGTGGTGACAAACACAACCTTTTTCTCGCTGGTAAAGCCGTTGATAGTACCCCAGGCATCGTTGGTCAGCAGGCCGTTCTTACCGGTGCAGTAGTACTCCCAGTTCAGGCTCTGAGGGTCAACGCCCTCTTTGTCCACGACCAGAGCGTCAAACAGGGCCTGCTTCACAGTGGCTTCATCCGCACCTGTGGGAATAATGGCGGTGCCGTTCTGGAGCTGGACATCCGCGGAAAGGGGGGCGACAGTCTCCTCCACGGCGGCGGTCTCATGGGACCAGGGCCACCAGGCGGCGGAGGCGGTCAGGGGAGCGCATTGGATCAGGGTCAGGGAGGCCAGCACAGCAGCCAGTCCCCTGCGCAGGGAATGGGAATTCCTCACAAAAATCCTTCCTCTCATGTTTCTTCTTACACAACACCCAAATCTGGAAAATTTGGGTACCGTTTAGAATTATATCGAGTTGTTATCTGCTTTGCAACAGCAGAAATGTAAAATAACGGATATATATCGGGATATTATGTATATTTGAGCTGACAATTTGTAACCGAGCCGTTTTTGCCCTGACAAGCGCGAGAAAATGTGGTAAGATGGGGCTGCCGCAAATGTGAGGCCGGACGGCTAGTGCCGTACACTTCCGGCCATACTAGGGAAAGAAATGTAAAGATATAGGAGGCTTTCCGCTTTGTCATATGAAAAGATAACCCTGCCCAACGGCGTGCGCATCCTCACCGAGCACGTCCCCGCCGTGCGCTCGGCGGCTCTGGGCATCTACGTGGGTACCGGCAGCCGCCAGGAGAAGGCGGCGGAGAACGGCGCCGCCCACTTTATCGAGCACATGCTCTTCAAAGGCACCGCACGCCGTACCGCCGCCGACCTGGCCGGAGAGATGGACGCGGTGGGCGGCCAGATCAACGCCTACACCACCAAGGAGTCAACCTGCTTCTACGCCCGGGTGCTGGACACCCACCTGCCCCAGGCCACGGATATCCTGTGCGATATGTTCTTCTCCTCCAAGTTCGACGAAAACGACGTAGAGACCGAGCGGGGCGTGGTGCTGGAGGAGATCGGCATGTACGAGGACAACCCGGAGGACCTGTGCGCCGAGCGGCTGGCCGCCGGTGTGTACCACGGTTCCGCCCTGGCACGGCCCATCCTGGGCCGGAAGGCCACCCTGGAGAAGATGACCGGCGCCTGGCTCAAGGAGTATATGACCTCCCACTACCTGGCCAGCGATATTGTGGTGTCCCTGGCGGGCAGCTTTGGCCAGAAGGATGTGGACGACCTGAAGGCCCGGTTTTCCGCCATGCCCGCAGGCGGTCTGGGCAAGCCCAAGGCGGCGGTGTACACCCCCTGCATCACGGTGAAGAAAAAGGCCATCGAGCAGAACCACCTGACCCTGGCCTTCCCCGGCCTGCCCTATCACGACAGCCGCCGGTTTGCCCTCCAGCTGTTGTCCTCTATTCTGGGCAGCGGCATGTCCTCCCGGCTGTGGCAGCAGGTGCGGGAGCAGCGGGGACTGTGCTACTCCATCTACTCCTACGGCTCAGGCCACGCCGACACCGGCCTTTACGCCGTCTACACCGCCCTGGGCCGTGAGACCGAGGAGGCGGCCATCCGCACCATTGTGGACGCGGTGAAGGAATTCCGGGACGGCGGCGTCACCCAGGAGGAGCTGGACCGGGCCAGAGAGCAGTCCAAGGCCAATGTGCTCATGGGGCTTGAGTCCACCCAGGCCCGTATGTCCCACCTGGGCCGCAGCGAGCTGATGATGGGCGAGGTGCTGGTCCCCGACCGGATTATTGCCGCCTACGACGCCGTCACCGCTGAGGATGTGCGGGCGCTGGCGGAGGAGATTTTTGACTTCTCCCGGGCGTCCCTGTCCGCTGTGGGCCGTGTGCGCACCGCCGACGAGTATCGGGAGCTGCTGAACTGAACAAAAGCGGACGGCTGAGCGCAGCCGTCCGCTTTTTCTGCTTTTTTTCCCTTCGGGACGTACGGAAAACCGCCCGCAGGCCGGGGTGTCCGCATCCTTGTCCCGTATTCTGGGCGCACCGCAGTGGCCCCGGTTCAGAGGCACAAAACGCCGTCTACCCTCACATACATAATGACGCCGGAAATGACGGCATTGGGCGCAGGTCTTTTCTTCTTCCGGATTGGGCATACCTTCACCTCCTTGACGCTATTATACATATAATAGTCACTATTTTCAACCAGTTGAAACCACATTGCATCCTTGGTATGCTGGATTCAACTAGGAGGGAATGCGCATGGCCGATCCGATTCTGGTGAACCGTACCCGGTTTACCTCTTCTCTGAAAAATGAACTTGTGCCCAAGTGGAACAAGCTGGCGGAGGATACCCGCATCCCCAAATCCCGGCTTCTGGATGAGGCCATAGAGGATTTGCTGAAAAAGTATGAGAAAAAGAACGGCTGACCGAGGTCAGCCGTTCTTTTTTGCTTTTTTGAAGGTGCTTATGCGGCAAACCCGTTCGGGCGCAGATTGGAAGACGGCGCAGAGACTCCGTGCGGCATTGAGAAAGGTCATTGAATTGAAACTACTTACAAGTTTGGGCGGGGAACGCTGCACGGGCAGAAGGGGAACGGCACGGACCAGCCGAACCGGCAAGCAACTGCTTTCAAGTTCGGAGGGTAATTGAATTGCACCGCCGCCGGACGCGTCGTCGCCGCAAGCTTCATATCGTTCGCTTCGCCATAAATGGCAAAGCTCATTCATTCCGCAGCGGCTCCTCTCCCCACCAAACCCGCTTCGCTGGGCTTTGGTGGGGGCCCCGTTGTCCACCCCGAGTGAAGGAAAAAACAAGGCCGGCGGAAAACTCCGCCGGCCTTGCCAGTCTAAACAGATTTACTTCTTTTTCTTGCTGTACGGCGTATCCTCCAGAGGCAGGCTG
The DNA here is from genome assembly GCF_000169255.2 of Pseudoflavonifractor capillosus ATCC 29799. Lineage (GTDB taxonomy): Bacteria > Bacillota > Clostridia > Oscillospirales > Oscillospiraceae > Pseudoflavonifractor > Pseudoflavonifractor capillosus. The sequence continues at coordinate 59,728 of NZ_AAXG02000010.1, forward strand.
GTGCGGAACTTGCCGTCGTAGTTGTAATAGGCCAGCTGCACGGCGGGTGCGGTGGGGATGGAGCAAATCTCGCCGATGCCCTTGGCGCCGCAGGCCAGCTCGGACTTGTTCTTCTCCACAATGATGGCCTTCACGTCGGGGGTCTGGGTGGACCGGAACAGGCCCAGGGAGGCATACACAGCCGTGGGACGGCCGTCCTTGAGGGGAAAGTCCTCGGTGAGGGCATAGCCAAGGCTCATGACCACGCCGCCCTCAATCTGGCCCTCCACGCTCACCGGGTTCACCGCACGGCCCACATCGTGGGCGGCAATGACACGCTTAATCTTACCCTCGTCGTCCAGCTCCACCATGTGGGTGGCGTAGCCGTAGGCGATGTGGCTGATGGGGTTGGGCCGGTCGGAGCCCAGCTTGTCGGTGATGCCGGTGTACTCCTGGTGGAAGTCCACACCCTCCACGGCGGACAGGTCACGGCCTTCCAGCGCCCATTTCAGCTCGGTGGCCGCACGGCGGGTGGCCTCGCCGGTGAACAGGGTCTGGCGGGAGGCGGTGGTATTGCCCGAGTTGGGGGCAATGGAGGTGTCGGGGGCGTCCCAGGTGACCTGGTCGGGCCGCAGGCCGGTGACCTCGCAGACAATCTGGCAGGTGATGGTGCCGATGCCCTGGCCGATGCAGGCGGCGGAGGTGCGGACGTGAACCACGCCCTTCTCCACATGGAGGGTCACACGGCCCGTGTCCGGGATGCCCACGCCCAGACCGGCGTTCTTCATGGCGCAGGCGATACCGGCTTTGGGGTTGGCCTCGTAGTAGGGACGGATGGCGTTCAGGGTCTCCACCAGAGCGGTGCCCTCGTCGGCAATCTGGCCGTTGGGCAGCACCTGGCCGGGACGGATGGCGTTGCGGTAGCGGATCTCAAAGGGTGTGATGCCCACCAGCTCGGCCAGCTTGTTCAGGTTGCACTCGGCGGCGAAGCAGCTCTGGGTCACGCCGAAGCCGCGGAAAGCGCCGCAGGGCGGGTTGTTGGTATAGTAGGCCTTGCCGTCGATGATGATGTCCTGATAGTTGTAAGGACCGGCGGCGTGGGTACAGGCACGCTGGAGCACCGGGCCGCCCAGAGAGGCAAAGGCGCCCGAATCGGTGCGCAGGATGGCGATCATGGCGGTCAGGCGGCCGTTCTCGTCGCAGCCGGTGGTGACCTCCATCTCAAAGCCGTGGCGCTTGGGGTGGCAGAGCATGGACTCCTTGCGGGTCATGGCTACCTTCACGGGCCGCTGGGTCAGGTAGGCCAGCACAGCGGCGTGGTGCTGGACAGACATGTCCTCCTTGCCGCCGAAGCCACCGCCCACCGCCTTGGCTACCACACGCACCAGCTCCTGGGGCAGGCCGGTGGCGTCGGCGCACTCACGGCGGGTCTGGTAGATACCCTGGTCGCCGGAGTAGACCACCACACCATGGCCCTCAGGGGCGGCCACAGCGGTCTCGGTCTCCAGGAAAGCATGCTCAGTGGGAGGCGTGTGGTACTTGGTGGTGACCACGTACTTGCTGTTCTTCAGCTTGGTCTGGGCGTCGCCCCGGACCAGGTGCTCATGGGCGAAGCAGTTGCCGCCCTCCTGAAGCTCGGGCGCATCGGGAGCCATGGCCTCCTCCAGGGTGAGCACGGGCTTGAGCACCTCGTAGTCAATCTTCACCAGGGCTCTGGCCTGGTTCAGGGCCTCGGTGCTCTCAGCGGCGATGAGCACGATGGGGTCGCCGCAGAAGTGGACCTCACCGCCGATGGGCACCAGCACCCACTGGTCCCGCTTCAGGTGGCCCACCTTCAGCTGACCGGGCAGGTCGGCGGCGGTGACAATCTTCACCACGCCGGGCACCTCCAGGGCCTCGCTGATGTCGATACCTTTAATAATGGCACGGGGGTAGTCGGAGCGCACTGCGCCGCCGTAGATCATGCCCTCCATGCGGATGTCATCGGTGTACTCGGCGGTGCCGATGGCCTTGGCAGGCGCGTCCACACGGGGCAGATTCTCGCCGATCTTGCCGGTGAAGGTCTCATGGGGCGCCTCGGTGCCCTCACGGAACATCTTGGCGGCCAGCAGAACCGCGTCCTCAATCTTCTTGTAGCCGGTGCAGCGGCAAATATTGTTGCGCAGGGCGAACTTGACCTCATCCCGGGTGGGATTGGGGTTGGCGTCGATGAGGCCCTTGGCGCTCATGACCATGCCGGGGGTGCAGAAGCCGCACTGCACCGCGCCGCAGTGGGTGAAGGCGTAGGCGTACACATCCTTCTCCCGGTCGGTGAGGCCCTCGCAGGTGATCACCCGCTTGCCCTCCATTTTGGAGGTCTTCTGGACGCAGGCCTTGGTGGCCTTGCCGTCAATCAGAATCATGCAGGTGCCGCACGCTCCTTCGGAGCATCCGTTCTTAACCGAGGTGAGCCCCAGCTCCTCCCGCAGGAAGGTGAGCAGGCGCTCGTCCCGCTCTGTGGAAACGGTCTTCCCGTTGACGATGAAGGTATACATGGCAAAAAGCCTCCTTACTGTAATCGGGTCTTTCCCCGGGTCCCTTTGCCTCTTTTTATATAGCTTAACACCAATTTAGAAAGGTATCAACTGAAATACATATGTTAAAATGCACAAATATCTAAAAATATTTTTGGCAATACAAAAATTTTTTAGCAAACCCCTTGACTTGTGCGTCCGGCATGATATGATAGGTCCATAAAGGTTTTAATCTGTCTGGAATCACCAGAATTTATTCGGAGGCGAGGCAGCATGAAAGACCCCATCCGCTGGACACTCAACCACATGCCCAAGAGCGAGGACCGCGAGCTCTCCATCATGGCCCTGGACAACGTGACCAAGGCCCGTTCCTTCCACGGCAGCTTCCCCCAGTACTCCATCACCCCCCTGGCCAAGCTGGACGGCATGGCCAAGTACCTGGGTCTTGGCGGCGTGTACGTCAAGGACGAGAGCTACCGCTTCGGCCTCAACGCCTTTAAGGTGCTGGGCGGCTCCTTCGCCATGGCGCGCTACATCGCCAAGGAGATGGGCCGGGACGTGTCCGACATGACCTACGACTATCTCACCAGCGAGGCCTTCCGCAAGGAATTCGGACAGGCCACCTTCTTCACCGCCACCGACGGCAACCACGGCCGCGGCGTGGCATGGGCCGCCAACAAGCTGGGCCAGAAGGCTGTGGTACATATGCCCAAGGGCTCCAGCCAGTCCCGCTTTGACAACATTGCCAAGGAGGGCGCTCAGGTCACCATCGAGGAGGTCAACTACGACGACTGCGTCCGTATGGCCGCCGCCGAGGCCGAGCAGACCGAGCACGGCGTCATCGTCCAGGATACCGCCTGGGACGGCTACGAGGAGATCCCCTCCTGGATCATGCAGGGCTACGGCACCATGGCCAGCGAGGCCGCCGAGCAGCTGCGCCAGTGCGAGGTGAACCGCCCCACCCACGTGTTCGTTCAGGCCGGTGTCGGCTCTCTGGCCGGCGCTGTGGTGGGCTACTTCACCAACCTCTACCCCAACAACCCGCCCAAGTTCGTGGTCATGGAGGCCGCTGCCGCCGACTGCCTGTACAAGGGCGCTGTGGCCGGCGACGGCAAGCCCCGCATCGTCACCGGTGACCTCCAGACCATTATGGCCGGTCTGGCCTGCGGCGAGCCCAACACCCTGTCCTGGGACATCCTGCGCAACCATGTCTCCGCCTTTGTCTCCTGCCCCGACTGGGTCAGCGCCAAGGGCATGCGGATGCTGGGCGTACCCGTGAAGGGCGACCCGGTGGTCATCTCCGGTGAGTCCGGTGCCGTGGGCATGGGCGTGCTGGACGCCATCATGTCCGACGACACCTACAAGGACCTCCGGGAGGCCCTGGAGCTGGACCGCTTCAGCCAGGTGCTCATGTTCTCCACCGAGGGCAACACCGACCCGCTGAAGTTCCGCCGCGTGATTTGGGACGGCGAGTACCCCACCACCGACTCTCCCCAGCGCGCATACTGAGCAGAGAAACCGTTTGTGATGGAACATACTGAAATGGAGGACGAATACCATGGATTTTGAGCAGATCAAGAAGGTTTCCGAGGGCTACCGCGCCGACATGACCCGCTTCCTGCGGGAGATGATCTCCTACCCCAGCGAGAGCTGCGAGGAGAAGGAGGTTGTGGCCTGCATCAAGCGCGAGATGGAGAAGCTGGGCTACGACGAGGTGGAAGTGGACGGCCTGGGCAACGTCATCGGCTGGATGGGCCAGGGCGACAAGATCATCGCCATCGACTCCCACATCGACACCGTGGGCATCGGCAACATCAACAACTGGACCCACGACCCCTACAAGGGCTATGAGGACGACGAGGTCATCTACGGCCGCGGCGGTTCGGACCAGGAGGGGGGCATGGCCTCCGCTACCTACGGCGCCAAGATCATGAAGGACCTGGGCCTCATTCCCGAGGGCTACAAGATCATGGTCGTGGGCTCCGTCCAGGAAGAGGACTGCGACGGCATGTGCTGGCAGTACATCGTCAACAAGTTCTTCCCCGCCAAGGGCATCAAGAAGGAGCAGGTGGAGTTCGTCATCTCCACTGAGCCCACCGACGGCGGCATCTACCGCGGTCACCGCGGCCGTATGGAGATCCGTGTGGACGTGAAGGGCGTCTCCTGCCACGGCTCCGCTCCCGAGCGCGGCGACAACGCCATCTACAAGATGGCCGACATCCTCCAGGACGTCCGCGCCCTCAACGAGAACGACGACGCCGACGACAAGGAAGTCAAGGGCCTCGTGAAGATGCTCAACCCCAAGTACAACCCCGAGCACTACGAGGACGCCCGTTTCCTGGGCCGCGGCACCTGCACCACCAGCCAGATTTTCTACACCTCTCCCAGCCGCTGCGCTGTGGCTGACTCCTGCTCCATCTCCATCGACCGCCGCATGACCGCCGGCGAGACCTGGGATTCCTGCCTGCAGGAGATCCGCGACCTGCCCAGCGTGAAGAAGTACGGCGACGACGTGAAGGTCTCCATGTACATGTACGACCGTCCCTCCTGGACCGGCGAGGTGTACGAGACCGAGGCCTACTTCCCCACCTGGATCAACAAGGAGAACGCCGCCCACGTCCAGGCCCTGGTGGACGCCCACCACGCCCTGTTCGGCGAGGAGCGCATCGGGCCCGAGGGCGCCATGCACCTGCGTCACCGTCCTCTGATCGACAAGTGGACCTTCTCCACCAACGGCGTCGCCATCCAGGGCCGTTACGGCATCCCTTGCGTCGGCTTCGGCCCCGGTGCTGAGAGCCAGGCTCACGCCCCCAACGAGATCACCTGGAAGCAGGACCTGGTCACCTGCGCCGCCCTGTACGCCGCCGTGCCCGGTCTGTACAAGGAGGAGAACAAGACCGCCGATGTGTCCCAGTTCCGCGCCGGCAAGACCAACAACGATATTAAGTAAGAAGCGCTGAGCCGCCGAGCAGGGGAGCCTGGACCGAAGCGAGGGCGAGCGAGGGGCCGCAGAGCGGCCAGGAGACCAGCCCGAGACGGAGGGAAGGCGACCCGCCCGCGAGGCGAGCGAAGCGTGACATACAGAAGCACTGAACCGACAAAACAATTTAAATATTTGAAAAGGAGACGATCCACATGGACGCCAAGCTGCAGGCCTATATTGACAAGCTGAACGCGCTGAATTTCAAGGAGATGTATGAGGGTGACTTCTTCCTGACCTGGGAGAAGACCGACGACGAGCTGGAGGCCGTGTTTACCGTGGCCGACGCCCTGCGCTACATGCGTGAGAACAACATCTCCACCAAGATCTTCGAGTCCGGCCTGGGCATCTCCCTGTTCCGCGACAACTCCACCCGTACCCGTTTCTCCTTCGCCTCCGCCTGCAACCTGCTGGGCCTGGAGGTCCAGGACCTGGACGAGGGCAAGAGCCAGATCGCCCACGGCGAGACCGTCCGTGAGACTGCCAACATGATCTCCTTCATGGCCGACGTCATCGGTATCCGTGACGATATGTACATCGGCAAGGGCAACGCCTACATGCACGAGGTTGTGGACTCCGTCACCCAGGGCCACAAGGACGGCGTGCTGGAGCAGAAGCCCACTCTGGTCAACCTGCAGTGCGACATCGACCACCCCACCCAGTGCATGGCCGACATGCTGCACATCATCCACGAGTTCGGCGGCGTGGAGAACCTGAAGGGCAAGAAGGTCGCCATGACCTGGGCCTACTCCCCCAGCTACGGCAAGCCCCTCTCTGTGCCCCAGGGCGTCATCGGCCTGATGACCCGCTTCGGCATGGACGTTGTCCTGGCCCATCCCGAGGGCTATGAGGTCATGCCTGAGGTCGAGGCCGTCGCCAAGGCCAACGCCGAGAAGTCCGGCGGCACCTTCACCAAGACCAACTCCATGGCTGAGGCCTTCAAGGACGCCGACATCGTGTATCCCAAGAGCTGGGCTCCCTTCGCCGCTATGGAGGAGCGCACCGATCTGTACGCCAAGGGCGACAGCGACGGCATCAAGGCTCTGGAGAAGCGCCTGCTGGCCCAGAACGCCGAGCACAAGGATTGGTGCTGCACCGAGGAGCTGATGAAGACCACCAAGGACGGCAAGGCTCTGTACCTGCACTGCCTGCCCGCCGACATCAACGGCGTCTCCTGCGTGGACGGCGAGGTCGAGGCCACCGTGTTCGACCGCTACCGTGACCCCCTGTACAAGGAGGCCTCCTACAAGCCCTACATCATCGCCGCCATGATCTTCCTGGCCAAGTGCAAGGATCCTCAGGCCGTTCTGAAGGCCCTGGAGGAGCGCGGCACCAAGCGTCAGTTCAGCCTGTAAGCAATCCCACCATGTAACCCGGGGCGGGGAGGCACCCTCTCCCCCGCTCCGGTCCGACCCGGCCCGTCCGCAGATACGGCACTCCCGGTATGTGCGGCCGGGCCGGGGTTTTCTTTCACAGGAGGTAATATTTTATGGATAAAAAACGCATTGTTATCGCGCTGGGCGGCAACGCCCTGGGCAACAACCTGCCTGAGCAGATGATCGCCGTCAAGCAGACCTCCAAGGCCATCGCCGACCTCATCGAGGAAGGCCACGAGGTGGTCATCGCCCACGGCAACGGCCCCCAGGTGGGTATGATCCAGGCCGCTATGACCGAGCTGACCCGCTCCAACCCGGAGAAGTACATTCCCTGCCCCCTGTCCGTATGCGTGGCCATGAGCCAGGGCTACATCGGCTATGACCTCCAGAACGCCCTCCGTGAGGAGCTGCTGGACCGGGGCATCAACAAGGGTGTGGCCACCGTGCTGACCCAGGTGGAGGTGGACCCCGCTGACCCCGCCTTCAAGAATCCCACCAAGCCCATCGGCTCCTTTATGACCAAGGAGGAGGCCGACAAGATGGTGGCCGAGCGCGGCTACGACATCATCGAGGACGCCGGCCGCGGCTACCGCCGTGTGGTGGCCTCCCCCAAGCCCCAGGGCATCGTGGAGATTGACACCATCCAGGCCCTGGTGGAGTCCGACCATGTGGTTGTGGCCTGCGGCGGCGGCGGCATCCCCGTCTTCACCACCGAGGGCCACCACCTGAAGGGCGCCGCTGCGGTTATCGACAAGGACTTCGCCTCCTGCGTTCTGGCCCAGCAGCTGGACGCCGACTGCCTCATCATCCTCACCGCTGTGGAGAAGGTGGCCGTCAACTTCGGCAAGCCCGACCAGAAGTGGCTGGACTCCCTCACCCCCGACGAGGCCCGCAAGTACATGGACGAGGGCCACTTTGCCCCCGGCTCCATGCTGCCCAAGGTCCAGGCGGCGGTCCAGTTCGCCGAGTCCAAGGAGGGCCGCACCGCTCTCATCACCCTGCTGGAGAAGGCCAAGGACGGCATTGCCGGCCGTACCGGTACCCGCATCCAGGCCTGAGCAGAGTTTTCCGGAACATAAAAATGCCCCCGCTGCATCAGCAGCGGGGGCATTTTCTGTTTCTGGCGGGAATTTACTGAATCTCGGCAGCCATCACGTCGCCGCAGATGGCACCGAAGGACACGGCGGCGTCAAAGCCGTTGCCGTAGTTCTGGCCGTCGCGCTCCTCGTAGGCGCCGATGACATCGCCGGCGGCGTACAGGCCGGGGATGATCTCGTTGTCGGCGTTGAGAACGTGGGACTGCATGTCAACCCGGATGCCGGCGGTGGTCAGGTAGACGTTGGGGTCAACGCGGATGGCCCACACGCCCTCGCGGGTATCGATGTAGGGCAGCTTGGTGCGGCCCCACTCGTCGGCGGCCTCGGGACCCTGGATAGCCAGGGCGTTGTTGGTGTCGATGGTGGCCTGGAGGTTGGGCAGGTTCAGGGCGGCGGAAGCCTCGGCCACGGAGTCATAGTGGACGGCCTCGCCCTTCTCAAAGATGCCCTCGTAGGTGTTGAAGCCGTAGGCGGCGTTGTTGCGGGTGGAAGCGGCGGCGTCGTCGTCAAAGATGAAGTAGAAGGTGTCGCCGTTGGCGGGGTCGGCCTTGGCAGCGGACATGACGGCGTGGTTGCTCTTCATGATGTTGCCGAACTGGTCGCCGTTGACATTGACGATGATGCCGGGGGTGGTGTAGTGCATGAAGGCCAGCTCAAAGTGGCTGTCGTAGGAGGCCAGGAAGCCGGGCAGGTAGGCCTGCTGATAGTCCATTACGCCGCCGTACTTGAGGGCCAGCTGAATGCCGTCGCCGGTCAGGCTCTCGGGGCAGCTGAAGTAGGAGTCGGCCCACTCGGTGTGGTACTGCTCCAGCATCTCCTTGTTCTTGGCGAAGGAGCCGGAAGCCAGCATGACCGCGTCGGCGGTGACAGTCCAGCTCTTGCCGTCCTCACCCTGGGCCTTCACGCCCACGATGCGGCCGGTCTCGTCCTGGATGAGGTCGGTGACGGGGGTGTTGTAGATGATGCGGGCGCCCTGGTGGGTGATGCGGTCCACAAAGAACTGCATGGCGTAGCCTGCGCCGCCCTCATAGCAGCCGGGGGAGAAATAGGGGCTGGTATAGGCGCTCTTGACGCCCAGAGTGTAGAAGCCAACGCCGATGTTGACCATCCAGTCATAGAGCTTGCCGGAGTTCTGGTACATCTGCTTGAGCCAGGGCAGCTCGGTACGGGCATTACCGTTCTCGTCGGGCTTGACGATCTTCAGCAGCATGGACTCGGCCACTTCCCAGGGGCCGCACATGGTGGTGGCCTCACGGCCCAGACCCCAGTTGGCCCAGGTCTGGGAGTCGGTGCAGACGAAGCCGCCGAAAGCCATGGCCATGGAGCCGCCGGGGATATCGGTCTTCTCAAAGAGGATGACGTTCTCCACGCCGGCTTCCATCAGACGGGCAGCGGCCAGCAGACCGGCAGTGCCGGCGCCCATGATGACCACATCCACATCCTCCGTGACCTCTTCGGGCACCACTTCGGGGGCCTCAGGAGCGGCGGAGAAATCGGCCAGGTTGCCGCCGGCCAGCTTGATGGCCTCGGACACGCCCTGCTTGATGGCGGTGGAAGTGATGGTGGCGCCGGAGACCTCGTCCACATTCACGCTCTGGGCCTCCACGATGCGGCCGGGGATGCGCTCCACGGCGTAGGTGCCCACGCCCACGGTCTCGTTGTTGGAAGGCACGGTGACGGAGGTAATCTTGCCGTCCACGAACATGGTGGTGACCACAATGGTGCCCTCATGGCCGATGACCTCCACAGTGTATTTGCCGTCGGCCACGGTGCCGGCGGCGGTGGCCTCACCCTTGGCCTGGGCCAGAGCGTCGGTGACGGCGGAGCGGACGGCATCGGAAGTATAGGTGGCGCCGGAGATGGAGTCGAACTCGGCGCCCTTTTCCTGGACGGAGGCGGTCAGCTTCTCCAGAGCCTTGCCGCCGATGTCGGGGGTCTCATCGGCGCCGGTGAGGGTGACAGCAGTGATGGCGTTTGCATCCACGGTGATTTCGGCGCTCACAAGGCCGCCGAAACCCTGGGCGCTGCCGGTATAGGTGCCGGGAGTGTAGATACCGGCCTCGGCAGTGGGAGCGGGAGTGCCGGTGGGTGTGGTGCTGGGCTGGGTCTCATTGGTACAGGCGGTGACGGCTGTGAGCAGGGAGCCGGCCAGTACCAGAGAGACGGCGCGAGAGAGCTTCTTCATAGAGATTCTCCTTTCCTTTTGCCGGAATATAAAAAACTATTTTGGGATTTTTTGACGAAATCGTTAGTTTCAATATCCCGGTCATCAAAAATGATTATATCGGAAGGCGAAAGCTGAATCAACGTTACCGAAGATTTTAAATATATTTTTAACAATCAAACAAAAAGCTTGTGATTTCTTTGGCTATTATCCCTTTTCTCTGAGGATGAAGAGCAAAAAAATGACAAAAAAAGGAGGCGCATCCCTTCGGATGCGCCTCCTTTTGAGGAAGCTGAGCGATATTTAGAGCTTCTCGGTGAAGCTCATGCAGCCAGTGGGGCAGCTCTCCACGCAGGTGCCGCAGCCGGTGCACTTCATGGGATTGACCTGAGCCAGGCAATTGTCCATGGTAATGGCACCCTCGGGGCACACCTTGCTGCACTTGGTGCAGCCGATGCAGCCGGCCTTGCACACGTCCATAACGGCCTTGCCCCGGTTGTAGTTGGAGCAGCGGTCGAAGACCTTCTGCTTCTTGGGGAAGACGCCGATGACGTGGTTGGGGCAGACCTTCTCACACAGACCGCAGCCAACGCAGGCGTCACGGTCCACCACGGCCACACCCTTCTCAATGCGGATGGCCTGCTGGGGGCAGACGGAGACGCAGTCGCCGTTGCCCAGGCAGCCGAAGGCGCAGGCGCCGGCGCCGCCGAAGAGCAGCTTGGCGGCGGAGCAGCTGTGGACGCCCTCATAGTTCATGCGGGGCTGGGTCTTCTCGCAGGTACCGCCGCAGCAGACCACAGCCACACGCTCCTCCACGGAGCCGGCCTCCACGCCCAGCACGCCGGCGATCTGAGCGGCGCAGCCGGCGCCGCCGGGGACGCACAGGTTGGTGCGGTCCTCGTCGCCGGAGGCCAGAGCCTTGGCGTAGCCGTCGCAGCCGGCGTAGCCGCAGGCGCCGCAGTTGGCGCCGGGCAGGCACTCACGGATGGCGGGGAACTTGGGGTCCTCCGGCACAGCCATGACGGTGGATGCGATGACCAGCATGACGGAGCAGATAATCGCGATAACAACAACCAGAATTACAGCCATCAGAATCGGATTCATGCCGTCACCCCCTTAATTTCCAAACAGCGTCTCCACCACACCGGCGAAGCCGTTGAAGGAGGCGGCCACGATGGCGGCGGAAACCAGGGTGATGGGCAGGCCCTTGAAGGAGTCGGGGGCGTTGCAGTTCTCGGTGCGCATACGCACGCCGGCGAACAGGACCATGGCCAGGAAGAAGCCCAGGCCGGAACCGAAGGAGTTGGCCATGGACTGGGCGAAGTTGTAGCCCTCGGTGATGTTCAGCACGGTGACGCCCAGCACGGCGCAGTTGGTGGTGATGAGGGGCAGGTAGATGCCCAGGGACTTGTACAGGGCGGGGATGTAGCGCTTGAGGACGATCTCAACCAGCTGCACCAGGGCGGCGATGACCAGGATGAACACGATGGTCTGCAGATAGCCCATGTCGTTGGGGGTGAGCAGGTAGGTCTGGATGGGCCAGGTGACGGCGGTGGCCAGCAGCATGACGAAGATAACGGCGATGGACATGCCGGCGGCCTGATCCAGCTTTTTGGACACGCCCAGGAAGGGGCAGATGCCCAGGAAGCGCTGCAGCACGTAGTTATTGACGAAGACAGCGCTCAGGATGATAAAGAGGAGGTTTCCCCAATCCAGTTCCATTCCTTAGGCCTCCTTTCCGATCTTACCGCACACAGCGGCGTTGGGGCAGTTACCGCAGCCGGTGGCGGCGTGCTTTACTTTCCCGTGGGTGATTCTGGCAACCAGGGCGATGAGGCAGCCGAAGATGAAGAAGCCGCCGGGCGTCTGGGTCAGGATGGGGATGTTGTAGCTGGAGAAGAAGGGCACGGGGATACCGGCGAAGGTGCCGGCGCCCACGACCTCACGCAGGGTGGCCATGACCACCAGGGTCACAGTGAAGCCGATGCCCATGCCGATGCCGTCCAGAGCGGACTCGCCCACGGAGTGCTTGCTGGCGAACATCTCGGCCCGGCCGAGGATGATGCAGTTAACCACGATCAGGGGCAGGTACACGCCCAGGGCGTCGTACAGGTCCTGGAAGTAGGCCTGCACCAGCATCTGAACCACCGACACGAAGCCGGCGATAACCACGATGTAGCAGGGGATACGGACGGAATCGGGGATGATCTTCCGCAGCAGGGAGATCAGGATGTTGGAGCAGATGAGAACGATGGCGGCCGCGATGCCCATGCCGATGGCGGTGGACACCGAGGTAGTGGTGGCCAGGGTGGGGCAGGTGCCCAGCACCAGGACCAGAACGGGGTTTTCCTTGATGATGCCGTTGGTCAGAATGGAGAGCTTGGAAGGTGCTTTAGTCTTCATCTCAGCCCGCCTCCTTTACAGTCTGGAGATTGGAGATGGCCTGGTTGACGGCGTCCTTCACAGCGGTGGAGGAGATGGTGGCGCCGGTGATGGTGTCCACCCCGTCAGCGCTCTCAACGCCGGCGAACTGGCTGGTGAAGTCCTCCTCACCGGCCAGGGTGCCCAGGCCGGGGGTCTCCTGAGAGCAGTCGGCCACAATGCCGAGAATGGCGTCGTTGGCGTCAAAGAACACGGCCACGCGGATCTCGGACAGCATGCCCTGAGCGGCACCGTACACCACGGTACCCGCGTCGGACACCTTGCCGCCGGCCACGTCGGTGAAGGAAGCGCCGGGATAGTACTCGGCCAGCACGTCGTCGGTCAGGTTGGCGGGAGCCTCAGCGGCCTCGGCGGTCTCGCCGCCCTCATCAGCGTCAGAGCCGCCGGTGGAGCCGCCGGTGACGGCCTCAGCGGTCTTCACGGTCTCCAGATTGGCAATGGCAATGTCCACAGCGCCCTTGATGGCGTCGGAGGTGATGGTAGCGCCGGAGACGCCGTCCACCTCGCTGCCGCTGGTAACGCCAATGAAGCTGTCCATGAACTCGCCCTCACCCAGAGGCTGGCCGTAGCCGGGAGTCTCGGAGGAGGTGTCGGCGATGGCGCCGATGATCTTGCCGTCAGCATCAAAGAACACGGCCACGTCCACAGGACCGGCCATGCCGGCCTCGGAGGCGTACACCACAGTGCCCGCGTCGGAGGTCTTGCCGCCCACCACGTCGGTAAAGGTGGCGCCGGGATAGTACTCGGCCAGCACGTCGTCGGTCAGGTTGGCGGGAGCCTCGTACACCTCAGCCTCCACAGTGCCGCCGGTGGAGAGCACATAGGCGTCAAAGGCGGTCTGGATGGCGGAGGTCATAGCGTTGGAGGACACGGTGGCGCCGCTGGTGGCCTGGATGCCGGAGGTGTCGGTCATACCAACCAGCTGCTGCTGGTAGGCGGAGCCGTCCTCCACGACCTTGGAGCCGATGCCCTGGGTCTCAGAGTTGGTGAGGACCTTGGTGCCGGTGATGGCGCCGTTGGCGTCCAGACCGACCATGAGGGAGATGTCGCCGCCGAAGCCCTTGCCGGTGGTGGTGAACACATAACCGGCGCCGTTGCCGGCCACCTTGGCAGCGGTGACGCCCCCGGGCAGCTCCACGCCGGTGATGTCGGTAAAGTCGCTGCCCTCGGGCAGGACCACCTTGAGGGCGGCCTCAGCCGCAGCGGCCTGCTGGGCTGCAATGACGGGGGCGGTGAGCTGGTTGGTGACGGCCAGCGCCGCGGTGATGACAAGGCCGATGCAGGTCAGCACCACAACGGGGCCTACCATCTTCCAGGTCTTGTTTTCCGCCTTGTTTGCCTTCTGAATCATGCCTTTTCACCTCCGAACGCCTTGTGCTTGGTGAGCTTGTCAATGTGGGGCGTGAGAATGTTCATCAGCAGGATGGCGTAGCTGACACCCTCGGGGGTAGCGCCCCAGAGGCGGACCATCATGGTCAGCAGGCCGCAGCCCACGCCGTAGATCAGCTTGCCCACATTGGTCATGGGGGAGGTGGTGTAGTCGGTGGCCATGAAGAAGGCGCCCAGGAGCAGGCCGCCGCCCATCAGCTGGATGGACAGATCCTGCTGGGCAATGAGGGAGATGACGGCCACGGTGCCGATGTAAGCCACGGGGATGTGCCAGGTGATGACCTTCCGCACCAGCAGATACACGCCGCCGATGATGAGGGCCAGGGCGCAGGTCTCACCCAGGGAGCCGGCGTGGTTGCCAAGGAACATGGTCATCACACCGGGGTTGACAGCGCCGTCAGCCAGGGGGGTGGCGCCGGACACGCCGTCCAGGTTGAAGGTGGTCATGGCGCCGTTGAAGCCGCAGATGAGCAGCACCACACGGGCGGTGATGGCGGGGTTGGCGAAGTTCTGGCCGATGCCGCCGAAGAGCTGCTTGACCACCACGATGGCGATGACGCTGCCCAGGGCGGCGATCCACAGGGGGATGTCGTAGGGCAGGCAGAAGGAGAGCAGCACGCCGGTGACGGCGGCGGACAGGTCGGTAATGGTGACGGGCCGCTTGACGGCCTTCTCAAAGAGGAACTCGGACAGCACGGCGGCCACAACACACACGACGGTGACCAGCAGGGCATTGATGCCGAAAATCACAATGGACGCAATGAACGCAGGAGCAAGGGCGATGAGCACGTCCCGCATGATGGACTGGGTGTCGTCCTTGGCCCAGATATGGGGCGCGGGGGTCACGGAGAGCAGCTTCACGACTTGCTCACCTCCTTCTTGGGCTGGCTGGCCAGGAACCGCTTGGCCAGCTTGTTGTTGGTGACCAGGTCACGACGGGCGGGGCAGACATAGGAGCAGCAGCCGCACTCGATGCACAGGTCGGCGCGGATGCTCCGCAGCCACTCCACGTCCCGCTGCTCGTAGGCCTTGGAGATCTCGAAGGCCATCAGATTCATGGGGCAGTGGTCCACGCACCGGCCGCAGCGGATGCAGGCGGTGGTGGCGGGCTTGGCGGCATCCTTCTGGTTGAGGGCCACGAAGCCGTTGTTGTTCCACAGCAGGGGGAAGTCCAGGTCGGGCAGAGCGATACCCATCATGGGGCCGCCGGCGAAGATCTTGGCGGGCTCGCCCTTGAAGCCGCCGGCAGCGGCAAACAGATCGCCCACGGGGGTGCCGATGGGGGCGGTGATGACGCTGGGGGTGTTGACGGCGGAGCCGTCCACGGACACGGTCTTGCTCACCAGAGGCATGCCGGTGCGCAGGTACCGGGCGATGAAGGCGGCGGTGTTCACGTTGAGCACGATGCAGCCGGCGTCCTTGGGCAGCTTGCCGCCGGGCACCACACGGCCGGTGGTCTCGTGAATCAGCATCTTCTCAGCGCCCACGGGGTAGTACTCCCGCAGCTGCTTGATCTCCACGCCGTCCATACCCTTGAAGGCGTCCTCCAGACCCTTGGGGGGATGCTTGACGCCCACAATGGCCTTCTCGATGCCCAGCAGGGTCTTGACGATGCGCACGCCCTCGGCCATGTCGGCGGCATAGTCCCGCATGGCGATGTAGTCCACGGTGCAGTAGGGCTCGCACTCGCTGCCGTTGATGACCAGACGGTCCACGGTGGCGTTGAGCTTCACCCAGGTGGGGAAGCCGGCGCCGCCCAGACCCACCAGTCCGCTCTTGCGGACGGCATCCAGCAGCTCCTGCATGTTGGTGACCTTGGGGACCTCAATGCCGTCCCACACGGTCTGCTGTCCGTCGGAGGCGATGACAATGCAGTCCACCACGCTGCCGTTGGGCATGCGCAGGGACTCAATGCCCTCCACCGTACCGGACACGCTGGCGTACATCGGCACGCCGATGCCCTGGCCCTGGGTGGCGATCGGCTGGCCCACGGCCACCGTGTCGCCCTTCTTCACCAGAATGGTACTGGTGTTGGCGCCCAGAAGCGACAGGGGTATCCGGACCCGCGCGGGCACCGTCATCTGCACGGGCGTGCAGGAGGCGGTGTTTTTATGACCCGCCAGGCGGATTCCTTTTCCCATTCCCATAGTTCTTGACCACTCCTTTTCTGCAAGGCGCGGGGCCTCCCCCGCGATTTGGGACAAATTCTGACACCTTCGCATATTTCCGCATTCCGCGGGTACACTGCTTCACCCGTTGCCGGGAGCCGCTCCCTCTCTCGAAGGGCTCTCAGCCGTTGTTCAGCAGGGTCAGACGATCGTTGAGCCCGGACGTCCAGGAGACCTGTTCGTCCCGGGTGATAAAGACGGCCTCTACGCCGTCCAGGCCCTCCACAAAGGCGGTCCCCTCCTCCAGACCCATGGCGAACACGGTGGTGGAGAGGGCGTCAGCGTCAAAGGCGTCGCTGGCCAGTATGGTGATGCCCGCCAGCTCGTTCTGCACGGGCCAGCCGGTGGAGGTGTCCAGAATGTGGTGGTAGCGCACGCCGTCTACGTCGAAGCCGCGCTCATAAATGCCGCTGGTAACCACGGCGCTGTCGCTCACCGGCACCACGGCGATGCTCTCGCCGGTGGTGGAGGCGGGGTCCTGAATACCGATGTTCCAGTTGGAACCGTCGGGCTTGGAGCCGATGGCCAGCACGTTGCCGCCAAAGTTGAGCATGCCGCAGGTGATGCCCCGCTCCACCAGGAAATCCTTGATGCGGTCGGTGATGTACCCCTTGGCGATGGCGCCAAGGTCAATGGTCTCCCCTGCCGGAAGCTGGACGCCCTCGTCGGTCACGTCCACCTTGGTGTAGTCCACGTGGGACGCGGCCTCGGCCAGCTCGGCCTCGTCGGGCAGGACGCCCATGTTCTCGCCGGTGAAGTCCCACAGGGCCACGCAGGGCTCGATGGTGATGTCAAACTTGCCGTCGGACAGCTTGGAGTACTCCAGCGCCTTCCGGATGATGTCCAGGGTCTCCTGGCTGACGGCCACCCGCTCCCCGTTGGCGTGGTTGATGTTCCACACGTCGGAGCCTTCCTTGGTCTTGCTCAGCAGGTCGTCGTACCGCTGGCACTCGGCGATGGCGTCGTCCAGGATGGACTCGTCGTTGGTGTAGGCCTCAATGGTAATGACGGTATCAAAGAAAAAGCCCACCCGGCTCTGCTTGGACAGGCCGGACTCCACAACAGGGGAGGCGGTGGGCGCCGCCGAGCCCTGGGTGCCCTGGGGCTGGCAGGCGGTGAGCAGGCTCAGGGCCAGCATGCCGGCCAGCGCGGCGGCAATGGTACGGTGTCTCATTTGGGTTCCTCCTGGGAGTGCTGAGGTTTGGATTCCTTGCCCGGCATCTTCACGTTTTCCATGCCGGAGGCCTTCAGCCCCTGGATGGCGTACTTGGCGGCGATGCCGGTGAGCACGCCGGTGACCACGGCGGCCACCAGCAGGAAGGGCACATAGCCCATCAGGGCCGCGGTGTTGACCATGAACGCGGCCACAGCGGTCTGTCCCACATTGTGGAACACGGCGCCCACCACGGACACGCCGATGATGGACACGCCGCCGCCCAGCTTCTTGATCAGCAGCATCATCACAAGGCTGCACACTCCGCCGCCGAAGCTGAACATCATGGCGGACACGCCGCCGTACATCAGGCCGGACAGCCCCACCTTCAGCACCATGAGCAGGAAGGCGCTTTTGACGTCCAGCAGGTAGATGGCGTAGAGCAGCACGGTGTTGGCCAGGCCCAGCTTGATGCCGGGGATGCCGCCGGGCATGGGGATGAGGTGCTCAATGTAGCCCAGCACAACGGCCACCGCCGTCAGCAGGGCCATGCGGGTCAGCCAGCGGACCGACTGAGAGCTTCCCCGCCGGTTCACGTGGTCTCCTCGCTGGCCAGACGCAGCTCAATGGAAATGCCGTTGGGCAGGCACACAATCCAGTTGCGCATGGGCCGGGTATCCACGTTCTCCTCGGTCATGGTGCCCTGGTCCACACAGTCCTGATTCTCGCAGGTGGAGTCGGCCATATAGACCTTGCCGTCCTTGATCTGGACGTGGTTGACCATGCCGTTGCCCTGGTCGATCTCAATCAGCTTATCCTCGCTGAGGGGGTCGGCCTCATAGAGGGTGTCGTTGACGTAGATGTAGACGAAATCCTCTACGGCACTCTCACGGGACTGGAACAGATTGACTGCCATAAACGCGGCAAATGCCACAGCCAGTACCGCCACAATAATGATGATGTCGCGCTTTTTCATGGAAGTGCTGTCCTCCAAGCATATGTTTGTTTGGGCATGATAAAGTACCCGCAAAAGCGAGCTGTATTAGTATACCGCGACTCGCCGTGATTCGCAAGCAGTTTAGACAAGATTTGTTCACTTTTCTCGCGGTCTTTTCCCGTTTTCACCACAATGCCTTTGTTTCCGGCAAAAAACAGGCCCGGTTTGTGAAATTTATAGCAGAATCCACAGAAAGGCTGTGAGCACTTGCCTTTTTTTGGGTATTTGTGCGTCTGGGCTTGACAAACATCTGTTCTAATGCCATAATATTCGTACAAACGTTCTTGCACTTCGGAGGGCTGCCAAATGGAGCTGATGGACAAGCTGACCATACTCACCGACGCGGCCAAATATGACGCCGCCTGTACCTCCAGCGGCCTGGATCGGGCCGGCCGTCCGGGGACCATGGGCTCCACCATGGCCGTGGGCTGCTGCCACTCCTTCTCCGCTGACGGACGGTGCATCTCCCTGCTGAAGGTGCTGCTCACCAACCGCTGCATCTACGACTGCCAGTACTGCGTCAACCGCCGGTCCAACGACGTGCGCCGCACCGCCTTCACCCCCCGGGAGCTGTGCGAGCTCACCATCGGCTTCTACCGGCGCAACTATATTGAGGGCTTGTTCCTGTCCTCCGCCGTGTGGGGCAGCCCCGACAAAACCACCGAGCTGATGATTGAGACCTTGCGGCTGCTGCGGGAGGAGTACGCCTTCGGCGGATACATCCACGCCAAGGCCATCCCGGGAGCAGACCCCCTGCTCACCCACCGGCTGGGCCTGCTGGCCGACCGGCTGTCGGTGAACATCGAGCTGCCCTCGGAACAGTCCCTGGGCCTGCTGGCCCCAGACAAGGCCAAGACCTCCATCCTCACCCCCATGGCCCAGATCCGGGACGGCATTGCCGCATCCAAAGGAGAGCTGGCCCTGTCCCGGAAGGCCCCAAAATTCGCCCCGGCGGGACAGTCCACCCAGATGATTGTGGGGGCCACGCCGGAGACCGATTTCCAGATTCTCCGCCTCACCGAGGGACTGTACAAAAAATACCGGCTCAAGCGGGTGTTCTTCTCCGCCTATATGCCCGTGTCAAACAGCAAGCTGCTCCCTGCGCCCCAGAGCTTCAAGCCGCCCCTGCTGCGGGAGCACCGGCTCTATCAGGCCGACTGGCTGCTGCGGTTCTACCACTTTGAGGCCCACGAGCTGCTGGACGAGGCCAACCCCAATTTCAACCCCCTGGTGGACCCCAAGTGCTCCTGGGCGCTGGCCCACCCGGAGTTTTTCCCCGTGGAGGTGAACACCGCCGACTACGAGGCGCTCCTGCGGGTGCCCGGCATCGGCGTCACCTCTGCCCGGCGGATTCTCTCCGCCCGGCGGTGGGGCTCCCTCACCTTCCAGGGCCTCAAGAAGCTGGGGGTGGTGCTCAAGCGTGCCCAGTACTTCCTCACCTGCTCAGGGAAGACGGCGGAGGGCCTGCGGGTGAAGGAGGACGGCATCCTCCGCCACCTGGTGGCCCTGGAGCGGCCCATGCTCTCCCGGGAGGTCCCGGAGCAGCTGAGCCTGTTTGAGGAGACGGGATAATGGGAAACTACGACATGACCGGCTGGCCCCAGGTGGCCTACACCTACGACGGCACCTTTGACGGCTTTCTCACCTGCGTCTACGAGAGCTACCTCCACCGCGAGCGGGCGGCGGCCTTCTCCGCCCCCGGTCAGGCCCAGCTCTCCCTCTACCCCGAGCGGCCGGTGGACACCCACCCGGACCACGCCCGGCGGGTGCGGCAGTCCCTGCCCCGCCGCCTGTCCCCTCAGGGCGCCCGGCTGGTGGTCTACGGCTTCCTCACCGCCCTGCCCGACCGGGAACAGAGCCTGTACGACTTTCTGGCCCTGGGGTTTCAGCGTGGGCCGTCGGTGCTCCATGACCTGACCGACCAACGGGTCTTTACTCTGGACAGGGCGGTGAGATACCTCACCGGGGAGGCCCATCTTCTCAAGGGCTTCATCCGCTTTTCCGACCGGGACGGCGTCCTGACGGCGGAGATTGAGCCGAGGAACCGGGTGCTGCCCCTGCTGCGGCCCCATTTCTGCGCCCGGTACCCGTCGGAGGCCTTTGTCATCTACGACCGCACCCACCGGGAGGCCCTCTTCTACCGGCCGGGACAGTGGGCCATCGTCCCGCTGGAGGACTTCCGGGTGGCGGGGCCGGACCGGGACGAGCGGGACTGGCGTGCCCTGTGGCGGCAGTTCTACCGCACCGTGTCCATTGAGGGGCGCTACAACCCCCGCTGCCGCATGAGCCACATGCCCAAGCGGTACTGGGGCTGCATGACGGAGTTCCAGACCGACCCGCCGGAGGACGCAACTGCCCTGCCCGGCGGAACGGGCAGTCCATAACACAAAACCGGGGACCGGAGCAATGCGCTCCGGTCCCCGGTTTTCAGTTCTTACTCTTCGTCCCAGTCGGCGTAATCGTCATACTCGGAGCGGCAGCAGCACGCCCGTTTCTCGGCGATCTTGTCCCGGGCGCAGCCCAGCACCGCAGAAATCTTGTCCCAGTAAGCGATGACGCAGCAGGCCGCGGCGGCCACGACCATGCACACAGCCACCAGTTTCAGCACAAATTGGACGACCTTTCTCATGTCTGTCGCCTCCTCTTATGAAATGATGGTAATAGTGTACACGTTTTTTGCCTAAATTACAATGACCTGTACAAACTTTTTCCCTTGTATTTTGGACGGAAATAGAATAAAATATAGGAACGAATGAGAAGAAACCAGCTGCCTCACGGCAGTCATCCCCCATAGAAAGGAAGGATCCCCATGAAGCTGCAGACCGAGAAGGGCGAGATACGCATCAGCAGCGATGTGTTCAGCAACATCACCGGCGCCGCCGCCACCAACTGCTACGGCGTGAAGGGCATGGCCGTGCGCTCCACCACCGACGGGCTGGTCCACCTGCTGCGCAGAGAGTCTATGGCCAAGGGCGTCAAGGTCCGTTATCACGACGACTCCACCGTCTCCATCGAGCTCCATATCATTGTGGACAACGGCGTCAACCTGGCGGCTGTGTCCCGCTCCATCATGAGCGAGGTCAAGTACGTGGTCAGCCGCACCACCGGCGTGGAGGTCCGCAATGTGGACGTCTACATTGATTCCATGGTGATCGGCTGAGCATCTGCTCCGCCGGACCTGTATGACAGAAAGGAACATCGACATGAGAGATACCATTGACGGGGCGTCGTTTCAGCGGATGGTAGTCCACGCCGCGGCCTCCATCAATTCACGCAAGCAGGAGATCAACGAACTCAACGTTTTCCCTGTGCCCGATGGCGACACCGGCACCAATATGTCCCTGACCATCTCCACCGCCGCGGCGGAGATGAAGAAGAAGGCCGCGTCCACCGTGGGCGAGGCCGCCGCCATGAACGCCTCCGCCCTGCTGCGGGGCGCCCGCGGCAACTCCGGCGTCATTCTGTCCCTGCTGTTTCGGGGCTTCTCCAAGGCCGTGAAGGACAAGGAGACCATCGACGGCCGTGATCTGGCGGTGGCCCTGGACTGGGGCGTGGCCGCCGCCTACAAGGCGGTTATGAAGCCCGCCGAGGGCACCATCCTCACCGTCTCCCGTCTGGCCGCCGCTCAGGCCGCCGCCACCGCCCGGGAGAACAACAGCGCCGAGGCCGTGCTCCAGGCCGCCATCGACGAGGGCCACGTGGCCCTGGACAACACCATCAACCAGAATCCCGTCCTGAAGAAGGCCGGCGTTGTGGATGCCGGCGGCAAGGGCTTCCTGGTCATCCTCCAGGGCATGCTGGACGAGCTGCGTGGCGAGCCCATGCCCGAGGGTTCCGACGAGAGCGCTCCCGCCGCCCCCAAGGACCGGGCCGACTTTGAGAGCTTCTCCACCGAGGAGATCAAGTTCGGCTACTGCACCGAGTTCATCTGCTCCCGGGACAACAAGAAGAAGGACCCGGAGGCACTCCGGGGCTTCCTCAACGCCCTGGGCGACTCCCTGGTGCTGGTGGAGGACGACGACATCATCAAGGTGCATGTCCACACCAACCACCCCGGCAAGGTGCTGGAGGAGGCCCTGACCTACGGCGCCCTCCAGACCGTGAAGATTGAGAACATGCGCAACCAGCACAGCGAGATCCTGGAGGAGGCCGCCCAGACTGCCCCCGCTCAGGAGGAGCACAAGGTTGCCGCTCCCGAGAAGCCCTACGGCTTTGTGGCGGTGTGCGCCGGCGAGGGCGTGGCCGCCGTGTTCCGTGACCTGGGCGCCGACGGCATCATCAGCGGCGGTCAGACCATGAACCCCTCCACCGAGGATATCATGCGGGAGATCGACAAGACCCCCGCCGAGGTGGTCTTTGTCCTGCCCAACAACAAGAACATCATCATGGCGGCTGAGCAGTGCATCCGCCTGGTGGAGGGCAAGAAGGTTGTGGTCCTGCCCAGCAAGACCGTGCCCCAGGGCATCTCCGCCCTGCTGGCCTTTGACCCGGACAGCTCCGTGGAGGAGAACACCGAGGCCATGGCCGACGCCCTCAAGCGGGTGAGCACCTCCGAGATCACCTACGCCGCCCGTGACTCCGACTTTGACGGCTTTGCCATCAAGCAGGGCGACTACCTGGCTCTGGCCGAGCACCAGCTCTTCGGCACCGACCAGGATATCTACACCCTCCTCCGCCGTCTGGCTGAGGCCCAGCCCCAGCAGGACGCCGAGTTCATCACCGTGTTCTACGGCGAGGACGTCCAGGAGGACGACGCCCAGAAGGCCCTGGCCATCTTCCAGGAGGCCTGCCCCAAGGCGGAAATTACCCTTCTGGCCGGCGGCCAGCCCGTGTATTACTACATGATCTCCGCCGAATAATCATTCACGCACACAGGGGCGGCCCATGGGCCGCCCCTGTTTTGCTATGCAAAAGCATAGCAAAACTTGCCGTATGCCGCAGGAGGCGGCACACGGCATGAAATCTCAGCGCGTGGGCCGGAGACGGCCCACATGCGCAAAAACTTCATGCGCTGCGAATTTTGACCTGTTTTCGTAGCACGCCCAAGACGCATGAAGTTTTGTATTAGCAAAGGAGGATTCAGCATGTACGACTTTACCACCCTCCGCCCTCGGCGGAATATGGGTGCGGAGAAATGGTCCACATTTGAGGCCATGAATGTGGATAACCCGGCCCTGGTCCCCTATTCGGTGGCGGACATGGAGTTTGCCGTGGCCCCTCAGATCACCGCTGCCATTCAGAAGGCCGCTTCCTTCGGCGTCTACGGCTACACCATCGCCGACGGCCCCTACAAGCAGGCGGTGTGCCGCTGGATGGCCCGGCGTCACCACTGGACCGTGGAGCTGGAGTGGATGTTCCAGACCTTCGGCGTGGTGCCCGCCATGAATCTGGCCGTCCACGCCCTGACCCAGCCCGGCGAGGGGGTCATCATCCAGCCGCCGGTGTACCCGCCCTTCCGTAAGGTGGTGGAAAACACCGGCCGCAAGGTGTGGGAGAATCCCCTGAAGCTGGAGAACGGTCGGTATGTTATGGACCTGGAGGGCCTGGAGGAACTGGCTTCCCGGCCCGACGTGAAGCTGTTCTTCCTCTGCTCCCCCCACAACCCGGTGGGCCGGGTGTGGACCAGGGAGGAGCTTCAGGCTGCGGCGGACATCTGCGCCCGCCACGGCGTCACCGTGTTCTCCGACGAAATTCACGCCGACTTTGTCCATCCCGGCCACGTCCATACCCCCTTTGCCACCCTGGACGGCCCCGCCGCCAAGCGGTGCATTGTGGGCACCTCTGCCAGCAAGAGCTTTAACCTGGCCGGACTGGCCACCGCCAACATCATCGTCCCCGACGACGACCTGCGCGCCGCCCTGCTGGACAAGCAGGTGGGGTACACCGGAGAGTACACCAGCTACTTCGGCCTGACCGCCACCCGTGCCGCCTATGAGGAGGCGGAGGACTGGCTGGAGGAGCTGCTGGACGTGATCCGGGGCAATTATGAGTACTGTAAGGCGTTTCTCAAGGAGAAATTCCCCTCCGTTATCACCTATCCCATGGAGGGCACCTATCTGATGTGGTGCGACTTCCGCGGCCTGGGCCTGACGCCCGAGGAGCAGGAGAAGTTCTTCCTCTCCTGCCAGCTCTGTCTGGACGAGGGCTATATCTTCGGCTACCAGGGCGCCGGCTTTGAGCGCATCAATCTGGCCTGTCCCCGCCAGTGCCTGGAGGCGGCCATGGAGCGGCTGGACCGGGCGGCAGAGGGGCTGCCCCGCTGAATTTTTCGTTTGTGAAATATCTATCGTGTATGTTACATTTTTGACCTATATTGTCTTAAAATTCGCAATATCGGGTTAAAAAATAAACTTATCGCTCGACTATTGACTTCTCCTGAAAGACAGTTATACTTAGAGTGAGGACAGATGAGAGAAAAGAAGTATAAAAGCTCTGTTTCCCCGCAAGACGGGGCTCTGGCCCATCAAACTGATGAAGGAGAGGCGTTGAACATGGGAAGCTACGCGATGGTGGAATCCGCCGAGGTCCGCACCCCGCCCCAGCCGGAGGTCCCGGAGAGGGCTGACGCCGGTGTGAAGCGGAGAAGCGGCGTCCTCACCGGGGCCACGGTACGGCGGATGGGCATCTACCTGCTGGGCGTGCTCATTCTGGCCGTGGGCAATACCCTGAGCACCCGGGCCCAGCTGGGCGTGTCCCCCATCATCTCCCCTGCCTACGCCATCTCGGAGATCTGGCATATCGACTTCGGCGCGGCCACCATGGGGGTGTACATGGTCTTTATGGCCGTGCAGTTCATCCTTCAGGGCAAGCGCACCCGGAAGCTGGACCTGCTGGAGATCCCCTTTTCCCTGGTGTTCAGCTTCCTGCTCAACTTCTTTACCGCCGGTTTTGACCGTTTGGCGGTACCTCTGGGGCTGGATACCCCCGCCCTGTGGCAGAAAATCCTGCTGCTGGCCGGTTCGGTGGTGTGCACCGGCGTGGGTGCGGCCATGATCGTGGCCATGGATCTGGTGGCCAGTCCCCCCGACGGCATGGCCCGTGCGGCCGGTATGGCCATGGGCAAGGGGCTGGGCCTGGGCAAGAACACGGTGGACGTGGCCTGCGTCATTGTGTCGGTGTCCCTGTGCCTGCTCTCTGCCGGCCATGTGGTGGGCATCGGCGTGGGTACCCTGGTGGCCATGGTGGCCATCGGCCGGTGCGTGGCCGTGTTCAACCGGCTGGCTCTGGAACCCATGCGGAAGGCGGCGGGGCTGTGGCCCGCCTGTCCTGCCGGAGCCGAGTGTAACCTGAACTATAAATAACAAAAACGTCCCGCGAGAGCGCTTCTCTCGCGGGACGTTTGCATTTACAGAACCTTGGACAGGAACTCGATGGTACGGGGCTCCTTGGGGTTGGCAAAGAAGGCGTGGGGCTCATTCTGCTCCAGAATGTGGCCGCCGTCCATGAACAGCACCCGGCTGCCCACCTCGCGGGCAAAGCCCATCTCGTGGGTGACCACCACCATGGTCATGCCCTCGTCGGCCAGCTCCTTCATAACGTCCAGCACCTCGCCCACCATCTCGGGGTCCAGGGCGGAGGTGGGCTCGTCAAAGAGCATCACCTTGGGCTTCATGGCCAGGGCGCGGACAATGGCGATACGCTGCTTCTGGCCGCCGGAGAGCTGAGCGGGGTAGGAATCCGCACGGTCCTTCAGGCCCACCCGGTCCAGCAGGGTCAGGGCCAGCTCATCGGCCTCCTCCTGGCCCATCAGCTTGGTCTGCACCGGGGCCAGGGTGATGTTCTTGCGGATGGTCATGTTGGGGAACAGGTTGAAGTGCTGGAACACCATGCCCATCTGACGCCGGATGGCGTTGATGTCGGTCTTTTTGTCGTTGACCACGGTGCCCTCAAAGATGATCTTGCCCGCGGTGGGGGTTTCCAGCAGGTTGAGGCAGCGCAGGAAGGTGGACTTGCCCGAGCCGGAAGGCCCGATGATGACCACCTTTTCTCCCTGCTCAATGTGCTCGGAGATATCATCCAGCACCAGGTGGCTGCCGAAGGATTTACTCAGATGTTCAACGTCGATCACTTTCCCGCAGCCTCCTTTCCATATAGCCGAAGATAATCGAGAGGGTCTTGGTGATTGCGAAGTAGGCCACGGCGATGATAAACAGAGGAGCCGCAGCGTCATAGGTCAGGCTCTGGACGGAGGAGTAGACCTTGGTCAGGTCCACCAGGGCGATATAGCCCACCACGGCGGTCTCCTTCACCAGTACAATGAACTCGCTGGTATAGGTAGGCAGGCAGTTCTTGATGGCCTGGGGGAAGATGATGTGCCACATGGTCTGGGCACGGCTCAGGCCCAGGCTGCGGCCTGCCTCCATCTGTCCGGGATCAACTGCGTTGATTCCGGAGCGGTATATCTCGGCCATATATGCCGAAGAGTTGAGACCAAAGGCGATAATCGCCACCAGGGTCTTGTTGTCGGTGACATTCAGCAGGACTACGTTGTACATGATCAGCAGCTGAACCACCACGGGGATGCCGCGGATGATGTCGATATATGCGGTGGCCGGCCCCCGGAGAATCCGGTGCCGGGACAGACGCATCAGACACAGCACCATGCCCAGCACGGTACTGATGCAGATTGCGCCCAGGGTGATGGAGAGCGTTGTGCCCAGACCGCCCAGATAGAGCTTCCAACGGTCCTCAAACAGAAATGCTGCATACAGCTTTTCACCAAAGTCCGCCAGCCCCTGGCCAAAGCCAGTGCTGAGGAACCACGCACCAAATGACAGAGTAATCGCCGCCTTTCTCTAGAGCGCACGGAAGCCTGCGCTCTTTCAGCGCAGGCTGTCCGCGGTATTTCACATTAACTTTGCAGGGATCAGGCCTCGGGCTTGAGCACCACGATGGACTGGGTGGCCTCATAGTAGCCGTCGGTGAAGTTGGCGTTCTTCTCCCGCTCCTCGTTGCGGGTCAGACCGGCGGCGATGAAGTCAATCCGGCCGGACTGCAGGGCGGGAATCAGGGCGTCGAAGTCCATGTTCTCGATGGTGACCTCGTAGCCCATCTCAGCGCAGAGGTACTTGACGAAGTCCACGTCGAAGCCGGTGGGGGTGCCGTCGCTGGTCAGGTACTCGAAGGGCTCGAACTCGCAGTTGGTGCCCATGACCAGAGTGCCCTTGGGATTCTCAACGGTCTTGAGCTCGGGCAGGGTGGCGTCCTCTTCCTTGGAGATGTACTTGGCCACCAGAGCGTCAAAGGTGCCGTTCTCCTTCAGGGTAACCATGGCGGCGTTGAACTCCTCGGCCAGAGCGGCGCCCTCGTCGTTCTTCTGGGTGGCGATGGCGTAGGTCTCGTTCTCCTCACTGGCGGGGAAGTCCAGAATCATCAGCTTGTCGGGGTTGGCATTCACCAGGGCCTGGGCGGGGTTGGAGTCAATCACAACGCAGTCCACACGGCCGTTCATCAGCTCCATGGCGCAGGCGGTAGCGGCCTTGAAGGCGCTGACCTCGGTGCCCTCGATGGCGGAAGCCACGTCGTTGCCGGTGGTGCCCTCCTGAACGGCGATCTTGGCGCCCTTCAGGTCGTCCACGGAGGTCCAGGCGGCGGGGCCGGTGACCTCAGCGGTCTGGCTCTCGCTGGGAGCGGTGCTGCCGGAGGGAGCAGGGCTGTTGCTGTCGCCGCCGGTGGAGGTGGTGCCGCAGCCGGCCAGCAGGGAAAGGCTCATGCCAGCGGCAAGAGCAAATGCAAGAATTTTCTTCCAGGTCTTCATATTCATTCTCTCCTTAAATCCTCAGGGATTTTTGATTGAGTGGATTATACACCCCATGCAGGAATAATGCAAGCATTTTTTGAATTTTTGTGGTGCACATTCAAATGATGATGAATGAATATTCAATTTGGGTCAAAA
This sequence comes from Pseudoflavonifractor capillosus ATCC 29799, assembly GCF_000169255.2. Classification (GTDB taxonomy): domain Bacteria; phylum Bacillota; class Clostridia; order Oscillospirales; family Oscillospiraceae; genus Pseudoflavonifractor; species Pseudoflavonifractor capillosus. Next base: position 87,881 of record NZ_AAXG02000010.1, read on the forward strand.
TGTCCATAAAGGATAGGGCTGTGAGCCGGAGACAGGAAAAAGACCGGCGCCGCTGCTGCGGCGCCGGTCTCAGTTCCATTTAATCGAAGCTCAGGCCAAAATAGCCGGACCGCTCCTCACCCCAGGCCAGGCGCAGGTCCTCCCGCAGCCACTTGACCATGGCGAAGGGCTGAATGTAGCTGCCCTGCAGGCCGTCCCACAGAGCGGGCGTGCGGACAAAATACCGGTCGGCCTGAAGATTCTCTTTTATTAAGGATACCGCTCCGTCCAGCAGAGCGGGGGAAATCAGCAGCTCCTTGATGGCCAGACTGCTGTCGCTGGTGTACTCCACAGCGGCGCAGCCCTCCCGGTCCTCAATCACAATCCGGTAGAGCCCGGCGCCGCTCAGACGGGAGGCGCCCTCCTGGAAGGCCAGCAGCTTTTCACTGTACTTGGCGTGGAAGGTGCCCGAGAGAAGCCGTTCCCGCAGCTCACCGTAGGCGGCGGCGTCCACCGGCTCCAGGCTGCTCTTGGCCGGAAGCGGGGGCGCCATGCTCTCCAGCAGCTCCATCTTCCGGTTGGAGAAGCACTCGGTGAAGCCCACTGTCTCAAAGAACTTGAACAGTCCCGCCTCAGCGGGCACCACGGTGATGCAGTCCACACCCTGCTCCCGCAGGTACAGCTCCGCGTACTGGAGCAGCGCGCGGCCATAGCCCTGCTTGCGGGCATGGGGGTCGGTGGCCAGGGCGTATACATAGGAGGAGGTCAGCTTTCCGCCGCCGGGCAGCGCGATTTCAAGGGGCAGCAGGGCCGCCATGCTGCACAGCTGGCCATCCTCGGACAGAATCAGCACATCCTCCGGTCTGGCGCAGGTGCTATAAAAGAGGTCAATATACGCCTCGTCGTCACCAAACGCCGCCTTCCAAAGGCGCTTCTGCTGCTCTAACTCCTCCACCCTGGAGGGACGGATTTCTACCATAGTATCACCCATCCTTCAATTGAATGCACGCCGGTTTCCGGCGGCCCATGTGTCGTTATGCCTGCCAGACTGCGCTGTATTTCTCCACCATCAGGTCGGGATAATAGGACTCCTTGGCCTTGCGCAGGCCCTCCACGCCCATGTCGTCCTCCCGGTTCAGGTAGCGGACGTTGGGGTGGTGCTCACGCACCCAGCGGGCAAATTCCCGGTTGATCATGGCGTATGCCCCCTGAAGCTCCCCGTAGGCCTTCTCAAAGTGGACGTCGTAGGTGTCGGAGGAGAGCATGTCGCCCATGGTGAAGGCCACCACCTCGCTGTACACCCGGATGAGTCCGCCCTCCAGGCCCAGGTCGTGGTAGTGCTCAATGGCCAGACGGAGAGCACGGCCCTCGTCTCCCAGGTCCCGCTCCTCCACGGCTCCTTCCCGGACCATGCTCCGCCGGTACCACTCCTTGTCCATCTCCAGACACTCGGGCAGGCTGTCCGGCGTGATGGGCTCGTAGACCCAGGTGGGGTTGTTGTCCAGAAAACGGTTGATGTGGTTGCGCTTGCCGTGGAGCTTCTTGCCGCCCAGATCGGCCAACCGGTCAATCTCATAGAGGTAGTCCCAGCCGTCCCGGTCGGATTCAAACCGGAACCGGCCCGGAAAGAGCTCCTCCAGCTCCTGGGTCTGCTCCCGGGTGAGACACACCAGCCGCAGGGGCTGGTCGTGCGCCTCGGCGTCGGCCCGGAGGGCTTCGATGACCGCTCTGCGGTCCCCGCTGCCGGCGGGATAGAGAAAGCTGCACCCCAGGCCGCCGCACAGGTGCACCACCAGAAAATCGTCCAGCCTTGCCACCTTGTGATGGTAGGCGTCCTTCCACGCAAAGAGGTTGGTAAAATTATATTCGCAGCCCCGGTAGTTGGAACGGCTGAGCAACTGGTCCATCCAGACCTTGTCCGCCAGCTGGGGTGTCCGGAATTCTATCATAAAATGTATGCGCTCCAATGTCAAAGATTACGCGCCGGCGCTGACCGCAGACGCTTTAATTTATTTTACCACATTTCCTAGTGCAAAACAATGAATTTATTGCCGCGAGCGGAACTTTTTGCCGCAGGAGCGAGAACGGCAGGAAAATAAATTTGTGAACTTTTTGACGCGTTAGACTTGGAAAACAGAAAAGAATGTGAAGAAAATAACTCTGCTTCACAGAAGAAGAAAAGTATGCTATGATGAGGCAAAGGAGGGAGCACATATGACAGTTGTCCGAAAGTTCCGCAGTGCGGAGGAGCTCCGGTGCCTGCGCCGGATGGCCTGTTCCGTCCCCGAGGAGGTTATGCTCCGGGAGACAGAGGGGGATGTGCTGGCTGACGCCAAGTCCCTGATTGGCCTCTTTGCCCTGGACTACTCCCGCCCTGTCTGCATTGTCACCGACTCTCAGGAGCTGCTCTCCCAGCTGGACTATCTGGATGAGGAGGCGCGGTGCGCGTCCTTCTGATTTAAGAGCAAGCTAAAGCGGATTATTTTCTGGAAATGGTAGAAGTATATTGGAAAATTATTTTTCAATATAGTATAAGATATTTCTTAACTGGAAAATAACCGGATAATAAGCTGTAAGACTGCGCTTAACCGGCAATGAAGATTGTGGAAAGCGACTATTGATTCAAACAAGCCTCCGATGCTATACTGGGGTCGCCTAAAGGAGGTGACCTTAAATGGTGTTTGAAGCAAAGTTTGATTCCTTCAACGAGATTGCCGAGGTGCAGAAGCTGGCCCAGGCTGTGGAAGAGCCGGTGTTTTTTGAGTCCGAGGACGGCTCCGTGCGCATTGACGCCGGGTCCTTTATCGGCCTGTTTGTGCTGGACTTCTCCAAGCCGGTCAAGGTCGTCACCGATTCTGTGTACGTGATTCGCCGCCTGGAGCTGGCGAGCAGAACGAAACTGGCGGCCCGGAAGGCATAAGCGCCTTCCCGCAAATAAAAATTGCAGTGCGGCGTACCGTGTAAGGCGGTGCGCCGCCTTTTATTGTATGAAAAAGCGCCCCCGGCTGTCAGCCAGGGGCGTTTTTGTTTTACTCCGCGCGGAAATAGACAATGCCGGTGGCGCCGGGGCCCACGTGAGTGCCCGCCCCAGCGGCCAGCCGGCCGCCGGGGACCCCAAGACAGAACGCAACCCGGGCGGAGTGAATCCGCCCGGGTTCAAGGTTTTGTGCCTGAGGCCCAAAACGCTTGACGCGCAAAGCGCGGTGTCGTGGGCACAGGGAAGAGGTGCGGTATTCTTACTCCGCGCGGAAATAGACAATGCCGGTGGCACCGGGGCCCACGTGGGTGCCCACGACGCTGCCGATGTCGCTGGCATGGACAGTGGCACCGTCGATGATGTCGGCGAAGAAGGCCTGGCACTCGGCCATGGCCTCGGGGGCGTTGGAGTGGCCGAAGGCCACGGGCAGGGACAGGTCGGGAGCCTCCTTCTCCATCCGCTTGGCAATCCACTGGAAGGCGGCTTTGCGGCCACGTGCCTTGCCGATGCCCTCCACCAGGCCGTTTTCGATGGTGATGATGGGGTTGATGTTCAGCAGCGCGCCTACTACGGCGGAGGCGGTGGAGATGCGCCCGCCCATCTTCAGGTATTTTAGGGTGTCCACCACCGCCAGCAGACGCAGACGGCCCGCCAGCTCCTCCAGCTTGGCGGCCAGCTCTCCGGCGGAGAGACCCTGATCCCGCAGGGTGGCGGCCACCTCCACCAGCAGACCCAGGGCAAAGGTCACGGTACGGGAGTCCACGATATGGATGCGGTCCTCGCCGTCCACCATATCCCGGGCGATGAGGGCGCTCTGGCAGGTGCCGGACATGGCGCCGGAGATGAAAATACCCACAATCTCATCCCCCTGGTCCAGATACTTCCGGAATACATCGGCAAAGACCTCGGGGTTGATCTGGGAGGTGGTGGGCAGGGTATCCACCTTGGAGAGCCGGTCGTAGAACTCCGCGTTGGTGATGTCCACGCCGTCCCGGAAGACCTCCTCACCAAAGTGAACCGAGAGGGGAATGACATCCACACCCAGAGCCTCCTGACGGGCGGGAGAGAGGTCGCTGGTGCTGTCGGTGATAATACGGATCATTTCAAAATACCTCCTGCTGTTGATTCACAGCGTTTCATTGTGTTCTCTCGTCTGTTCCATCGCGGCGGACGGCGCGCTCTGCTCTGCCCCACGGCTGGCGGAGGCCGTCTTTTCCTGAAAGAAACCGGATACCCGGCTCAGTGTCCGCACAAAGACCTGTGCTTCCTCCTGGGAGAGGGAATTGAGAATATAATCCACCATTTCCTCGTGGAAGCGCTCGTGCTCCCGGTTGGCCTGACGGGCCTTTTCGGTGGGCAGGATGCGCACCACCCGCTTGTCGTGCTCATCCCGGCGGCGCTCCAGATAGCCCTTCCGCTCCAGGAGGGACACGGCTGTGGTCAGGGTGCCCGCCGTCACCCGCTGGGCGGCGGCAATGGCGGTGGCCCGGTTGTCCAGCCCCAGGTCTGCCGCACGGCACACCTCTTCAATCAAATGGAGCTCCCGGAGAGACAGCTCTCCCTTGGCTCTGGACAGCGCCAGCTCCTCTGTCTTCAAAACCTGGTGAAACACCTCAACCAGGAACCGGTTGAGTTCCTCACGGTGCTGGTCCATGGCCTCCGCCCCCCTTTCAAAAGTATGTAGAACAGGCCCTATCGGCCTAATTCAGTAGCCATTATAGAATGCGTATGGAACAAAGCCCAGGGCATTGAAAGCCCAGGCTTTCATGCCATTTGGCTTTGTTCAGGCGCAGGGGTTTGGAGGAAATTATCTAAAACCCCTGCGCCTTCCAGTGGTGCATCTCAATGCACCACTGAAAATACGCATTATAGCAATGGCTGAATTTCATAAAAGCGACTCTTTTAATGAGCCGTTTTTATGAAATTGCGCGGCTACTGCCGCGGGAATAAACCGTTTTGCGGTTTATTCAGCAGACATTATATAGGAGATATTGCAAAAGTCAAGCAAATTTTGAATACCAAATTAAATAACCGGCATACCCGTCGGAGCTGTCGCATAAATTTCACTATGAAGGGATGGGATACAGATGAAAAGGGACAGGCACAGCGGGATTCAGTGGAACCGGGTACTCCGGCGCAGCGCAGCGCTGCTGATGGTGACGGCGGCGCTGTGGGCGCTGCTGACAGCGGCGGGTGCCGGGGCTGCGGCCGAGGCCTTCAAAGCCCTGGGCGAGGACGGCGGCTTTGTCTCCGCCATTCTCCGGGCAGAGCTGGGAGAAGTGGAGGGGGCAGGCGGCCCATTTGACACCCTGGACCGATGGGGGCAACTGGTGGTGGGCCAGTCCTCCCTGCTGCGGAGCAATGAGGAGGCGGTGGCCCAGTGGCTGGCCGGAGAGACAGGCGGCGACGGGGCGGAGAATGACGGGCAGGAAAAACCGGCGGAACCCTCCCCCACTCCCGAGGCTGAGGACCCGGAGGACCCGGCCAACCTCCCCGAAGTCACCACCGCGCCGGACGATATCATCGCCCGCACGCTGGTGCCCTCCGCAGGTGTGGGATACGCTCAGGCGGATGGGGTGTACATCTATAATACGACGGACGTGGCGGTGGATGCGGCGGCGCTGGCCTCCGCACAGGTGAATATCACCCTGGGCGACCCGGCCCAGCCCCAGATTCTCATCATGCACACCCACGCCACCGAGGCCTACACACCTGACGGCACGGACATCTACGTCCAGACCGACAACAGCCGCACCCTGGACAACACCCAGAACATGGTGCGCATCGGGGAGGAGATGAAGGAGGTCTTTGAGGAGATGGGACTGTCGGTCATCCACGACGAGACGCCCTACGACTACCCCCAGTACAACGGAGCCTATAGCCGGTCAGGCGCAGGGGTGGAGGAGTATCTGAAGCAGTATCCCTCCATTAAAATCGTGCTGGACGTCCACCGGGACGCCCTCATCGGGGAGGACGGCACGGTCTACAAGCCCCTCACCACGGTGGACGGCCAGGACACCGCCCAGGTCATGCTGGTCATGGGCAGCCCGGAGGCGGGAGACTACCCTGCCTGGATGGAAAACCTGACTTTGGCTATGAAAATTCAAAAGAGCATGAATACCCTCTACCCTACCCTGGCCCGCCCCATCACCATCCGGGGCAGCTCGGTGTACAACCAGGAGCTGACCAACGGCTCCCTTCTGGTGGAGGTAGGCGCCCACGGCAACACCATTCAGGAGGCCATCCGGGGTGCACGCCTCTTTGCCAGAGCGGCGGGACAGGTATTATTGGAGCTGGAAAAGTAAAATAGTACCGGTTTCAAAGAGAAAAGAGAAAACATTGTAAGAAAATATAGAAGAATTTAGAATTTTGCTTGTTTTTTTCTTGACGAAGTAATTATACATATGTATAATTATTCTGCCTGTATGCTGGTTAGCGGACAGGTGGTCAGCGAATAAGACGTCTCTTGCATATGCTGACACAAAAATAAAATAGGGAGGAAAACAGACATGAAAAAGAAACTGCTCGCGTTTGTTCTGTGCCTGGCCATGGTATTCAGCCTTGCGGCCTGTACCACCGGCACGACCGAGCCCTCCGGCACCCCCTCCGCTTCCCCCGAGGGAACTGAGGCCACCGGCGGTGTCTCCGGCACCTTCACCGGCTCCTCTGCCGGTATGCAGGGCACCATCACCGTGGAGATGACCGTGGAGAACGGCGTCATCACCAACGTGGAGCTGACCGAGTGCCACGAGAGTGCTGGCGTGTGCGACGTGGCTCTGGAGCGCATTCCCCAGCAGATTGTGGAGCACCAGACCACCACTCTGGACACCGTCACCGGCGCTACCTTTGCCAGCCGCGGCATCATGATGGCCGCCGAGAAGGCCGCCGAGGCCGCCGGTCTGGACATGGATGCTCTGGATGCCAACGCCTACTCCGCCCAGCCCGGTGAGGCTGAGACCTGGGACGCCGACGTCCTGGTTGTGGGCGGCGGCGGTGCCGGCTTCAGCGCCGCCATCAGCGCTGCGCAGGACGGCGCCAAGGTCATCCTGATTGAGAAGAGCTCCTTCCTGGGCGGCAACACCATGATGGCCGGCGGCGCCTACAACGCCGTGGACCCCGAGGCCCAGGCCAACATGATCCTCACCGAGGCCCAGAAGAACACCCTGGACGGCTACCTGGCTCTGGACCCCTCCGATCCCGCCCTCAAGCTGGATGTGTTCCCCGAGTGGGCTGAGGTCCTGAAGCAGCTCCAGCAGGACATCACCGACTTCTATGCCGCCAACGAGGGCAAGACCCCCGGCGTGGATATGCCCGGCTTTGACTCCGTGTCCCTGCACATGTGGCACATCTACACCGGCGGCCTCCGCGAGATGAATGACGGCACCTGGATTGCCTCCGACATCGACCTGGCCCGTACTCTGGCTGAGAGCGCTCTGGATACCTTCTCCTGGCTGTCCTCCATCGGTGTGGACGCCACCGTGGGCGCCGACGCCGGCGCCAGCATGTTCACCGTGCTGGGCGCCATGTGGCCCCGCACTCACCCCGTGACCTCCAGCACAGCGCTGGTGGAGGCTCTGGAGGCCGCCGCTGAGGCGGAGGGTGTGGAGATCTACACCGAGACCGCCGCTACCGCCCTGCTGACCGACGACACCGGCCGCGTGGTGGGCGCCCAGGCTGAGCAGGCCGACGGCACCGAGATCACCATCAACACCACCAAGGGCGTTGTCCTGGCCTGCGGCGGCTACTGCGCCAACCCCGCCATGGTCAAGGAGTACGACAAGTACTGGGGCGACGACCTGAGCGACCACACCCTGACCACCAACGTGGGCACCAACGAGGGTGACGGCATTGTGATGGCCACCGCCATCGGCGCCGACGTGACCGGCCTGGAGGTGGCCCAGATGATGCCTTCCTCCTCCCCCCTGAAGGGCACCATGACCGACGGCATCTGGGGCGACGCCTCCGAGCAGCTGTGGATTGACGGCAACGGCAACCGCTTCGTGGACGAGTACGCCGAGCGCGACGTGCTGGCCAAGGCCTCCCTGGCCCTGGACAACGGCATCTTCTACATTGTCTACGCCGGCCCCGCCGATGAGAACGGCGTGTGTAAGGGCGCTACTCTGGAGACCCCCGGCATGGGCGGAACCGTGGCCGACATGGTCGAGGGCGGCCACATCTGGTACGGCGAGACCCTGGCCGAGCTGGCCGAGGCCTCCGCTACCTCCGCCGGCGGCGCTGCTCCCGCCTTCACCGAGGAGGCCCTGCGCAACGTCATCGAGACCTACAACAGCTACGTTGAGAACCAGGAGGACCCCGACTTCCACAAGGAGGTCCTGTCCGGCGCCATTGACCTGGACTACATCGAGAGCACCGAGGGCGTGGGCATCTGCATCAGCCCCCGCAAGGCCTCCCTGCACCACACCATGGGCGGCCTGGTGATTGACACCAACGCCTGCGTCCTGGACACCGAGGGCAACGCCATCCCCGGCCTGTGGGCCGCTGGCGAGGTCACCGGCGGCGTCCACGCCGGCAACCGTCTGGGCGGCAACGCTGAGGCTGATATCTTCACCTTCGGCCAGATCGCCGGCCACAGCGCCGCTGCCGCTGAGTAAGCAGTATCCCCGACACATGCAAAAGCCCGGAGGGTCCATGGACCCTCCGGGCTTTTTATATCGTTCCCTACCACACCGGCAGCGCTATGCCGTATTTTACCGCCAGCTCCCGGAGATAGGCCACCAGGGGCTCCCAGCCGTAGACCCGGCCGTAGGGCTCCTCCACGCAGTAGGTGCCCTCGTAGTAGGCAAAGCCCTTCTCCCCCAGGGCGCAGGTGACGGACAGATAATCGCTGTCGGGCCGTGAGATTCTCAGGTGGATAGACTCATTTTCCGGGGCGCGGTAGTGCCCCGGACTCACCGGCTGCAGGGTGCTCCGGCCCGGGATATGCAGCACACTGCGGCGGAATACCAGGTTGTTGCTCAGCGTCACGATCTGCCTGGCCTCCTCCTCAGTGATCTCCAGCCAGTTTGGGCCGTCCTGGGGCTCCAGCATGACGCAGACGTGCGCCGGATCGTAGCTGATACCGTGTTCGCTGGTGACCTCAAACTGCTGGACATCCTCCGGGTCAGAGGGGTAGCGGTAGGGGAAATAGAACCACACCAGATAGACCGCGCACAGCACCATGCACCCGGCGGAGATAATCCGCTTTTTCCTCTGCCCCTTGTGGAGGAGAAAATAGAGCAGAGCGATGGGGGCGGCCACCATGACCGCCTTTGTCACATTGACCAGGAGTGGGGTTCCGGTGGAAAATGTCATACGCATACGCCGCCTTTCCGCTTGGACGCAGTGGCTTCCTCTCTGCTTATTATATCAGTTATCAGGGACGATTTGTTGCATCAGAACGGGAAATTCTGCGATTTGACGCAAAAAAACAGGGTCCGGGACAGCTGTCCCGGACCCTGTCATATTCTGCGTGTCAGCGCTCGTAAGGGGTGATGGCCACCTTGACGCAGCCGTCCAGGTGGTGCTCAAAGATATCATACCCGTGCATGATGTCGTTGAGGGGCATGGTGTGGGTGATGAGGGGGCGGCAGTTGAGCTTTCCGCCCTCGATGAGCTTCATCAGCACGTCGTTGTGGCAGGCGTCCACACCACCGGTCTTGAAGGTCAGATTCTTGCCGTACATCAGGTGCAGCGGCAGGCTCTGGGCCTCCTCGTACATGGCGATGAGGGAGACAATACCGTTGGGACGGGCCACCTTCCAGGCGGTTTCAAAGGTGTTCTTTCCCCCTGCCACCTCGATAACCGAGTCGGCGCCCCGTCCGTCGGTGAGGCCCTTCACCACGGCCTCCAAATCCTCCTCGTTGGGGTTGACGGTCACGTCGCACCAGCCGTTTTTCTTGGCGAAGTCCAGCCGCTCCCCGATGGGGTCCACCGCCACAATGCAGGCAGGCCCGAAGAGCCGTGCGCTCATCATGGTGGTGCAGCCCACCGGTCCGGCGCCCAGCACCACCACCGTGTCACCGGGCTTGATCTCCGCCAGCTCAGCGCCGAAATAGCCGCTGGGCAGGATGCAGGAGAGCATGATCACGTCCTCATAGGCCAGGCTGTCAGGGATAACGGTCAGGCCGTTGTCGGCAAAGGGCACCCGGACATACTCGGTCTGACAGCCGTCGATGCGGCAGCCCAGCTCCCAGCCGCCCTGTACGCAGTTGTTCACAAAACCCTGCTTACAGAACCAGCACTCGCCGCAGAAGGTCTCCACATTGGCGGCCACCCGCTGCCCTGGTTTGATTTTTTTGACGGCATCGCCCACGGCCACCACTTCCCCGGCGAACTCATGGCCCAGGATGACGTTCTCCCTGGCCCTGGGGACGGCGCCGTTGCGGATGTGGAAGTCGCTGGTGCAGATGCTGGACATGCCCACCTTCACGATGGCGTCCCTGGAGTCCAGAATGGTGGGGATGGGCCGCTCTTCAAAGCGGAGGTCCCCCTTGCCGTGATACACCACGGCCATCATGGTTCCGCTCATACGCTGTGCTCCTTTTCCTGAGGAAGGTCCTCTCCGCCCTCACGAGCGATGAGGTCCAGAATGTCCTGACCGGGCAGCACCTCGGCGCAGTAGTTGACCTGGAGCAGGTTCAGGCCGAAATCGTGCTCCACCTGGGTGGTGGACTCCACGCAGTCCTCCGCCACCATGATGCGGTAGCCGCGCTGAAAGGCCTCGATGGCGGTCTGGGCCACGCAGACATGGGTGCGCCAGCCGGTAAAGATGATGGTCTCGGTACCCAGCTTTTTCAGCGTGTTCTGGAGCTTTGTGCCGATAAAACCGTTAAAATAGTTCTTTTTCAGCACGTAGTCCCCCGGAGCAGGGGTGAGCTGCTCAATGATCTGGGCGCCCCAGGTGCCCTCCAGACAGTGGTCGGGCCAGATCTCCAGCTCCGGGTCGTTTCGGTGGTGGGAGTCCCGGACATAGATGACCGGAATCCCCATGGCTCTGGCCCGCTCCAGCATGGCCCGCAAAGGCTCGATGATGTTGTAGATGCGGCGGCAGGACATGGACCCGCCGTCCAGAAACTCATTTTGCAGGTCGGTGCTCACGATGGCGTACCGGCTGCGGTTGCCCGCATCCCTTGCCCTGTTGCTCATGGCGCCACGGCAGTCGTCCTCCCGCAGCACCCGGTCCAGGGTGTCCCGCACCCGCTCCAGCTCCCGGATCTGGTCCTCAATGTCAAAGAGCTGCCGCTTCAGATAGCTGCGCAGGTCGGTGTCCGGGTCGTTGAGGATGGCGTCGATGTCCTCCAGAGAGAACTTCTGCTCCCGGTAGAAGTGGATCTGGTGGAGCCGGGCCACGTCTTCCTCCGAATAAAGCCGGTATCCGGCCGGCGAACGCTCCGCCGGCCGGATCAACCCGATTTTCTCATAGAAGCGAATTCCCTTGACGGTGAGGCCGGTCTCGTCGGCCGCTGCCTTGACGGTCAGCATTCTCGCTCCCTCCTCTGCCGTCTGGAATGGCCGCCCAACGGGCGGCGGGATGGATTACAGCTTGGACAGCACGGTCTCGCTGTCGGTGACGGCGCCGAAGTGGGTCTCGATATCCCACAGGGTGGACTCCTGCTCACGGGGACCGGTGGCCCGGACGCAGTCCTTGGGCACCACCACCTGGTAGCCCAGGAAGAAGGCGTCGTGGCAGGTGGAGCGGACGCAGATGTTGGTGACCACGCCGGTGACCACCACGGTCTTGCGGCCCAGCTCACGGAGCACCAGGTCCAGGTCGGTCTGGTAGAAGCCGCTGAACCGGCGCTTGGGGATCTGGTAGTCCTCGGGCTGGGGAGCCAGCTCGTCGATGACCTGGGCGCCCCAGGTGCCCTCGATGCAGTGGGGAGCCCGCTTGTCGAACTCCTTGTCGTACTTGCCGGCCCGGTGGCAGTCGTTGATGTAGATGATGGGCAGCTTCTTCTCACGGAAGGCGGCAATCAGCTTCTGGGTGGGCTCGATGGTCTCCAGGCCCTCGGGCAGCACCATGGCGCCGCCCTCCTTGCAGAAGTCGTTGAGCATGTCCACGATGACCAGTGCGGGATCAGTTACCTCAAAGTTGGAGCCGTCGTCCACAAAATGTTCCGCAAAGCCTTTCATGTAAAAAATCTCCTTTCAGTTGGCGTATGGCGCCTGTTAGGGGGTTATTTGTTGTCAGGCCACGCAGGAGCGGGCCGGATAGTGAGGGGACCGCGGCTCAGCCGCGGTCCCGGAAGCTCGGATAATCAGGCCTTGGTCTTCAGGCCGCTGCCCATGACCTTGCCCAGGATGGCCTTCACCACAAAGGCCACGATGATGCAGTTGATGACGGGCATGCCGATGCCGATGTCGATGCGGTTGACCACGAAGCCAACGATCCAGGCGATAAGGCCGGCGATGTTGACCATGGGCAGCTCCACAGTGTCCATCTCGGGGTAGTCCTGACGGTAGGTCACCAGGAAGTCAGCCAGGAAGATACCGCCCAGAGGGGGCACAGCGGCGGACAGGAAGTCGATGTAGGAGCCGAAGTAGTTGTAGAAGCCGATGAGGGCGAAGATGATGCCGATGATACCGAAGCCGGCAACCAGCCAGGTGCGCTTGGCCTTGGGCACCACGCTGTTGAGGGACATGGAGCCGGAGTAGACGCAGCCCTGAGCGGTGGACCAGATGTTGAGCACCAGCACCAGGAAGGCGGGAGCCAGCAGGCCCTGCATGGACAGCATGATGGCCACGTCGGGGGTGCCGGTGACCACGGAGCCGATGGCGCCGGAGAGGAGCATGAAGGTGTTGCCCACCATCATGGTGATGATCATGACGATGATGGCGGTGCGGGCGTTCTTGGAGAAGCGCATGATGTCAGGGGTGAACATGACGGCGCCCACGGCGTAGGAGCCGACGCCCCAGGCCACAGCCTGGCCGAAGTCCACGGGATTCTCCTGGGGAATGGCCATCATGCCCGCGATGCCGCCGGCGTCCTTGACCGCCAGAACCATGGAGATGATGCCGAACACGATAATGAGGGGCACGGCCACGTTGCTCAGATAGGTCATCCACTTCATGCCGCGCATGGCGGTGAAGGTCATGCCCAGGCCGCCCAGGATGGCCACGGGGACAATGGGAATAACGGGGAACAGGGTATTGGTGGTCTGGCCGATGAGGTAGGCGTCGATGGAGAACCAGCCGATGGTGGTGATGACCACGATGGCCACGGGCACGTAGGTACCGGCCTTACCGAAGGAGTACTTGCTCAGCAGGCCAAGGCTCAGGCCGCTCTTGGCGGAGATGACGCCCATGGCGCAGGAGAGCACCGCCAGGATTACGCTGCTGACCAGCACCGCCAGCACGGTGTCCTGGAAGTTCAGGCCCGCGCCGATGTTGCCGCCGGCCTGCATGCTGGTGACTACGAACACGTAGCCCAGGGATACGGTGAGAAGGCTCAGGAAGCCCTTCCGGGCGGACATTGGGACTCGCTGATTGCTGAATTCGTCGCTGTTGGCCGCTTCGGTCTGAACCGCTGCTTTGGTCTCTTTCACAATACACATCCCTTTCTCAAATAGAATCCGGACTGTCGGACCCTTCACGCCGGACGCCGCGTTTCCGCCCCTGCCACACACTCGGGACGGAGTTCGGAGCCGGATAAACACCCGTCTCTGACCCGCCGCAAAGGGCCTCCGTTCAATTCAAACTATAAACTATCCCCTTAGGGGAATGTCAAGGAATTTTTGTGAAAAATGAATCCAAAACAGGGAGAAAACTTTTTGTTTCACAGCAGTTTGAACATAATGCGAGATATAAACCCTGAAAATCACAAAAAACGACAGAGAATTGACGATTTTTTAACAAATGTGACGCTTATGAAAGAAAAGCGCCCTGACCCTTCCGGAGCGGGAAAGGCCAGGGCGAAGCGGCGAAAGGGTGTTCACGCACCGTAGACAATGTTTATCGCGTGGCGGCAGGCCGCGATTTCCGCCACCTTGGGCGCGCCGCCGTACTCGCCGTCCAGAGTCCAGGGGGTCTCGTCGGCGCAGGTAATTTTCAGCCGGGAGGTGTGGAAGCCCAGCACACCGGCGGCCTCGTCGGTGGTCTGCTTCATCAGGGCGGTGATGACCCCCTGGAGCTCCATGGGGTTGCGGGGAGTGCGCACCAGCACCGCCTCCAGCAGCCCGTCGTCCAGTGATACCGTGTCGGCAGGCAGGCCCAGCATGCCGCCCACCGAGACGGTGTTGCTCACCATGCCGAAGATAAATTCATCCTCCAGCACGCCGCCGTCATACTCCACCTTGGCCTGATAGCCCTTCAGGTTGCCCAGCCGGGAGATGCCCTCCAGCACATAGGCCAGGTGGCCGAACATGTTCTTCACCTGCTGTGGGGTGTCGTAGGCCACGTCGGTGAAGGCGCCGAAGGCGGCCACGTAGACAAAGTACCGATCGTTGAACCGGCCGATGTCCACCGGACGGGGGATGCCCTCCGCAGCCGTGGCGGCCAGAGCGTCGTATCCCTTGGGCAGCTTCAGGTTGCGGGAAAAGTCGTTGGTGGTACCGGCGGGGATGTAGCCCACCTCGGGGCGGCGTTCAACCTCCATCAGGCCGGTGACCACCTCGTGGAGGGTGCCGTCTCCGCCGCAGCAGACCAGCCGGTCGTATTCCCCGCCCAGCCAGGCGGCGGTATAGGTGGCATCCGACTTGCCCTGGGTGGGCCGGACGGTCACCAGCCAGCCCGCCTTGGTGAAGGTGTCCAGCACATCGGCCAGCTTGGCACGGATCTGGCCCTTTCCGGCGTGGGGATTGTAGATAAAGAGCAGTTTCTTCATAATTCCTCCGAGCAGATGAAACTTGGCGGGTGCTCCGCCGTGTGGGGCGGAGCAGCAAAAAAGGTAGTAAAAGCTGCGGCGGTCTCTGGGGCCGCCGCATATTGGAGCGCTTCCAAAGCTGACAGAGAGCACGGACGGGTGGAGCGGCGTTCCGGCACAGCGGCCGGAGCCCCGTCCGGAGGCTTAATAGCCCCATTATACCGTATCCTTTGGGAAATGCAATCGGGCTTTGCCCATGGAGGAGAAATTGTAAACATCTTCTTGCCTTTTTTCCCAAAAGGCACTAAACTATTGCTTTAGCAAGCTGTTGTGTGCAAGTATGCAGAGGAGGCGTTTCCATGAACCGCAAGGCACTCGCCGCCGCGTTTCCCGTCACCCTGCCGGTGCTGATGGGCTATCTGTCCATCGGCATCGCCTTTGGGCTGATGCTGGAGCGGGTGGGCTTCAATTTTATCTGGGCCTTTTTTATGAGTCTGACCATCTACGCCGGGTCGGGCCAGTACCTGGGCGTGGAGCTGCTGGCCACCGCCGCCGGACTGGGCACTGTGGCGGTGATGACCCTGCTCATCAATTTCCGCCACCTGGTGTACGGTCTGTCCATGCTGGAGAAGTTCCGGGGCATGGGCTGGCGGAAGTTCTATATGATTTTTTCCCTCACCGACGAGACCTATGCCCTGCTGGCGGGTGCCTCCGTGCCTGTGGGCGTGCGTCCCAAGGACTTTTACTTCGCTGTGGCCATTCTGGACCACCTGTACTGGATTGCCGGGTCGGTTATCGGCGCTGTGGCAGGCGGCCTGCTGTCCATTGACATCACCGGCATTGATTTCGCCATGACCGCCCTCTTTGTGGTCATCGCCGTGGACCAGTGGAAGGCGGCCAAGGACCATCTGCCCGCCTTCCTGGGTGCGGGCTGCACCCTGCTGTTTCTCATCCTGGTGGGAGAGGAGCAGATGCTCCTTCCCGCTCTGGGCGCCATTGTGGTGGCCCTGCTCCTTCTCCGGCCCCGGCTGGACAAGCAGGACGCCGCCGGAAAGGAGGCGGACGCATGAGCCCCGCCATTCACGCTGTACTGGCCATCGCGGTGATGGCCGTGGTCACCTTCCTCACCCGTGCCCTGCCCTTCCTGCTCTTTGACCGGGGCGGCAATCCCCCCAAGCTGGTGCTCTACTTGGGCCGGGTGCTGCCCCCCGCCATCATCGCCATGCTCATCGTCTACTGCCTGCGCTCCCTGCGGGCGGCCAGCCTGTTTGTCCCCGCCGGATGGCTGCCCCAGGTTATCGCCGTGGCAGCGGTGGTGGTGCTCCATCTGTGGAAGCACAACAACCTGCTGTCCATCTTCGGCGGCACTATCCTCTATATGGTGCTGGTGCAGGCCGTATTCGTGTAAAAGCAAAAAGAAATGCCGCCGGATTTCCGGCGGCATTTTTGTTGTTCAGGACAGCAGATTGGCTGCCACCGCCACCACCGGCAGGGTGAGGACGGACAGCAGGGTGGACAGGGTGACCATCTGGGCGGCGGAGCCGGCATCCCGGCCGAACTGCTGGGCCAGGATGCTGCTGGTGCCGGCGGTGGGGGTACCGGCCAGGATGACCATGGAGCAGTACACCAGGGGCGGCAGGTGGAAAGGCAGGAGCACCAGAGCGGTGACGGCGGGGATGGCCACCAGCTTCAGGATGGAGACGGCGTACAGGTCGGGACGGCGGAAGGTGCTGCCCAGATTGGTGCGGGCCATCTGGCCGCCGATGACCACCATGGCCAGGGGGGTGTTCAGGTCGGCGATAAAGCCCACCGCGTTGCCCACCATGGAGGGCAGCCGCAGCCCGCTGAGGAAGAGGACCAGACCCACCGCCAGGCCCACGGTGCCTGGATTGAGCAGGGCCTGCCGGATGGAGAGCCGCTTCCGCCCGCTCATGAGGATGACGCCGTGGGTCCACTGGGAGATATTAAAGGTGACGGTGGCCACCACGGCAAAGATAGCGGTGCTGGGGCCCAGCACTGCCTGGAGCAGTGGGATGCCCATAAAGCCGTTGTTGGCGTATACGGTGCCGAACCGGAGCACGGCCCGGGTGTCCTCCGGGCTGGAGCGGAACAGCAGGGGCAGCAGGGAGCAGAACACCACATAGTATCCTGCGGTGAGAAGGAACATGAGCAGCATGTTCCGCAGCAGGGCCTCGTCGGGCTCCACCTGCAGGGAGTCGATGATGACGCAGGGGATGACAATGTACAGCAGCAGGAAGGACAGCTGCCCCAGGGTCTCAGAGGAGAGGCGGCTCTTCTTGAACAGGAAAAAGCCCACGCCCATCAGCAGGAAGAGGGTGACCACCTGTCCCGCCACCACCAGCAGATTGTTGAAGATATCCCACATGCCAGGAACCTCACATCCATACAGAATTTCCTTTTCCAAGGAAAAGCACTAAATGTTATTATAATCCGCCTGGGTTATGGATGCAAGGGCCTTGGACTGCCCTTTCGGGAGGGTTCAGGGCAAAAAGAGCGGGCGGGGATTGCTCCCCGCCCGCTCAGATGGAGACGGACAGATGAAATTAACCGGCGTTGCCGTTGCCGGCGTCGGCCTTGTCGGCGGTGAGGCTGATCACGCCGTCAGCCTGGGTGGCCTGGATGCCCAGCAGGCTGTTGACGGTGTCCAGGGAGACGTAGTAGTTGCCCTGGTACAGAGCGGCGGTCACCTCCACCGGCTTGCCGTCCACCAGGACGGTGATGGTGCCGGTGGACTCAAAGGCGGAGACGGTGGCGGCGGGCAGAGTCTCAGCGGTGTAGGCAGCGCCCTTGGTGATGACCACCTGGCCGTTGACCCACTCCACGTTGAAGCCGGCGGTGGTGCCGGCGAAGGCGGAAGCCAGGTCACGCAGGCGGTAGAAGCCGTCCAGTTCAGCGGCGGAGTACAGCTTGCCGTTGACCACCACGTTGTTGGCCTCGTTCAGGTTGATGCTCTTGTTGTAGGGGGTGGCCAGCTCGCCGGCGTTGATCTTCTCGATGTAGGCAGCCCGCTCCGGGTTGTCCTTCTGCAGGTCCACGCCGGTGATCTTCCAGTTGTTGTCCACCACGGGCTCCAGGGGGTCATGCTCGGCCAGATAGGCCACCAGCATGTCGCGCACGGAGGCGGAGGACTCCCACTCCTTCTCGCCGGAGATGATGCCCTCGTTCTTCAGGCCGGTGTAGCGGTAGTCGTTGACGCACAGGGTGAGGACCTGGTCATCGGTGAGGGGCTGGCCCTTGAAGGTCACATTCTCAATCCGCTGACCGGCGGGCTTGGACAGGTTGACCTCGTAGTTCAGGCCGATGAAGTGGTCGTGGAGGTAGCCGGCCTTGTCGGGGTTGAAGGAGATGTTGATATCGCCGGGCTGCCACTGGTTCCAGCACTCAGCGGCCCACTCCATGTAGGCCTTCATCTCCGCGCCGGTGACCTTCACGGTGTAGAGCACGTTGGGGTACTTGTAGATGTCGAACATATTGCCGTAGTTCAGGTCGCCCTTCTTCAGGTCGCTGGTGTCCTTGAACAGAGCCACAGCGGTCACGTCGGCGCCGGAGTTCTCCAGCTGGACGGTGCCGATGAGGTCGATGACGGCGGTGTCCTGCAGGCGGCCTTCGGGCAGACCCTTGATCTCGTTGACGGGCTGGAAGTCAGCGGCGGCATGGCCCAGCACGTTGTCCTGGATGAAGGACACGGTCTTCTCCTGGGCGGTCTTGATGGCGGGCACGTTGCGCAGGTTCTGGTCGGGCTCCACGTCCTTCATGGAGACGGTCTCCACGGTGGCGGAGGTGATCTCCTTGTCGGCGTTGAGGGTCAGGTCATAGCGCACCACCTCGCCGGCGTTGTTCTTGGCCTCGCCCACGGGGATGGTGTCGTTGTTGATGTAGGTGGTGTGGGTGTGACCCATCTGGAGCACGTCCACCTCGGGACACTTCTCCAGAATGGTCTTGGCGGCGTCGGAGCCGTCGGTGGAGTACTCAGCCTCCAGACCGGCGTGGGCGGAGACCATGATCACGTCGGCCTTGTCGCCGATCTCCTTGATGCACTCGGCCACAGCGTCGGCCATGGGCTCAAAGGTCAGCTTGTCCACGCCCTGCTTGGTGCCGTCCCAGCGGGGGATGTTGGGGGTGTCCACGCCGATGATGGCCACGTTCACGCCGCCCCGCTCCACGATGGTGTAGCCGGCGCCGGTGAAATAGCTGCCGTCGGCGTTCTTGATGTTGGCGGCCAGAACGGGCATGTCGGCCTGGTCGATGATGGACTGGAGCTTGTCCACGCCGAAGTTGAACTCATGGTTGCCCAGGGTCCAGGCGTCGTACTTCATGTAGTTCAGGGCCGCCGGAACGGGGTGGTTGGCAGTGTCCTTGGAGTACAGGTCGTCGGTCATGATGGTGCCCTGGATGGTGTCGCCCGCGTCCACCAGGATGGTGTTGGGGTTCTCGGCCCGCACCTGGTTGACGTAGGTGGACACACGGGCCAGGCCGTCCCCGGTGCTCTCCTTCATATCCTCATAGGAGTAGCCCCAGATGTTGCCGTGGGTGTCCGAGGTGCCGATGATGGTGATGTGGGTCTCGCCGGTGCCGGCGGCCAGGGCCGCGGGGACCAGGGAGACCAGCATGGCCGCAGCCAGCAGGCTTGCCAGCAGGGTGCGGACGCCGCTTCTTCTCTGTTTCATTTCCATCGCTCCTTCTGTTCGTTCTGTGTTTCAGGCCTTGTGGCCTGCCTCACCCACATTGTAGATGTTTTACACAAAATGTGCAATGGACATATGGGGGATAGTGTGCAAAATTTACGGCATGTTCCATGGGCGGAGCACAGGGACATGCCGTGTAAAAATGCTTCGGGCTGCAGGCCAACGGTATGGACTCAGCGCTTTAAAATGAGCAGGACAAGGTTAATCAGGATGAGACAGATGGAGGCCACTATCATGAAAGACCAGAAAGTGAAATTGAGATTCAGGTTGCGCAGGCTGGCAATGATAACAAGTGTGGGAGATATAACGCCCAGAATTCGGGTAATTGTCACCTTTCTGTCCCGCTGGCGGGCTTTCAGCTCCTGCCAGAACTCAGATGTAATTTTCATAGGCATGGAGTTCACCCTTCCATATGCTCAGAAACAGTTAATCCGGCGCAACCCAGTATTCACCAGTAAAAGTGCCGGCTGCGCTGCCGTCATTTTTCAAAGCAAAATTAACTGAGTGCGAAGTGTCTGCTGTAAAATATACATTTGAGAAAATATCCGTAGAAGGTGGAGTGAGCCAATAATATTGGTCATCAGCTGCTGCATAAAACCCGGGAATACCAGAATAGTCACCAAAAATGCCGCTGACATAGAAGCGATGATTTCCGCTGCCAATATCCAAGCCGACGGTTCCTTTTGTATATGCTCCTGCTGCCAGGCTCCAATTAAATCCGTATCTTGTCGCATTCAGAGGAACAGGGCTGGACAAGTCATCGGTTAGGTGCATCGTTATAGTAAGGTATCCCTCTTCATCGGTGTACTCATAGGTGGTTTCATCAATTTTTCGTGGGACAAGATATACTTCATCGGCCTCTTCTGCAAGTGTAGCATCCTGACTTGTACCAGGATCCCATACTTTTTGTACCTCTGTATACCCGCCGTTTCCTTTGGGATAGAGATAGCATTCCTTCATGTCCGGCGATGGAATCTGAGGGCCTATGCCGGGATCCATGACTAAAGTATAATCCTCGTCCTCTTCTGTCTCCTGAACGGTATTGAGAGCAAGTACTTGAAGTGTTGCAGCAAGTATCAAAATGACACCCAACGCCAACAAGGATATTCGTTTCAGTTTGGATATTTTCATATCTGTACACCTCGTTATATTATAACGGGAATGTCATTTTATCCTTTTGCCTGACTACGACGCAGGACAGCCCATTGGAATCACCTCTAAAACATGTTTCTTAATGACAAATTGCGGACAAAAACGAAAACATTCTCTTCATTATTATTGTAAGATAAATATTTCTGCCCGTCAAACACTTTTATATATTTTCAATAAAATTAATCGATATAATATTATAAAATTTATTAATAAATGTTTAGCGGTTTTGCGTCCTGATTGCCATTGACAGTGCGGCAAGAAAGCGGCTATACTAAAAATTCAGATGAAAGATAAGAAAGGAAGAATCGTTTTGTCCGCCAAACGTCAAGGCAAGCGGGGCTATCTCCGCATTTTTGCCTCCTATTACCGTCCCCACTGGAAGCTCTTTGCCCTGGACATGGTGTGCGCCCTGTTCATCTGCATCGTGGACCTGGCCTTCCCCTACTTCTCCCGGCTGGCCATGAAGGAGCTGCTGCCCCAGAAGCTGTTTGTCACCTTCTTCACCGTCATGGCCGTGCTGGCCGCCGCCTATGTGCTCAAGGGCGTGTTCTACTACATCGTCACCTACTGGGGCCACCTGCTGGGCGTGCGGATGGAGGCGGATATCCGCCGGGACCTGTTCGGCCACATGCAGGACCTGTCCTTCTCCTTCTACGACAAGAACCGCACCGGCCAGCTCATGAGCCGGGTCACCGGCGACCTCTTTGAGATCACCGAGCTGGCCCACCACGGCCCCGAGGACCTGTTCATCTCCTCCGTCACCCTGGTGGGCGCCTTCATCATCATGCTCACCATCCGGTGGGAGCTGGCTCTTATCGTGTTCGCGGTGGTGCCCCTGTTCGCCCTGTTCACCATCCTCCAGCGCAAGCGGATGATGCGCTGCTCCACCGAGGTCAAGGCCAAGCTGGCCGGCATCAACGGCGAGGTGGAGTCCTCCATCTCCGGCATGCGCACCGCCAAGGCCTTTGCCAACGAGGACGCTGAGAGCGCCAAATTCGCCGCCGCCAACGACCAGTTCCGCACCGCCAAGCGGGGCTATTACAAGGCCATGGCCACCTATCAGTCCGGCCTGGAGCTGGCCATGGGCATGATGAGCGTGCTTGTGATTGCCTTCGGCGGCATGCTCATCATGCAGGGCAAGATGGACCTGGCCGACCTGACCGCCTTCTCCCTCTATGTCACCACCTTCATCACCCCCATCCGCAAGCTGTCCGCCTTTGTGGAGCAGTTCATGCAGGGCATGGCGGGCTTCAAGCGGTTTGTGGAGCTGATGGAGGTGGAGCCTGAAATTCAGGACGCCCCCGACGCCGCCGACCTGACCGGCGTGAAGGGCGACATCCTGGTGGACGACGTGACCTTCCGGTATGAGTCCTCCGCTGAGGACGTGCTCTCCCATGTGAACCTCCACGTCCGTCCCGGCGAGACGGTGGCAGTGGTGGGCCCCTCCGGCGGCGGCAAGTCCACCCTGTGCCAGCTCATCCCCCGGTTCTACGACGTGACCGAGGGCCGCATCCTGGTGGACGGCCACGACGTGCGCACCCTGAAGCAGCACTCCCTGCGGGAGAACATCGGCATTGTCCAGCAGGACGTGTTCCTCTTCGCAGGAACCATCTACGACAACATCCGCTACGGCCGTCCCGACGCCACCGAGGCCGAGATTGTGGCGGCGGCCAAGCTGGCGGAGATTTACGACGACATCATGGACATGCCCGACGGCTTCCAGACCCAGGTAGGCGAGCGGGGTGTCATGCTGTCCGGCGGCCAGAAGCAGCGGGTGTCCATCGCCCGTATTTTCCTGAAAAACCCGCCCATCCTCATCCTGGACGAGGCCACCTCCGCCCTGGATTCCGTCACCGAGGACCACATCCAGTCCGCCTTTGACGCCCTGGCTGAGGGCCGCACCACCCTCATCATCGCCCACCGGCTGTCCACCATCCGGTCCGCCTCCCGCATCATCGTCATTGACGGCGCGGGCATCAAAGAAGAGGGCACCCATGAGGAGCTGCTCTCCGCCGGCGGCGAGTACGCCCGGCTGTGGAACGCCCAGAAGGCCGGCCGGGAGAGCTGAGTTTTCCACCACGGAGGTGTATGCTGTGCAGAAATTCAGACCGATTGTTCTCCTGTTGGCAGCCCTGCTGCTCCTGTCCGGCTGCGGAGAGGAAACCGGCGGCTTTGCCGGTGTGGGTGGACGTCCCCGGGAGCTTACAGAAGAGGAAAGCGCCGCCGCCAGCGCCAGGGTGGACGCCCAGCTGGGCCTGCTGTCCGACTGGGTGACGGAGGAGGAATACGCCGCCTGTCTGGACCTGATGGAGCAGCTCTGGCCTCTCCGTCAGGAGCGTCTGGAGAAGGACAGGGGGGAGAAATCCACCCAGGAGCAGCGGCTTGTGGATAAGCTCAACGACCTCTACGAGGAATACACCATCCGCTACATCGGCGACGGCGGCACCTGGGGGTACAGCTACCCGGAGGAGCGGACCCTGGCCGTCTTTGACATTACCTCCAGCGGGGAGATTGAGAGCAGTCAGCCGCAGCCCGGCAAGGACACCGGAGACTATACTGAGGCGGATTACCAGGCCCTGTGGGACCAGATGACCGCCATGCTCCCGGCGGACGCCTGGGAGGACTTCACCCGCTTCATCGTGTTCACCGACGGGGAGTATGAGACCCTGGCCTATGTCCAGCAGGCAGACAATACGGGGAAGAAGTGGGAGATCGCCGTGGACCCGGCGGACGCCGGAGACAGGGACATGTTTGTGGAGACCGTACTCCACGAGTACAGCCACTACCTGACCCTCAATAACGAGCAGGTGAAGTACACCGCCCGGCAGACCGCCTCCACCTACAACGAGGAGGGCATGGTGGCCTATGAGGGGTCCTATCTGGACGACTTCTACCAGCGGTTCTGGGCCGATTACCTGGATGACCGCCTGTCCGACATGGACACCTATAACTTCTTCCTCCGCCATGAGGACGACTTTGTCACCGACTACGCTTCCAGCAGCCCGTCGGAGGACATCGCCGAGAGCTTCACCTATTTTGTCCTCCAGGACGAGCCTCAGCCGGGAGATGCGGTGTGGGAGCAGAAGCTGAACTTCTTCTTTGACTACCCCCAGATGGTATCACTCCGGCAGGAGATCCGCGCCTGCCTGGGCCTTACATGACAACAAAAGTCCCCTGCAAACCGTGTTCAGCGGCTTGCAGGGGACTTTTTACGCATTAATACCGGTTGACCCAGCCCGAGATGAGCAGGGTGGGCACCAGCCACATGACCATGAAGATCAGCAGGTTGGCGGGGGAGAGGGAGCTGTAGGACGCCACAAAGGTGAGGTAGAAGGCCAGCAGCACGCCGATGGCCGAGCCGACGGAGGCCAGGGCTGCGCTGCCCCGCACCGCCTGCCGCAGCCTGCGGCCGCCCACCACTGCCTCGGAGAAGGGGCCCAGACCCTCCCGGCAGAGGACGGCGGACAGGGTGTCGCTGTGCTCCTGGTCCGGGTCGGACAGCTCGGTCCGCCGCACCATCTCGGGGAACTCCATCTTTTCCACCGGCAGCTTGAACCGCTGGCGGAGCATGGCGGGAATCAGGTTAAAGTCCCGGGTGCACAGCACCGGGCCGATTTTGTTGCGGATGAGGGCGGTGAGAGCGGGCCGTACCGCGCCGTGGAGGTTGTAGTTCAGGGCGAACAGCCCGGCCAGCTCCCCGTCAATGGCGCAGAACACCGCGTTCTTCACGTTGAGGCCCTGGGGCAGGGCCACCTCCATCAGGTGCATGAAGGACGCCGAGCCCACCAGAATCTGCTCACCCCGGATGTCGGCGGCCAGGCCGCCCTCGCACCGCTCAAAGGCGGAGCAGCGGCGGTAAATGGCCCCCTGGGAGCGGAGCAGGTCGTGGAAAATCTTGTCCAGACCGCTGCCCGAGTCCCGGATGAGGGTGGCGGTGACGGCCACCACCTTTTCCACCGAGAAATTGCCGAAGATTTTGATGCCGTTGAGTGCCACCGAGCCAGGGGGGAACAGGTCGGTGTCGGTGAGGAGAATCCCCGCTCCGGTGCCGCCGGCCACGCCGTCCCAGCCGGCGATAGCGGCGCCCACGCCGGACAGACGGCGGCACAGGCTGTTCCAGGGCATCCCGAAGCACAGCGCCGCCGAGAAGGAGGCACCTGCGGTGAGGGTGGCGGACAGGCACCAGAGAATCAGCTCAGGCCGCTGCCGGCCCAGAGAGGAGAGAATGGAAAAGAGGAAGGAGGCGATGAAAATCAGGGGAGCGGTAATCCGGAAGATCCGCTGGGCGCCGTCCGCGCCCTGGATCTGGCTGCCGAAGCCCGCCGGGTCCCCCGACCACTTGGTGTAGGCCTCCCGGCCGTTCCACTTGCCCGAATCCAGGGTGACCAGATAGGGCTCGTGGGCCGAGGCAGCGGTGCGGCAGGCAGCCCGCTGGCCCTGCAGCTTGAGCACCGTGCCCCACATGGTAAGGCCCAGAGCCAGGGCGGACACGGCGCAGTAGGGTAGCTCGCCTTCCCGGCCCCCCAGGGAGATCATGGTGAGGGCGTCGGCCAGGGTGGCGATGCAGGAGAAGGACACCAGGGTGTCCATGCCCATCTGGAGCCGCAGCAGCTGGAACAGGCCCCGCAGCAGCACGTCAATACCCAGCAGCATGACGCCGCCCAGCAGACCCGCCAGGGTGTACACCTGGAGTTCATAGGAATTGGCCAGCATGCCGGGCAGAGGCATGCGGAAGAAGGGGGCCAGGGTGAGGTAAATCAGCGGCAGGGACAGCAGCAGCACCATGGTGGTGCGCATCCGCAGGAACTTGAGCCCACGGCCGTACCGCTTGAACAGCTCGGCAGGGGGAATGTCGGGTGCGGGCGGGATGACCCGGCGGGGCGGCCGGATGCGGAAGGGAGGACGCTCCTCCTCCCGGTCCACGCCGGGGAGGTACTTCTCCGCACGGCGGACCTCCTCGTCGTCCTCGATGCCCTCTTCCTCAAACATGTGGTCGGCGTAGTCGTCCGCTTTCCGGCGGAGTGCGTCCAGCCGGGCGGAGAAAAAGGCCTTGGGGGATTCGGCTTCCGGCGGAGTCTCCTCCCCGTCGTCCGGCTCCCCGCTGTCCTCCGGGGCGTCGTCCTCGCCGTCCTCATCCTCGGAAACCGGCGGCTCCTCTTCGGGCTCCTCCGACCGGTCGGATACGGGGGACGCTCCGGGGAAGCGGGCTGTTGTCTCCTCCTCGTCGTCCTCCTCCGGCTCCTCCTCGGGAGGCGGCACGGGACGGCTTCGCTTGCCGGGAAAGCGCACCACATTGTTGCCCGTCCCCTTCCGCCTGCCGGCCCGGTGCTCGGGGGGCAGGTCCTTCTGGGGGATGACGGGCAGGGGAATGGTGTCGTCGTCCAGACCACTCTCACGGCGGTCCCGGTACTCGGCCAGAATCTCCTCCAGGGTGAACTCCGGCGTGGGACCGCCATGTCTATTCAGTTCGTCGTCCCGATCCTTCGGCATAGGGCCTTCGTCCTTTTTCTGGGGTGTGGTTGGGGGTTACAGACCCCGCTGGCGCACCGCCTCGTACAGCAGAATGGCCGCGGCGGCGCTGGCATTGAGGGAATTGAGCTTGCCCTTCATGGGAATGCTGACCTTGAAGTCGCACTGCTCGGACACCAGACGGCCCATGCCGTCCCCCTCGCTGCCGATGACAATGGCGGCGGGGCCCTTCAGGTCGGCGTCGTAGAGGGTGGTGTTTCCGTCGGCGGCGGTGCCGAAGATCCACAGGCCCTCGTCCTTCAGCTCCTTGAGCAGGGCGGTCAGGTTGGGCACCCGGGCCACCGGCACATAGGACACCGCGCCCGCGGAGGTCTTGGCCACCACGGCGGTGAGGCCGGCGGAGCGGCGCTTGGGGATGATGACGCCGTGGGCGCCGGCGCACTCGGCGGTACGGATGACCGCGCCCAGGTTGTGGGGGTCGCTCAGCTCGTCGCACACCACGATGAGAGGGGGCTCACCCTTCTCCCGGGCGGCGTTGAGGATGTCGTCCACGGTGGCGTACTCCCGCACGGCGGCCATGGCGATGACGCCCTGGTGGGCGTGGGTGCGGCTCATGCCGTCCAGCTTCCGCCGGTCGGCCTCCACCACCACAATGCCCTTCTCCCGCGCGGAGGAGGCGATATGGCCCAGGGTGGCGTCTGTCTCGCCCCTGGCCAGGAAAATCTTGTCGATGGGCGTACCCGCCCGGAGGGCCTCGATGACCGCGTTGCGGCCCTCAATCATGCCGTCGGCCTCGGCCTCCGGCTCTCTTCTGCGGTCCTTCTGCTCTCGCATGGCATGTCCAGCCTTTCTTTATATCAGTCCATAGATAAAAACAGTATAGCACATTCCTTGGTGGAGAAAAAGACAAAAATCCCCGCAGGACAAAAAATCCCCAGAGCAGGCAGGCATGCCTGACCTGTAAAATTCCGCCACTTCATAGAAAGTTTACAGCTTTCGACCAGCGGCTTCCTTGTAATTCATAGTTGTGTGTGGTACAATGACACACAGTTTCAATATAGAAATATCCCGTTTTCCGCCCATATGGGCGGGGGAGTCAGAAAACAAGGAGGGCAATGTGTTGAAGCCCGATAATCAGAAACGCAACAACCAGAACGGAGGGGGACCCAACAACAAGAAAAATCTTGTGGGCCTCATCTCCATCATCCTCTGGGCGCTGATCCTCACGCTGCTGCTGCAGTCCGCCTTCTCCCTCTTCGAGGGGTCGGACCATGTGGAGATTCCCTACTCCACCTTCCGTGAGTGGGTACGGCAGGACTACGTGGAGAGCGTGGACGTCCAGAGCAACCAGCTGGTCATCGAACTGAAGGATGGCCTGGGCGCCGTGAAGAAGACCAAGGACGCAGAGGCGACCATCATCGACCTGTCCACCGGAGAGGCTCCGGCAGAGGACTGGACGCCTCCCGAGACCAGCCAGAGCGAGAGCGGAAGCCAGAATGCCCAGCAGACCGGCGGCCTGGCCCTGCTGACCAAGCAGCCTGACGCCTACACCTCCGCCGTTACCGCCCCTCCCTTCAGCGACTACTCCATCATCGAGCTGCTGGATGAGCACAACGTGGAGTACGGCACCGCCGTGGTCAGCAGCAGCACCGTCATCCTCAGCGCCCTGGTGCAGATGGTCCTGCCCTTCATCATCATGGTGGTGGCCATGGTGTTCCTGTTCCGCTTCATGTCCAGCAAGATGGGCGGCGGCGGTCTGGGCGGCGTGGGCAAGGCCAACGCCAAGGTGTATGTGGAGAAAAAGACCGGCGTCACCTTCAAGGACGTGGCCGGTCAGGACGAGGCCAAGGAGAGTCTGGTGGAGATCATCGACTTCCTCCACAACCCCCAGAAGTACACCGAGATCGGCGCCAAGCTGCCCAAGGGCGCTCTGCTGGTGGGCCCTCCGGGCACCGGTAAGACCCTGCTGGCCAAGGCTGTGGCAGGCGAGGCCAATGTGCCCTTCTTCTCCATCTCCGGCTCCGACTTCGTGGAG
Source organism: Pseudoflavonifractor capillosus ATCC 29799 (assembly GCF_000169255.2). Classification (GTDB taxonomy): domain Bacteria; phylum Bacillota; class Clostridia; order Oscillospirales; family Oscillospiraceae; genus Pseudoflavonifractor; species Pseudoflavonifractor capillosus. Next base: position 115,999 of record NZ_AAXG02000010.1, read on the forward strand.
ATGTACGTGGGCGTAGGCGCCAGCCGTGTCCGTGACCTGTTCAAGGAGGCCAGCAAGATGGCCCCCTGTATCGTGTTCATCGACGAGATCGACACCATCGGCAAGAGCCGCAACGACCGCTTCTCCGGCGGCAACGATGAGCGGGAGCAGACCCTCAACCAGCTGCTGGCTGAGATGGACGGCTTTGACCCCACCAAGGGCGTCATCCTCCTGGCCGCCACCAACCGGCCCGAGGTGCTGGACCAGGCCCTGCTCCGTCCCGGCCGGTTCGACCGCCGGATCATCGTGGATCGGCCCAACCTGGCCGGCCGTCTGGCCACCCTCCAGGTCCACACCCGCAACATCCGCCTGGCCGAGGACGTGGACCTGAAGAAGATCGCCATCGCCACCGCCGGCACCGTGGGCGCCGACCTGGCCAACCTGGTTAACGAGGCCGCCCTCCGGGCCGTGCGCATGGGCCGCAAGGCCGTCAACCAGCAGGACCTGCTCACCGCCTTTGAGCTGGTCATCGCCGGTACCGAGAAAAAGGGCAGTGTGCTCACCGAGTTCGAGAAGAAGCTGGTGGCCTACCACGAGGTGGGCCATGCCATGGTGGCCTACAAGCAGAAGAACTCCGAGCCGGTGCAGAAGATCACCATCGTGCCCCACACTCAGGGCGCCCTGGGCTACACCCTCCTCATGCCCGAGGAGGACAAGACCGAGCTGCGCACCAAGGACGAGCTGCTGGCCAAGATCACCGTGTCCATGGGCGGCCGTGCCGCCGAGCAGGTGGTGCTGAACACCATGACCAACGGCGCGTCCCAGGATATCCAGGACGCCACCAGCGTGGCCCGCAGCATGGTCACCCTCTACGGCATGAGCGACCGCTTCGGCATGATGGGGCTGGCCTCCCGCCGCAACCAGTATCTGGACGGCGGCTACGGCATGGACTGCGCCCAGAACACCGCCGCTGACGTGGACACTGCTGTCCACGACATCCTGGAGGAGTGCTACAACAAGGCCGTCCAGGTCATCCGGGACAACCGGGAGGACATGGACAAGGTGGTGGCCTACCTGCTGGAGAAGGAGACCATCACCGGCGCGGAGATGATCGCCATTCTGGAGGGCCGGGACCCCGCCCAGGCGGACAACTATGCCGCCATGCTGGAGCGGGAGGAGGCCCGCCGGGCTGCCAAGGAGGTCAAGACCCCCGACGTGATCCCTATGCCGGGCGCCACTGAGGACAGCTCCGCCGGGAACAGCGAGATTCCCCCCGAGGGCAAGCCCCGCTCCGACGGAGACGGAGATCTGCCCCACTGATACCGTATGATTCAGAGGCCGGGCCGGTTGGTCCGGCCTCTGTCCGTTTTCAAGCGTCCGCACACATTCCCTGTTTACCTTCCCGCCGGTTTCATGTACAATATAGGGTACCGATTTGGACAAGCTTTTCTGGAGGTAATTGCATGGCGGCGAATCTTTTTCTTCCCGGCGGCGTGGTGGCCATGCCCGCCGAGGCGGCGGACCGGCTCATTGCGTCGGGCAGCGGAGACGCGGCCCTGCTCTACCTCTATTTGCTGCGAAAGAACGGCGCCGCCTCTCTGGAGGAGGCCGGAAATGCCCTCCGCTGGGACGGCGCACGGCTCACCACTGCCTGGGATGTGCTCTCAGGCAAGGGCCTGGCACCCGCCATGCCCCAGGCCGCCCCCACCAAGCCGCTCCAGGAGGAGCCGCCGGAGTACACCGCCGAGGATATCGCCCGGGAGCTGGACGATCAGAATTCCCCCTTCCCCGCCCTGGTGGGAGAGGTCCAGCGTCGGCTGGGCAAGATTCTCTCCACCGTGGAGCTGAAGACCCTCTACACCATCTACGACTTTCTGGCCCTGCCGGCGGAGGTTATCTGTCTGCTGGTGAGCTGGTGCGTGGAGGAGATGGAGCGGAAATACGGCCAAGGCCGCAAGCCCCGCATGAGCCAGATCAGCAAGCAGGCCTTTGTGTGGCACCGCCTTGGGGTGGACACCGCCGAGGCCGCCGACGCCTACATCAAGCGGCAGGCGGAGCTGCACACCCGGGAGGGCCAGGTGCTCGCTCTGCTGGGCATCACCGGCCGTCCTGCGGTGGAGGTAGAGCGGAAGTATATCGCCGCATGGGACGATATGGGCTTTGGAGACGAGGTCATCCGCATGGCCTACGAGCGGACGGTGCTGAAAAAGCAGACCATGAGCTGGCCCTATATGAACTCCATCCTCCGCTCCTGGCACCAGAAGGGGCTCCACACCCCGGCGGAGATTGAGACCGGGGACGCGGCGCCCATGCGGCCCCAGGGACCCGCACCCAACGCCCCCGCACCCGCCGGACCGGGCGCCGACCGGGACGCGGGCCACATGACCGGCGACATCCAGTGGATGAAGGACTTTCTGGCCCGCCAGAAGTCGGAACAGGGAGGGAACTGAGCCATGGCCTATGAACAGAATGTGCTCCGCAGGGCCACCGAGCGGCTGGAGGACCAGCGCCGCCGCCGTGAGGACCAGCAGAACGCCCGCAGGCGGGAGATTTACGCCGCCATCCCCCGGGTGGCGGAGATTGACCGGCAGCTGCGCCGCACCATTGTGGACATCATCGCCGCCTCCCTCCGGCAGGGCAACGACCCGGTGCCCGCCATCGGGGTGATCCGGGACAAAAATCTGGACCTCCAGGCCGAGCGGGCCGAACTGCTGGTGGCCCACGGCTACCCCGCCGACGCCCTGGACGACAAGCCCGCCTGCCCCAAGTGCAACGACACCGGCTGGCGTGGGGCGGTGATGTGCCAGTGCCTGAAGAACCTGTGCGCCCAGGAGCAGATCAAGGAGCTGTCCAAGCTGCTGGACCTGGGGGAGCAGTCCTTCGACACCTTCTCCCTGGACGTGTACTCCCCGTCTCCCTGGCGGGGCAGCGGCATTTCCCCACGGGAGAACATGGAGATGGTCTACGAGATCTGCCTCAACTACGCCCAGAAGTTCGGCCGCTTCTACTTCAACAACCTGTTCCTGTCCGGCGCGCCCGGGCTGGGCAAGACCTTCCTGTCCGCCTGCATCGCCCGCACCGTGTCGGAGAACGGGTTCTCCGTGGTGTACGACACGGCGGTGAACATTTTCTCCCGGTTTGAGGACAAGAAGTTCTCACGGGACGCAGACGACACCCGGGAGGCCCGGGACGAGACCCGGCGCTACCTGTCCTGCGACCTGCTGATTCTGGACGACCTGGGCAGCGAGATGACCACTCCCTTTGTCCAGTCCGCCCTGTACACCCTCATCAACAGCCGCCTCACCGCCGACCGGCGGACCGTCATCTCCTCCAACCTGTCCATGGAGGACGTGCGGCGGCGGTACGCCCCACAGATTGCCTCCCGGCTGGAGGGAGAATACCGGGTGCTCCCCTTCTTCGGGGAGGACATCCGCCTGCTGCGCAAGCAGAGAAGCTGATAATCGACCGCGTTCCGGCAGAACTTCTGCCGGAGCGCGGTTTTTATTTTATGGATAGTTGACATGTGTAGACCGATGTGATACATTAGGTTTACAAGAGTAGACCAAAAGGAGGAAGGCATATGGAGCGGGTGAATCTGTCCGCCGGAGAGTGGCGGGTGATGGAGGAGCTCTGGAAGGCACCGGCCACCCTGATGGAGCTGGTGCGTGCCCTGGGTGAGAGCGCCGGATGGGCCAAGAGCACCGTGTCCACAGTGGTGCGCCGGATGGAGGACAAGGGCCTCATCCGGGCGGAGCAGGAGGGACGGGCCAAGGTGTTCTACCCGGCCATCGCCAGGGAGGAGGCCGCCGTGGCCGAGACCGAGTCCCTGCTCTCAAGGGTGTACCACGGCAGCGTGGGCCTCATGGTGAGCACCCTGCTGCAAAACCGCCGTATCTCCAAGGAGGAGCTGAAGGAGCTTCAGGCCCTGTTGGACCAGGGAGAGGAGGAGCAGACATGACGGAAATTCTGGTGACCTCGTCTGTGCTCATCGTGGTCATCGCCCTGCTGCGGCTGGTGCTGCGGGGAAAAATCAGCCAGCGGGTACAGTACGCCCTGTGGCTGCTGGTGGCAATCCGGCTGCTGGTGCCGGTGAGCTTTGTCAGCAGCCCGGTGAGCGTGATGAACGCGGTGGAGCCGGTGACGGAGACCATCTATATCAACCGTACAGAGCAGCAGTTCCCCGCCGGGACAGGGCAGATTCAGAACGTCACCGGAGGGAACGCCACGCCCCAGACCGGCACGGTAAATGCGCCGTCCCAGCCCCAGACCGGGGATACAGCCCCCATTCAGCCCACGGAGCCGGGTGTTGACTTGGGCGCGGTCCTCCGCTGGGTGTGGCTGGCGGGCGCGGTCGTGGTGGGCTGCTGGTTCCTGGTGAGCAATCTGGTGTTCCGGCGCAGGCTGGTGCGCTCTGCCCGGCCTCTGGCCGGTGTGGACTGCCCCCTGCCGGTGTATGTGTCCGCCGGTGCGCCGTCACCCTGCCTGTCCGGACTGGTGCGGCCCGGTATCTACCTGACCCCGGACTGTCCCACCGAGGGGCCCGGACTAAAGCATATCCTGGCCCACGAGCTGACCCACCGCCGACAGGGCGACCAGTTCTGGGCCTTGATTCGGTGCCTCTGCCTGGCCATTTACTGGTTCAATCCCCTGGTGTGGCTGGCGGCGGCCCTGTCCCGGCGGGACTGTGAGCTGTCCTGCGACGAGGGGGCCATCCGGCTGCTGGGTGAGGGGGAGCGGACGGCCTACGGCCGCACCCTGCTGTCCCTGGTGACCACCGGCTCCAACCCCACCGAGCTGCTGCGGACAGCCACCACCATGTCCTCGGGAGCAAGAGGGCTGCGGGAGCGGATCGCCCTCATCGCAAAGAAGCCCAAGCGGGCTGCGGGGGTGTTGGTGATTGCGCTGACCGTTGTGGCGGTGGCGGTGGGGTGCACCTTCACCGGCGCACAGTCCCAGGAGACCCCCGAGCCCTCCCCTACCGGAGAGACTCCGAGCCCCAGCCTGTCCCCCACGGAGGGAACAGAGCCGGACAACTCCGCCGTGCTGGTGGATGATTTCAGCTATACCGGCATCCACCGGGACGTGACCTACTACCCAGACGCTCCCACCGACGGCTCGGAATTTGACGAGAGCACCGCAAGAACCTATACCATCGTCCTGGCCCAGCCTGTGACCCAGGGCGAGGGAGGCATCTGGTGCGTGGAGCGGTGGTACGACGACAAGGGAGAGCGGCACTTTGTCCTGCCCGACACCGATTTGCCCGCTGAGGAGTTCTACGCCCAGTGCCAGGCACAGGCCGACGAGACGGGCAGCACCGGCAGCCCCTGGGCCGACCTGGAGGACTACTGGGTCCTGAGCAGCTTTGTGGAGCAGACCTTTTTGAAAGAGGATATGGAGGAATTTTTTGATGAGGACGCTCCCACCGGCCAGCCGGAAACCGGTGTCGCCTATACCTACCGGATGGGCGATGAATACCTGGCCGACCGGGGCGGAAGTCGGGAGACCGGCACCCGTCCTGCCGCCTCCACGGCCATCGTGCAGGCATTGGATGAGATTCTGGCGGAGGGCAATACCGTTGTTCTGACACTGGAGCGGCACAGCGGCGGCGAGACTACACGCAAGGCTGTCGTGGCCCGCCCGGAGTATGGCATCACCTCCGGCTGGCTGGAATGGCTGGACTGGAGCTATGTGGACGCCCCGGCAGAGGAGCCGGAATGTGACGCGGCCATATACCTCAGCACGGCCAGCGAACCGGCCGACGCCGTCAGCCAGCCCGCTATCGGCGATGACGGGGACTACATGAAGTTCTACCAGGACAGCGGCCTGGTCCGCTGGCGCACCGGCGGCAGGGATATCTGGTACTACGCCCAGTCCGACGGCCAGGAGTACGATGTGGGAACAGACGCAAGAACCTGGTATGATATGGCTGAATTTCAGAGGGCGGTGCGTCCGGTTCTCACGGCGGAGACGCTGGAGGAAATGCGGGGACTGTATGACATTCCGCCGTCAGACGATGACCCGGCCCATCAGGATTTTGCCCTGGTCGCTTGGGCCTGGAGCCAGTTGGTGGCCGAAAATATCCGAAACCTGGAGCCGGACAGCATGTTTGCTGTGCAGGATATTCAGGTGTACCGCACAGAGGTCTATGAGAGCGGGCGCTACGACACCGTGCAGGGGGAGGATGATCACTTCAGCTTTGCCAGAAATATGGCGCTCAAGCAGGAGAACCCGGATCCGTCTCCCTACGATGTGGGGGCCGGCCTCTGGGAGATTACGGAGGCGCCTTACACTGGCTGGTACGGCTGGTATCTCAGCATCACGCTGGAGAAGCAGGAAGATGACTGGGTGTATGCCGGCGCTTTTACCGGCTGAACCCAATAAAGCACCGGGGCCGCTGCATTTGCAGCGGCCCCGGTGCTTTTTGCATCGTTATGCGCTCTGTTTTTCCCCGAACAGCTTTTTCAGGAAGGACAGCTTTTTGGTGAAGAGCTTCACCAGCTGGCCCACCAGCAGGGCGGAGATGACGGTGCCCTCCCGGACGCCGTTGAGCTTGTGGAAGGCGAAGAGGGCGATGATGGCGGCAATGACCGTGAGGGAGCTGTCGAAGATGACCTTCACGTTGCCGAACTGGCCCCTGCTCTTCCGGCTCAGGGCCCGGACGAAGGCCTCGCCGGGGAGCATGATCACGTCGGCCAGCACCTCCAGGGTGATGCCCAGAGACATGACCACGCAGCCGATGGCCAGGTAGAGCACGCTCATGGGATAGGGGCCGCCGTACTGGGATGGAATGAGGGAGAGAGCCTCATCCATGCACAGGCTGAAGAAGATGGTGGCGGGGATCTGGAGGGCCTGCTTCCAGGTGAAGCGCCGTACCAGCAGCGCCTCGCCCACCAGAAAGAGCATGTTGAATGCGAAGGTGTACACCCCCATGGTGATGGTCACCGTGTGTCCCGCTACGGTGACAGGGGGCGTAATCAGGCTGAGCACGAAGGGAGTGGAGGAGATGGGAGAGGTGCCCAGTCCCGCCCGGGTGATGAAGGAGATGCCGGTGGCACACACCAGCACACCCACCAGGAACATGAGGTAACGCTTGCAGGTCTCTGTTTTTGACATGATGTCTCGCCTCATTTTCTCATTTTTGCCCGGGATTGGAAACGGCACCTGTAACAGGGGCTCTGGGCACGGACGCCCAGAGCCCCTGGTTTGGGTTGCGCGCTTGTTGTTCCGGTCTTACTTTACCAGATAGCCGTAATCCTTGCGGACGGCCAGAATCAGCTGCCGCAGGTCCTCATACAGACCGCAGGCGGGGTCGGTGACGTCGTAGTCCTTCACCGCGCCGCCCAGACGGACGGTGCACACGCCGGAGTTGCCGCCGTGGGGCAGCCAGCCGTCGTTGGTGCTGTTGTCGAAGTCCTCGCGGCTCCAGAACAGGGTGAACTTGTCCTTGTAGGGACGGCTCTCGTAGGGGCAGAAGATGGCGCAGTTGCCGCACTCGTTGCACATGCCGTCCACGTGGACAATCTGGCGCATCCGCTTGCCGGGCACGGTGACGTGGATGTTGGCCCGGTTGGGGCAGACCTCGGTGCAGGTCTCGCACACGGTGGAGCAGCCCAGGCAGCGGGTGTCGGGGCAGGAAGTCTCGGTGCGGATGTCGCCATGCTTGGAGAGAGGCTTGTTGTAGTCAGGGTGGACGTTCTTGTCCACGTAGAGGTCGGGGTTCATGTCCGCAATGGCCTGAGCGGCGGCGGTGGCGTCGGCAATGGCCTCCACCACGGTGGCGGGACCGCGGCGGGCGTCGCCCACGGCGTACACGTTGGCCACGCCGGTAGCCATGGTCTCGTTGACCACGGGACGGCCCTTCTTGTCCAGAGCCACGCCGTTGGCGGCGAACAGGGCGTCGTCCACGTGCTCACCCACGGCGGTGATGACGGTGTCGGCGGGAACCTCAACGGTGCGGCCGGTGTCCACCGGGCTGCGGCGGCCGGAGGCGTCACGCTCGCCCAGCTCCATGACGGAGCAGGTGAGCACGCCGTCCTTCACACCCACGGGGGCGAGCAGCTCCATGAACTCCACGCCGTCGTCGATGGCCATGTGGAGCTCTTCCTCATCGGCGGGCATGTTCCGCTGGTCGCGGCGGTACACCAGCCGGACGTTCTCCACGCCGGGGATGCGCTTGGCGGCACGGGCGGCGTCCATGGCGGTGTTGCCGCCGCCGACCACCACCACGTTGGCGCCCAGCTTCAGGGTGTCGGGGGCCTTCTTGGCCTGCTCCAGGAAGGCGATGACGTTCATGGCCTCGCCGTACTGGAGATGGGCGTTGCCCGGCTTCCAGGCGCCGGTGGCGAAGATGACATGGGTAAAGCCCTGGTCAAACAGGCTCTGGGCGGAGGTGACCTCCACGCCGGTCTGGAACTGGGCGCCCATGGCCTTGGCCAGAGCGATATCGCCGTCGATGGCGTCGTCCCCGATACGGAAGGCGGGGATCACGTGGCGGACGATGCCGCCCAGGGACTCCTTGCGCTCAAAGACGGTGACAGCCACGCCCTCACGGGCCAGGAAGAAGGCGGCAGCGATACCGGCGGGGCCGCCGCCCACAACGGCAACCTTCTTGCCGCTCTGGGGAGCGGCGCTCTTCAGGGTGGGCAGCACCTCGGCCATGGCCTCGGTGGCGCACTTGAGCTTCACGCCACGGATATCCACCGCGCCCTCGTAGTAGTTGCGCATGCACTTGTCCCCGCAGTGGTGGGGGCAGATGGTGCCGGTGATGAAGGGCAGGGCGTTGCGGCGGAGGATGATCTCCAGCGCCTCGGCGTACTTGCCCTCACCGGCCCGCATCAGGTAGGCGGGGATGTCCTGGTGGATGGGGCAGCCGGTGCGGCAGCCCGCGTCGAAGCAGTCCACCAGGGGCACCTGCTTGCCGTTCTTCCGGTTGGGCAGGGGCTTGATGGGCTTGCGGTAGTGGGGATTGACGGGCACGTTGTCGCTCAGGGCGTTGACCTTGGCCACGTCCACGCCGGTGAAGGGGGCACTGCCGCAGTCCATCAGCAGCTCGCCGATCTGGCTCAGACGCTGATAGCCGCCGGGCTTGAGGATGGTGGTGGCCATGGTGATGGGCCAGATGCCGGCGTCGAACAGATCCTTGATGTTGGTGTAGTCGGCGCCGCCGGAGTAGGAGATGCGCAGCTTGCCGTCAAACTCGTTGGAGATGCGGGCGGCCAGGGCGATGGTCAGGGGGAACAGGGAGCGGCCGGACATGTACATCTCCTGGCTGGGCAGCTCGCCGCCAGCCACGTCCACGGGGAAGGTGTTGGTCAGCTTGACGCCGAACTCCAGGCCGCGCTCCTGGCACAGGGCGATGAGGCGGCGCAGCATGGGCACCGCGTCGGCCCACTGGAGGTCCTCCACGAAGTGGTGGTCGTCAAAAACGATGTAGTCAAAGCCCAGGCTGTCCAGACGGCTGCGGGCGTACTCGTAGCCCAGCAGGGTGGGGTTGCACTTGATGTAGGTGTTAAGCCCCTTCTCGGTGATGAGGTAGGTGGCAATGCGCTCAATCTCGTCGGGGGGGCAGCCGTGGAGGGTAGACTCGGTGATGGAGCGGGACACCACGGGGGAGATGGCCTTCACGTAGGCCTCGTCCACCTTCTGGAACTTGTCCAGGTTGGCCAGGGCCCAGTCCATGCACTCAGCCCACACGGCGGAGCCGGAGGCGTCCTTCATGCCCTCGATGTAGGCGTCCACCTTCTCGCTCTTGATGCCCTCCAGGTCGTAGCCCACGGACATGTTGAACACAAAGGCGTCGGGGTCGCCCAGACCCAGCTCCTTGGCCATCAGCTTGCAGGCGAACCAGGCCTTGACGTACTCGGCGTAGGCCTGGGGCACGGTCAGCTCGGTGGACCACTCGCAGTTGTAGCACTCATCCTCAGCGGTGATGCAGGGCTTGGGCACGCACTTGCTCAGCTCCTCACCGTCCATGACCTGGACGGTCTTCAGCTCGAAGAAGCGGCAGCCGGCGGCGTAGGCGGCGATGATGTTCTGGGCCAGCTGGGTGTGGGGGCCGGCAGCGGGGCCGTAGGGGGACTCGATTTTCTCCTCAAAGATGGGCAGAGCCTGGCCGTTCTCGTGGCGCACCAGCTTGGACACGCCGAACACGCTGCCCTGCTTCTGGTACTCCTCCAGCACCCAGGTCATCAGCTGGGCAAAGGGAATGGGGCGCATAATATCGCTCATAGTGAAAACCTCCAGTTATTTATAACTGTTCAGATTACGGTTTGTTGTCGGATTTGGCCGGGAATTAGTAGGTGCGGTGGTTCAGCTCGCCCCACAGCTTCTTGGACTGCTCCATGGTCCAGGCGTTGATCTTGTCCTCGTCAATGCCCACGAACTCACGGTCCTTGTAGAGCACCTTGCCGTTGATGATGGTGGTGCGGCAGTTCTTGCCCATCATGCCGAAGAGCATGTGGCCGTCGATGTTCTCGTCAGAGAAGGGGGTGAAGGGCTTGTAGTCCATGACGATGACGTCGGCGGCGGCGCCGGGCTTGAGGACGCCCAGAGGCTTCTTGAAGTACTTGGCGCCGATGGCGGCGTTGTTCTTGAAGAGCATGTCCATGGCCTCACACCAGGCCACGTTGGGCAGGCAGGCGTTGTGCCGCTGGATGATGAGGAACACCTTCAGGCTCTCCAGCATGTCGTGGGTGTAGGCGTCGGTGCCCATGCCCACGGTGATGCCCTTGGCCATCATCTGGAGCACCGGGGAGCAGCCAACCGCGTTGCCCATGTTGGACTCGGGGTTGTTGACCACCATGGTGCCCGTCTCCTTGATGATGTCCATCTCGGCGGGGTTGATGTGGATGCAGTGGCCCAGGATGGTGCGGTCGCCCAGAATGCCGTGGTTGAGGAGACGGTTCACCGGGCGGCAGCCGTAGTTGCGCAGGGAGTCGTACACGTCGTTCATGCCCTCGGCCACGTGGATGTGGAAGCCGGTCATGCCGTCATTGGCCTTGACCATCTTCTCAAAGGTCTTGTCCGACATGGTAAACAGGGCGTGGCCGCCGAACATGGCCTTGATCATGTCGTCGTCGGCCTCCTTGGCCCACTTGGCGAAGTCGGCGTTCTCCTGGATGGCCTGGTCGCACTTCTCCTCGCCGTCCCGGTCGGAGACCTCGTAGCACAGGCAGGCACGCATGCCCAGCTCCTGGCACACGTCCTTGATGGCGAACAGGGAGCCGGGAATCTCGCAGAAGGAGGCGTGGTGGTCAAAGATGGTGGTCACGCCGTCCCGGATGCAGTCCAGCACGGTGGCGTAGGCGGAGGCCTTGGTGCCGTCCAGGGTCAGGTGGCGGTCGATGTTCCACCACATGCCCTCCAGAACCTCCAGGAAGTTGGTGGGGTTGTTGCCGTCAATGGCCAGACCACGGGCCAGGCCGGAGTAGATATGGGTGTGGGCGTTGATAAGGCCGGGCATGATGACCCCGCCCTTGGCGTCCACAAATTCAGCATCCGGGTATTTGGCCTTCAGGTCGGCGAAGGCGCCTACCTCCTTGACCACGTCGCCGTCCAGCACCACGGCGCCGTCAGCCAGATAGGGCAGGGCGCTGTCCCGGGTAATCAGTTTGCCGTTTCCCACCAGAAGCATGGTAATTCCTCCTTTTGAGTATAAAAACGTAAGACTTCGAAGGGAGTATGGTCGGTTTTTACATAACAAAAAGCGTCCATTCCAGCGGAATGGACGCAGTCCTTCTCTGCCCCGGCGCGGCGGGGCGGGAATTTCATGTCCATTCAGCCCGTGCGCGCAGCACTCCGTTGCAGCCTTGCTTCATAAAATTTTGTATACTATATACAGAAAAGGTCCTTCGATGGCTCTATTCTACCATAACATTGCTTGTATTTCAAGGTGATTTTTCAGAGTGACTAAAAAATTTTTAGGTCAAACAATTTTTCTTGAAATTATAGCGGTTTATGTTAAAATGATGTTTATTAAACGCTGATCCCGGGCATGGATTGTGGGAAATGGCGGAAGAGCTTCTGGGATGACACTAGGGAAAGAAGGTAGATCGAATGGATGCATCTGTGCTCCAGTTTATGCTTCAGCTGGCCAAGGGCCTGGCCAGACAATTCGGGCCCAACTGCGAGGTGGTGGTCCACGACCTGGACTCCAACGACCCGGACAGCTCCATCGTGGCCATTGAGAACGGCCAGGTGACCGGGCGGCAGGTGGGGGACGGACCCTCTCACGTGGTGCTGGAGGCGCTCCACAGCGGCCGGGAGGATCTGGAGGACCACCTGAGCTATCTGACCCGCACCAAGGACGGGAAGATTCTCAAGTCCAGCACCATCTATCTCCGGGACGACGACGGCAAGGCCATCGGCATCTTCGGCGTCAACTACGACATCACCCTCATGCTGGCCATGGAGGACCAGCTCCACAAGTTCACCAACACCGACGCCCCCCAGCAGGAGCCGGAGCGGATCTCCCGCAACGTGGCCGACCTGCTGGATGAGCTCATCGACCAGAGCGTGGCCCTGGTGGGCAAGCCGGTGGCCATGATGACCAAGGAGGACAAGGTGAAGGCGGTCCAGTTCCTCAACGATACCGGCGCCTTCCTCATCACCAAGTCGGGAGACAAGGTGTGCAAGTTCTTCGGCATCTCCAAGTACACCCTGTACAGCTACATCGACGAGGCCAAATCCTGACCTCCCAAGGCGGGGACAGCCCCCAAATCCGGCCATGTAAACCGCTGGTTGACAAAAATCCACCTCTCAGTTGGTGGTTTTTGGGCCTGTCCCTGTGCTAAGGTGGAGGCGGAAAGGAGGCGCTCGCCATGACAGTGGGACAGCGCATTGCACTCAAACGAAAGGAGCTGGGCCTCTCTCAGGAGGGGCTGGGAGATAAGCTGGGGGTGTCCCGGCAGGCCATCTATAAGTGGGAGTCGGACGCCAGCCTGCCCGAGGTGGAGAAGCTGGTGGCGCTGAGCCGGATTTTCTCCGTGCCGGTGGGCTGGCTGCTGGGAGAGGAGGAGCACCCCTCCGGCCAGACGGACACACAGCCAGCGGAGCTGACCGAGGCCCAGATTAAAATGGTCCAGGAGATTGCGGACCGGTACCTGGCCGCCCAGACGGCCCGGATGCCTCAGACACCCGTCAAACGGCGCCGCTGGCCGGTGCTGGTGGGCTGCGGAGCGGCAGTGGTGGCGGCAGCCCTCTTTCTCAACCTGTTCAGCCAGCTGAACCGGGTGAGCCAGGACTACGGCAACCTGCAAAACGCCATCTCCAACGTGTCCTACAATGTGGACAGCCAGATTGGCTCCATCACCAGCCGGGTGGAGGAGATTCTCAAGGCCCAGAACCAGCTGACCGCCAGCTACAGTGCGGAATATCTCTCCTCCGATCTGGAGGAAGGTACCGCATCCTTTGCCCTGGAGGCGGTGCCCAAGACCTATGTGGAGGGCATGGAAGCCGTCTTTCTGGCTGACTGCGGGGACGGTCCCCTGGAGTTTCTCGGGGTTCTGGGGGAGGGTCAGTCCTTCTCGGCAGAGATTACCGTGCCCCTCACCGACTCCATCACCCTCTCTGTGGTCTTTGTGAACGGAGAGCGGCGGGAGACCCAGATGCTGGACGTATTCACCTACCTCCTGTCCGACACCTATCCCTATGTGAGCTGTGACGGCTCCGAGCTGTGGGGCAGCACTGAGAGCGGCGGCGTGCTCCGCCGTGGCCGGTACACCTTCCTCACGGTGGACGAGGCGTTTACAAGCGGCCCGTGTGCCAAGGTAGCGGACATTCAGGTGGGATTGTTCCGGGACCAGAAGCTGGTGGCCCGGTATACCCGCTGTGAGCAGCCGGAGAGCTACCAGGGGAACTGGGAGAACGCCTGGTTTTTTGAAGGCCCGGAGACCATCGCCCTGGAGCCCGGGTATGCCTACTGCATGGCCGCTCTGGTCACCGACGAGTACGGTCGGCAGTGGGTGGTGTGCGGCACCCCGGTGGTCTACGACCCGGAGGAGGAGTTTGCCAACTTTGCCGACGGCCTGACCTACTCCAGCGACCCGGCGGACTGGGACTTTACAACGGAATAAAAATAAAAAAACCGCCCCGGAGCAGTTGCTCCGGGGCGGTTTGTGTTGTATGGAATTACTTCGCGGCGGTCTCGGCGGGGGCCTTCTCCTTGGGGAGAATCAGGTTGAGCAGGATGGCCATCAGAGTGGCCACAACCACGGAGGAGGAGCCGAACACGGTGTGGACCCAGTCGGGGAAGCCGTTGCCGGACAGGCAGCCGGACACCTGGGTGATACCAACGCCCAGAGCCACGGACAGACCCACCACAGTGCTCTTGCGGGGGGTAAAGCCGCCGTCGGTAATCATGCGGATACCGGTCATGGTGATGGTGGCGAACACGGAGATGGTGGCGCCGCCCACCACGCACTGGGGAATGGTGGAGAGGATGGAGGCGAACTTGGGGATGAAGCCGGCCACCAGCATGATGAGGGCGGCCAGGGCGAACACCGCCCGGTTGATGACCTTGTTGACGGTGACGATGCCCACGTTCTGGCTGTAGGAGGCCACGGGCAGGCCGCCGAAGAAGGCGCCCAGCACGCTCATGATGCCCTGGCCGATGATGCCGCCGGAGAGCTCCTTGTCGGTGGGCATCCGGTCCATACCGCCCATGGTGGTGGAGGACAGGTCGCCGATGGTCTGCACCGAGTTGACCACGTACACGATGGCCAGGGAGGCGATGGCGGCGGGCTCGAACTTGATCTCAAAGGGCATGAACTTGGGCAGGGCGAACCAGGAGGCGGAGGCCACAGAGGACAGGTCCACGATGCCGAAGAGGAAGGCCACGATGTAGCCCACAATCATACCGAAGAGGAGGGCGCCCAGCTTCCAGATGCCCTTGGTGTAGTTCTGCAGGAAGATGACGATGGCGAAGGTGATGAGGGCCACCACCCAGCTGCGCACGCCGCCGAACCACTCGCTGGTAGCATCACCGCCGGCCATGTACTGCACGGCGGTGGGATACAGGGACAGGCCGATGGTGAAGATAACGGTGCCGGTGACCAGGGGCGGGAAGAGCTTACGGATGGGGCGGACGAAGATGCCGAAGAGAATGGCAACAAAACCGCCCACCAACTCTGCGCCCAAGATGGCCGGCAGACCGAAGTCGGCTCCGATGGCCTGGAGGGTGGGGACGTAGGCGAAGCTGATACCCATGATGACGGGCAGTCGGGCGCCGATACGGCCGAAGATGGGGAAGAGCTGCAGCAGGGTAGCCAGCGCGGTAACCACCAGGGACACCTGAATCAGCAGGGTCTTCTCCTCAGCGGAGAGCCCGCAGGTGCCCGACACAATCATGGCAGGGGTGATAACGCCAACCACAGCGGCCACAACGTGCTGGAGACCCAGAGGAATCAGCTGTCCAGCAGGGGGCATACCCTGGTAGGAGAACACCAGGTCGGCACGGTTTTCCGTGTTCTGTGCCATTACACATCGCCTCACAAAACAAAAATTTTTTAGGGAAAACTATTTTTTAGCCTAAGAGAATCATAATCGATTTGCAGGCCGGACACAAGTGGAAAGTGAAAAACGGGCAGAGAAAATAGATTGTTAATTTTTGTACAAAATGCCCAAATGTCCAAAAACCCTGTTCTCCGAGGGGTTTCAGGGCGGTGGGGGATATGCTATAATGGGGCCTGAACTACAACGCCGGAGGCCGCCGGAGCCGCAGGGACCGGGGCCGGAGAGGAGCCGCCATGAAGGAAAAAGAAGTGCCGGAACTGAAGGTAATTGCCCGGATTCACAGCGATTTTTCTGGCAAATTCGGGATTCCGCGCCAGAGCGGACTGGTGGAGGAGCTGGAGTCTGCGGTGGTGTTTGAGCCGGAGTACCGCCGGGAGGACGCCCTGCGGGGCATTGAGGACTTCAGCCACCTGTGGCTCATCTGGGGATTCCACAAGGCGGTGCGGGAGAGCTGGTCGCCCACGGTGCGGCCGCCCCGACTGGGGGGAAACACCCGCATGGGGGTGTTCGCCACCCGCTCCCCCTTCCGGCCCAACCCCATCGGGCTCTCGTCGGTGAAGCTGCTGGGGGTGGAGCATCACCCGGAGTACGGCTACATCCTGCGGGTGGCGGGAGCCGACCTGATGGACGGCACCCCCATCTTTGACATCAAGCCCTACCTGCCCTACGCCGACAGCCATCCGGAGGCCTCCGGCGGCTTTGCCGGCCACGATGGCGGCAAGGTGCTGGAGGTGGACTTCCCGCCGGAGCTCCAGGCGCTGGTGCCGCCGGACAAGCTGGCCGCCCTCACCGGCGTGCTGGCCCACGACCCCCGTCCTGCCTACCAGCAGGATCCCGAGCGGGTGTACGGCATGGAGTTTGCCGGGCTGAACGTCCGTTTCTCCGTCCGGGACGAGGTGCTCACCGTCCGGCAGGTGGAGAAGCTGGGAGAATAAATAGGAATGAGCGGGGAGGACCGGACCGGTCCTCCCCGCTTTCGAGTGATAGAAAAACCTGATAACAGACTGTGGATCATATCAAATTGCAATTTCACACCAGAGGACAAATTCGGTATACTGAACAAAAACCGAAGCGGCGGGCGCATTGGGGCCCGAAACAAACAATGGAGGGAATTGCAAATGTCCGACTATGTTCAGATGTGGAAAGACCTGGGGATGGACCTGGAAAATCACGACCTGCTGTGCCAGGTGCTGCCCACGGCGGTGGGAGACGTGTTCCTGTCCCAGGAGAACCGGCCCAAGGCCATGGATTTCTGGGATCTGGTCATCTCCGAGGTCCACGGCATCCGCCCTGCCGAGCTCATTGAGGCCCAGAAGCAGGGCCGTAAGGTGTTCGGCACCTTCTGCGTCTATGTGCCCGACGAGGTGATCATCGCCGCCGACGGCATCTTTACCGGTCTGTGCGGCGGCTCCCAGTTCTGGGTGCCCGACGGCGAGGCCGTGCTCCCCAAGAGCACCTGCCCCCTGGTGAAGGCCTCCGTGGGCGCCCGTCTGGGCAAGACCTGCCCCTTCTTCCGCATCGCCGACATGTACGTGGGCGAGACCACCTGCGACGGCAAGAAAAAGGCATATGAGATTCTGGGCGAGGACGTGCCCATGTACATCATGGACGTGCCCCAGATGAAGCGGGAAAAGGACATCCTCAAGTGGAAGGAGGAGATTGCGGACTTTGCCAAAATGCTGGAGGAGTTCACCGGCAACACCATCACCCCCGAGAAGCTGGGCGAGGCCATCCACATCATCAATGAGAAGCGAAAGGCCCTGGCCCGGGTGTACGAGTGCCGCAAGTCGGAGTGCCTGCCCATCTCCGGCCGTGACGCCCTGCTGATGACCCAGATTTCCTTCTTTGACGACCCGGTCCGCTGCGCCCAGATGTGCAACCGGCTGGCCGACGAGCTGGAGCAGCGCATTAAAGACGGAGTGAGCGTGGTGCCCGCAGGGACCAAGCGCATCCTCATCACCGGTACGCCTCTGGCGGTGCCCAACTGGAAGCTGCACAACATCATCGAGACCAGCGGCGGCGCCGTGGTCTGCGAGGAGATGTGCACCGGCACCCGGTACTTCGAGAACCTGGTGGACGAGACCAAGACCACCCTGGATGAACAGTTCATGGCTCTGTCCCAGCGGTACATGAAGACCAACTGCGCCTGCTTCACCCCCAACACCGGCCGTATCGACGACATTCTGCGCCTGGTGAAGGAGTACAAGGTGGACGGCGTCATCGACTGCAACCTGAAGTTCTGCTGCCTGTACGACACCGAGAAGTACTCCGTGACCCGTGCCCTGAAGGAGGCCGGGGTGCCGGTGCTCAGCCTGGAGACCGACTACGCCGACACCGATGCCGAGCAGCTGCGCACCCGCATTGGCGCCTTCATCGAGCTGCTCAATGGCTGAGGAACACGTCCGGTACTACATTCTCTTTGCCAACTATGAGCAGGGCCTGCACCTCCACGACCTGCTGGACGGGGAGAACATCCCCAACCGCATCGCCCCTGCGCCCCGGTCCATTCAGGGGGAGCTGTCCTGCGGCATGTCCCTGCTGCTGGAGCCCGAGGCGGTGGAGGCCGCCCGGGCGTGCATTGAGAAGCATCAGGCGGAGTACCACGCCATCGTCCCTCTGGCCGGCCAGATTAGGGCCAAGCGGGACAAATACTGCTGAACATACAAGCGCCGCGGAACCGGAAAGCCGGTTCCGCGGCGCTTTCCCTTTTACGGAGGCGGGATGCGGTGTCCCACAAACTCCCGGCGGGGCTGGGGCAGGACGGGTTCCTGGGGCTCAGTCTCCGGGTTGCTGGGCAGCTGCCCCTGGAACCGGCGGCGGAACTCGGTGGGGGAGATGCCGATGATGTTGGTGAACACCCGGGAGAAGTAGTTGGGGTCGTTGAAGCCCACGCCGGCGGCAATCTCCGCGATGTTCTCGCTGGAGAGGAGCAGATGGTTTTTGGCCAGCTCAATGCGCACCTTGTTGACGTACACATTGATGTTGATGCCGGTGCGGCGCTTAAAAATCCGGCTCAGATAGGACTCGCTGCAGTGGCAGAAGCGGGACAGATCCGCCATGGTGATGTGGCCGCTGGCGTTGAGACGGATGTACTCGATGGCGTGGGTGAGGATTGTGTCCTCGCTGGAATTGTGATAGCGGCGGGACTGGCTGGGGGTGTTGTGGGTGGGGCGGAGCATCCGGTAGGTCTGGCCCAGGAAGTCGGCCAGCAGTTCCAGTCCGGGCAGAATGTCCGCTCCGGCCACGCCTTCCGGCGTGCGGATACAGGAGCGGTACAGCCGCAGGGCCTCCTCGCCGTCCAGCGGAGTGTGCCGGGCACAGGTACGGCGGATACGGACAATGCTTCTCCCCTCATCAAACTGGAAAAATCCCGCATTGATGGAGCCCAGCAGGGTGCCGTCGCTGCGGATGGGCACCACGTACTCCCCCAGACCGGCATGGCACATGCCGAAGTAGGTCCCCGGGGTCCTGCCGCACTTGTTGTACATCAGCCGGATCATGGACAGACAGTCCCGGTAGTGGTCCTGATCCGACTTGATATACATGCAGAAAGGGTTGGTGTGGGCGAGGAATGGCCGTAGCGCCTCGTCCAGCTCCTTGTTGATGGGGATAAAGCCGCAGAAGTCCTTGATACAGATATGCAGCCCCATCCTGTCCCGCAGGAAGCGGAGATAGGCGTTGACTGATTTGTATGAAGTGCTCATAAATGCCACCTCACAGACTACCGATTTGTCCAGTTTCATCATAGGACAATCCCGTCATGAAGTCAATATATAGAGCAGAATAGTCCAGAAGTTGTATAGAATAATCATTGCACACTGGCGTGTTGCCTGCTATGATTAAGGCGAAACAGGAAAAAAGTCCGAAACAGAGCGGACAAAATTGTTAAAAATGTGGACAAAGTCGACAACTGAACTGTGTGCAAAGGAATGACTGAAAAAACCTGCACTGTTTTTGTGCAGAATTTTCAGGATAAATTCTGCTGAATAAAAGTAAGGTGGGAGCGTATGCAGGAGATCAGAAAGCGTCTGGTGGTGGCCGGCGGCGGCCCGGCCGGAATCTGCGCCGCGCTGGCGGCAGCCCGCCTGGGGATTGATACCGTGCTGGTGGGGAATCGCCCGGTGCTGGGCGGCAACTCCAGCAGCGAAATCCGGGTGTGGACCCGGGGCGCCACCGGTGCGGGAAACCTGTTTGCCGAGGAGATGGGCATCTGGGGCGGACTGAAGCTGAAGAACTTCTACCGCAATCCGGACGGCAACCCCATCTTCTGGAGCGAGACCCTGCTGGATGCGGTCATGGGCCAGCAGAATCTGGAATTCTTCCTGAACACCGAGCTTTTTGACCTGAGGATGGAGGGCAACCGGATTGTGTGGGTGGAGGGTGTCCAGCAGGGCACCGAGCGGCGGCTGCGCTTCCTGGCCGACTATTTCATCGACGCCACCGGAGACGGCACCCTGGCCGCCAGAGCAGGACTTCCCTACTACATCGGCAACCACCTGGTGGAGCCGGGACAGGGACCCCAGCGGCCGGGCGCACATATTCAGGGCAGCTCCATTCTCTACTACACACGCAGGGAGGACCACCCGGTCACCTTCATCCCGCCCGACTACGCCTACAGCATGGAGAAGATTGAGGAGCTTCTGGGCCGGGGTGGACGGGTCATCACCGAGCAGTCCAGCGGCAGCGACTGCTGGTGGTTTGAGTACGGCGGCATCCGGGACACCATCGGCGACGCCCAGGACATCACCCTGGAGCTCAAGCGCCTGGTGATGGGCGTGTGGAACTACATCAAGAACAGCGGAAAGTTTGACGCCGACTGCTACACCCTGGAGTGGCTGGGCAGCCTGCCCGGCAAGCGGGAGAGCCGCCGGATGGACACGGAGTATCTCCTCCGCGGGGAGGACCTGCGCAGCGGCAGAACCTTCCCCGATGGAGCCTTCTACGGCGGCTGGTATATGGACTTCCACCCGGCGGGAGGCATACACGACGCGGGAGAGGACAACTGCATCCAGATTCCCCTGAACGTATACCAGGTGCCCCTCCGCTGTCTCTACAACCGGCAGGTGCCCAACCTGATTCTGGCCGGCCGGGACATCGGCACCGAGCGGGATGCCTTCGTGTCCAGCCGGATCATGAACACCTGCGCCCTCTCCGGCCAGGCGGCCGGAACCATGGCAGCCGCCTGCATCGGCAGCGGCCGGGCTCCGGAGGAGCTGAAGCCGGAGGAGATATCGGCCATCCGGGAGACCCTGATGCGGGAGGATATGTTTATCCCGGGCGCGGTCTCCGCCGACCCGGGCAATCTGGCCGCCAGGGCCAGCGCCTCGGCCAGCAGCGTCCACACCGGCGGCTGCGGGGCGGAGGACGGCACCCAGCCTCTGGATCAGGGCGGATTTGTCACCTTCCCCGCTCTGGAGGGGGAGACCATCGCACTGAGCGTCCGCTGTCAGGAAGCGGTTACCCTGCGGGCGGCGGCCCATCTGTCCCGGCTGCCCAGCCGGTTCTGTCCCGGCCGTGAGGCGGGCGAGACCGAGTGGCAGCTGGAGCCGGGGGAGCACCTCCTGGAATATACCCTGCCCGCCGGCAGCGCCGGATACTTCTGCACCCTGGTCTTTGAGCCGGCGGCGGCGGAGCTGCTGCTGTGCAGACCGGGCCGCACCGGTTTCCTGTGCGGACGGCGGGACAGCCCCACCTACCATGAGCCCATGGCGGAGTACAGAAACGGAGCCGGAGCACGGCTCTACGGGCCGGAACAGGCGGTCAGCGGTTACGACCGGCCCTGGGGCGGTCCTAACCAGTGGAGGGCGGCGCCGGAGGACGAAGCGCCCTGGCTGGACCTGACGTGGAAGGAGCCGGAGGCGCTGGGGGAGGTCCGAATCTATCTGGACCCGGAGCTGTCCATGGAGCTGCCCAGCAGCCGGACCCGCCACTGGGACGAGAGCCATCTGTTCACCCCACGCACCGCCATGCCGGGTCAGCTTCTGCGGGACCTGCGGCTGGCAGTCCGGCTGCCCGACGGCAGCTGGGAGACCGTGCAGACCTGGACGGACAACTGCCAGCGGCTGCTGACGGCCAGACTTCCCCAGGGCACCAGAACCGACGGCCTGCGGCTGTGGGCCGACCGGACCTGGGACGGACAGAGCGCCGCGGTCTTTGAAATCCGGGCCTATTCCTGAGAGAAACAACAGCCATGCTGCTGTTTTTGAAATGAAGAACCACCAACTGTCAGAAAGGAAGAATGAACATGAAGAAAAGCAGACTTCTTGCAGCTGCCCTCGCAGGCGTCCTGTCCCTTTCTCTCCTGGCCGGCTGCGGCCCCACCGCTTCTGACCCTGGTACCTCTCCCAGCGCAAGCCAGCCCTCCGCTTCCCAGAGCGGCGCTCCCGCCACCGAACCCTCCGCTGAGGGTGTGAACATCGTGTGGGCCGGCTGGTCCGGCGAGGAAGAGGCCAGCAAGGACATCTTCCAGCGCATGATTGATACTTATGAGCAGCAGTCCGGCAACACCGTCACCTGGGTGGGCTGGACCTGGGCCGACACCGCCCAGCAGCTCCTCATCCGGACCCAGGGCGGCGAGCAGCTGGACCTGGCCCAGGTGGATATCGGAATCTTCAACACCGTGGCTCAGGCCGGCGTTCTGGCCGATTGGAACGAGATCCTGGGCGAGGACTACATGAAGGAGACCTTTGAGCAGTCCGCTCTGGACGTGGGCAACATCGACGGCCAGCAGCTGGGCATGCCCTGGAGCATGGCCTCCATCTCCATGGTCTACAACCCCGAGATTCTCTCCGCTGCCGGCTGGGACGAGGTGCCTGTGACCATCGCCGAGTTTGAGCAGTGCCTGGCCGACATCAAGGCCTCCAACCCCGACGTGGTGCCCTATGCCGTGTCCACCAAGGACGCCACCTGCGCCGGTGACTTCATGCCCTGGCTGTGGACCTTCGGCGGCGCCATCTTCAACGAGGACGGCTCCGTGGCCATCAACAGCGACGCCGCTGTGGCCTGTGTGGAGTGGTATCAGAGCCTGATGGAGAAGGGCTACATCGCCATGGACACCGGCCGCGGCGAGGCCCGTCAGCTTTTTGCCCAGGGCAAGGTTGCCTTCTATGATGACGCCGTCCTGGCCAAGGGTCAGGCCGTCAGCAACGGCGTGGACCCCGATGAGGTGGTCAACGTGTGCTCCGCCATGAACCGCCCCGTCCTCAATGAGGGCGACCAGCCCCAGTCCACCATGTGGGGCCACATGCTGGTGGTGTTCAAGGACTCCGAGTACAAGGAGCAGGCCGCTGAGCTGGCCCAGACCCTGGTCAGCGACGAGGTCGCCATGGACTACTTCACCAACAACGGTATGCCTCCCGTCACCAAGAGCGCCGCTTCCCTGGACGAGGTGAAGAACGACGCCTACCTCAACGGCTTCCTGGAGTCCACCTCCACCGCCCGTCTGGAGGAGACCGCCCGCATGGCCAACGCCAACGAGGTCAAGACCATCATCACCGAGGAGCTGCAGTACGCCCTGCTGGGCCAGAAGACCGCTGAGCAGGCCGTGTCCGACATGGCCGCCCGCCTGGAGGCCCTGTAAGCGTCCGGCATTATAATTACATGTGAACAAACGCGGGTCCCCGGCAGCCGAAAGGGGGCCGGGGACCCGCCTTCTTTTCCGTCCAGCCGTCCCCACCCGCCCGAGGGTGTCTCTGAAAAGCCGGTACACCCGGCCGGGATGTCCCGATTTTTCAGGCATACCCTCTGAAGCCCGCAGCGGAGCGGGACGGGCTTTCTTCCAAGAGGGGCCATTCTGGTTGCGCGCCGTCAGGCGCAGGGAGGTTGTCATGAATAAGCTGAAAAACGGAGGCAGACTCACCAACGGTCAGGTGGGCGTGCTGCTGATTATCCCCGGCCTGGCCGTGTTCGCCGCCATCATCCTCTACCCCTTTGTGGACGCCATCCTCATGAGCTTTACCAACCGCTCCATGCTCACCCCCAACTACGAGTGGGTGCAGCTGGACAACTACATCAAGGTATTCAAGGACCCGTACTTCGTCAAGACCCTGATCACCACTCTGCTCTTTGTGCTGGGCAGCACCATCCTGCCCTTCACCCTGGGCCTCATCTGGGCCATCATCCTCAACCAGGGCTTCCGGGGCGCTGAGTTCCTCCGGGGCGTCACCCTGGTCAACTGGATCATCCCCGGCACCGCCATCGGCTTCCTGTGGACCTGGATCTTCAACGGCCAGTACGGCATCCTCAACAGCATTCTGGAGGCTTTAGGTATCCTGGAGACCGGCATCCCTTGGCTGGGCCAGACCAACACCGCACTGCTGTGCGTGGTCATCGCCCGCACCTGGCAGATGCTGCCCTGGTACATGGCCTTCCTGCTGGGCGGACTGCAGAGCGTGTCCCTGGACCAGGTGGAGGCCGCCCACATCGACGGCGCCAACAACTGGCAGACCTTCTGGAAGGTCATCCTGCCCGGCATGAAGCAGACCGCCATCCTGGTGTTCATCCTGGGTCTCATCGGCAACCTGCAGCACTTCGACCTGCCCTGGACCATGACCCAGGGCGGCCCTGCCCGCGCCACCACTACCCTGTCCATCGAGGTGTACACCACCGCCTTCAAGAACTGGAACATGGGCAAGGCGGCCACCGTGGGCACCATCTGGGCGGTGCTGCTGGCCTGCTTCAGCTTTGTGTACCTGCGCAAGGTCAACGAGTCCGATTAAAGGAGGGGAGAGAAAATGTTTCAAAAGACAAAGGCATTCCGGACGTTCTTCTGGATCTCCGCCATTATCATCGGCTTTTTCGTGTTCTTTCCCCTGCTGTGGCTGATTAACACGGCTCTGAAGCCCTCCTCCGAGACCTTCAGCACCTACTTCTTCCTCGGCCCCCTGACCCTGGACAACATCATCCACATCGTCACCGACCCCAAGATCATGGGCTACCTGCGCAACAGCCTGATTGTCTCCTTCGGCTCCAGCTTCATGGCCACCGTGGTGTGCGCCTTCGCCGGATACAGCTTCTCCAAATTCCGCTACCGGGGCCGCAAGTTCTTCATGGGCATGTTCATGATGAGCCAGGCCTTCCCCCAGGCCATCCTGCTGCTGTCCATCTACAACCTGATGAACAGAATGGGCCTGCTGGGCAGCTACTGGGCCCTGCTCATCAGCTACGTGGTGTTCACCCTCCCCGTGGGCACCTGGACCCTGAAGAGCTACTTTGACAACATCCCCGACTCCCTCATTGAGAGCGCCAAGATTGACGGCGCCGGCCACTGGCGCATCATGACCCGCATCGTGTTCCCCATGGCGGTGCCCGGCATGATCTCCATCGCCATCTACGGCTTTGTGTGGAGCTGGAACGACCTGCTGTACTCCATGACCCTGGTCACCGACACCGCCAAGCGTACCCTGGCCTCCGGCCTGGTCATGACCTTCCTGGGCGAGGCCTCCACCAACTGGGGCTACATGATGGCCGCCTCCGTGGTGTCCGCCATCCCGGTCACCATCATCTTCGTGTTCCTCCAGCGCTACTTCATCCAGGGCCTGACGGCAGGCGCCGTCAAGGGCTGAATACCGGACCTGTGTCCCCCGGCAGGGGCTGAAAACGTGTGTCAATACGCGGATTCTCCTTTGCCGGGGGATTTTTGCACCCAAAATCCCTGAAAATTCTGAAAAACTTCCAGAAACAGGAGAATGAAAGGAGCTGCACACGGATGTCAACAAGGAAGAAACGCATGCTCAGCGCTCTGTTGGCCATGGCCATGGCGGCCACCTGGCTGGGCGGAGTGCCGGCAGCTGCTGCCGGACCGGAGACAGGGGAGACCCTATATCAGAACGGGTTTGAGGACCCGGCTTCCATTGCCGCCTGGACCAACCCGGGGAGCTACGCCGTGGAAAACGGCGTGCTGCGGGCGGAGAACGGCGGGGGCGCCCTGTGCCTGAGCACCCCTGAGGGCGTGACAGGGGGCGACTACATCGTCTCCGCCAAGGTGACGGTGGACGCTGTCGACATGAAGGACGGCTCCAGCGCCGGACTGCTCTTCCGTGCCGCCGGAGAGAAGGACTTTTTCCACTTCCGCCTCAACGCCAGCAACATGGACGGCGAGGATGCCCAGCTCTATCAGAATTCCGGCGGTTCCATGTCCAAGCTGACCGAGACTCCCTTTGACTGGGAGGCTGGGACCACCTATACCCTCACCGCCTCGGCGCAGGGGGGACATATCCTCTGCTATGTGGACGGCACCCAGGTCATCGACTACACCGACCCCGATTATAATGTGGAGACAGCCGCCTCCGGTGTGGGCTTCCGCATCTGGGGCTGCGGGGTCAGCTTTGACGACCTGACCGTCAGCGCCCTGCCCGCTCCGGTGGAGAACGCGCCGGCGGTGGAGCTGACCGCCCCTGCCGAAGGGGCTCTGCTGCCTGCGGGCACCACCGAGACAGTGGTCTCCGGCACCACGGAGAACGCCCTGTCGGCGGTGATTCAGGTCAACGGCGGGGAGGATCTCCCCCTGACCCTGGAGGAGGACGGCAGCTTTTCCCACACCGTATCCGGCCTGACCGCCGGAAGCTGCATCGTCGCCGTCACCGCGACGGGGGAGAAGGGCGCCACCGCCTCCGCCCAGCGGACCTTCCGGGTGTCCCAGGAGGCCCCCGACGGAGCCTATACCTTTGAGGATGGCTCCCTGGACGGCTGGACCGGCGACACGGACAGCTACTCCGTGGTGGAGACGGAGGGGGACCATGTGCTACAGGGCGAGAGCCAGAGCAGCTCGGGCGCCCTGCTGCTCTCCCCCACGCTGCCGGAGGAGGACAGCTACCGCATCTCCGCTGAGGTCAATATCACCAGTGCGTCCCACACCTGCGCCGGTATCGTGTTCCGGTATATGGGGGAGGACTCCTACTGGTACTTCCGCCTGGAGGGCAACGGCAACGCAGCCCTGTGGGAGAATGACAGCGGCAGCTGGGCCTCCCGTGCCAGCGCGGAGATCGGCTGGACCGCAGGCGAGGCTGTGGAGCTGGCGGTGGAGGCCGACGGCCCCTACATCACCTGCCTGGCCGGCGGAGAGAAGCTCTTTACCTATGTGGACGGGGGCTATGAGGTCCCGGAGGTCCCCGGCCAGACAGGCGTCCGGCTGGTAAAGTGTACCGTCCAGTACGACGACCTGGCGGTGAGCACGGTGAGCGGCCCTGTTGTCACTGTGGCTGTCCCCCAGGAGACCGTCACCGCCATGCCCATGGCCATCACCGGCACCGCTGAGGGCGCCTCTTCTGTCACCGTGAACGTCATGTCCGGTGAGGAGACCGTGCGAACCATCACCGCTCCGGTGGCGGATGTAGCCTGGTCCTGCGCCACCTACCTGCCCAGCGGCTCCTATACCGCCCAGGTGACCGGCGTGAGTGCCGGCGGACACGGTGTGTCCCAGCCTGTGGTCAGCCAGGCCTTTGCGGTGGAGCTGGCCCCCACTCCCCTGACGGCGGTCCTGGAACAGAACGTGCGGGTGCCGGTGGAGGGGCCTGTGCGGGTGGTGTTCGGCGCGCCTGTGGATGAATCCACCATCACCGGTGTCACCCTGGAGCAGGACGGCCAGGCTGTGGCCGCCTCCGCAGCCCTGGACCCGGACGACCCCGATGGCCGCACCGTGCTCCTCACCCCTGAGGTTCCCATGACGGCCGACAGCGTCTATACGGCTGTGGTGGCCGCTGCTGTGGCCGACGTGATGGGCAACACCGTGGGCGAAAAGCTCACCCTCTCCTTCTGCACCGAGAAGGACCTGAACACCCTGCCTGCGCTGGAGAGCAGCGAGGGCCAGGTGGAGCTGTCCCTCAACGGCCTGTGGAGCTTTGCCGCTGACCCAGACGACGTGGGCCAGGCCCAGGGGTGGTACACCCTGGAGAATACGGAGGGCTGGGGCAGCCTGCCCGTGCCCGGCAACTGGGACCTGGAGAACGACTACGCCAACTACAAGGGCACCGGCTGGTACGGCCGTACCTTTGACATGCCCGCTGAGTATGAGGGCTATCCCGCCTATCTGAACCTGACCGCCGTGTACCACGACAGCCGAATCTGGATCAACGGCCGTGAGGTGGGCAGCCATGACGGCGGCTACACCACCTTTGAGTTCCGGGTGGACGATTACCTGAACTACGGCGGCGAGAACACCATCGCCATCCAGGTGAACAACGAGTTCTCCTACGGCGCATGGTGGAAGTGGGGCGGCATCTCGGGCGACGCCCTGCTGCGGGTAAACAACGCCTCCAAGCTGGAGTGGCAGCACATTGTCTCTGAGCCGAATCTGGAGAATGGCACTGCCGACATCACCTTCCAGTATAAGATCAACAACCAGGCAGACACGGATCGGACCTATACCGTGGTCAGCGACGTGTACGACAGAGCCACCGGAGAGCTGGTGGGCACCCAGACCACCGAAGTGACCGTCAAGCCCACCGGCCAGGCGGCCGACCAGCGGTTTGACAGCGCCGTCCTCACCCTGGAGGACGTGAAGCTGTGGCACTTTGAGACCCCCAACCTGTACACCGTCAGGACCCGGCTCATGGACGGCGACACCGTCCTTCACACCGCCGAGGACGACATCGGCATCCGCAAGATTGAGATCAAGGACACCAAGTTCTACCTCAACGGCGAGGCCGTCCGCCTGACCGGCGCCAACCGGGTGTGGGACGACAGGACCAACGGCCAGACCGAGCCCGATTACGTCATCATGCGGGACATCGACTACATGAAGAGCATGGGCATGAACGCCGCCCGGCTCAGCCACGTGCCCATGAGCGAGAACCTGTTGGACTACTGCGATCAGGTGGGCTTCCTCCTCATCTGCGAGGGCAACCTGTGGGGCGGCGGAGGCGTGGCCCAGGTTAAAAACCCGGCGGGCAGCGAATACCCCTACCGCACCTCCCTGTGGTACAAGGAGATGATCGAGCGGGACTTCAACCACCCCTCCATCTTCGCCTGGTCCATCGGCAATGAGCTCTCGGGCAACCAGCAGATTGTCAAGGACTATGCCCAGTATATGACCAACTACATCAAGACCGAGCTGGACCCCACCCGTTACGTCACCGAGGTGAGCCTGTCCGCCCACCGGCCCAGCACCCCTGAGGGCGACTCGGTCTACTACTCCGACTTTATCTGCTGCAACTACTACGGCGGATTCCGGGGCAACGTGCAGAAAATCCACAGCATCTACCCCGACAAGGCCATCTTTGTCTCCGAGTACGGCAACGGCCAGACCTCCGAGATCCCCGACAAGGCGGTTATCAACCCCGCCAACATCCTCAACCAGTGGGGCGACCTGGACTATGTGTTCGGCGCGTCCATCTGGACCCTCAACGACTACCGCTCCAACTACAGCGGTACCCCTCTGGGACAGAACCGGGTGTGGGGCGTCACTACCGTGTGGGGCGACAAGAAGATTGGCTTTGACATTCTTCAGAAGGCATCCTCTCCCGTAAAGAGCCTGACCATCACCGCCAACGGCGACACTACCTCTGAGGGCGGCAGCGCCCTGCTCATCCTGGCTGTGGAGAGCCGGGACGGCACCGTGGAGCTGCCCTCCTACCCCATCCGGGGCGCCGCTCTCAAGTGGGAGGCCCTGGACGCATCCGGCAATGTGGTGGACTCCGCCCTAGTGTCCATCCCCGATATGGAGCCCGACGGCAGTACCTGGCAGACCGCCGCCGTGGTGGACAGCATCCCTGCCGGCGGCCTGGGAGCCATCCGGGCCACCGTCATCGACGCCCAGGGCTATGAGATTGCCCAGACCTTCTATTACCTCCAGGCTCCCGCCCAGACCCCGGAGATTACCGCTGTCATCGCCGGCGGCGACAGCGTCCGGGTGGTGTTTGAGGGCGTGGACAACGCCGAGAGCTACACCGTCACCCTCACCGGCGGCGGCGTGACCAAGACCGCCGAGGCGAAACTGAACCGGTATGCAGATTTCACCGGGCTCACCCCCGGCGAGACCTATTCCGTCACCATTTCCGCGGCCAACAGCGCCGGCAGCGGCCCCGTGTCCGCCGCTGTGGAGACCGCAACCACCACCGACGGCGCCGTGCTGCCCCCCGTTATCTGGCACACCGAGCCCATTGACGGCGCTTTCTTCGTGGGCTACTCGGTCAAGAGCGCCGACGACACCTACGAGCTGGAGTACGGCACCCAGAGCGGGAACTACACCCAGTCCATGACCTTTGACACCGAGGGTTCCGTGAAGGTGTCCGGTCTGGTGAGTGGCCAGACCTACTATTACCGCCTGCGCAGCGTCACCGGCGGCGTACCCAGCGCCTGGAGCCAGGAGGTGGCCGTCACCGTGGAGACCGGCGACCAGGCCAGGGAAGTGCCCGTAATCAAGGGCGCTGCCGGAGGCGAGACTTCGGTGAGCCTGACCATCCAGCCCTCCTGGAAGGCCACCGGCTATGTGGTGAAGTACGGCGAGAGCGCCGACAATCTGGACCGCACCGTCACCATCCGCCGTGCTGCCGTGGAGCAGCTCACCGTTGATGGCTTGGACACCGGCAAGACCTACTGGTTCTCTGTGGCCGCCCTCAACGGGGATATCATCTCGGAATATTCCGCTCCTGTGTCCGCTGTGACGGCGGAACCGGGCAGCCAGGATGTGGCCGTGGCCGCCGTGGAGACCGGCAGCCTCACCCTGAGCCCCTTCCAGACCCAGGGCACCGTCAGCATCACCGCCTCCAGCACCTTTGACGCCGAAAAGACCCTCACCGTTGTGGTGGAGAACCTGCCTGAGGGCATCACTATCCTCGACGGCCAGACCTTTGCTGTCCCCGCCGACGGTTCTGCCTCCTTTGACCTGCCCGTCACCCTCACCGGCGATGTGGAAAAGGGCTGGTATGCCTTCACCGTCTCCGTTCTGGACGGCGAGACCGTGCTGGCCAGCCGTGGGGTGGAGCTTACGGTCTGCGAGGGTACGCTGCTCCTGGAGGACGACTTCTCCCAGGCGGTGGAGGGCCGCTACACCCAGAGCGGCAGCGGCGGCACCGTGGAGGTGACCGGCGGCGTGCTCAAGGTGACCAACACCAAGGGCAGTGAGGCCCCCATCATCACCACCGGCGATGAGAACTGGACCGCCTACACCCTGTCCAGCACTGTGCAGATGGTCAACAAGGACGCCCTGGATTCGGGCGTCAGCGCCGGTGTTGTCTTCCGCTATCAGGACGACAAGAACTTCTGCCATGCCCGTCTGGATCTGGGCAAGGGGGCGTCCAACCCCTCCTTCCAGGTCTACCGCTGGGAGGACGGCAGAGCCTCCAATCTGTTCAGCCAGCAGGTCTCTGGCAAGTGGAACGACGTCTATGAGATCCGCGTGGAGGACATGGGCGGCATGGTGTATTTCTACCTGGACGGCGTGCTCATGACTGCCCTGGACATGGGTCAGGGCAGCGGCAAGGCGGGCTACCGGGTATACGCCGCCACCGCCCAGATGGACGACCTGAAGGTCTATGAGCTGGAGCGGCCCCAGGCGGACAAGGCGGCGCTTCAGGCGCTGGTGGAGCGCTGCACGGCCTACGCCGCCCAGGACTACACCGAGGAGAGCTTCGCAGCCCTCCAGACCAGCCTGAACCAGGCCAAAGCTGTCCTGGAGGATCCCTTTGCCAGCCAGTCCGCCGTGGACCTGGCGACGGAGAACCTGGCGGCGGCTGAGGCCGCCCTGGTGCTCCGGGACAGCGGTGCAGCACCTGTCTATCCTGTCCGTACCGAGCAGGCTGAGCACGGCACCCTTACGATTTCGCCCCGTTACCCCATGCTGGGCCAGACCGTGACCATTATCCCCGAGCCTGAGAAGGGCTATGTGCTGTCCCAGCTGACGGTGGCCGACCAGAACGGCAAGGCCGTTGCGGTGACCGAGCGGGCGGACGGCAGCTGGAGCTTTGTGCAGCCCGTGGGCAGCGTGACCATCCGGGCCGTCTTTGCCCCCGACGGCAGCAGCGCCACCGGCTTTGACGACGTGGAGGCGGGCAGCTGGTATGAGGAAGCTGTCAGCGCCATGGTGGAGGACGGACTGATGCAGGGCACCGGCGGAAACCTGTTCCAGCCCTTCAGCACCGTGACCCGTGCCACCATGTGGACCATTCTGGCCCGGATGGACGGCGTGGACACCGAGGGCGGCGAGAGCTGGTACGAGAAGGCCCGGACCTGGGCTGTGGCCGAGGGCGTGTCCGACGGCACCAACCCCGACGCTGTGGTGACCCGGGAGCAGATTGCGGCCATGCTGTACCGTTACGCAGGCAGCCCGGCGGCAGAGGGCCAGCTGGACTTTGCCGACAGCACCGCTGTGTCCGACTGGGCAGCCCAGGCCATGGTGTGGGCGGTGGAGGAGGGCATCCTCACCGGCACGCCCGACGGCAGGCTCAATCCCCAGGGCACCGCCTCCCGGGCTGAGGCGGCGGTCATGCTCCAGCGGTTTGCAGACGCCAAGTGACATAGACCAAAACGAGCCGCGCCCCTTTTTGGGGGCGCGGCTCGAAACGGAAGCAGAGAAAGGACCTGAGAGAACATGGAACTGACCTCAAGACAGCGGCTGCTCCGACTGTGGAACGGGCAGGAGATCGACCGCGTGCCCATCTGGCTGCTGGCCCCCTATCACCCGCTGGAGTACTACGCCGACATCTATAACATCCCCGCCTACCGGCCCGTGACGGCGGCCATTGAGCGTTTCTGTGACACCATGGACCGGCGGCGGCCTGATTTGGGCTTCTGCTACAACGCCAACCCGGAGATCCTCCGTACGTCCATTGACGGACCGGGCAGGACGGGTACCCGGGTGACCTACCGGGACCTGACCTTTGAGAAGTCCGTGACTCAGGAGAACGGATACACCACTATCAAATTCTATGTGGATGATCCGAATATGCTGGAAAAAATCGCGGAAATTCCCTATATACCGCCCTGTCCCGACAGAGAGACCCTTCTGCGTGAAAAGGAGGAGCTGGGAGAGCGGGGACTGCTGATGATGGACCTGGGGGACCCGCTGGAGCCGCTGTACCACCTGTGCAGTGCGGAGAACTTCTGCATCTGGACCCTCACAGACCTGGACAGCCTGCTGCGCTTCACGGATGTGATGGCGGAGCGGGTGCTGGAGGTGTACCGGCGGTATCTGGAGCTGGACATCGCCGACGCCTATTTCATTGTGGGCGCGGAATTTGCCGGGCCGCCCATGGTGGACCCCAAGTTGTTCAACACCCTGAGCAGCCGCTATCTGAAACGGGTGGTGGACCTGATCCACCAATACGGGAAAATTGCCATTATCCACTATCACGGCAACCTGTCCCGGGTGCTGGAGGGGTTCAAAGAGGTGGAGCCGGACGGCCTGCACACCATCGAGGCGCCGCCGGTGGGAGACTGTACCATCACCCAGGCGCGGTCGGCTCTGGGACCCCACACCGTGCTCATCGGCAACATCCAGTACGACGACCTGGAGCGACGGAGCCAGGATGAGATCAGGCAGATGGTGCGGGATGTGATGGAGGAGGGCAAGGCGGCGGGACGGTTCATCCTCTCGCCCACGGCCGGTCCCTACTGCGCCCAGCCCAGTGCCCGGCTTATTCAGAACTATCTGGCGTTTATTGAGGCGGGAATCCGCTACGGAAAGCTCTGATCTGGACAGAACAGATGGAAAAACGAGACAGGGCCGTTTGAAAGGCTGCCCTGTCTCACTGTATTTTTAAAAGAACGCGGAACGGGGAGGGCCATACGGCCCTCCCCGTTCCGCAAGCAGAAGGGAAAAGGAAGAAAGGATTACTTGCTCAGGCAGCGCATGAGCATGGTGGCCACTTCGGCGCGGGTGGCGCTGTCGGTGGGGGCCAGCAGGCTGCCGGGCTTACCGGTGATGATGCCCTCCTTCACGGCCCAGGCCATGCCGTCGGCAGCCCAGGAGCTGACGGAGGCATTGTCGCCGTAGACGGCCAGGACGGAGGCGTCGGCCTTGGCGGTCTCGCCGGTGGAGAGGACGTACTGATAGAGGATGGTGGCAATCTGCTCACGGGAGACGTTGTCGTCGGGAGCGAAGCGGTTGCCGCCAACGCCCTTGACAATGCCCTTGGAGGCGGCCCAGTTCACAGCGTCGCTGTACCACTTGCCGGCGGGCACATCGGTGAAGCCGGCGGAGGTGGTGACGGCGGGGGAACCGGCGGCACGGTAGAGCACGGTGGCCAGCATGGAGCGGCTCATGGTCATCTCGGGGGCGAAGCCGCCGCCGCTGACGCCCTGGAACAACTCCTTCTCGGTGACGAAGCGGATGGCGTCATAGGCCCAGTAGCTGTCGGACACGTCGGAGTAGGGGTTCTTCCACTCGGGCTCGGTGGGCTTGGTGGGCTTGGTGCCCTCGCCGGGATCGGGGTTGACGGAGGGATACTCCAGGTCGTGGAGACGGGACTCCAGACTGGAGATCATATCCTTATCACGGGTGGTGTCCAGCAGAGAGAGAACGGTGCGGGCGGAGGCAATGTTTGCATCCGTGCTGCGGGCCTCGGCTGCATCAAACACCAGGTCCACCATGGAGTAAGCGGAGCGCACGATGGGGTGAGTGGGATCGTCGGTGTTTTCATCAGCCACCAGACGCAGCTTGTCCATGGCCATGTCGCCCAGGAGGGCGTCCAGAGCGGGCTGGATGTCAGAAGCGGAGCTGTTCTCATTCAGACCCTGATAGAGAATGTTGGCCACAAAGCCCAGGGTGGAGGAGGTGTACCAGTTGCCGTCAAACTGGGTGGCGTTGACGGTGTTGTCGGTGACGGGGGAGTTGATCTTGTTGGTCAGGTAGACCACAACCAGATCCTGCTCGGGGTCAATGGCGGTGAGGGTGCCGGTCCAGCCCTGGTGGCCGATGGTGTTCCGGGAGGCCTGGACGCCGAAGTACCAGGGACGGCCGCAGTCGGCCTGGCGCCACCAGCCCTGGCCCCAGGTGGCGGAGGAGTTCTTGCGGGAGGTGAAGTACTCGTTCACGTTGGTGCTGAAGAGGCGGTTGGAGCCGTAGCCGCTGGGATTGAGCATCATCTGGGCCAGAGTGGCCAGATCCTCGGCGTTGGCGAACAGGCCCGCGTGGCCGGAGACGCCGCCCATGGCGTACCAGGCCTTCCCGTCGTGGACCTGGCCCTGGATGGTGCCGGTACGGTTGCCGGTGAAGTCGATGGCGCCGTCGAAGCTGTTGCCGTTGAGCTCGGTGGCGGCACAGTCATCGGCGGTAAAGCCGTTGTCCAGGGGGTTGTAGGTGATGCGGTCCAGACCCATGGGCTGCCAGAAGGTCTCCTTCAGGAAGGTGTTGAGGTCCTTGCGGGTGACCTGCTCCACGATGAGGCCCAGGAGCATGTAGTCCACGTCGGAGTACACGGTCTTGGTACCCGGCTCATAAACCAGAGGAGCCTTGCAGATGGCCTCGGCCACAGCCTCCTTGCCGATGGCGTAGAGCACGTTGTCGGTATTGGGGTCGGGCGTCTGGGTGACCTGGTTGAACTTGTCGTTGTAGAACTGGGGGTCGGGGGCAAAGCCGGCCTGGTGCTGGAGAATGTCGGCCACGGTCAGCTCAGCCTTCCAGGCCTTGGCGGTCTCCAGGTCGGGGGCGCCGGTACCGTTGGCGGTGTCGTACTTGATCTCAATGGTGTTGTTGACGAAATCGGGGAAGTACTTGGTGATGGGGTCGTTGATGCTGAAGTTGTTGTAGTTCTTGCTGTGGGCCACCAGGTACTGGATGGCGTAGTTGGTGGCGTACATCTTGGTGTTGGACGCCAGGTCGTACAGGGTGTCGGTGGTGACGGCGGGGCTGTCGGTCTTGGGGGTGCCGTCGGGGTTGTAGGCGTTCACGGTGCCCCAGGCGTTGGAGTAGACCATCTGACCGTCCTTGATGATGGCCAGCTGGGCGGAGGTGAAGCCGTTGGCAACGTCGTTGCTGATGATGGAGTCGATCATGTCCAGGGTCTTGGAGTCGATGCCCGCATTGGCCAGGGCGTCGGGATCATCGGTCTTGTCCACCACGGTGGGGTTGTAGACGGCCACGGCGAAGGTACGGTTGGCGTTGATGTTGGGGATGCAGAACTCCACGCTGTTGCGGCCGTTGCGGGCCACGCCGGACACGTCCACGGAGTAGATGCCGTCCTGGCCGGTCAGGTTGGAGTTGTCCACCTCCACGCCGTTGACGAAGATGCGGATGCCCTGGTCGCCGCGGACCTCGTGGGCGCTGTTGCTCATCTTGATGTACAGGGTGCCCTGGCCCTCATAGCCGTCGAACCAGGTGCCGGTGTTGTAGAACACAGTGGAGGTGGAGCCGGTGGGAGAGTAGGGGCGGGGCAGGAACACATAGTTCTGGTCTCCGCCGCCGAAGGGGGTGCCCGCCGTGGCATTGGGATCGGCGGAGACCTGCACGGCGGTCAGGTCGGGGGCGGCGGGGGCGGAGCCGTCGGTGACGATGGCGTCGATGCGCTGCTGGAGCTGGGCGGACCAGGCGGCGGCGTTGGCCAGGTTCTCCTCCTTGGCCACGTAGATCTCCACAAAGTCGTTGATGTTCTTCAGGGCCAGCTGGGCGTTGGCCTTGGTGACGTCGCTCTTGCGCTGCTCGGCGATGGTCACCAGCAGGTCCACCAGAGCGAAGGAGTCGTTCATGTGGGGGGCCTCGTCATAGGCGTTCTTGTGGCTCGTCATCAGGCGGATGCGGTCGTTGGCCATCTGGAGGGCCACGGCGTCCACGGCGTCCACGCTGGAGCGCATGGAGTCATAGACCAGACCCACCACGGAGCCCAGAGCGCCCAGGACCATGTTGTCGGAGTAGAAGTCGTTGGCAGCTACATTGGGGTCGATGACGGGGGAGTTCTTCTTGTTGGTCAGCAGCACCACAACCAGGTCGTTCTCGGGGTCAATGACGGTGAGGGTGCCGGTCCAGCCCTGGTGGCCGATGGTGGAGTTGGAGGACTGGATGCTGAAATAGCTGCTGCGGCCCAGCTCAGCCTGACGCCACCAGCCCAGGCCCCAGGTGGGGTAGTTCAGGCTCTTGGGCTTGGTGAACTCGTCCATGATGTTCTTGCTGAAGAACTGGTTGCCGCCGTAGCCGCCGGTCAGCATGACGGAGGCCAGCTTGGCCAGGTCCTCGGCGTTGGAGAACATGCCCGCGTGGCCGGAGACGCCGCCCATGGCGTAATAGGCCTTCTCGTCGTGGACCTCGCCCTGAACGGTGTCGGTGCGGACGTTCTTGAAGCTGATAACGCCGTCGCGGGTGTTGCCGTTGAGCTCGGTGGCGGCACAGTCATCGGCGGTAAAGCCGTTGTCCAGGGGGTTGTATGTGATGTGGGTCAGGCCCATGGGGTCCCAGAAGGTCTCCTTCAGGAACTGATCCAGACCCATGCCGGTGACCTGCTCGATGATGAAGCACAGCAGCATGTAGTCCACGTCGGAGTAGACGGTCTTGGTGCCGGGCTCATAGGTCAGGGGAGAGGCCAGCACCTTGGTGAGGGTGGTCTCACGGTCCTGGGAGAACAGGGGGTTGTCCACACCCTGCTCGGGCTTCTGGGTGACCTGGTTGAACTGGTCGTTGTGGTACTGGGGGTCGGGGTCAAAGCCGGCCTGGTGCATCAGGATGTCACGGACGGTCAGCTCAGACTTCCACTGGAGGATCTGGGCCTTGTCCTCCTCGGAGGTGCCCTCCTTGAAGATGGTCTTGCCCTCGTCGTCGAACTCGGGGAAGAACTTGGTGATGGGGTCGTCCAGGGAGATGTCGTACACGTCAGTGCCCTGGGTGAGCATGTACTGCAGGGCGTAGTTGACGGAGTACATTTTGGTGTTGGACGCCAGGTCGTACAGGGTGTCGGTGGTGACGGGGACGTAGTTCTCGTCACCCTCCTCGATCCGGGTGCCGTCGGGGTTGTAGCCGTTGACAGCGCCCCAGGCGTTGGAGTACACCATCTTGCCGTCCTTCACCACGGCCAGCTGGGCACCGGAGAAGCCGTACTTCACCTCGGAGGCGATGAAGTCGTCGATGACGCCCAGGATGTCCGCGCTCATGCCCACGTCGGAGGGCAGGCCGGTGATGACGGTGGGGTAGGGGATGCTGACGGTGACGGCGCCCGTCAGGGTGGAGGGGGTGATGGCGGAGACCTGGACGGTGTTGGTGCCGTTCACGGTCAGGCCGGAGATGTCCACCTTGTAGGTGCTGCCGCCCTTCATGGCGGAGGTGTCCACCTCGGCGTTGTTGACGAACAGCCGCAGGCCGGTGACGCCGGCGGCCAGGGTGACGTACAGCTCGCCCTGATCGGCGTAGCCGTCAAAGCTGTACAGGCTGTTCATGGCCAGGGTATCGTCCACATACCCGGCCCAGTCGGGGAAGGTGACCTGGGCCTGCCAGTCCTGCTGGGGGAGCGCAGTCTCTGTTACTGTGCTGCGCACAGCGGCCAGAGTGGCTGAGGTCCCCCCGGTGCGGGAGCTTCCTGCGGCTGCGGCGGGTGCAGCCAGCGAGAAGGTCAGCGCCGCGGCGAGAATCAGCCCGGTTGCCTTTTTGAGCATGCTTCTCATAAAAAATTCCTCCTCTTCCGTGCATACTCGTTCAGTATGCTTAATCTGGAAAAGATTGTAGCATATTGAACAAAAGTGAACAAGGAATTGGAGGAATGCTGGTACAAAATTTCTAAAGTTGATAGTTTTGAGCCATTTCGACGAAAAAAATGGAAAAATGTCGGCTCTGGTTTGGTTAATGTCCGGAGGTATCCGGGTCTCCCTGAGCATCCAGCAGAGGCTTGCGCATGGAGCCAGGCTTGCGGATATGGGTCCGGGAGAGCTGCTCCAGGCAGTACTCATACTCGCTGTTGGCGAAGGCGGTGTAGAGAATATCAATGAGGTTGAGCTGGGAGATGCGGGAGGACATGGCGCCGCTGCGGAAGGTGGACTCGTTGGCGGTGGTGTAGAGTTTGTAGTCTGCCAGATCGGCCACCGGGGAACTGACACAGCGGGTGATGGCGATGATGGGGGTGTGGTTTTCCCGCATAGCCTTCATACACTCCACCATCTCCACAGTCTCGCCCGAGTAGGAGATGACGATGCCCAGGTCGTCCCTGGTGGCGTTGCGGGCCTGGAGAAACTGGGAGTGCCAGTCGTCGTTGACCATACAGGGCTTGTTGAGCCGCAGGAATTTCAGATAGGCGTCCCGGGCGGCGCAGAGAGACGCGCCCATGCCGAAGAGCAGTACGGTGCGACACTTGCGTAGCAGCTCCACGCACCGGCGGAGGGTGTCCGCGTCCAGCAGATTTTTGGTGTCCTCCAAAGACATGATGTTCTTATAGGTAATCTTTTCAATGATGTCCTCAATGCTGTCCGAGCGGGCGATCTCCTTCCGCTCCTCCTCCTCGCTCTGCTTACGCACGGCCATCTCGTAGGTCACCGCGCGGCGGAACTCCTTGTAGCCGTCAAAGCCGATGCGGTGGCACATACGGATCATGGTGGACGGAGACGAAAAGGTGCGCTCCGCCATCTCATGAATGCTCAGCTCCATGGCCTCTTCGGGGTGTGAGAGCAGATAGTCGGCAATGGAACGCTCGGTGGCGCTGAGAGAATCTCTGGCCTCCCGGAGTCTGAGCAGTGCGCTTTTCATAAGGCTTGCCTCCCTGTGATGGTTCTTGCGGGTGACTGTTATCGGTCCAGAATTTTGGCCTTGGCCTCCAGAATGGCGCCGGGCGTCATGGACAGCTCGTCCACGCCCACCTCCATAAAGAAGTCGGTCAGGGTGGTGTCGGCGGCCAGCTCGCCGCAGATACCGGCCCAGATGCCCGCCCTGTGGGCATTCTCCACGGTGGTGCGGATGAGGCGCAGCAGGGCTTCGTGGTGGCGGTCGCAGAAGGACTCCACCTGGGCGTTCTGACGGTCCACGGCCAGGGTGTACTGGGTCAGGTCGTTGGTGCCGATGCTGAAGAAGTCCACCTCCTGGGCCAGCAGGTCGCTGATGACCGCGGCGGCGGGGGTCTCGATCATGATGCCCAGCTCCACCTTCTCGTCAAAGGGAATGCCCTCGGCCTTCAGCTCCTCACGCACCTGGGCGCAGATCTCCTTGATCCGCAGCACCTCGCTCACCGAGGTGATCATGGGGAACATAATGCCCAGCTTGCCGTGGGCAGAGGCGCGGTAGAGCGCCCGCAGCTGAGTGCGGAACACCTCAGGACGGGTCAGGCAGATGCGGATGGCCCGCAGACCCATGGCGGGGTTCTCCTCCTTGGGCAGCTCGAAGTAATCGGCCTGCTTGTCGGCGCCGATGTCCAGGGTGCGGATGACCACCATGCGGCCGTCCATGGCCTCCAGCACCTGGCGGTAGGCCTGGTACTGGTCCTCCTCGGGGGGATAGTTGTCCCGGCCCAGGTAGAGGAACTCGCTGCGGAACAGTCCGATGCCGTCGGCGTCGGCGCCCAGAACGGCCTCCAGATCCTTGGGCGCGCCGATGTTGGCGCACACCAGAATCTTGTGTCCGTCGGGGGTGACGGCCTCACGGCCCCGGAAGGTGTCCAGATAGCGGCGGTGGGCCGCCTCCTGGTCCCGGCGGTTCTCCAGCTCCGCGGTGGTCTGGGCGTCCGGGTCCACAAAGACCTCGCCGGAGGCGCCGTCTACAAACACATACTTGCCGTCAAACTCCTCCAGCAGGCTGTCTCCTAGGCCCACCACTGCCGGAATGCCCATGGTGCGGGCAAAGATGGCGGTGTGGGAGTTGGAGGAGCCGCGGGCGGTGATGAAGCCCAGCACCTTGCTCCGGTCCAGCCGGGCGGTCTCGCTGGGCACCAGGTCGTCAGCGGCGATGATGCAGGGGGTGTCGCCGCCCAGCGCCTCGTCCTCCTGGCCGGTGAGCAGGCGGATCACCCGCCGGGATACGTCCAGCACGTCGGCGGAACGCTCCTTCATATACGCGTCGTCCATCTGGGCAAACATCTGGGAGAACTGCTCGCCGGTCTGCTCCACCGCGTACTCTGCGTTGATATGCTCGTCCCGGATCATGCCGGTGATGGATTCGCAGTAGTCCAGGTCCTCCAGCATCATCTGATGGATCTGGAACAAAAGGGCTTTCTCCTCGCCCAGCTTGGCGCAGGTCTCCTCATAAAGGGTGCCCAGCTGCTCCATGGCCCCTTCCCGGGCCTGGTCGAAGCGGAGCACCTCCGCCTCAGCGTCGGCCACCTCCCGGCGGGGCTGTGCCTGGGCGTCCCGACGGAGGAAGCGCAGATTGCCCGAGGCCACGCCCCGGGACACACCTTCACCGTGCAGTACCGTCATGACAAGCGCCTCCTTTGATCAAAAGTTCTCCTGGAAGAACTTCTCCAGGGTCTGGGCGGCCTGGGCCTCGTCGGCGCCGTCCACGGCCACCTCCACGGTCTCGCCGCACTTGACGCCCATGCCCATGATGGCGAAGAGCCGCTTCAGGTCGGCGCTCTTCTCGCCGCGGGTCAGCTTCACGGTGCTGGAGAACTTCTGGGCCTCCTTCACCAGCAGGCCGGCGGGACGGGCGTGGAGTCCGTTGGGATCGGTAATGGTGTACTGGAACTGAATCATATCAGACTACCTCTTTTTATAATAATAAATGTGGGTCAGGCCCGCTTGGTCAGAGTGATGATGGTATCGCCGGGAAGGACTTCGCCGCCCTCCGCCTTTTCCATAACAAACTCGTCGCCGTTGCTCACCACCACGGGAGTGGCCAGGTCAAAGCCCTGGGCCAGCAGGGCATCCCGCTCAAAGGACAGCAGCAGCTGACCACGCTTGACCTTGTCGCCCTCCTTCACATGGGCGGCAAAATGCTTGCCGCCCAGGGCCACAGTGTCCTTGCCCACGTGGATCAGCAGCTCGGCGCCGCCGGGGGTGAGGAGACACACGGCGTGATGGCTCTCCAGCAGGTTTTCCACAGTGCCGTCGGCAGGGGCGTACACCTTGCCGTCGGCGGGGATCACGGCCACGCCGTCGCCCAGAATCTTGTCGGCAAAGACCTGGTCGGACACCTGCTCAATTCCGATGACCTTACCGGCCAGAGGGCTGCCCAGGCGCTCCACACCGGGCTCCTCAGCAGGGGCTTCTTCCGCGCCCTTTTTCTTTCCAAAGAGCCAGGAGGCAAATCCTTTTTTCTCAGACATGGTAAAATGATCGCTCCTTTCAAGCTTCTGCAATGACTGTGCTGCGTAAAAAAATAAAAGACGCCCTTCCGGAGAGTACTCGTTCCAGGGACAATGCCCCGGCACAGAGGACTTTCC
This sequence comes from Pseudoflavonifractor capillosus ATCC 29799, assembly GCF_000169255.2. Classification (GTDB taxonomy): domain Bacteria; phylum Bacillota; class Clostridia; order Oscillospirales; family Oscillospiraceae; genus Pseudoflavonifractor; species Pseudoflavonifractor capillosus. The sequence goes on from NZ_AAXG02000010.1 coordinate 157,701, forward strand.
AGGTCGGACGTCAGAACGCACAAAACTCAGGCGGCTGTGTATTCAACTTTTGCTTGCGAGCTCAGTATAGCAACTAAAGTTTCGGATGTCAAGGGAAAGAATAAAACTTTCTTCGAAATATATGTGCATATCAAACAATTCAAATCTTTCCAGTTATGAAAGTTCCATCAAAATGCTGGAAATCAAAGAAAAAAAACCACTTGATGAAACAATGTGCCATAAACTGCTCAAATAATTGACATGAAATGCGGGATTTATTAGGATGAATGCACAGCGAAGGCTGTTGCTTGCAGCGATTATGATTTTCCTCCCGGCTTTCGGACGGGCTGAGGAGGACGGAGCGGAACGCACCATCGGCTCCACTCAGGCGCGGAAGGAGAATGGGCATTGAATTTGAATCTGGACGCAATGACCACGGAGACCCGTAATCAGGCCACCATGAATCTGGACACCATGACCCCTCTGGAGGTTGTGACGGCCATGAACCGGGAGGACGCCAGAGTTCCCCAGGCCATCGAGCCGCTGCTGCCCAACATTGCCAAGGCAGTGGAGTGGGCCATTGACTCCCTGGAGAAGGGCGGACGGCTGTTTTATATGGGCGCCGGCACCAGCGGCCGTCTGGGCGTGCTGGATGCCGCCGAGTGCCCCCCCACCTTCGGCGTGTCCCCTGACCTGGTGGTGGGTCTCATCGCCGGCGGCGAGAAGGCCTTCATCAAGGCGGTTGAGGGCGCCGAGGACAGCCGCGAGCTGGGCCGCGACGACCTGAAGGACAACAATCTGACCAAGGACGACCTGGTCGTGGGTATCGCCGCCAGCGGCCGCACCCCCTACGTGCTGGGCGGCCTGGACTATGCCCGTGAGCTGGGCTGCCGTACCGTGGCCATCTCCTGCAACGCCGGCTCCGCCGTGGGCCAGGCGGCCGACCTGGCCATTGAGGTGGTGGTTGGCCCCGAGGTGCTCACCGGCTCCACCCGTCTCAAGGCCGGCACCGCTCAGAAGCTGATCCTCAACATGATCTCCACCGCCACCATGGTTGGCGTGGGCAAGGCCTATCAGAACCTGATGGTGGACGTGATGCAGACCAACGAGAAGCTCCACGTCCGGGCCGAGAAAATTGTCATGGAGGCCACCGGTGTGGACCGGGATACCGCCAAGTCCACCATCGCGGCGGCAGGCGGCAGCGTGAAGACCGCCATCACCATGATTCTGGCCAACTGCGACGCAGAAGAGGCCAAGGCCCGTCTGGACAAGGCCAGAGGTCATGTCCGTGAGGCCATTCAGTAAGGCCGCAAGCCGGTCGGATACTTATGGCGAGAACAGCCTGGGGGCTGTTTTTGCGTTCCGCCCCGCGGAACGATTGTGTGTAACCCCAATAGAAAAAGGAGAGGTGTAACATGACAAATCAGGAACTTTCCAGCAAGATCCTGGAGCTGGTCGGCGGTCGCGGCAACGTGAACAGCGCCACCAACTGCATGACCCGCGTCCGCATCCATGTCAAGGATGACGGCGCCATTCAGGACGCCGCGCTGAAGAACGTGGAGGGCGTTCTGGGTCTGGTCCACGACAACCCCGGCTATGTGGAGGTCGTTGTCGGCCCCGGCAAGTGCCGCAAGGTGGCCGACATCTACAAGGACATGGGCATCCCCGTCTCCGCTGAGAGCGGCGACGCCGGCGTGTCCGCCAGCAGCGACTGGAAGGCCAACAAGGCCGCCATCAAGGGCGCTCAGAAGGAGAGCAAGATCAAGTCCATGCTCAAGACCCTGGGCGAGATCTTCGTGCCTCTGATTCCTGGCGTTATCGCCGCCGGTATCTGCTCCGGTCTGGCCACCCTGCTGGCCCAGGCGGTTCCCACCTACGCTGAGAACTCCGTCCTGGCCATCATCTACAACCTGCTCAGCCTCATCAACACCGCCTTCATGACCTACATCACTGCCTGGGCCGGCTACCGGGCTGCCGAGAAGTTCGGCGGCACCCCCATTCTGGGCGGTATGGTGGGTATGATCACCACCCTTGGCAACATCGACGCCATTTCCAAGATTGTTGGCCTGTACAATGAGGCCCAGCCCCTTGACGCCATCCTCCGTGCTGGCCGCGGCGGCGTTCTGGCCGTCATCATCGGCGTGTGGGTCATGTGCAAGATCGAGAAGGCCATCCGCAGCAAGATGCCCGACGCCGTGGACATCTGCTTCACCCCCATCCTGACCCTCATCATCACCCTGATCCCCTACATCCTCATCGTCATGCCCATCACCGGCCTCATCTCCACCGGCCTGTGCAAGGTGGTGGAGCTGGTGGCTATGAGCACCAACCCCGTTGTCCGTATGGTCGCCGGTTATCTGGGCGCCGCTCTGTTCCTGCCCATGGTGGCCATGGGTATGCACCACGGCCTGGTGGCTCTGTACACTGTCCAGCTTGAGGCCTTCGGCTACGTCACCCTGTACCCCGCCCTGGCCATGGCCGGCGCCGGCCAGGTTGGCGCTGCCATCGCCCTGTTCATCAAGGCCCGCAAGGTCCGCAATCAGCGCCTGGAGTCCGTCATCGGCGGCGCTCTGCCCGCTGGTATCCTGGGCGTCGGTGAGCCCCTCATCTACGGCGTCACCCTCCCCATGGGCAAGCCCTTCTTCACCGCCGGCCTGGGCGCCGGCTTCGGCGGCGCCTTCGTCATGCTGATGCAGGTCGCTGCTACCACCTGGGGCCCCTCCGGCCTGCTGGGCATCTTCGTCATGACCGCCGGCCCCAACGGCGCCGCCATGTCCATCGTCTACTTCCTCATCGGCCTGGTGATCAGCTACATCATGGGCTTCATCCTCACTTGGTTCGGTATCAAGGAGCAGGATGTCGCCGCGGCCTGAGTCTCTGGGCTATTCGGTCTACCTGACCTCCTTTGAGCGCCAGCGGGAGGAGCTGGAGACGCTCGCCGGAAGCGGCGCGGCCGTGTTCCTCTCCCTCCACATCAGCGAGGAGTTCTCGCGGGACTACTGCCGCCGGGCGGAGGAGACCTGCCGGTGGCTCAAGGAACGGGAATACCGGATTTTCGCGGACGTATCCACAAAAACAGTTGCGCAGTTTGGCCAGCCGGATCTGATCCGGCTGGCCGAACGGCTTGGTATCTGGGCGCTCCGGGTGGACTACGGGTTCACCACAGAGGAGATCGCCGCTCTGGCCGCCCGGATTCCCGTTGTGGTCAACGCCTCCACCACCCGTCCGGAGGACGCGGCACATATTGCCGCCGCCGGACCGCTGGTGATGGCCATGCACAATTTCTACCCCCGGCCGGAGACCGGTCTGGATGACGAGTTTTTCCTGGAGAGCACAAGAGCCCTCCAGGCGGCGGGTCTGAAGGTGCTGGCCTTTATCCCCGGCGACGGGGAGCTGCGTGGCCCCATCCATGAGGGCCTGCCCACTCTGGAGCGCCACAGAGGTCTGCCGCCGTCGGCCTGCTTTGCCGATCTGGCGGTCCGGATAGGTGTGGACGGCATCTTTGTGGGCGATCCGGGCACCTCTGCCCGGGAACGGACCCGCATCCTCCGGTTCTGCCGGGAGGGTGTGCTGGAGATTCCCGCCCGTCTGGCGCCCGAGGCGGAGTGGCTGTACGGCCAGGTCTTTACCAACCGGCCCGACTCCCCCGCCTGGCTCATCCGCTTCGCCGAGTCCAGGGAGTACTCCTGCTTCGGCAGGCAGGTGACGCCCAAGGACTGCCTGCCCCGGACCAGAGGCAGCATCACCGTGGACAACGACGGCTACGGCCGCTACTCCGGCGAGGTGCAGCTGATCCGCTCCGACCTTCCGGTGGACGGCCGGGTCAATGTGGTGGGACAGGTGGAAGCACCCTGGCTTCTTTTGACGGACTGCGTCTCCAGAGGAGCAAAATTCGTCCTGACCCGGGACTGAACACTCCCGCACCGATAGCAGCAGGCCGCGGACCCGGAAGGGCCCGCGGCCTGATTTATGCCCCGTGCGGTTGCGGCAGACTGGAAAAAATGGTATGCTGTGCCGGGACGATGTCCTGTATTTTTCGAAAAAGAGGTGCCCATATGGAGATTTCCCTGCTTGCCATGGACCTGGACGGGACTGCCCTTCTGGATGACCATAAGACCTTTACCCCGCGGCTGTATGCCGCGCTTTCGGCGGCTGCCCAAAAGGGCGTGGCCATTGTACCCACCACCGGACGGCAGTACGCCATGCTGCCTCCGGCCGTCCACACCGGCGCGGACTGGGAGGACCTGTGCGTCCTGTGCAACGGCAGCGAGGTCCGCCGCCTGCGCACCGGCGAGCTGCTGGAGGCCCACTATATCGAGGCGGATGCCGCCGGGCAGATGATTGAAATTGCCGCCCGCATGGGGCTGAGTGTGGAGCTATCCGCCGGCGGTCTGCTCTACCTCACCCGGGAGAGCTGGGACATGCAGCGGGAGCACGAGGACGCCCTGTATTTTCATCTGAACAACATTCTGACCACCCGGGGACGGACGGTGTCCGCCCTGGAAGAGGTGCTGAATCAGCCTGAACTGGCCCTGGACAAGGTGAACCTGCCCTATGTGCCCCAGGAACTGCGGGCGGAGGTGGAGGAGCTGCTCAAGGCCGCCCCTGTCTCCTATGCCTGGTCCAGCCCCCACAGCGTGGAGGTCACCCACAGCCAGGCCACCAAGGCCAACGGCATGCTGGCGGCCTGCCGGATTCTGGGCGTTGACCCGGCCCGCACCATGGCCATCGGCGACAGCGGCAACGACATCCCCATGCTCAAAGCCGCCGCTCTGGGTGTGGCCATGGGGACCGCGCCCCAGGAGGTCAAGGACGCGGCGGACACTGTGACCGCCTCCAATCTGGAGGACGGTGCGGCCATGGTCATTGAGCGCTACATTCTGGGCGCGGAGTGAGCCGCGTCAGACAACATAACATTATATATAAGGAGAAATATGCCATGATTCGCATTTGTGCAGCGGAGAACTATGATGAGATGAGTGAGAAGGCGGCCCGCATCATCGCCGCTCAGGTGATTGTGAAGCCCGAGTGCGTGCTGGGCCTGGCCACCGGTTCCTCTCCCGTGGGCACCTACCAGCGTCTGGTGGAGCGGTACAAGGCCGGCAAGATTTCCTTTGCCGGTGTGACCACCGTGAACCTGGACGAGTACAAGGGACTCTCCGGCACCCACGACCAGAGCTACCGCTACTTTATGCAGCACAACCTGTTCGACCACATCGACGTGCGCCCCGAGTGCACCCATGTGCCCAATGGCCTGGCTGAGGACGCCGAGGCTGAGTGCGCCCGGTACGACGCCTTTGTCCGCGGCCTGGGCTGCGCCGACCTGCAGCTGCTGGGCGTGGGCCGCAACGGCCACATCGGCTTCAATGAGCCCTGCGACGAGTTCGTGGTGCCCACCCACGTGGTGGACCTGACCGAGAGCACCATTGAGGCCAACGCCCGGTTCTTCGCCTCCCGTGACGAGGTGCCCCGTCAGGCTCTGACTATGGGCATCGGCGTGATCATGGGCGCCAAGAAGATTGTGATGGTGGCCAGCGGCGCCGACAAGGCGGACGCCGTGTACGGCATGGTGAAGGGCCCCGTGAATCCTCAGCTGCCCGCCTCCATCCTGCAGCTCCACCCCGACGTGACCCTGGTGGCGGACAAGGCGGCCCTGTCCAAGCTGTAAGACAGTCGGAATTAGAACAAAAAAGCTGGTGCACTCCTCTGGGAGTGCACCAGCTTTTATACTCAGAGCAGGGGAGCCGGGTTAGCTCTGGGAAGGGAACAGGAGCTGCGCTGAATGAGCGCGGGCGGATAGAAGTAGTCCACATGCTCCTTGGCGGGATTCTGGATGCGTGCCAGCAGGATCTCGCAGGCCTGACGGCCCAGCAGCTCGATGGGCTGGCGGATGGTGGTGAGGGGGACGGAACAGAGGGGGGCGATAGAGCTGTCATCGTAGCCCACCAGAGAGAGGTCATGGGGGATGGAGATGCCGAACTCCGTGGCTGCCCGCTGTACACCCACCGCAATCAGGTCGCTGAAGGCGAAGATGGCGGTGATATCCTTTTTCAGCAGCTCACAGGTACCCCGATAGCCCGATTCAATCTGGTAGAGGCCCTCGTAGACAAGAGAGGGGTCGTAGGGGATGCCGTGGGCCTCCAGCACCTCCCGGTACCCGGCCAGACGGCGCTTTGAGCCGTAGTCCGACAGGGAGCCGGTGATACAGCCGATTCTGGTGTGGCCCAGACGGACCAGGTGCTCAGCGGCCAGCCGTCCGCCCAGCTGGTGGTCGGCTGCCACATAGTCGTGGTAGACGTCGTGGATGGCCCGGTCCAGAATCACATAGGGGGTGGTGCACGCCTTCAGCTTTTCCTGGAGAGCGTGCAGTCTGGAGGGGCTGGCGTTGATGGTCTCCGGCGGCTGGAGCACGAAGCCGTCGATGCACCGGCTCTCCAGCAGGGAGATATTGTCAATGCAGCGCTCCACCTGCTCATCGCAGTTGCAGATGAGCAGGCCGTAGTCGTGGAGATGGGCGCTGCGCTCCAGGCCGGCGGCCATCTCGGCGTAAAACGGGTTGAGCATATCGGAATAGACGAGGCCGATGGTATTGGTCTTTTTGGTGACCAGGGAGACGGCCACCTGATTGGGAACATAGTGCATTTCCCGGGCTGTCTGCTGGACCTTGGCCCTGGTCTCCTCGGAAATGCGGCATTCCTTTCCACGCAGCACCAGAGAGACGGTGGTGACGGAAACGCCGGCCGCCCTGGCGATATCACGAATTGTACAAGCCAAAAGAACGCCTCCATCCTGTGGGTTGGACACACCGCCGGCGAGAAGGGGACGATCCCCGCCGTCCGATACCGGCGGTGTGAAAAAAGAAGGGATAGACATATTATAGCGAATACAGGTGAATTTCGCAATCTCTTTTGGATAAAAAAACGGAAAAAAGCTTGAGTTAACGTTTTATCACAAATTTAGTGAGATGGTCAAACAAAAAGTGGTGTCGAAACGACCAAAAACGGCGGAAAATATATGTATATTTTTAACGTAAATGATTTTAACATTGACATATAACCGTTTTAATGCCAGGATTGTAGCTGTGAGGTGCGGATAAGGAAACCGCACGAAAAAGAAAAAACGTTTTAACAAAGGGGAGTAGCAGCTATGAAGAGAGTATCCTGTTTCTTGTTGGTACTGGTCATGTGTCTTGGCATTCTGGCTGGCTGCAGCAACGGCGAGAATCCGCAGCCCAGCGGCAGCGGCTCCGGCGCGGACGGCGAGACCGTTGAGCTGTCCATGTGGTTCTGGGGTTCCACCTCTGAGCAGCAGGCCGCCATGGCAGAGAACCTGGTGGACAAGTTCAACGCAGAGCATCCCGGCTACCACATGACCGTTGAGTATCGTTCCTCGGTCAACAAGGACATGGCCGTGGTCCTGTCCGCCGACGAAGGCCCCGATATCATCTACGAATCCTCTCCCTCCCTGGCGCTGACCTACATCCAGGCCGGCAAGTACGCCAACCTGGACGAGTACGCCGAGAAGTACGGCTGGGAAGACAAGATTCTGGGCTGCATGTATGACTCCGGCGTGTACAACGGCTCCCTGTACTCCCTGCCCATGGGCATGAACATCATCGGCATGGTGTACAACAAGCAGGTGCTGGAGGACAACGGCTGGTCCGTTCCCACCACCGTGGACGAGCTGACCGCCATCATGGACGAGGCCATTGCCAAGGGCATGTACGGCTCCGTCACCGGCAACAAGGGCTGGCAGCCCACCAATGAGGACTACACCTCCCTGTTCCTCAACTCCTTCGGCGGCGCCGACAACGTATACAAGGCTCTGACCGATGAGATTCCCTGGACCGACGAGTCCCTGGTGAGCGCCATTGAGACCTCCGCCGAGTGGTACCAGAAGGGCTACCTGGGCACCGATTACTTCTCCCTGGATTGGTCCGACTCCGCCATGCTCCTGGCTGAGGGCAAGGCTCCCTTCTACTTCGGTCCCCTCAAGTTCATCCAGAACCTGATGCCCTACGCTGTGGATGAGAACGCTGACAACTTCGGCTTCACCGTCTTCCCCGCTGCCGGCGATGTCCCCGCCACCTACACCGTGGGCGCCACCGGTCTGCTGGCCATCAACGAGAAGACCGAGCACAAGGATGTCTGTGCCGAGTTCCTTGACATGATGATGACCAACGACTTTGTCACCGAGATGGCCAAAGACTGGCCCGGCTACTGGGCGGTGCCTCTGACCACCCTGGGCGAGATTGACATGAGCCAGTTCGAGGGTCTGTCCAAGATGTTTATGGAGGGCGTGGCTGAGGCCTGCGCCGCCATCGATGCCGGCAACTTCGGCTATTACAACTCCTCCTACATGCCCGCCGAGGCCTTCGACCTGATGTGCGTGGTGGATTCCGTGTGGCTGGGGGAGAAGGATGCCACCGAGTTTATGCAGGAAATTGACGATTCGTTCCAGAGTGACTTTGATGCCGGTTCCTGTCCCATTTGCCCCGCTCCCGGCGGAAGCAAATAACCATAAGGAAACTCTCCTTCGGAGAGGAAACGGTGACCGTGTCGTTGAGGCGCGGTCACCGTATTTTATAGAAAGAGGTGAGGCTCTGTGTCAGGCAGACGGATCCGACAGAAAATTCCCTACTATCTGCTGATGGCACCGGCGGTAATTCTCAGTGTCTGTGTGATTCTGATTCCCTCCATTACCACGATTGTGTCCTCCTTTACAGACTGGAACGGCATTTCCTCCGACATGAACTTTGTCGGCGTCTCCAACTACGCCGAGCTGATTGGCGACAGCGTCTTCGGCAAGGCCCTGACCAACAACATCAAGTGGATGATCATGTACCTGACGGTCCCCGTCCTGCTGGCGCTGGCGGCCTCCATGTGCCTGCTCAAGCAGAAGAAGGGACGTTCGGTGTTCCAGGTCATCTTCCTGCTCCCCTACGTCATCGCCCCCATCGCCAACGCCCTCATCTGGCTGAACATGATTTACAGCCCGGTCACCGGCCTGTTCGGCTTTTTCAAGAACGTGCTGGGTTGGTCCTGGATTTCCTCCCCCCTGACCTCCACAGACTCCGCTCTGGTGGGCGTGGCCGTGGTTGACATCTGGCACTACTGGGGCTATCTGGCCGTGGTGTTCCTGGCCGCCCTGCGCCAGACCCCCGGTGACTACATCGAGGCGGCTACGGTGGACGGCTGCAACGGCTGGCAGCTGTTCCGGTATGTCTACTTCCCCAGCATGCTGCCCACCTTCAAGCTGATGATGGTGCTCATCGTCATCCAGTCCTTCCTCCAGTTCGACTATGTCTACCTGCTGACCTCCGGCGGCCCGGCCCACGCCACCGAGATGCTGGGTACCCTGACCTATAACTACGCCTTCACCCTCTTCCAGTTCGGCAAGGCGGCAGCCATTGCGGTCATGATGTCTGTCCTGGGCCTGATCGCGTCGGTCATCTATGCCAGAATGAACCGCAACGAGTCTCAGTAAGGGGTGAGAGCATGAAAGATAGCAAAACAACCCGGGTGCTGATCAAGATCGTGCTGTGCCTGCTGGCAGTGATCTGCGCCCTGCCCATGCTGCTGGTGCTCATCAACAGCTTTAAGACCCACCAGGATATCGTCCACAACCCCCTGGCCATCCAGTTCACCGCCGGGCTGAGCAACTACGTCAAGGCCTGGACCGACGGCCGCTTTGCCCAGGGCCTGCTCAACAGCGTGGTGTACACCGGCAGCACCGTGCTCATCGTGCTGGTGTTCGCCACCCTGGCGGCCTACGTCATCGCCGGACGAAAGGTGCGGGGCACCTCCGTGGTGCTCAGCTACTTCCTCATCACCATGACCATGCCGGTGTACCTGTTCCTCATCCCCCTGTACCGGGTGTACGCCAAGATGGGCTGGCTGGGCAACCACGTGGCTGTGTCCTTCATCCTGGCGGCCTGCGGATTGCCACTGGCCATCTCCCTGCTGCGGGCCTTCTTCATGTCCATCCCCAAGGAGCTGGAGGAGGCCGCCCGCATCGACGGCGCCGGCACCATGCAGGTCATCCGCCACATCATCCTGCCCCTCCTCTCACCCGGCCTGGTGACGGTGGGCATCATCACCGGTCTCAACTCCTGGAACGAGTTCCTGGTGTCCTCCACCTTCCTCACCGGACAGAAGAACTTCACCGCCATGCTGTCCCTCATGTCCCTCAACGGCACCAATACATCCAATCACGGCACCAATATGGCGGCAACGGTTATCATTGTGGCGCCCATTATCATCTTCTTCATCCTCATGCAGAGGCGATTCATTGAAGGCATGGTAAGCGGCGCAGTGAAAGGATAAGAATATGCAGCTATCCCAAGCCTATCGCAACAAGATTTACGCCGGTGTTCTGGGCAAGATGATCGGCGTGTATCTGGGCCGCCCGGTGGAGGGCTGGCCTTACCAGACCATCATCGACCGGTTCGGCGAGATTCCCTACTATGTCAACAAGGAGCTGGACCTGCCCCTCATCGTGGCTGACGACGACTTGTCGGGCACCTTCGCCTTCTTCCGTGCCGTGGAGGACAACGGCTTCCCCACGGAGGTGACGGCGGAGCAGATCGGCAAGACCTGGCTCAACTACATCATCGAGGACCAGTCCATCCTCTGGTGGGGCGGCATGGGAAACTCCACCGAGCACACCGCCTACCTGAACCTGAAGCGGGGCATCCCCGCCCCTGAGAGCGGGTCCATCCGGCGCAACGGCCCGGTGCTTGCCCAGCAGATCGGCGCCCAGATCTTCATGGACGCCTACGCCATGATGTGCCCCGGCGACCCCGAGAAGGCCAACCGGCTGGTGCGCGCCTGTGCCGGCGTGTCCCACGACGGCGTGGCCCTGGACGCAGCCGGATTCCTGGGCGCCCTGGAGGCGGCGGCCTTTGACGAGAGGGATCTGAACAAGCTCTTCGACAGCTGCATGGCCTATGTGGAGACCGACCAGCTCCGCAGCCTGGTGGATGACGTGCGCAATATCTGCGCCGCCCACTCCGACTGGCGGAAGGTGCGTGAGGTGCTGGACAGCCGCTACGGCTACCACCTCTATCCCGGTCCCTGCCACATGATTCCCAACCACGCCATGGTGCTGGCGGCTATCCTCTGCGCCGGGGACGACTTCGCCCAGTCGGTGAAGATCGGCGCCTCCGCAGCCTGGGATACCGACTGCAACGCGGGCAATGTGGGCTGCTTCAACGGCATCCGCCTGGGTTTGGAGGGCATGGAGACCGGCCCCGACTTCCGGGGTCCCGTGGCCGACCGGCTGCTGGTCATCACCTCCGACGGCGGCGAGGGCATCACCGACGCGGTGAAGGAGACCCGCCGCATCGTCCGGGCGGCCGAGCGCACCAGAGGCCTGGAGGAGACACCCCAGCCCCCACGGTTTGCCTTTGAGTACCCCGGCAGCGTCCAGGGCTTCATGCCCTGCCCCTATGAGCCCTTCCCCAAGGCGGAATTCACCCTGGGCAACGGCAACATGGAGGGGGCGGGGGACGGCCTGCGGGTCCGCTTTGCCGCTCTGGCCGAGGGCGCCAACGCCAGCGTCAGCGTGGCCACCTTCCTGGACCTCCATGAGGAGTACCGCAACTACGAGACCTACGTCTCGCCCACCCTGTACGGCGGCCAGACCGTGGTGCTGAAGGCGGATTGCCCCTCGGAGCAGGGCCCCCAAGCTGCGGCCCTACGTGTGGTACACCGACCGGGACAACAACCTGAAAAAGGAGGCGGGCCCCTGGGAGCAGCTGGGCCCCGTCACCCGTGAGATTCGCTGGACCGTGCCCGACCTGGGCGGCCTGCCCGTGCTCCGCTTCGGCGTGGAGTTCTCCTCGGTGAAGCGGTACACAGGGGATGTGTTCCTCCGCAGCGCGGACTGGAGCAACACCCCGGTCAGGCTGGAGCAGAAGGGCATCATGATGAAGGACATGTGGGACCTGAACCCCTTCTGGGCCAAGATGTTCGTGTCCAGCGCCAAGAACTTCGCCCCCAACCTGAACTGCACCTACTGCATCAGCCACAACGAGGAAAACGGCGTGGCCACGGTGGGTACCCGGGATTTCACCGACTACACCGTGTCCTCCCGGCTGAAGTTTAGCCTCCACCGCCAGGGCGGCCTGGTGGTCCGCAGCCAGGGCCACCGGCGGTACTACGCCGCCGTGCTCACCGGCGGGGACACCCTGCGCATCATCAAGCGGATGGATGAGCGGGAAATCGTTCTGGCCGAGGCCCCCTTTGCCTACGAGCGGTTTGTGCCCTGCGCTCTGTCCCTGCGGGCGGAGGGCAACCGGCTGACCGCACGTGCCGGGGACGTGGAGCTGACGGCTGTGGATGAGGATCAGCCCTATCTCCGTGGCGCCGCCGGCTATCTGGTGGACAGCGGAGCCATGTTTATCGACGGATTTTTGCTGGAGGGAGTGTAAGCGCATGGAATATGTCATTGCCACCACCGTCTCCACCGACGAGGTTCACCTGGCCGACGGGACGGTCATGGAGAACCAGCCGGGCAGCGCCGGTTTTTACGCCCTGGCTGGCGTGCGGGTGTTCACCGACAAGGTGGGCATCTGCGGCGGCATCGGCCCGGAGTACCTGCCCCGGCACGAGAAGTGGTACCGGGACAACAACGTGTCCACCGACGGACTGATTGTGCGGGGCGCCGTGGCCCCCACCATCGTCATCCACTACTACCCCGACGGCTCCCGCACCGACGAGCCCAATGTGGGCCTGGCCGAGTTCCGTGCCCTGGACCCCTCCCTGGACGAGGTGTTCCGCTGCTGCGGACCGGAGACCAGGGGCGTGTACGTGTTCAAGGCCCTGGACCGGGACTATCTGGACGGCCTCATCGGCGGCAGGCTCCGCTATGGCTACAAGCTGATGTGGGAGATCTCCGAGGACGCCTGCAAGCCGGAGAACGCGGATGTGATTGAGTCCTATCTGAAGTATATCGATGTCTTTTCCATCAACCGGGGCGAGGCCAAGATGCTCTACGGCGTTGACGACGAGGCCGAGGCGGAGCGGCGGCTGGCCGCCGCCTCCCCCAACTGGGTGTTCTTCCGCCGTGGCTCCCAGGGAGCCCACATGCTGGCCCAGGGCGTCAGCTACGACTGCCCCAGCGCCCATGATATCCAGGTGGTGGACACCACCGGCGGCGGCAACAGCTCCTCCGGCGCGGTGCTCTACGCCTGCTGCGAGGGGTACAGCCCCCGTATGGCGGGCTGCATGGGCTCCGCCGCTGCCGCGGAGATCATCAAGCAGTTCGGCGTCCCCGACCTGTTCACCCCCGAGCTGACCCGAGGCGCCATGGAGCGTGCCCGGCGGCTGTGCGGGGAAAAGAATGACTGAGAAGAGGAGAACGACAAATGAGCGGTAAGTATGAAAATGCCATGCTGCGCCAGGTGCTGAGCGTGCCCGAGCTCCTGGAGCAGGTCTATCCCGATGTGGAGCCCCAGGTGCGCTATGTGCTCACCACCCCCCAGATTTTCTCCGTGAAAAAGGTGGTGCTCACCAGCTGCGGCGACGGATACGCCGCCTGCCTGGCCGCCAAGCGGGCCTTTGAGCGGTTTTTGCAGATTCCCATTGAGGTGGTGGAGCCGCTGGCTCTGTCCCGCTACTATCAGATGAAGTGGGTGGGTGAGTCCCCCTGTGACCCCCTGGTCATCGCCGTGAGCAACTCCGGTCAGGTGACCCGGGTGGTGGAGGCGGTCAAGCGGATGCGGGAGCACAACGCCCTCACCGTGGCCATCACCTCCAACCCCGAGTCCCCCCTGGGCAAGGCGGCCGAGAAGGTCATCGTGCCCACCATCCCCGCCTTTGAGAGCTCTCCCGGCATCCGCTCCTATGCGGTGCTCCAGATGATTGTCTATCTGCTGGCCATCCGCATGGGCGAGGTGCGCCTGAAGTACCCCATGGACCAGGCCAACGTGTACCGGAAGGAACTCAAGGAGCTGCCCAAGGCCTTCCTGGCCGACGCCGAGCAGGTCTGCGCCCTGGCTCTGGAGGCGGCGGAGCAGTTCCGGGACGCCGCCAGCGCCGAGATGATCGGCTGCGGTTCCGACTACGGCACCGCCTGGTACGGCCACGCCAAGATGTACGAGGCGGTGGGCCTGCCCGCCGTCCACCTGGACAGCGAGAACTGGTTCCACGTCAACTACTTTGTCAAGGACGTGGCCCACACCCTGACCATGGTCTTTGACAGCGCCGCCAACGAGGCCCACAGCCGTACCAGGGAGCTGGTGGCCCGCCTGAACCAGATGGGCCGTGACTTTGTGCTGGTGACCGACGACAGCGAGCTCCAGGCCAAGTACCGCTTCCTGGTGCCCAAGTCGTCCAACGGCCTGTTCCTGTCCATGGCCGCCCACATGGTGCCCGCCCTCATCGCCGGCTACCTGGCCGCCATGCGGGAGGAGCCCTACAGCCGGGCCTTCCAGGGTATCTGGGCCGAGCCCGACGGCGCCTATTCCACCACCGTCTCCGAGACGGTCTGCCTGGACTAAGGAGGAGAAGAACAATGCTTGAGAAAATTCAGTTTCGCACCAAAAAGGACGGCGTGACCTCCCTCACCGAGCAGATCAACGCCTTTGTGGAGAAGTCCGGCGTTCAGAGCGGCCTGCTGTGCGCCTTCATCACCCACACCACCGCCGGTCTGACCGTCAACTCCTTCTGGGACCCCCTGGGCCATGAGGACATTCAGGACGAGATCCGCCGTCTCATCCCCACCCGTGTGGACTTCAAGCACCAGCACGACACCCCCGAGGATGCCGCCGGTCACGTGAAGAGCACCCTCATCGGCCCCTCCCTTACCTTTATTATTGAAAACGGAAAGCTGCTGCTGGGCCATTCCCAGGGCATCTACTTCCTGGAGTTCGACGGCCCCCGCAACCGGGAGTGCTACCTGAAGATTCTGGCCGAGAAGTAAACGATTTCGGGAAAGGAGCCCCCAGACCGTGAAAAAGAGCGAGATCATCCGCAGCAAGCCCTCCATCCAGCTGATGCAGGAGCGGTACGAGTACTGGAGCCGGGTGCCCTATCCCGGACTGGTCATTGACAACAAGCCCGCCATCACCCAGGTGGACATCGACAAGGTGGGGGACTACCTCATCTACCTGGTCCGTGACCCCCTGGGCGCCTACGGCAAGGACCCCGCCGAGCGCATGGCCGAGCGGCTGGAGAACGCCGAGTGCATCGGTAATTCCGGCATGTTCCTCAGCTATACCGGCTACTACAAGGGCGCAAAGGTCACCTGCGTCAGCGGCGGCAGCGGCTGTCCCGAGGTGGAGCTGGCCATCAACGACTTTATGGAGTATACCAACTGCTCCACCTTCCTGCGTGTGGGCACTTCCGGCGGCGTGGCCGAGAAGGTGAAGGTGGGCGACTGCGTCATCACCTCCGGCGTGTTCCGTGAGGACGGCACCTCCCGGGCCTACATCGGCGACGGCTTCCCCGCCTACTGCCACTATGAGGTGGTAACCGCCCTGGTCCAGGCCGCCGAGCAGCTGGGCATGTCCTACCATGTGGGCGTCACCGCCTGTATGGACAGCGACTTTGTGGGCAACGGCCGTCCCTCCGTGGGCGGCTATCTCCAGCCCGACAACATCAACAAGCTGGGCACCTACAACCGGGCGGGCGTGCTGAACACCGACCGGGAGTCCTCCATCATTATGACCATGTGCAACCCCTTTGAGCGGAGAGGCGGCGCTGTGTTCAACGTGACCGACAACCTGATCTCCGGCGAGAAGTTCCGGGAGGGCGCGGGCACGGAGACCTCCATTGATCTGGCCCTGGAGGGCATCGCCGTCCTCCACCAGATGGACATGAAGAAGGCCCAGGCCGGCAAGGAAAACTGGTTTCCCGGTCTGGAGCAGATGAATTGAAGCGAGAGGAAAGGAAGGAATACACATGAGCGACAAGAGAAAGATCATCATGGACTGCGACCCCGGAACCGATGATTCCGTGTGCATCGTTATGGCCCTCACCCACCCCGACGTGGAGCTGCTGGGCATCACCACCGAGAGCGGCAACCTGCCCGCCGACAAGACCACTGCCAACGCCCTGCGGATTCTGGAGTACATGGACCGGGGCGACATCCCCGTGGCTCAGGGCATGATGCACCCCATGCTCCGGGAGTACCCCAAGGACCCCTATTCCCACGGCGTGGACGGCCTGGGCAACCACTTCTTCCCCGAGCCCAAGCTCAAGCCCATTGACAAGTCCCCCGCCCAGTTCATCGTGGACACGGTGCTGGCCAACCCCGGTGAGGTCACCCTGGTGTGCACCTCCTGCCTGACCAACATCGCCATCGCCTTCATGAGCCGCCCCGAGATTATGACCGACGTGCGTGAGATCAACGTGGCCATCGACTGCGGCGGCCCCCTGACCCGGGGCATGACCATCTGGGATCGCCGCGACCACTTCCGCTGGGAGCACCTGCCCAAGATCCGCACCGTCTTCGCCATTGACGGCCAGAAGTACCAGCAGACCTTCTACGAGGCCCTGGGCGGTAAGCAGTGAGCGGGGGGACAGCCATGAAGGAACAGACCCCCACCATTCACAACGCGGCCAAATACGGGGAGATCGCCAAGACCGTGCTGATGCCCGGCGATCCCCTCCGTGCCAAGTACATCGCGGAGAAGTTCCTGGAGAATCCCCGGCTGGTCAGCGACATCCGCAACATCTACTGCTACACCGGCACCTACCAGGGCAAGGAGGTCTCGGTCATGGCCAGCGGCATGGGCGCCGGTTCCATGAGCATCTACTCCTATGAGCTCTTCCACTTCTACGACGTGGACGCCATCATCCGGGTGGGCTCTGCCGGCGGCATGCACCCCAGCCTGAAGCTGCGGGACGTGGTGGTGGCGCTGGCCTCCTCCACCGACAACGGCTACGCCCGTCACTTCAACCTGCCCGGCGACATCGCCCCCTGCGCAGATTACGGCCTGGTCTCCGGCGCGGTGGACTACGCCAAGGCCCACGGCATGTCGGTCCGGGTGGGTCCGGTGGTGTCCGGCGAGGGCTTCTACTACTCCGACGAGTGGATGAAGAAGTGGACGGACATGGGCGTGCTGGCGGTGGAGATGGAGTCTGCGGCCCTGTATATGAACGCCATGGAGGCGGGCAAACGGGCGGTGGCCCTGTGCACCATCTCCGACCTGATGTTCAACGGCGCTGCCTGCACGCCTCAGGAGCGGCAGGAGAGCTTTGACGACATGATTCTCATGGCGCTGTCTCTGGCCTGAGAACAACAGGGGCCACAGCCCGTTTGGGCGGGGCCCCTGCGCTATTGCATGATTGAATGGAGCCGGACGGCGACAGGAGGTTTCACAGTATGGAAGGCAAGGGCGGACTGAAGGAGCTGTTCTTCGGCTTCATGGATATGCTGTCCAAGTGGATGGCCCTGAGCGGACTGCTGCTGCTGGGCTGCATCCCGGTGGTCACGGCGGGGGCCTCCTGGGCCGCCGCCTACTACACGGCGGTCAAGGCGGTACGGCGGCACAGAAGCGGCATCTGGGGCTGCTACTGGCACAGCTTCCGCCAGAATCTGAAGCAGGGGATTGTGTTCTCCCTGATCATGCTGGCGGTGGGCGGACTGCTGGTCTTTTACCGCTTCGCCATAAGCGGCGTGGAGGTCTTTTCCGCCCTCTACTTCGGCCTGGTGGTGCTGCTGGCGGTGGTATTTCTGGCGGTGCTGGCCTGGCTGTTCCCGCTGCTGTCCCGGTACGACATGACCGCCGGGCGGCTGCTGGCGTCCAGCGTTCTGCTGGCGGCGGGGCATCCGCTGCGCACCATTGGGGTGGCGGCCATGCTGCTGGCCTGCGTCTTTCTGACGGCCATGCTGCCGCCCCTGATTCTGCTGCTCCCCGGTCTGCACTGCTGGGGGGCCTCCTTCCTCCAGGAGCCGGTGCTCCGGAAGCTGGCAAAGGACAATCAGACGCTGGGGCCGGAGGACGACCCCTGGTATGCGGAATGAGAGGAGAAGCACGATGACACACAGAGAACGGGTGCTGGCCGCTCTGGCCCACCGGCAGCCGGACCACTGTCCGGTGGACTTCTGGGCGGTGCCCGAGGTGGTGGAGCGGCTGCTGAAGCACTTCGGCGCCCGGGAAGAGGCGGAGCTGTACGACCTGCTGGATGTGGACATGCAGTTCGTCTTTCCCTGTTCCACCCTGCCGGACCCTGAGATCCTGCCCGACGGCAGCTATTTTGACCGCATGGGAGTCCACCGCCGTCCGGTGCGCAACGATTACTGCACCTATGACGAGTACGCGTCCTATCCCCTGGCCTATGCCGAGTCGGTGGCCGACCTGGAGCGCTACGACAAGTGGCCCGACCCGGACGCCTTTGACTGGGCCCACTTTGCCGCCCAGATCGCGCCCCTGCACGAGAAGCGGTTTCTCAAGCTCCATGCGGGCGGCATCTTTGAGTACGCCTGGGCGCTGCGGGGCTACGAGCAGTTCATGATGGACCTGTGCATGGACCCGGACATGGTCCACTACATTATGGACAAGTTCTGCACCTACTGGTGCGGGTTTATCCGCAATGCCATGGAGGCGGCGGGGGAGTATCTGGACATGGTGTACACCTATGATGATATCGCCGCCCAGAACGCCCTGCTGTTGTCCCCGGAGATGCTGGAGGAGTTTGTCTACCCCTACCACCGCAGGATGAACAGCGTGATAAAAGCCTACGGCAAGCCCATCATGTACCACTCCTGCGGCGCGGTGCTCTCCCAGCTGCCCAAGCTGGCGGAGCTGCCCATTGACGTGCTCAATCCCCTCCAGCCCATGGCCAAGGGGATGGACTTCCAGTGGCTCAAGGACAACTGGGGGGACCGGCTCAGCTTCCACGGCGGCCTCTGCCTCCAGTCCACGCTGCCCAAGGGTACCCCTGATGAGGTGCGTGAGGCAGTGCGCCGGGCGGTGTCCATTCTGGGGAAGAACGGAGGTTACATAATGACCTCCGCCCATTATCTGCAAAATGACATTCCAACGGAGAATATTCTGGCCATGTACGAGCCGGAACTGAGAAAATCAGGCGAATAAATACAAAAAGACAGTCTGTCTGGAGGAAAACGGACAGACTGTCCTTTTTTTATCCCAAAATCAGGAGATATAGGGCTTCAGGCATTGGGAGACAAGGGATTGTGCATAACAGCCGAAAAAAGGAAAGTTATAAATATTTTTTGGATGGACAGTATAAAAAATAAAAAGTGACCAAATGCCCATTGAAAAAGTAGGACTTATCAGGTATAATCTCCGCGATATCCCAGTTGTGCCGGAGAACGGCAGACAAGGGCAGTGCCCACCGTTCCGGTCCGGGCCGAAAACAACTGTGTATGAAAGATACAGAGAGGAAGGTTGACTGCATTGAAGTATACGAATCGGGTCATTTCCGGCCTGCTGAGCCTGGCCATGGTGGGTTCCCTCTGCACCACCTGGCTGCCGTCCGCAGCCGCCGTTTCCACCCAGGAGGACAGCGCCGAGAGCGTGAGCCAGACCACCGGCTCCATCGCGCTGACCATCCGCTTTGGCCTGCCCCAGACGGCGGCCGGGGTAGCCCAGCGGGGCATCAAGCTCCAGCTGACCGACGGCAGCCAGAACACCGCCACCATTGACCTGGAGACCAAGGAGGTCTCCGGCGCCGGCATCACCGCCGGCCAGGTCTCCGTGGAGAAGCAGAACGTCCAGGGCGTGGCCCTGACCACCGAGGAGCAGATCGGCTATTATCAGGTGGTGCTCACCGGCCTGCCCGCCGACAAGACCGTGGGCAAGGACTACACCCTCACCCTGACCGGCGCCGGCTACGCCGACTGCACCACCACCGTTACCCTCAAGGACTACTCCCAGCACGTGATTGTGTCCACCGACGACGGCACCTTCTCCCTGGGCAACGTGGACGGCACCGGCGCTGTGGACAGCGCCGACCTGACCGCCATGGACGCCCAGCTGGGCCAGACCGGCGTCCTGAATGTCTATGACCTGAACGGCGACGGTGTGGTGGACATCACCGACCTGTCCTATGTGAACAAGATGGTGGATGTCACCGGCGACCCCAAGGTGCTGGACACCACCGCCATTGTCTCCCCCACCGTGGAGAGCGCGGGTCTGATTGTGGAAGGCGACGTCTCCAACCTGTTCACCGGCGAGGAGGCCGTGACCCTCAAGCCCGCCGAGGACGCGGAGGAGCTGTCCATTCCCATCGACTTCGGCGAGATCGCCGTCACCATGAGCGAGATCTCCATCACCTCCCCCAGCGGCAGCGGCGGCATCCAGGCCGGCTCCGCGGAAGTGGTGTATCTGGACGAGAACGAGCAGGAGCAGACCAAAACCGTGTCCTTTGATGTCGCCGCCCCCGCCGGCACCCACGCCATCAGCCGCACCGCCGGTGCCAACGTGGTGACCATTGACCTGGGCATGAAGGTGCCCGTGAAGAAGGTGACCATCACCGTCTCCAAGGTGGAGGGCCAGACCGGCGACAAGCCCGAGTTTGCCACCGTCACCCAGATTGAGTTCCTCAAGGACATCGTGTCCGACGCCATGGTGGAGGACAACCAGGTGAAGAACCTGGCCGCCACCGCCGGCGACAAGGAGATCACCCTGATCTGGGACAGCGTGAACAACGTCACCGGCTACACCGTCAGCTACGGCACCAGCAAGGGCAACCTGAACCAGAGCACCGCCGTCAGCACCAACAAGGCGGTCATCTCCGGCCTGGAGAACAACACCACCTACTACTTCCAGGTTGCCGCCACCAACGGCGACTGGACCGGCACCCCCTCCGCAGTGCTGTCCGCTGTGCCCCTGCCCGCTTCCGCTCCCGGCGCTCCCTCCAACCTGCTGGTTGAGGAGGCGGACACCGCGCTGCGTCTGTCCTGGAGCAAGACCAAGGACGCCACCTATTATCAGGTCTACTACCGTGTGAAGGGCGAGGACCAGTTCCAGACCTGGGGGAGCACCACCGCCTCCCTGGGCACGGTGATCACCGGCCTGACCAACGGCACCGAGTATGAGGTGGCTGTGAGGGCGGGCAACAACCACGGCCTGGGCGACTACTCCGCCATTGCCCTGGGCACCCCCAAGCGTGAAAGCTTTGAGATGCCTGAGCTGCCCACCACCGGCCGCATTGACAACAGCGAGATCAGCTCCATTGTCATGGGCGACCGCAACAATGTGGACAAGAACCTGTGCCCCAACTTTAACGTCAGCACCGACCTGACCGACAACGATCCCAACACCTACTGGGTGGCTGCCACCTGGTGGGACAACAGCAGCATTACCTACACCTTTGCCACCACCCACAAGATGAACTATCTGCTGCTGGTGCCCTACCTGGATGCGGCCTACAAGAACCGCATCGCCAATTACACCGTCACCCTCAAGGGTGAGAGCGGCGAGACTCTGGCCACCTACTACCGGGAGGGTGTGAACGTAAACAGCAGCAATTACTACATCATCACCTTCCCCGAGACTGAGGGCGTCAAGAGCGTCACCCTGGCTCTGGGCGAGAAGGCCGGCGGCCCCCGTGTGAGCGTCTCCGAGATCGCCTTCTACGAGAGCGACACCCTGGCTGAGGACATCGCCAACCTCTTCTCCGACGGCACCTTCACCGCGCTGAAGGGCTCCGTGGAGGAGGCTGACATCACCGCCCTGAGCGATCGTCTCACCGCTCTGAGCAGCTTCTATATGGACCTGAACCGGCTCCGTGATGAGCTGAACCTGGCCACCAAGCTGCTGGCTGAGGACACCAGCGCCCTGGGCCTGGTGAAGAACGACTTCCAGAGCCGCAGCACCAATGCTGCCGCCGACAAGGCCGCCGGCCAGACCGCCAGCGACCTCCAGCCCCTGGGCATCACCGCCGCTGCGGGCGCCACCGTGGCCATCTATGCCGAGCTGCCCGACGACGCCACCGTCTATGTGGTGCCCACCCAGTTCTACGGCGAGTCCGGCGTCTGGAAGGCGAAGACCCCCATTCGGCTGGAGAACGGCCGCAACTACATCACCGTGCCCCAGATCGGCAACCTGAAGGATACCCGAGGCGGTATGCTCTACCTGACCTACGCCGGTGAGCGCCCCGAGGAGATCAAGATTCAGGTCCGTGTGCTCCAGAACGCCTGGGAGATGCCTGTGCTGGAGCTGTCCAACTGGTACACCCTGGATGAGGGCGCCCGGAAGGAAGCCATCCGCACCTACGTGCAGGAGCTGACCGCCTATGTCAGCGGCCTGTCCTCCACCGGCCTGACCACCAACATCCGCAACGCCACCGAGATCTCCACCCCCAGCGTGCTCCTGTCCCTGCCCGCCGACCAGGTGCTCTCCGGCCTGAAGGGCGTGAACAACGACGAGGACGCCATGGTCAACGCCATGTACAACAACATCCTGGCCTGGGAGGAAGAGCTCTTCATCGCCAACAAGGTCCAGGGCATCATCGACGCTGACGCCACCCTGGCCGGCTACACCTATCCCATGACCACCCGCCAGAACATCCGCTACATGCGCATGTTCGCCGGCGCCTTCATGTACGCCGCCGGCAACCACGTGGGCGTGGAGTACGGCTCCACCGCCGCTCTGGTCCAGGGCAAGCCCACCTCCGTCACCGGTGCCGGTCAGGCCAACGGCCTGTTCGGCTGGGGCATCGCCCACGAGATCGGCCACAACATGGATAAGCTGGGCAAGGCCGAGTGCACCAACAACATCTACTCCCTGGCCCTCCAGGCCTGGGACGGCTCCTCCATGACCCTGAGCACCCGTCTCACCGAGGACGGCCGCTGGGAGGACATCTTCAACAAGGTGGCCCAGGGCCGCCCCGGCTCCGCCAACAACGTGTTCGTCCAGCTGGGCATGTACTGGCAGCTCCACCTGGCCTATGATGAGGCCGACCAGCCTCTGGCCTTCTTCAACCAGTTCTTCAAGCTGTGGAAGGCCAACGAGTACGGCAGCTATTCCTACGACGACCGGGTGGCCCTCATCGCCTCCAAGGTGGCCGACCGGAACCTGACCGAGTTCTTCACCCGCTGGGGCATGACCCTCAGCGACGACGCCAAGTCCATCCTGAGCGGCTACACCACTGAGGACCGGGCCATCTGGTACCTGAACGACGCCTCCCGCAACTACCGTCTGGAGAGCGGCAGCGCTGCCGACGGCACCGCCACTGTGTCCGCTTCCGTCAATGAGTCCAAGGTGACCCTGACCATCAGCCACACCGACAGCGCCAACATCCTGGGCTATGAGATCCGCCGCAACGGCAAGGTCATCGCCTTCACCACCGAGACCACCTATGTGGACGACCTGGGCGCGGCCAACAACCTGACCTACACCTACTCCGTGGTGCCCGTGGACAAGCTGGGCAACCTGGGCGCCGAGGCTGAGGCCGACGAGGTCCGTGTGGCCTACGACAAGACCATCAGCGCCGACCTGTACACCGTGGAGAAGGGCGAGGGCACCCTCACCTTCACCATGAAGGACGACGCCGCTGTGAACGTGACCGGCATCAAGGTCACCGACGAGAGCGAGATGAGCGGCGAGTACACCGTCACCGCCCAGATCCGCGTGACCAACGCCGACGAGCAGACCGAGGAGAAGACTGTCACCGTCAAGACCGGCACCCTGTCCGGCACCGAGCTGGTGGCCTACTTCACCAAGCCCGGCGCTGACGCCGACGACACCCGCATCTGGACCTACTCCGTGGTGTCCCTGACCATCACCGGCCTGTCCGAGACCGCCTCCGTGGAGCTGCTGGACTACCCCGGCGACCGGGTGGACTTCTATGAGGGCGCCACCGTGGGCATTCTGAAGAACGCCTACTACGGCATCCCCGCCGGCACTCTGGTGATTCTGGGCACCTACCGCGGCAACCCCGTGTACAACACCGTGGAGATTCAGGCCCGCTATAACACCACCCCCGAGGCTGGCACTGTGAGC
The DNA here is from genome assembly GCF_000169255.2 of Pseudoflavonifractor capillosus ATCC 29799. Taxonomy (GTDB): domain Bacteria; phylum Bacillota; class Clostridia; order Oscillospirales; family Oscillospiraceae; genus Pseudoflavonifractor; species Pseudoflavonifractor capillosus. The sequence continues at coordinate 181,600 of NZ_AAXG02000010.1, forward strand.
AGCATCGAGCGTCCCATGAACGGCGAGCTGTACCTGCTGGCCGAGATCCCCGGCGACGGCGCGGTCAGCGACACCAGCGACGGTTTCTTCATCTTCGTGCCCAACATGGAGCAGGAGAAGGAACTCAACAGCGCCTCCGGCGTCACCGACGACTACCCCATTGAGATCCGTGCCGTGTTCTACCGCACCGACGACCCCAACAGCGCTGACAGCAAGCGCGTCACCAGCCAGACCCTGTGGATCAGCTTCCCCGACGGCGGTGACGAGGAGAACCCTGTTAAGCTGCCCGAGATTGTACTGACCGGCAATGCCGGATAATGAGGAAGGATGAAAATCGTGCGTAAAACCTCTGTTTTCTCCCTGCTTCTGGCCCTGGCCATGGTGGTTTCCATGCTGGCCGTTCCTGCCGCCGCCGCCTCTTCCGGCCCCCGGCTGGTGACCTCCTCCGAGGAGGCCACCAGCCAGGAGGTGGGCTTTACCGGCCTGCCCGACGGCTGCCAGAGCCTGCAGGTGACCTTTGACCTGTCCGCTGACGGCGCTGTGTACGCCTTTGCCGCCGACAACAGCGTGAGCAGCATCCCTGGCGTGTACACCACCTTCAAGCAGGACGGCGCCAAGGTGACCGTCTACGTCACCGCCAAGTCCGGCACGCTGACCGACAACGGCGCCCTCACCCTGGGCGTCATCTCCACCGTCGACACCCCCTTTACCGTGACCAAGGCCCTGGACATGAAGACCCTGGACAGCGGCCTGGGCGAGACCACCTATCCCACTGTGGATGAGGACGGTGTCACCGGCGAGGTGGTCACCACCTGGCCCATTACCGTGAAGTCGGCCACCGGCGGCAAGGTGACCGTCAGCCCCACCCGTGCCCCTGCCGGCATGAGCGTCACCCTCACCGTCCAGCCCGAGGACGGCTACCAGCTGGAGCAGCTGACCGCCGCCGACGCCTCCGGCAAGACCCTGGAGCTGCGGGACAGAGGGGAAGGCCGCTATACCTTCACCATGCCCTCCTCCGCGGTGACCGTCACCGCTACCTTCCAGGGCGGTGAGACCGCTGCCACCCTGCCCTTCACCGACGTGGCTGCCGACAGCTGGTACTATGACAGCGTGGCCTATGTCTATGAGAAGGGCCTCATGGGCGGCACCGGCGACGGGCTCTTTGCCCCCGACCTGACCACCAGCCGGGCCATGATCGTCACCATTCTCTACCGCCTGGAGAACAGCCCCGCTGTGACCACCTCCGCCGGCTTTACCGATGTGGCCGCTGATACCTGGTACACCGACGCGGTGAACTGGGCCAACGCCAACGGCATTGTCACCGGCTACGGCGACGGCCGCTTCGGTCCCGAGGACACCATCACCCGGGAGCAGATGGCGGTCATCCTCTACCGCGCCGCCAAGCTGCTGGGCCGTGACGTGAGTGCCCGGGCCGACCTCTCCGGCTACACCGACGCCGCCAATGTGGGCGAGTACGCGGTGGAGGCCATGCAGTGGGCGGTTGCCCAGGGCCTGCTGACCGGCACCGACGCAGGTGCCCTGCTGCCCTCCGGCTCCGCCACCCGTTCCCAGGCCGCCGCGCTGCTGATGCGGTTCTGCGAGAACGTGCTCAAGTAAACACGAAAAAGCCCTTCCCCATCTGAAATGGGGAAGGGCTTTTTTGTTGTTTATTCTGCCGGAGGCACGTCAATCTCCATGTCGCTCAGGGGATAAGTGACGCAGGGGTGGGCGAAGCCGAACTTCCGGTCGGCCTCCCGGCGGCCATCACGGCCGTCGGCCACCACGAACTCGCCGCTCAGCCACTTGCTGTGGCAGTAGCCGCAGCCGCCGGCACGGCACTTGTTGGGCGCGGGAATCCCGGCACGCTCCATGGCGGTGAGCAGAGTCTCGTTCTCCGCCGCGTCCACGGTGTACACCTGGTCCCGGATGTGGACGGTGAGGCGGAAGGAGCGGGGCTTGGCCACCTCACGGTCACCGCAGAAAGTGGCGTCCTTGCGGACGGCCTTCACCGGCAGATTGTAGGGGGCCAGCTCCTTGAGCACAAAGCTGTACATGGCCTGGGGGCCGCAGAGGAAGAAGGTCACGTCCCGGATGTCCACATACTTCTCCATCAGGGCGGCGGACACAAAGCCGTGCTCATAGCCGGGGCGCTCCTCATCGCTGAGCACGTACACCACCCGCAGGCCCTTGGCGGCCAGGGCGTCCAGCTCCTGCTTGTAGGCGATGCGCTGCTCGTCCCGGGCGCCGTAGAACAGGGTCATCTCATAGTCCTCATCCCCCTCGGCCATGCTCTTGGCCATGGAGAGGAAGGGGGTGATACCGGCGCCGCCGGCGATGCAGACGATGCGCTTTTTGTCCCGCAGGGTCTCATAGTGGAACTCGCCGGAGGGCTCGGTCATGGCGAACCGGTCGCCCACCGACACCTGCTTGTTCAGGTAGCCGGAGAAGAACCCGGCGTTCTCCACGCCCAGCACCAGCTTGTTTTCCAGGGCCTCTCTGGGGCTGGAGGCGATGGAGTAGGGGCGGCTGACCAGACTGCTTCCCACCTGCCCCCGGATGGACACATACTGTCCGGCCCGGAAGAAGGGAAAGGCGGAGGCGTCCACCCGCTTGAAGGTGAGCTCGGTCATGCTGCTGGTGAGGGGGCGGACGGCGGTTACCTCCACCTCCATCTCACCGGGGTGGAGGGCCTTGGCCAGCACATTGGTGCGGTAGGAGGTGGGCAGGGGGGCGTTGGAGCCGGCGGCCAGAGCCGCCCGGCGGTTGGGCACCAGCTTCTTGAACCGGAGCATGTCCATAAAACCAAAAATCTGTCTCTTGAAGTTCATCTCACTTCACCTCCCGCTTGAGATCGCCCACAGTCTGGCGGCCGGACAGGTCGCCGGAGACGTAGGAGCTGGAATAGCCGCTGGAGCGCATGGCGTAGCCGCCGGCGAACCGGAGGCCGGGAGAGAGGGCGGCGTCCTCCTTCATCATCATCATGCGGGGCATGAGGCTGTCCCACTCGGCGGTCTCGTAGCCGTAGATGACGCCCTGGGGATGGCCGCAGTACCGGGCGTAGGTGGTGGGGGAGGCCACGGCGATCTCCTCGATGGCGTCCCGGATCTTGCAGCCGGTCTCCCGCTCAAAGACCCGGATCATATCGTCGGCCACCTTGTCCTTGGCCTTGAAGTACTCGGTTTCGCTCACTTTGCCCCAGTCGTCGGACATGAACATGGTGGTGAAGTACATCATGCAGGTGCCCGGCGGGGAGCACTCGGGGAAGGCGTTGTTGAGGCAGACGGTGGCCTGGACGTGGTTGGTGTCCACCTTGCGCATCAGGTCGTACTGCCTGACGGTGTCGGCGGTGTCGTAGATAAAGTAGTTGTGGCTCTTGATGCCCAGCTCCTCGGCGGACTTGTTCAGGCCCAGGAACAGGGTGAAGCCACGGCCGGCAAAGGTACGGGAGTTGGTGGCCCGGATCATCTGCTCGGTGACCGACTTCTTCTCCAGCATCTTGCCGAACACCAGATGGGGAGAGCAGTTGGCGATGACATGGCGGGTGGCGATCTCGGTGCCGTCGGTGAGGCGGACGCCCCGGATGGCGTTGTTGTCGTCGGTGAGGATGGTCTCGGCCTCGGAGTGGTACCAGATGTGGCCGCCCAGCTCCCGGATCCGCTGGTCCATGGCCAGGCTGATCTCGTGGGAGCGCATTCTGGGCATCCAGGCGTCCCGGGTGATGTACCGGATGACCATGGAGCCGTAGTGCAGGAAGCTCATGCGGTCGCAGTCCACGCCCAGGTAGCACCAGTAGGCGTTGAGGATGTCACGGGCCTTCTGGGGCATCTTCAGGGACTCCAGCACCTCGTTGACCGAGTAGCTGCCCGCCTTGATGAAGTTGGGGAAGTGGGACTTCATATAGTCGGAGTCGGTGTTGCCGTTGACCGAGTTGGAGTAGGTCTGGGCGTCCCGCACCTCGTTGCACAGGTCAAAGAAGTCGGTCATGGACTTGCGGGAGCCGGGGACATACTCCTCCATCTTGTCGATGAAGGCGTCGATGCCGAAGGGCATTTCGCAGTCATACTTCTTGTCGGTGGTGATGAGGTGGTAGGCCTCGGGAATGCGGATCCAGTCGATCTTGTCCTCCACGCCCAGGCTGCGGAACAGGGTGCGGATGTCGCCGGGCTCCTCAGGGGAGCCGAAGTCGTTGAGCTCGTGGAGGCTGGCCTCGAACTCGAAGCGGCCCCGCTTGAAGCTGGTGGCAAAGCCGCCGGGCAGGTTGTGCTTCTCTAGCAGCAGGCAGGAATACCCGCCCTGGAGCACCCGGATGGCGGCGGTCAGGCCGCCGTTGCCGGCGCCGATGACCACCACGTCATAGTGCCTGATATCTTGTCTATCCATGGAAACCTCCTGTATCGGTGTCGGGTCCTCAGCGGACCACGACCTCCTTGATGTTGAATTCCCGTCCGCTGAGCAGATCCTTGTCAAAGCTGCCGCAGTCGGGGCAGTATCCCTCGTGCTCCACCACGGGGAACAGGGTTCCGCAGCCCTTGCAGCGGGCCACGGCGGGAATTTTTTCGATGACCAGCCTGGCCCCCTCGAACAGGGGACACCGGGAGGCGGCCGCCGGGAAGCAGGACTCAAAGTAGTGGGGCACCACCGAGGAGATCTCGCCGATCTCCACCACCACCGTGTCGATGGCGGTGATATTCTCCTCCCCGGCCAGGGACTCCTCCACCACCTTTGCCATCTGGAACACCAGACCCAGCTCATGCATGGGGCGCACTCTCCTTCCCGGGCGGTTTATTTCCCCTTGCCGGTGATGGCGTCCTTGACGGAGCGCACGGCGATCTTGCCCACGCGCTTGACCATGTTGGGGGTCATCTTCAGGGGGATCTGCTCATAGGTATTGTAGGTTACATTGTACTTTTTGACAAGGTGGATGGCGTCGAACTTGCATTTGGTGGTGCACTGGCCGCAGCCGATGCACATCTCCTGGTTGAGCACCACCGCGCCGCAGCCCAGGCAGCGCTCGGTCTCACGCCGGAGCTGCTCCTCGGTGAAGGTGCACCGGCCGTCCTGGAAGCTGTCCTTGGGCAGGGCCTTGTGCTGGGGACGCTGGCGGGGCATCCGGTCAAAACTCTCCAGGCTGGCGGAAGCCTTGTCCAGGGGCTTGTAGACCCGCCGGTCCCGTCCTGCGGTCATGCTCACGCCCTCCCACACAAAGCGGTGGATGGAGATGGCGCCCTGCTTGCCCGAGGCGATGGCGTCGATGGCGAACTTGGGGCCGGTGCAGCAGTCGCCGCCCACAAACACGTCGGGCTGGCCGGTCTGCCAGGTGAGGGGGTCGGCCTGGGCGGTCTTACCCCGGCCCAGCTCCACACCGCTGCCCTCCAGCAGTCCGCCCCAGCGGATCTCCTGGCCGATGCTCAGCAGCACCCAGTCGGCCGCCACGGTGACGGTGTCGTTCTCGTCGTACTTGGGGGAGAAGCGGTGGTTCTCGTCAAAGACGGACAGGCAGCGCATGAACTCCACGGCCTGGATTTTGCCGTCCCTGACCTCCAGCCGCTTGGGACCCCAGCCGTTGTGGATGGTGATGGCTTCGCTCTCGGCCTCCTCAATTTCCTCGTCCAGGGCGGGCATCTCCTCCCGGCTCTCCAGACAGTACATGTCCACCGACTGGGCCTGCTCCCGGACAGCGGCACGGGCCACGTCGATGGCCACGTTGCCGCCGCCCACCACCAGCACCTTGCCGTGGAGGGGCTGGCCCTTGCCCAGGTTGATGGAGCGGAGGAAGTCCACGCCGGTCATCACGCCCTGGGCGTCCTCGCCGGCCAGACCCAGGGTCTTGCCGCCCTGGGTGCCGATGGCCACGTAGAAGGCCTCAAAGCCCTGGGCACGCAGGTCGTCCAGGGTCAGGTCCCGGCCCACCTCCACGCCGGTGCGGAAGGTGACGCCCAGGTCCCGCAGGATGTCGATTTCCGCCTCGATGATCTGCCGCTCCAGGCGGAAGGAGGGGATGCCCAGGGTGAGCATGCCGCCCAGCACCTGCTCCTTTTCAAACACGGTGACCCGGTAGCCGTCCACCGCCAGGAAGTAGGCGCAGCTCAGGCCGGCGGGACCGGCACCGATGACGGCGATGGACTTGCCGTAGTCGTGGGCCTTGGGGGGGATGAAGCGGTCCGAGCGGGACAGCTCCCGGTCGGCGATGAACTTCTTGATCTCGTCCACGGCCACCGGCTCATCCACATCGCCCCGGGTGCAGGCGCTCTCGCAGCTGCGGGGGCAGATGCGGCCGCACACGGCGGGGAAGGGGTTTTCTTTTTTGATAAGCTCCAGGGCCTCCATGTACCGCCCCTGGGCGGCCAGCTTGATGTAGCCCTGTACGGCGATGTGGGCGGGGCAGGCCGCCTTGCAGGGGGAGGTGCCCGACTCCATCACGTTCTCCCGGTTCTCCCGGTAGTCCACGTTCCAGTGGTCTTTGGACCAGACGTGGTCACGGGGGGAGATGGTCTCGGGCTGCTTCTCCTCCGCCGTGCCGCACAGCTTTTCGCCCAGTTTGAGGGCGTTGACCGGGCAGTTCTCCACGCACTGGCCGCAGGCCACGCACTTCTCGCTGTCGGTCTCGGCCACGTAGTTGGAGCGGACCATGTCGGGGGCGTTGTAATAGGCGGCGTTGCGGATAGCGTAGCAGCCGCAGCCGCAGCAGTTGCAGATGGCGTAGGTCTCCTCGCCGTCGATGTTGGGCACCGAGTGCATCAGGCCGTTTTCCTCGGCCTTGCGGATGATCTCAAAGGCCTCCTCCCGGGTGATCTCCCGGGCGCGGCCGGTACGGATGCAGTACTCGGCGCCGGCGTTGAGCTGGAGGCACATATCCTTCTCCAGATGGCCGCAGCCCTCGCCCAGCAGACGCCGGGAGGTGCGGCAGGAGCAGTCGGCCACGGCAAAGCGGGTGCTCTTGTTGAGGATGGTGGCCACCTCCTCATAGGGCACGCTGTGGCTGTCGCCGTCGATGGCGCTCTGGATGGGGATGACCCGCATGGGGGAGGCACCCACAGGCAGCTTGGGGGAGAGCAGTCCGCCCCGCAGCCGGGCGTACTCCTCGAATCCGGCGGGGATCTCCGGGTGCTTCTCGCACTGGGCACGGTTGTTCATCATCTTTTCCATGACGCCGGGGACAAACACGGGCAGCTCGTACACGTCCACCCCGTTTTCCGAGTGGAAGATGCACACGCCGGCCTCGGCCAGCTGGTTCACCAGCCGCTGGGTCTCGTCCACCGGCTTCCCGCACCGCTTTGCGATGGTCTCGATGGGGAAGGGCTTGCGCAGCTCCATGGCCAGGGCCACCTCGGCCATCTCGTCGGTGACGACGCAGTTGAGGACCTTGTATTCCGGGGCGTTCTCATCCAGGGTGATGAGCATGGCCACCGGGCCGCTGATTTTCTTTGCCAGCTTGATGATATTCTTTCTGGCTGCCATCTCGCATTCCCTCCTGTCGTGATGTTTCGCCTGTGTCAGGCGGTCATTTCTTCCACTGCGCCACCTGCTCCTCCAGCCAGGCGCACCACCGGTCCATGCCCTCCCCGGTCTTGGCCGAGATGGGGATGATCTCCACCCTGGAATTGATGGCGTGGACCCGCTGGGTCAGGGCCTCCAGGTCAAAGTCGAAGAAGGCGGCGGCGTCCATCTTGTTGACCAGCAGCACGTCGGCCACGGTGAACATCAGGGGGTATTTCAGGGGCTTGTCGTCCCCCTCGGGCACGCTGAGAATCACCGCGTTCTTTACCGCGCCGGTGTCGAACTCCGCCGGGCACACCAGATTGCCCACGTTCTCCAGGATGATGAGGTCCAGCTCCTCAGTGCCCAGCTCCTCCAGGCCCTGGCGGGTCATCTCCGCGTCCAGGTGGCACATGCCGCCGGTGTGGAGCTGGATGACCCTGGCTCCGGTGGCCGACACCGTCCGGGCGTCCACGTCCGAGTCGATGTCTGCCTCCATGACCCCCACCCGCAGTCGCTCCTGCAGCCTGGGGATGGTGCCCATCAGGGTGGTGGTCTTTCCGCTGCCCGGGCTGGACATCAGGTTGAGCAGAAACACGCCCTTTTCCTTCAGCCGCCCCCGGAGCTGCTCCGCGTCCCGGTCGTTGTGCTCCAGAATTCCCTGCTTGATTTCAATTACCTTAAAGGCCATTGCGGCAACGCCTCCTCCATTCCGGCAGAGATTGTGAAATTATCTACATAAATTGTATCAGCTGCTTCGGAGACCGTAAAGCAACAACTTGTCGTTGCAGTCCACAACAAAATGTTGTATATTGGAAGGGAAGATTTTATGCTTCGAAAACGGGGGTGTGGTCGGTGCAGATGAAGGTAATCGAGGCGTTTCTCACCCTGTATGAGGCCAGGAGCTTTTCCCGGGCCAGCCGGACTCTGTTCATCACCCAGCAGGGGCTGAGCCGTCAGATCCGGGCCCTGGAGACGGAGGTGGGGCAGACCCTCTTTGACCGCAGCCGTATGGGCGCCCAGCCCACCGAGGCCGCCCACCGGCTCTACCCCTATTACCGGAAGATTTTTGACACCTACCGGGAGTCCCAGCTGGCCCTGAGCGCCGGCGGCGGCGGACGGCAGCAGCTGCGCATCGGCTTTGCCTACGGCATCTCCAGCGGCGGCGGAGCGGACTACCTGCTGGAGTACCAGCGGCGCCACCCGGAGGTGCAGGTGGAGATACAGGAGTGGTCCAAGGAGCAGTGCATCCAGAAGCTGCTCCACAACCGGCTGGACGTGGCCTTTCTCATCAACCCCTTCCCGGAGAATTTGTTCCGCACCAGCCGCATTACCACCGACCACATGTACGCCGCCATGCACAAATCCCACCCGCTGGCGGCGGAGGATGGTCCGCTGGAGTTCCGGGCTCTGGCGGGGGAGGCCCTCATCACCGGCTCGCCGGAGAACGCCATGCGGCAGTTTTTTGACTACTGCTGCGTCCTGACCCAGATTCATCCCCGGATCTCCCTGGCCTCCGGCCACAACCTGGATATCATCAACACCATGACGGAGAACATCGGGGTGGCCACCCTGAACTCGGGCATGGCCCTGCGGGTGACCAACCCGGACGTGCGCATCCGGCGGCTGATTCTGCCCTGTGAGGGCTATCTCTACGGCTGCGTGCCCCTTTACTGCGGCGAGGACGACCTGCCAGCTAAGCTGCTCCGGTACGCCCAGGGGTACTACGCCCGCAACCCCATCCCCCTCTACCCAACCCCACAGCCATAAAAAGCAAAAAAGACTCCCCACAGTCCGGAACAGGACCGTGGGGAGCCTTTTTTATTTAGAGTCGGAGCCGCCCCGCCGAAGGAAGGGACGGCAGGACGGCTCCATATGAGAGAGAGGATAGCAAAGGGAAAGGGTCAGGCGCGGTCCACCCAGATGGGGCTGGACCAGGCCATGTGCTCGTCCTTCTGGGTGACCCGCAGGTAGTAGCAGGCGCCGCTCTCGGCGGAGTCCTCCAGGGAGAAGTCGCAGGTGTTGCCGTCGCAGGCCCAGGACTTGATGACGTGGTTGTCCCGCAGCAGCTCCACGGTGACGGTGTCGGTGCCCAGCACGCTGCCCTCGATGGTGACGGGGGCGTCGCCCAGGGTCTTGACCTCGCTGCCCATGGGGGCGCCGTTGATCTTCAGGGAGACCAGGATACGGGCGCCAGTGGTGCCGTAGGTGAGGCGGTTGTAGAGGGCGTCCCACACGTACTCACGCTTGAGGGAGGGGACGAAAGCGGCCACAATGCCGCCCTCCACGCCGTGCTCGGTCTGGTGGGAGTCGCTGCCGGCGGTGAAGCCCAGCCGGTAGCCACGGGCCAGGGCGTCCTGCACGCTGCAGTACTCCATCTTCTTGATGTTCTTGGTGAACTTGGAGCGGGAGGGGAAGTCCTCGAAGGGGGCGTGGCGGGAGTAGATCTCCACGGCGCGCTGCACCTCGGGGTCGTGGAAGTTCCAGTCGGTGGCGGCGCTCACCATGCCCCAGTCGGCGGCGGGGTGGTGGGGGATGCACAGGGCCTTGTAGGCGCGGATGCTGTTGTACAGGTCGGTGGGAGTCATGCCGCCCTTGTCGCCGGAGCGGAAGATCTCGCCCTCGTCGCCACGGTAGTACACGTTCTTGTGGCCGTAGTCATACTTGTACTCGTTGGGGGTCCACTCGTAGGCCAGCAGGCAGGCCAGCTCGCCGTCCTTGTTCATCAGGCGGCAGTTGGTGCGCAGCATCTCCCACTCGGACTGGGTGGTCCAGTCGGGGTAGCAGTCGTGGTCGGTGAGAGCGGTAAAGTCCAGCTTGGCCTTGTCCTGGGCCCGGTGATAGTACTGGTCCACCTCGCCCATGCCGTCGGACAGGCCGCTCTGGCCGTGGATGTCGCCGAAGTAGAGGGACAGGTCCTGATAGCCGTTTTTGTCCAGCCAGGCCCGTACAACGTCGGCGGGATGGGCGTCCAGCTTCTTGTCCCAGTTGGCGGGGATGGGCTGGGTAAAGTCGCTGGGGGGCGCCACATAGTCGGGCTGCTTGGCCATCTCCTCGGGGGTGAGGAAGTTGTGGATGACGGAGGCGTTGCGGTCCAGGTGGCCGTTCTTGAAGCCGAACTGCCACATCAGATGGATGGTGCCGTCCTCAGTGACCAGCAGCTTGGGGTGGACGGCGCAGTGGCCGTCGCCGTAGGTCATGAGCACGGGGCGGCTCCAGGGGCCGTTGCCCTGGCGGGTGCACACCAGCACGTCGTACTTGCTGCGGGTGTAGGCCATGGCCTGGAGACCGGCACTGTTGGAGGCCACGTGCAGGTCCAGGTACCAGTCCACGCCCTCCTTGAGGACCTGATGGTTGCCGGCGGAGAGCACGCCGTCCTTTACGGACAGGTCGGCGGAGCGGACGGAGTAGACGGCCATGTAGCCGTAGTCGTACCAGCCCACCACGGCGCCGCCGGGCATGGCGGCAATCCAGGGGGTGGAGGCCCAGTCGCCGCTCTGGCTGACCACGATCTCCTCGCCCCACACACCATTGGCGCATGCACGGGCAAAGAGCTTGTACTGCTTGCCGTCAAAGCCGTCGTAGGCCACGTAGAGGTTGCCGTCGCCGCCCTCGATGGCGCAGGCACGGTAGGCCTCGGGGATGACGGACACGGTCTGAGCGTCGCCGGCGCCCTCCAGGCTCAGGGCGCAGAGCACGGCAGCGGCACTGCCCTTGTGCTGCTCGGTCCAGATGACGTGGACCTGATCCTGCCAGACGAACAGGCGGGGGAAGAACAGGGCCTCGTCAGCGGCCACGGTCATCACCTGGCTCCACTGGCCGTCCCGGAAGTACCGGGCCAGGATGCGCCAGCTCTCCCGGGCGTACTCGGCCCAGGCGTACCAGATGGTGCCGTTGTGGGAGAGGATGACGGGGTGGAGCACCTCGCCGCCGTCGGAGATCTCGGTCTCCCAGAGGACCTGGTCGCCCTGACGGCAGGAAGCCATCAGGCTGTCGTGCCGGTCCACGAAGCGCTGCCAGCACAGATAGACAAGGGAACCGTCCAGCGCGATGCCGGGGAACTGGGCGTTTTCCCGGTGGTAATTGGTAATGACTTGGTTGTTCTGAATCTGTTCCATAGTAGCCACCTTCCTATTCCTTGATTATTCGTCGTCGTACTTGCCCACACCGGCGGGAGGCTTGATGTGCTTCACGCCGAAGGCCAGCACCAGCAGAGTGACAATGTAGGGCAGCATCTGCACCAGCTGAGGCGGGAAGGCCTGGCCCTGGAGGTAGATCTGAACCGCGTCGCAGAAGCCGAAGAGCAGGGCGCAGGGCACGATCTGGGCGGGGTTGTACCGGCCCAGAATGGCGATGACCACCGCGATGTAGCCGCGGCCGGCGGTCATGTTGCGCACGAACATGTCCAGCTGGTCCAGGGACAGGTAGGCACCGCCCATACCGGCCAGAGCGCCGCAGATGAGCACGCCGCAGTACTTGATGCCGTGGACCCGCAGGCCCATGGTGGCGGCGGCCTTGGGGTTCTCGCCCACCATCCGCAGCCGCAGGCCGAAGCGGGTCTTGAAGAGCACAATCCAGCCCACGATGACCACGATGACGGTCAGCACGAAGCTGACGGACTGCTGGGCCAGGATGGGGCCGATGACGGGGATGACGCCCAGGAAGTCCAGGGTGGTGGTGATGGAGGCCACCTGGGGGGTGGAGCCCTTGTTGCTCCAGATGAGCTGCATCAGCAGGGTGGTGAGGGCCAGGGCCAGCAGGTTCAGACCGATGCCGCTGATGACCTGGTTGACCTTGTAGCGCACGGACAGAATGCCGTGGAGCAGGCCGATGACCATGCCGCCCACGATGCCGCACAGGAAGCCCACCAGCACGCTGTTGCTGAAGTAGGCGCCCAGCACGCCGAAGAAGGCGCCCATCATCATCATGCTCTCCAGGCCCAGGGCCATGATGCCGCTGCGCACGGAGAAGGCGCCGCCCACGGAGGCCAGAATCAGGGGGATGGACATGGCGATGGAGGAGGCGATAATGGGGACCAGGTTGTCGAGGATAATGCCCATATCAGACGGCCTCCTTTCTGGTCTTGCGGGAGAAGCCCGCGGGGTTGAGACGCTTGAATTCCTTGACCAGCAGCGGGGCGGCCACCAGGATGACCACCATGGCCTGGATCACGTTGACGAACTCCACCGGGATGCTGGTGGTGCGGTTGAGCTCCATGGTGCCGGCACGCAGGGCGCCGAACACGATGCCTGCGAAGATGACGCCCACCGGGCTGTCGGCGGCCAGGGCGGCCACCGAGATGCCGGAGAAGCCGTAATCGGGGGAGAAGCCGTTGATGAGGCGGCGGTCCACGCCCAGCACGTGGCTGGCGCCGGCCAGACCGGCGATGCAGCCGCTGATGCACAGGGCCACCACAGTGACCTTGGCCTTGCTGATGCCGGCGGTCTCGGCGGCCTCGGGGTTGAGGCCCACGGAGCGGATCTCATAGCCCAGATTGGTCTTGTCCATGAAGAGCTTGGCCAGGATACAGGCGGCCACCGCGATGATGATGGCGATGGTCAGCTGATACTGCTGGAAGATACGGGGCAGCTGGGCGGTCTGGAGCACCCGCTCCGTCTGGGCCACTGAGCTGCCCTCGGCCAGCAGGGGGCCGTTGAGCAGGTAGTCCACGAAGTAGATGGCGATGGAGTTGAGCATGATGGTGGCGATAACCTCGTTGGAGCCGAAGCGGACCTTGAGGAAGCCCACCAGACCGGCATAGATGCCGCCGGCGGCCATACCGGCCAGAACCGCCAGGGGCAGGTGGATGACGGTGGGCAGGCCCAGGTCGGTCATACCCACCACGGCGGCGGCCAGGGCGCCCAGATAGAGCTGGCCCTCAGCGCCCAGGTTGATGAGGTTGGCCTTCTTGGCCAGGGTAAAGGCCAGGCCGGTGAAGATGAGGGGGGTGGCCTGGGTCAGGGTCTGCACAATGGCCCGCTGGCTGCCGAAGGAACCCTTCACAATGGCGCCGTAGGCCTCAAAGGGGTTGTAGCCGCACACGGCCATGATAATGGCGCTGATGACGATGGCGATGACCAGCGACACGATGGAGAGCAGGGGGCCGTCCATCCGGAGCAGCCGCTTGAGGGCGTTGGTTTTCATGCGTCTGCCTCCTTATCCGAAGTGAGACTGCCGCCTGTCATCAGCAGTCCGATCTCCATGTCGTTCCAGGTGTCCGGCTTGCCCTCGGCCACGATCTGGCCGGCGTAGATGACGGCCAGCCGGTCGGACAGGCTGCGCACCTCGTCCAGGTCGGCGGAGATGAGCAGAATGGACTTGCCGCTGTCCCGCAGGTCCAGCAGGCGGTGGTGGATGTACTCCATGGCGCCCACGTCCACGCCGCGGGTGGGCTGGGCCACGATGATCACGTCCGGGTCCTCGCTGAACACCCGGGCGATGACCACCTTCTGCTGGTTGCCGCCCGACAGGGCGCCGCAGCGCTCCATGGAGTTGGGGGCCTTGATGGCGAACTCCTTGCACTTCTCGTCGGCAAACTTCCGGATGGCGGAGGAGAGCCGCACACCCTTGCGGGAGAAGGCGGGGCGGCGGTGGTAGCCCAGGATGAGGTTGTCCTCAATGCTCATCTCCAGCACCAGGCCCCGGGTCATGCGGTCCTCGGGCACGTGGCCCACGCCGGCGGAGATGAAGTCGGCGGCGTTGCCGGTGAGGGGCTTGCCGTCCTTGAACAGCTCCATGTGGTCGGGGCGGCGCAGGCCGGTGAGGACTTCGATAAGCTCGGTCTGGCCGTTGCCCTCGATGCCGGCGATGCCCAGGATCTCGCCCTTGCGCAGGGAGAGGGACAGGTCACGCAGTACGGGCACGCCCCGGACGGAGAGGGAGAGGTTGCGCACGGAGAAATTCTCCTCCCCCACGTGCCGGGCGGGACGGGAGACGGACAGCTCCACGTCCCGGCCCACCATCATCTGGGCCAGCTCGTTCATGTTGGTGTTTGCCACGGGGATGCCGCTCTCGATCATCCTGCCCTGACGGAGCACGGACACCCGGTCGGCGATCTCCATGGTCTCTTTCAGCTTGTGGGTGATGATAATGATGCTCTTGCCGGCGGCCTTGAGCTGCCGCATGACCCGGAACAGGTCCTCCACCTCCTGGGGAGTGAGCACGGCGGTGGGCTCGTCCAGGATCAGCAGGTCGGCGCCCCGGTACAGGGCCTTGAGGATCTCCACCCGCTGCTGCTCGCCCACGGACAGGGTCTCCACCTTGGCGGTGGCGGAGATGTGGAAATTGTACTCCTCAATCATGGCGGCCACCTTGGCCTCGGCCTGCTTCTTGTCGAAGAAGATGCCGCGCACCGGCTCGCTGCCGATGACCACGTTTTCCGCCACGGACATCACGGGGGTGAGCATGAAGTGCTGGTGCACCATGCCGATGCCCAGGCTGATGGCCTGGGCGGGGCGGCTGATGGAGACCTGCTTGCCGAAGACCCGGATTTCACCGGCGGTAGGGGCGGTCATGCCGTAAAGAATTTTCATCAGGGTGGACTTGCCGGCGCCGTTTTCGCCCAGCAGGGAGTGGATTTCTCCCTGCTCGACGATGAAATCGGCTCCGTCAACGGCGCGGACCAGGGGATACTGCTTGACAATCCCGCGCATCTCAACTGCGTACAAACATCATCGCCTCCCGGCAGAAGAATGAAAGGTAAGGTGAAAGGGTGGAAGGGGCTGCTTACTCAGCGGGCTGATACTGGTTCTCGGCCAGCCAGCTCTCCAGCTCCTCGGCGGACTCGCAGGGCACCAGCTCGCCGGAGACGATCTTAGCCTTGATGTCCTCCACGGCCTTGGCGATGTCCTCGGGCAGCTCGATGTTGGACTGGCTGTTGTCGAAGCCAACGGAGCCCTCCTTGATGCCGCTGATGTGGACGCCGGGCTCCCAGGTGCCCTCAACCAGGGCCTTGATCTCGTTGTACACGATGGTGTTCACGTCACGCAGAGCGGTGGCCACGATGTAGTCGGGCTCCATGTAGTTCTGGTTGCCGCCCACGCCGAAGGCGTAGCGGTCGGCCTCCTTGGCGGCGTTGAACACGCCCATACCGGAGGCGCCGGCGATGGGCTGGATGAAGTCAGCGCCACGGTTGTACATGGACAGGGCGATCTCCTTGGCCTTGCCGGGGTCGTTGAAGTCGCCGACAACGGCCTCCAGCACCTCACAGTCGGGGTTGACGTAGCGCACACCGGCGGTAAAGCCCACCACGCCCAGCCGCAGGGTGGGCTGGTCCTGGCCCAGGATAACGCCCACCACATTGTCGGTGTTGGCCTTCTCCATGCCGGACAGGGTGCCCAGGCCGGCCAGAACGCCGGTCAGGAAGGTCTGCTCCTGCCACTTGGTGTACACGGCGCTGACGTTGGGCAGATCGGTGGAGGAGTCGATGTGGGAGATCTTCTGGTCGGGGAAGTCCTGGGAGATCTCGGTGATGGCCTCGGTCTGGTCAGCGGCCAGGCCGATGATCAGGTCGTACTCGCCGCTCTCGGCGAACATGCGGTAGCTGGGCAGGAAGTCGCTGGCGCTCTGGGTCTCCACGTAGTCGAACTCGATGCCGAAGTCCTTCTGGGCCTGCTCGGCGCCGGCGTAGGTCATGTCGTTGAAGTTCTTGTCGCCCAGGCCGCCGGTGGACAGAACGATGCCCACCTTCAGGGTGTCGTCACCGGTCTGGGAGCCGGAAGGGTCAGCCTCGCTGTCGCCGCAGGCGGCCAGGCCCAGGGTGAGGGTACAGGCGAGGGAAAGTGCAAGCAGTTTCTTCATCTTCATTTACAGGTTCCTCCTCCAAATTTATCTGCGTCAGGGGCGCCGGGGACACATGGGTCCCATCTTTGCAAAAAGAGTGTAACAAAAAAGTAAAAAACGGTCGAGCCATAGGCTTGACCGTTTTTGTTACAGATATGATATCGACATTTGTCACTTTTGCGACAATGTCACATTTTTGATATCAGTGTCACATTTTTGACCTGCGGCGCTCCTGCTCCGGGGAGATGCCCTTGTATTTTTTGTACAGCCGGGAGAAGTAGCCCGGTGTGGTGTAGCCGGTCTGGGCGGCCACCAGGGCGATGGGCAGGTCGGTGGTCTGGAGCAGGTCCTGGGCCCTGTCCAGCCGGTAGCGGGTGAGATAGGCGCTGAAATTCTCCCCCACCTCCTCCTTGAACTGGCGGGAGAAGTGCTCAGGGGAGCGGTAGAGCTGTCCGGCCACCTCGGCCATGGAGATGGGCTGGGCGTAGTGGGAGTGGATGTAGCTCAGGGCGGTCTCAATGGGCAGGGAGTGGCGGCTGCGCTGCTCCCGCAGAACCTCCTCCAGCATGGAGACACAGCGGCTACGGCAGGCGGAGAAGGACTGGGGCGGCGTCCACCCGGCGGGAGGGGGAGAGGAGAACTGATAGTACCAGTCCTCCATGGAGATGACCATGCGGTTGATGTGGTCGATGGCCTTGCGGATGTCGTCGGCGCCCACCATGCGGAACAGAGAGAACCAGTTCTTCAGGGCCTCCAGGGCCTCTTCGGGCTGGCGGTGGGACAGGAGGTGGATGATCTCCTGCTTCCGGGTGAGCACATCCTCCCAGTCGATGGGGGGCAGGGAGCGGATGGCGCCGTAGGGCACCACGCCGCCGCCGGTGAAGAAACAGGCGTCCCGGGCGGCGGCGGCCTCACCCAGAACCTTGATAAACTGGTCCGTGTCCGTCCGGATGGCCGACACGCCCGCCGGAAGGCCACACTCCCCCAGGGAGCTCTCCACCGACAGCACGCACTGTCTCAGCGCCTCGCTGTCGTGGCACTGGAGGATGAGGTAGAGGTAATCCTGTTCCATGGCGGCCAGGGAAAGGGCCACCCGGGAGGCGCCCGCCAGCTCGGCGATCTGGCGGCGCAGGCCCACGGAGTTGTCGTTGGCCACGCAGAAGGCCAGATAGGGCTGGTGGTTCTGCAGCCCCTGCCGCTGCCAGAAGGCGGCCACGGCGCCCGGCTGCTCGAAGTTGTGATACATCTCGTACAGGTCCACCACCCCGTCCCGCAGGGTATCCTGGACCTTTTCGGCCTTGATTTTGGCGGTGTTGGCGGCGATCTCCCCCACAATCCGCTGGATGTCGGCCGAGCGCATCTCCGACTTGAGGATGTACTCCCGGGCGCCCAGGGAGATGGCCTCCTTGGCGTAGGAGAATTCCGCGTAGTTAGTGAGGATGATGAACACGGTAAAGGGCAGGAT
The DNA here is from genome assembly GCF_000169255.2 of Pseudoflavonifractor capillosus ATCC 29799. Classification (GTDB taxonomy): domain Bacteria; phylum Bacillota; class Clostridia; order Oscillospirales; family Oscillospiraceae; genus Pseudoflavonifractor; species Pseudoflavonifractor capillosus. Next base: position 199,322 of record NZ_AAXG02000010.1, read on the forward strand.
TTCCCGCACCTTGCTCATCAGCTCCAGCCCGTCCATCAGGGGCATGCGGATATCGGTGAACACCATGTTGGGCTTGGTCTCCAGAATCATCCGGTAGGCCTCGTCGCCGTTGACGGCGGAGGTCACCTGGGTGACGGAGGGGCATTTCTGAATGCAGTAGACCAGCCAGTCCCGGATGGGAGCCTCGTCGTCCACCACCATAATGTTCAGCAAGGGAAACCTCTCCTCTCTAACGGGTACGGGGCAGCCGGAAGGTGACCACCGTGCCGCCTGACGGACCGCCGGCGATGGTCAGGCCGTACTCCGGGCCGTAGTTCAGGCGGATGCGGTCCTGGACGTTTTTCAGTCCCACCCGGTTGATCTGCAGGTCCTTGTTCATCACATGCTCAAGCTTGTCCTTGGAGATGCCCACGCCGTCGTCCTCCACCTGGAGGATGAGGGCGTCCCCCTCCAGCCAGCCACGGACCCGGATGTGGATCTGGTGCTGTCCCACGCCGTGGAAAATGGAGTTCTCCACCACCGGCTGGAGCAGCAGCTTGGGCAGGGTGTTGCCCCACAGGGACCGGTCCACCTCGCAGGAGTAGCGGAAGGTCTCGGGATAGCGGAGCCGCTGCAGGTCCACATAGCACTCCAGCATCTCCAGCTCCTCCCCCAGGGGGATGAACTCGTCCGAGCGGGACAGGGTCTGCCGCAGCAGCTTGGAGAAGTAAAAGACCATCTCCCCCGCCTCCTGGACCTTGTCCATCTCCAGCAGGAAGCGGATGGAGCTGAGGGTGTTGTAGATAAAGTGGGGGTTAATCTGGGCCTGGAGGAAATCCAGCTCAGCCAGACGCTTCTCCCGTTCCTCCCGCTTGACCGACTCCAGCAGGGTGGAGAGCTGGTCCACCATGCCGTTGAAGGCCATCTGAATCCGGCCGAACTCGTCCTGCCTGCGCACCTCGATGTGCTCGTCCAGGTGGCCGTCCATGACCCGGCCCAGGCTGTACTGGAGCTGGGCGATGGGGCGCACAATCTGCCGGTAGGCGTACAGCAGCACGGCCAGCATCAGCGCCGCGCACAGCACGGTGGCCAGAAGGGTGTACGCGCCCAGCTGGTTCAGCGTGCCGAAGGCGGAGTGGGCGGTCAGCTCCTCCACCACATGCCAATCGGTGCCGGGGATACGGGCGGAGAGGTAGATCTGTCCGTCCACCACCCGGCTGGAGGGATCAGTCTGGGCGGAGAAGGCGTCCAGCTCCTCCAGGGTGTAGGCGTAGGGCTGGGCGATGCGCCGTTTGTCCTTGGCGGAGACCACACAGCCGGTGCCGTCCAGCAGGACAAAATTGCTGTCACTGCTCTGGAGCTCCAGATACTGGGAGTAGAGGCTGACCTCGCTGATGTTCAGAATCACAATGCCCAGGGGCTCATGGGTCAGATGGTCCCGGATGAGCTGGGCAAACTGAAAGGCGTGGACAAAGATGCCAGAGGCGTCCGGGTGGACGGAGGTGGACAGAAGCAGGGTGTCCTGCTGTCCGGAGATCAGGGGCTGGTACTGGGGGTCGGAGAGAATCTGCTGGGAGGTAAAGGCGTTGGAGTCGTAGGTAGCGGCGTGGACGCCGTTGAAGCCGATGACGTAGCAGTCCATCAGCATGCGGATGCCCCGCTGCCATACATAATTGCTGCTCAGATTGTCCAGCAGGTCGTAGGCCGCCTCGTTGGTCTCGCTGTCGGCAGGACCGGAGAGCAGCTCAATCAGCTGGGTGCTCTCGGCAATGCGCTTTGCCAGGGTCTGGGAGTCGCTCAGGCTGGTGCTGATGGAGCCTGCCACCTGGTTGAGCCCGGCCTGATTCAGGCGGATATACTCCCCGCCCACCACCTGCCGGGAGTAGTGGTAGAGGGCCAGCTCCACAACGGCGGTGCTGGTCAGAAGCAGAGCAAACAGCAGGGCGAACAGCCGGAACAGAAAGCTCTTTCGTCGCCGCATCAACAATGGCCCCCTCCCCTGTGAAACAGACCTCCGTCCGGGAAAAGCGTGTGGAAACCCGGACGCAGTGCGGTACAGTGCGCAGATCTTACGCGGTATTGTACCATATTTTCCGCCCGCCCGCAATGCGGGGATGGGCTGGGAACGGAGGCGAAAAATGGAGGTTCAGCGCAGGAGAATTTCCCGGAAGCCCATCCGCCTGGCCGCCGCCTCATAGGCGGACATCTGCTCCGCAGTGGGCACGGCCCGGTCGGCGAAGGCGCCGCGGACGCCGTTGGGACGGAAGGCGATGAGCTTGAGCCGGGCAGCGGAGGCGCGGTCGCCCAGAACCCGGGCGGCGCCCTCCAGCACTGCCTCCACGTCCACCGCGCCGGGGACGCAGACAATCCGCAGCTCCTCCAGCTTGCCGCAGCGGGACAGAAAGGCCAGATTTTCCTTTACCGTCTCATTGCCTGAGCCGGTGAGGGCCTTGTGCACATCGGGGTCCCAGGACTTCACGTCCAGCATGACGCCGTCACACACCGCCATCAGGCCGGACAGGGGCGCGAGGGGGACGGTGCCGTTGCTGTCAGCCAGACAGGTCAGTCCCCGTGCTCTGGCCAGGGTGAACAGCCCGGTGAGAAACTCCGGGTACAGGGTGCACTCGCCGCCGGAGACGGTGATGCCCCGGATAAAGAGAAGGTTGTGCTCGACTGCCCCCATGACCTCCTCCGGGGTCATAGTCCTGACCTTGGGGGAGGCCAGGCTGGGACACAGGCGGATGCAGGCGTCGCAGCCGGTACAGCGCTCGGGATTCCAGACCACGCCGCCGTCCGGACACCGCTCCAGCGCGCCGGAGGGGCAGTGGTCGGCGCACAGGCCGCAGCCGGTGCAGAGGTTCTGGGTCTCCGGGTTGTGGCAGTAGGCGCAGGAGAGATTGCACCCCTGGAGAAAGACGGCGGTGCGGCAGCCCGGTCCGTCCACAGTGCTGATGGGGATGATCCGGTTGACCGGCGCGGCGGTGCTCATACCATCCGCACCTTTCTCCGCTCCAGGTGGTTGGTGTCGTAGTTGGCGGTGCCCAGGTGGGTGGTGTTCTGCAGCACCGCCTGATGGGCACGGAATTTCTCCATCTCGCTCCGCTTGACCAGGTAGCCGGTGATGCGGACCAGGTCGGTGTTGTCCGAGTAGAAGCTCATGTAGTGCACGCCCAGGCCGAAGGCGCCCTTGACCACGTCCAGCAGGGCGGCGGGGTTCTGCTCCACGTTGGAGGCGATGGGGAAGATATCGCCCACACCGGCGGGGAAGAAGCCGTGGAACCGGGCGCAGTGGCGCAGATGGTCGGCAAAGGACTCGGGCTCGCTGCCCACGGGGATGCGCACGCCGGAGGTGACCCCCACGTCGGAGTCCAGACCCACCTGGGCGTGGAGCAGGAAGCGGTTGCCGGTGATGGGGGAGTAGGCGGCGGTAAAGCCGGCCACCTCCCGGTCAATCCGCTCCATGATGGCCACGCCCAGGTCGTCGGCCTCCTTATCCCTGCCGTAGACCAGCCCACGGGAGGCCACGAGCCGGTTCACCGCCTCGGCCAGACCGGTGACGCCGAACATGGGCAGGAACCGGTCGGCGGAGATCAGCCCCTCCTTGACCAGGAAGCTGGAGGCAAAGAACCCGGACTTCTCCACAATGAAGCGGATGCGCTGATTCATGTAGTCGGCGATGAGCCGGAGGCACTCGGGCAGCAGTTCTTCCATGAAGTGCTCCGTGTCCCGGGCCTCCTCAGCCAGCTTGGTGAGGGTGATGCGGGTCAGAGTGTAGGCGCCGCCGCCGGTGGGGAGGATGTTGTAGCAGCTGGCGATGCCGTAGTCGTCAAAGTAGTCCCGGTTGGCCTGGTGGTTGCAGATGGCCGGGTTGGAGCAGACCAGGGAGCACCGAATGGCCTCCTCCATGAAGCTGTCGGGGGTGACCTCCGGGTCGTACTTGACGGTGAGATTGGGCACCGTGTTCTGGAGCTGGGCGGCCACACGCATCAGCAGCCGACCGGCACGGGTGTCGGCGGGGCCCAGGTTGGCGTGGCAGAAGGAGTCGGTGATGGTGCGGTCCAGATAGGTGAGGAAGAGTTTCAGCTTCTTACACACCTCCTCGTCGCTCAGGCCGTCCAGGAAGGGGTCAATGAGCTGGTCCAGGCTGCCCAGGTACACAGGGAAATTGGTGATGGACGGCACGTGCCGGTAGAGGATCATCAGGCTGTTGAGCAGCTCATCCAGGTCCTGGGGCGGGGAGAGGCGGAGAAACTCGCTGCCCTGCTCCACAAAGCGGGGATAATCCGGGAGGATGTACCGGGGACGGTAGGGGGCGTGGCCCTCAAAGAGGTCGTTGATGGCCCCGGTCTCAAAGTAGTGTTGGGCACGGGGCGGGATATCCAGCACATCCAGGGCGTTTTCCGCCTCTTTGGCCAGATTCATCAGCTTCTGCTCGTGGGTCAGTGCGGTTGAGGTCAGGGTCGCGTAGGCGGAATCGGTCTGAAACATGATAGTTCCCTCCATCAATCTGCTGCCCGGCCGCCGGCCAGGCGCCGCTCCAGCTCTGCCTTGAGCCGGGCGTACTGGGTGTCTGTGATCTGAATTTTGCCCCGCTCCACGGTGAAGAGCCCCTGTTCCCGGAAGGTGCGGATATTCCGGTTGATGGTCCGGGGGCACACGCCGGTCTCCTCGCTGATGGCGGCGTGGGTCAGGGGGATACGGACGCTGCCGCTGCGGGCGTTGGTCTCATACCAGTTGATGAGAAAATAGAGAAAGCGGCTGTCGCTGTCCAGGCGCAGGTAGCTTCGTTCCCGTCTGGCCTGGGCCCACAGGCTGCGCACCACCTCCCGCACCCGGAGCAGGGTCATATCCCGGCTGGAGAACATCCAGGAGAAGTAGTCCTCCCTGGACAGAACCCAGAAGCGGCAGGCGGTTTTGGCCCGTACCTCGGCCAGAATTTCCCCCGCGCCGCACAGCAGCTCATACTCTCCGAAGAGGGTGACGGCCCGGAACTCCTCATAGGTGTGGACGGGGTAGCCGGGCTGAAAGCCGGAGGCCACGGCCCTGCCCTCAATGAGGGCGTAGACGCAGGTGCAGGGGTCCTCCTGGCGCAGGACCACCTCTCCGGGGCGGAAGCGGAGCTGCACGGCGGTCACATGCTCGGGGACGCCGTCAAAAAAGCAGCTCAGCCGCCGGCGCAGTCCGGGGCGCTCGGCCTGGATCATGGACGTAATGTTCAAAAAATCTCCTCCTCCGCTCCGGTGCCGGTCCGCTGGATACAGTTTGATTATAACAAGAGGACACCCACAGAAAAAGGACATCGATCCTCTTTTTTGCCTCTTTGTGGATGGGATGCTCTGGAATACAAACGGAAAGGCGGCAGACGTTTTTGCGTCTGCCGCCTTTCCGGATGTGCTCTGTGGAGTTGTTTCAGAGATTGCCGGCGGTGCGGAGCCTGTCCCACTCCTCCGGCGTATTGACGTTGGCGAGGGCTGTGTCGGGGATGGAGGTACCGGCCAGGGAGACCACCTGTCCGCCCACGCTCTGGAAAAACCGGGTGACCCGGCGCTGGCCCTGCTCCAGCTGGGACAGCAGCAGGGGGAGACATTCCTTCGTATACACGCCGCAAAGGGGGTGGAGGCGGCCGGTGCGGTCCTCCACAGCCCAGGCTGGCCAGCCCCTGTCCTGGAAGGAACGCAGAAAGTCGAACAGCTCCGGCGTAACCAGCGGGACATCGCAGGACACGGTCAGCAGTCCGTCGCTGCGGCAGAACAGCAGGGCGGAGGCGATGCCGCCCAGGGGCCCCGTATCGGGAAAGCGGTCGGGCACCGGCGTAAAGGCGGTGCCTTCCGCCAGAGCGGGGGTGTTGGTGCTGAGGAGACGTTCGGCTGGGCTGCCCATGGCGCCTGCAATGCGGTCCAGGAAGCGGACGCCGGCGCTGTCCCGCAGGGCGGCCTTGTGGAGTCCGCCCATGCGCCGGTTCTGTCCGCCTGCCAGGATGAGGCCGCCGATGGTCAGCTGGCGGGACGGGGCAGACATCAGAGGCTGCAGCCGCAGCTGGGAGCACCCAGCATGTCGGCGGTGGGGATCTCTCCCCGGGCGCAGAGCACCTCGATTTCCACCAGGGCGCCCATGAGCAGGGCGGCCACCTGGAAGGCGCTGCGGGCAGGGTAGTCCGAGGTGATGTTCTGGGCGTAAATCTCGTTCATGGCGGCAAAGTCCCGGATGTCGGCCAGATACACGGTGGACTTGATTACGTTGTCAAAGGACAGCTCGGCCTCCTCCAGAATGGCGGCCAGGTTGCGGAAGCACTGGCGGGTCTGCTCCTGGATGCCGCCCTCCACCAGCTTGCCGGTGGCCGGGTCGATGGGAAGCTGGCCGGAGGTGGCCACAATGCCGTTGACGCACACGGCCTGGGAGTAGGGGCCGATGGCGGCGGGGGCTTTGTCGGTGGAGATGATGCTCTTTTTCATGGAAAGGACTCCTTTCAACTGTGGGCTGCTGTGTTCAGATAAGTTGCCTTAAACTTGTTATATAAAATAATACGACAGAAGAGGGAAAAGGTCAACAGCTCCCGGAAAAATCCCATAAAATTTTCCTGGAAGCCCGAATGGAAGGCGGAAATATAGATGTATAGGCGCAAAAACAGCGGGGAAATTTGCGATACATACAAAAATAGCATGGGAATTTTGAGCAAATGAACGAAGTTGGGCGCGAAGCGGAAAGAATGCGAAAAGGTATTGCAGAGTGCAAAACAACTTGTTATAATCCAATACAAGAAAACACGAGGAAAGGAGCGGGACGCCTTGTCTGAAAAGCGGATTGCAATTGTCGGGCTGGGATGTGCCGGCTGTCATGCGCTTCAGGCCATCCGGGAGACGGACGGCGGCGCGGAGATAGATATTTACAGCGAGACGGAGCTGCCGCCCTACAACCCCATGCTGACCACCTACTATGCCTCAGGGCGGCTGCCCTATGGCGGGCTGTTTCCCTTCGGTACGCTGGAGGAGATTTCCCGGCGGTACAACGCCCGGATCTTCACCGGCGACCGGGTGGTGCGGCTGGCGGCAGGGGACAGAAGGATTGAGACGGCAGCGGGCCGGAGCGGGGAGTACGACCAGATTCTGATTGCGGCCGGTGCCACGGCCTTTGTGCCCCCCAGCTTCGGCGGCATCAAAAACGTGTTCTGCATGCGCACGGTGGAGGACGCGGAGAAGCTGCGCAGAGCCGTGGAGGGGAGAAAGTTCAGCAACGCGGTGATTGTGGGTGCCTCCATGGTGGGCATCAAGGTGGCCGAGCTGCTGCACAACCGGGGCTGTCACGTGACGCTGGCGGACATGGCGCCCCACATCTTTGCTCTGGCGGCCTACCCGGAGGTATCCGGGATGATTGAGGACCGGCTGCGGGCCATGGGGATTGAGCTGGTGTTCGGAAAGGCCATCACCCAGGCGGAGGAGGACACGGACAGCCAGGGGAATCCCCGCTATACCGTGACGCTGGCGGACGGCACGGTCCTGGAGACCGAGCTGTTGGTGCTGAACATCGGCACCCGGGCGGCCTGCTCCTTTGTGGACCGGGAGGAGATTGCGGTGGACCGGGGCATCCTGGTGGACGGCCGGATGCGCACATCTGCGCCTGGAATTTATGCGGCGGGAGACTGCTGCCAGGGGGACAATCTCCAGTCCGGCGGCAAGCAGATCATCGGCCTGTGGGCCAACGCGGGCGTCCAGGGCCGCATCGCCGGAAGGAACATGGTGGGAGTCACCGACGAGACCGACGGAAATATCCTGCACAACATCACCCATTTCCTGGACATGGACTTTATCGGCCTGGGGGACAACCGGCTGACGGGAGAGGTCAGGACCTACCGGTCGCCGGAGGGCGGCTTTTATCTCCAGGCGGTGTACCGGGACGGGAAGCCGGTGGGCTTCAACATTCTGGACAACTACGGCGTGTCGGGCATCATCAAGGCCCAGCTCATCAAGGTGCTGCGGGGCCAGCCCTGCCGCTTCTCACCGGAGCAGCGGGGGCAGCTGGTGCGGTACGGCGTGCCGGAGCGCATGATTGACACTTTGGAGGCGGGAATATGACGGAGCTGGAGCGGAAAATCCGCAGCAAGATTCCGGGGGAGGACACGGGCATTGCCATCAGGCCCACCATGTGCGACATCTGTTCCCCCGGGATGCACTGCGGCATCAACGCATATGTGAAGGATGGAACTGTGATTAAGATCGAGGGCATGGACGGCCATCCGGTGAATGACGGGCGGCTGTGCCCCAAGGGGCTGTCCAACCGGCAGTACATCTACCGGAAAGACCGGATCATGACGCCGCTCCGCCGGGTGGGTCCCCGGGGCGCGGGAGAATTTGAGCCCATCAGCTGGGAGGAGGCCTACGAGGAGATTGGCAATCGGCTGAACCAGGCCAAGGAGCAGTACGGCCCGGAGAGCGTGGCCTTCTACTCAGGCTACTCCAAGTGGTACCGGCAGATGCTCCGGCGGTTTGCCTACGCCTTCGGCAGTCCCAACTACGGCTGTGAGTCCAGCGCCTGCTATACGGCGGCCTTTATGGCCTGGAAGCTGGCGGCGGGAGACCAGGCCAACGCGGATATAGACAATAGCGACCTGTTTCTGGGCTGGGCCTTCAACCCCTTCTACTCGTCCTATATGGAGGCCAAAAAGGCCATGGAGCTGAAGGAGAAGGGGCTGAAGTTCCTGATTGTGGACACCCGCCGTACTCCGGCCAGCGAAAAGCTGGCGGACCTGTTCCTCCAGCCCCGCACGGGCACCGACGGCGCCCTGGCCCACGCCATCGCCAATGTGCTCATTGGCAACGGCTGGATTGACATGCCCTATATCCGGAAGTACGTCCACGGCTTTGAGCAATACGCCGAATACGTCCGGCAGTTCAACCGGGACAACATCGAGGCCCTCACCGGCGTGCCCTTTGCGCAGGTGGAGGCGGCTGCGGCGCTGATCCATGAGAATCCACGGATGAGCTTCAACGAGTCCTCTGCGCCCCTGTGCCACCACCGCAACGGTCTGCAGAACTACCGGGCGGTCACCGCCCTGCTGGCCATCACCGGCAACTTCGACCGGACCGGCGGCCAGCTGCTGACCCCCCACACCTATATGCATGTGGCCTGCGGCTTCCACACCCGGGAGGAGGAGTACCTCTACGAAATCAAACCCAAAAACTGCAAGGAGCCCATCGGCGCCCAGCGCTTCCCCCTGTGGAACCACCTGGAGGGGGAGATGCAGGCCATGGACCTGTCCCGTCAGATTCTGGAGGGAGAGCCCTATCCAGTGAAGGCCCTGTTCGCCATGGGGCTGAACGCCCGGATGTTCCCCGACTCGGGGGCCATGTTCCGTGCCCTGGAGGCTCTGGACTTCTATGTGGATACCGACCTCTTCCTCACCGACTCGGCCAAGTACGCCGACCTGGTGCTTCCCGCCTGCTCCAGCTTCGAGCGGGGGGAGTTCAAGCCCTATCCCGGCGGTCTGGCCTGGTATACCAGCCCCGCCATCCAGCCCCTGGGCCAGGCCAAGAGCGATGTGACCATCCTCACCGAGCTGGCCAACCGCATGGACCTGCCCGATGCGATGCTGAAGGCGGGCTATGAGGCCTTTATCCAGAAGTACATCCTGGACGATTACGGCGTCACCGTGGACCAGCTGCGGCAGGTGAAGCTGCCGGTGCCCATCGCCCAGCCCAAGCCCCACCGGGACTATGAGGTCCTGGAGCGGGGACTGAACACCCCCACGGGGAAATTCGAGCTTGAGAGCATGGTCATCGCCGGCCACCCCGCGTGGGGGCTGGACGCTCTGCCCACCTATCGTGACCCGCTGGACGGCGCGGATCCGGAGCGCTATCCCTTTGTGCTCACCTCGGGCAGCCGTATCCCCAACGCGCTCCACTCCCGGCTGCACAATGTGCCTGCCAACCGCAGCCTGCGCCGGGAGCCCACCGCCGACATGAACCGGGCCGACTGTGTCCGGCTGGGGGTGGAAGAGGGGGACCTGATCCACATCGAGACCGCCCGAGGGGCAGTGACGGTAAAGGTACACCCCACATTGACCGTGCCCCAGGGCCTGGTGAACCTGTTCCACGGCTACTCTGAGGCCGACGCCAACAGCCTGATGGACGCCAACCACCTGGACCCCTACTCCGGGTTCCCGGCCTACCGGTCCACCCGCTGCGCGGTGAGAAAGGAGGAACGGCGTTGAAACGCTATCTGTTTTTTGACCCGGAGAAGTGCTCTGCCTGCGGCGCCTGCGCCCTGGCCTGCATCGACCAGAACGACGTGGCGGTGGCGGCGGGGGAACAGCCCTTCCGGTACACCTTCACCCAGGAGAGCAAGACCGGGGAACTGAAATTCTACTCCGTGTCCTGCATGCACTGTGCCGACGCGCCCTGTGTCATGGGCTGCCCCAGCGGCTGCCTGTACAAGGACCCGGATACCGGTTTTACCCTGTACAACAACACCTACTGCATCGGCTGTCACTCCTGCGCCATGGCCTGTCCCTACGGCATCCCCTCCTTTGGTTCGGACGGGAAGATGAAGAAGTGCGACGCCTGCATTGAGCGGCAGCGGGCGGGCTTGACGCCTGCCTGCGTGAAGGTATGCCCCACCGGGGCGCTGACCCTGCTGGACGAGGCGGAATTTCTGCGCCGCCAGAGCAGAATGCAGGAGAAAAAGGCGGAGCGTATGCGCCGGGAGCAGTGGAGTGCGGCAGAACCGGCCAAGTGAGAAAGGAAAAGGACAATGCTGATCGGAATTCTCTCGGTAGCGGGCGCCGCCACCCTGCTGGGCATTATGCCCACCCTCCAGAAGCAGGTGCTGCTGGACGGGCTGCATATGAACAGCCTGATGTTTTACAGCAACCTCATCATCCTTCTGGTCAGCGCCGCAATGGCGCTGGCCAAGGGCAAGAGCCTGCGGGCAAAGCCTGCCCAGCTGATTCAGGCCCTGGCCATGGGTGTGGTGGGTATGCTGATTACCTCCTTCCTGCTGAACACCTCCTTGGTGTACCTGCCCGTGGGCATGACCATCATGCTCAATTTCCTGTACCCCACGGTGGTGTGCGTGGTGATGGGCACTGTGTTCCGCCAGGGCTTCTCCAAGCTTCAGGTGGTGGCCATTGTCTGCTCCATTGTGGGCATGGTGTTCCTGGCTGGTGAGGTTGGCAATGTGGAGATCATCGGCATCCTGACCGCCCTGGCCTCCGCCTTTACCTACGGCGCCTACCTGATCGCCAACGAAAAGGGCCCTGCCAACGAGCTGTCCATTGAGGCCAAGCTCTTCTACGTGGCCCTGCCCGGTACCCTGTTCTGGGGTGTGGTGGCGCCTGCCACGGGCACCATGCAGCTGCCCGCCGGTGCCGGCGGCTGGCTGTTCGTGCTGGGGGCTGGCCTGTTCAACGTGGGCGGCTACTTCCTGATGATGTACGGCATCAGCCGGATGGGAGCGTCCACCGCCGCCTTTGTGTCCATGCTGGAGCCCATTGTCAGCGTGGTGTTCGGCACCATCTGGTTCCACGATCCTGTGACCCAGGGCGTGGTCATCGGCGGAATTATGGTGCTGGCCAGCATTTTCCTCATCGCGGTGGATGGAAACCGCAAGGCGAAAGCCTCCCAGCCCCCCGAGAAAAAGAAAGCCACGGTATGACCCTGTCGGAGCAGGCAGAAAGTGAAACAACAGCAGCCGGAACATCTGGTTCCGGCTGCTGTTGTTTTGTGCGGAGAGGGTTAAATCTCCCGGATAAACTGGTCCACGAAGTAGAGGGCTGCGCCGATGCCGTTGGAGTGGTCGTAGTAGCGGCAGATGGAGAGGTAGGGGGCCTCCTGATAGGCCGGGTCCAGACGGCGCAGCCGTCCGTCGATGTCGTCAAACTTCTCCTCCATGAAGCGGGAGAGCTTGCCGCCCAGCACGATCTGACAGTCCAGGGCGGCGTGGATGTTCAGAATGCCCACGGACAGGTCATCCAGGTATTGGGCCCACAGGGCGGCAAAGGCGTCGTCGCCCTGGGAGAGGGTCTGGAAGAAGTCCTCCAGGGTGATGCCCATGTCATCCGACAGCCGTGCGGTGGAGCAGTAGGCCTCCAGACAGCCCTTCCGGCCGCAGCTGCACGGCACACCGCCGGGGTGGATGCACATGTGGCCGAACTCACCCGACCGGCCGCTGGCCCCCAGATAGGCCGTGCCCGAGGTGAAGATGGCGCCGCCCACGCCCCGGCTCAGGGAGAGATAGGCCATATCCTGCACACCGCTGCGGCCCCAGCACTCGGCAAAGCCGCCTGCGTTGGCGTCGTTGACCAGGCACACCGGGTAAGGGATGTGCTGGGCGATGGCCCTCACATCCAGCCTGTTTACCCCCAGGGTGGGGGCGGTGGTGACGGACTGCTGGGCGGCGTCCACAATGCCGGGGATGCTGACTCCCACGCCCAGCAGCTTCTCCCGGTCCAGGGCCAGCTCGTCGATAAAGCACTCCACGGTCTGGGCCAGGCGGACGGCGTACTCCTCACCGGCGTGGAAGGGCAGGTCAAAGGCCCGGAAGCCCAGCTCACGGACCTGCAAATCCAGCGCCACCAGGCGGATGTGCCGGGAGGAGATCTCCACCCCCAGTGCCCAGCGGGCGCCGGGCACCACGGACAGAATCCGGGGCTTGCGTCCGCCGCTGGAGCCGGCGGTCTCGGAGTTGTCCACCAGGCCCATGGCCATGAGCTCGCTCAGGTTCTGGGTCAAGGTGGGCAGGCTCATGGAGAGTTGATAGGCCAGATCCTGCTTGGTCAGCGGCTGAGTTGTGTGATAGAGGGCCCGGAAGACCCGGTTCCGGTTCATCTTCCGCAGTTCCACGGTGGAGTGGGGATTGGGCTTGCTCATAATATCACCGTTTTGTAAAAGTATTTTACAAAAATAATAACACAGTTTTCGGAAAAAGCAAGGGAGGGGCGGGATACTTCGGAAATTTTGGCGAAAAAGAGCTGTAAAAGCAAAGAAACTACTGGAAAATGAAAAAATATTTTATCTTTCCCAAGGCTATTGACAATCTCCAGCGGTGCGGCGTACAATATGGCTGAAACTTATAGAAAGTATTTTAACAAAAGTTTCGATAAAAGAATTTCAGAAGGAGGCGGAAAACAGACATGGAGCAGGCGTTCAACCCCTACCTTCCCGGCTGGGAGTACATCCCGGACGGCGAACCCCACGTATTTGGCGACCGGGTGTATGTGTACGGCTCCCACGACCGCTTCGGCGGGCCCCTCTTCTGCATGAACGACTATGTCTGCTGGTCCGCACCGGTGGATAATTTGAGAGACTGGCGGTGTGAGGGTGTCATCTACCGCAAGTACCAGGACCCCATGAACAGGAGCGGACGGCGGTGCCTGTACGCGCCCGACGTGACCCGTGGACCGGACGGCCGCTACTACCTCTACTACGCCTTTGACTTTCTGGGCGTCATGGCGGTGGCGGTGTGCGACACCCCGGCGGGACAGTACCAGTTCCACGGACACGTGAAGTTCAAGGACGGCCACATCTGGGGTACCAAATCGGGGGAGCCCTTCCCCTTTGACCCGGGCGTGCTCACCGACGATGACGGCCGGGTCTGGCTCTACTCCGGCTTTGCCACCAAGGTGCCGCCGGTGGCCTCCGGGTTCCACAACCTGACCAATCCGGGCGGCGTGGTTCTGGAGCTGGAGCCGGATATGGTGACCATCAAATCCGGGCCCGACCTGCTCTTCCCCACCAAGGGGAAGCAGGGCGCATTTGAGAATCACGCCTTCTTTGAGGCCAGCTCCATCCGCAAGGTGGACGGCCAGTACTGCTTCATCTACTCCTCCCAGCATAACCACGAGCTGTGCTACGCCATGGGCCCCAGCCCCAGAGGGCCCTTTGCCTTCGGCGGCACCCTGGTGGACATGGGCGACCTGTTCCTGGACGGCAATACCGATGAATCAAGAGCCGTCAACTACCTGGGCAACACCCACGGGGGAATCGTGGAAATCGGGGGACAGTGGTATGTGTTCTACCACCGCCAGACCAACCGCCACTCCTACTCCCGCCAGGCCTGTGCGGAGAAGCTGGAGCGGCGTCCGGACGGGGGATTTTTCCAGGCGGAGGTCACCTCCTGCGGCCTCAACGGCGGACCGCTGAGGGGCGTCGGCCAATACCCGGCCCGGATTGCCTGCAACCTGTGGAGCGGCAAGGGTACCGCCCGGTACGACATCCGGTTCCCACGGCTGTGGCTGGCCGCACACCCCTATTTCACCCAGGAGGGGAAGGACGGCGAGGAGCGGGACAGCCAGTACATCGCCAATATGAGAGACGGGGCGACGGCAGGCTTCAAGTATTTTGCTGTTCAGTCCCTGAAATCCGTGTCCGTTCAAGTCCGTGGCCGGGCCGATGGGGCCCTTCTGGTGTCCGACACGCCGGACTGCAAGGCTCCGGCGGCCCGGATTGAGATAAAGCTCAGCGGGGACGGCTGGAAAGAGCTGAGCGCTCCCTGTGCCATTCCCGACGGAATTCGGCCGCTGTACTTCAAATTTACGGGAAAGGGAAGGCTGGACTTCCGTTCCTTCACGCTGACAGGCGGCGTATCGTGACGCCTGCTGAGCAATTGTTCTTGATTACAATGAAATTTTAAAAATAGAGGAGAAGGTGTGACCTATGGAGCTTCTGTTGGGCATTGACCTGGGCACGTCGGGCACCAAGACCGTGCTCTTTGATTCGGACGGCCGCCGTCTGGCCAGCCATACCGTGGAGTATCCCCTCTACCAGCCCAAAAACGGCTGGGCGGAGCAGGATCCGGAGGACTGGTGGCGTGCGGTGCAGGAGACGGTGCGTACCGTTCTGGCAAAGAGCGGCGCAAAGCCTGAGGACATCCGGGGCATCGGCATCGCCGGCCAGATGCACGGCCTGGTCATGCTGGATGGCCAGGGCCAGGTGCTGCGGAAGGCCATTTTGTGGTGCGACGGCCGCACCCAGGCCCAGTGCGACGAGATCACCCGGACAGTGGGCAGGGAGAAGCTGCTGTCCATCACCGCCAACCCCGCCCTCACCGGCTTCACCGCCGGAAAAATCCTGTGGGTGAGGGAGCATGAGCCGGAGAACTACGAAAAATGCCGCCATATCCTCCTTCCCAAGGACTACATCCGCTATAAGCTCACCGGCGAGTTCGCCACCGAGGTGTCGGATGCCTCTGGCATGAACCTGCTGGACGTGCCCAAACGCCAGTGGAGCGGCGAGATTCTCTCCCTGCTGGGCATTGACAGGTCCCTGCTGGGTGAGATGTACGAGGCCTGCCAGGTGACCGGCCAGGTGACAAAGGCGGCGGCTGAGGCCACCGGTCTGGCCGAGGGCACCGTAGTGGTGGGCGGCGCGGGAGACAATGCCGCCGCCGCCATCGGCACCGGCGTGGTGGAGGAGGGCAAGGCCTTCACCACCCTGGGCACCTCGGGCGTTATCTTCGCCCACGCGGGACAGGTCACCATCGACACCCAGGGCAGGGTACATACCTTCTGCTCCGCCGTGCCCGGCGCGTGGACGGTGATGAGCTGCACCCTGTCCGCCGGACTGTCCCTCCAGTGGTTCCGTAACCAGTTCTGTCCCGCCGAGCGGGAGACCGCCGCCGCTCTGGGGGTGGACCCCTACGAGCTGATGACGGCGGAGGCGGAGAAGAGCCCCATCGGCGCCAACCGGCTCATCTATCTGCCCTACCTGATGGGGGAACGGTCCCCCCTGCTGGACTCGGACGCCAGAGGCATGTTCTTCGGCCTCTCCGCCATCCACACCAGGGGCGACCTGGTCCGGGCGGTGCTGGAGGGCGTGGCCTACTCCCAGCGCCAGTGCCTGGACGTGTTCCGGGAGATGGGGGTGGACGTGTCCGACATGGCCATCTGTGGCGGCGGCGGGCGCAGCCCCCTGTGGCGGCAGATGCTCTCCGACCTGTACGGCTGTCCGGTGAAGACCATCGCCTCCGAGCAGGGCCCTGCTCTGGGCGTGGCCATTCTGGCCGGCGTGGGTGCGGGCGTGTACGACACCGTGGCCCAGGGCTGCGCCGCGGCGGTGCGGACGGGAGAAAAGAGCATGCCGGACAGCGGCCGCTCGGCGGCCTACGAGCCCTACTACAACCTGTACCGCAGAGTGTATCCGGCGCTGCGGGAGCAGTTTGGCACACTTGCGTCCCTGGAGTAAGGAGGAGCGACAATGGAGATTAAGAATATTTTTGACAGAGAATTTGCTTCCTACGGCCAGATCCACCAGGGCTATCACCTGGAGGGGCTGCTGAGCGCCATGGAGTCCATCCCTCTGCCGGAGCAGGGGACCGACTACCGTCCCTCCATGCCGGAGCTGGAGACAGCGGACTGCTTCCGGGAGCTGGAGGACCGGGCCTTTGGCGGCATGCCCATCCAGGTGGGCATGTGCTGGGGCCACAACACCAGGCTCAACTGCCTGGAGTACCACCGCAGCAGCGAGTTCAACCTGGGCACCGTGCCCTTTGTGCTCCTACTGGCCCACCAGTGGGAGGTCGTAGACGGCGTGCTGGACACGGACAAGGTGGCGGCTTTCTACGTGCCCGCGGGCACCCTGGTGGAGGTCTACGCCACCAGCCTGCACTACGCTCCCTGCCATGTGGACGCGACAGAGGGCTTTCGGGTGGCGGTAGTGCTGCCCAGGGGCACCAATACGGAGAAGCCGGAGCTGACCGACCTTCCGGGCGAGAGCCGCAGGCTGTGGGCCCGGAACAAGTGGCTCCTGGCCCACCCGGACACCACTGAGGCCCAGGAGGGCGCTCAGGTGGGTCTGCGGGGCGAAAACACGGATATTGCGGAAAAGGTATAACAGAGGAGGAGAAGAACATGCTGGAAAATATTCCTGAGGTCAAACTGGGTCTTGTGGCGGTGAGCCGTGACTGTTTCCCCATTACCCTGTCGGAGCGGCGGCGGAGCGCCATCGCGGCCGCCTACAAGGGCGAGCTCTATGAGTGCCCTGTCACCGTGGAGAACGAGGGCCACATGCTCAAGGCGGTGGAGGATGTGAAGGCGGCCGGGTGCAATGCCCTGGTGGTCTTCCTGGGCAACTTCGGTCCCGAGACCCCTGAGACCCTGATTGCCAAGTACTTTGACGGCCCCTGCATGTTTGTGGGCGCCGCCGAGGGAGACGGAGACCTGATCAACGGCCGGGGCGACGCCTACTGCGGCATGCTCAACTGCTCCTATAACCTGGGCATGCGCCATCTGAAGGGCTATATTCCCGCCTACCCGGTGGGCACGGCGGAGGACATCGCCGGTATGATTGCCGACTTTGTCCCTGTGGCCCGTGCAGTCATCAGCGTGAAGAATCTGAAGATCATCACCTTCGGTCCCCGTCCCCAGGACTTCTTCGCCTGCAACGCCCCCATAAAGGGACTCTACGAGCTGGGCGTGGAGGTGGAGGAGAACTCCGAGCTGGACCTGCTGGTCAGCTTCCAGGCCCACAAGGACGACCCCCGCATCCCCGACGTGTGTGCCGACATGGCCGCCGAGATGGGGGAGGGCCGCTATTACCCCGACTTGCTCGCCCGCATGGCACAGTTTGAACTCACCCTGCTGGACTGGGCGGAGGAGCACAAGGGCGCCCGGAAGTACGTGGCCTTTGCGGACAAGTGCTGGCCTGCCTTCCCCAGCCAGTTCGGCTTTGAGCCCTGCTATGTCAATTCCCGCCTGGCCAGCCGGGGCATTCCCGTGGCCTGCGAGGTGGATATCTACGGCGCCCTCAGCGAGTACATCGGCGCCTGTGTCTCCCAGGACGCGGTGACCCTGCTGGACATCAACAACTCGGTGCCCAACAGTCTGTATCAGGCGGAGATTGCCGGAAAGTTCAACTACAAGCTCACTGACACCTTCATGGCCTTCCACTGCGGCAACACCCCCTCCTGCAAGATGTGTGCCGACCGGGCGGTGAAGTACCAGCTCATCCAGAACCGTCTGCTGGAGAACGGCGGCGAGCCCGACTTCACCCGGGGCACCCTGGAGGGTGACATTGCCCCCGGAGAGATCACCTTCTACCGTCTCCAGTGCGACAGCGAGGGTGTCCTGCGGTCCTACATCGCCCAGGGCGAGGTCCTGCCGGTGGCCACCGGGTCTTTCGGCGGCATCGGCGTGTTCGCCATCCCGGAGATGGGCCGCTTCTACCGCCACGTGCTGCTGGAAAAGCGCTATCCCCACCACGGCGCGGTGGCCTTTGGACACCACGGCAAGGCTCTCTTTGAGACCTTCCGCCTGCTGGGCATCGGCGACATCGCCTACAACCGCCCCGCGTCCCTGCCCTATCCCACGGAAAATCCCTTTGCCTGATACCCGGCCCCTCCTCTGCCTTGCCGCAGGGGAGGGGCCGGAATGCTTTACTTTTTATCCCGTCAATGGTACAGTAATACTGATTACACAGCCGATACGCCCGCTGTGCCGGACGCGGATAGAAAAGAGGATCGTATGTTTCAGGTTGTCACGGGGAGAAAGCTCTACGAGCAGGTGGTCGATCAGATCAAGTCCATGATAGACCAGGGGGTCTACAAGAAGGGCGACATGCTGCCCAGCGAAAAAGAGCTCATCGATATGACAGGAGTCAGCCGCATTACGGTGCGGGAGGCGCTGCGCACTCTCAGTGAGGCGGGGGTGATTGAGACCCGCCGGGGAAAGGGCAGCTTTGTGCTCATCGACGCCTTTGGCTTCCAGAAGAGCCAACAGTATGACGCGTCCTACCGGGAGTCCTTTCTCTCGGTCAACCAGGTGCGGCTGTGGCTGGAGCCTGAGGTGGCCCGGCATGTGGCCCAGACGGCCACGGAGGAGGACATCTCCAAAATCGGCCACGCCCTGCGGGCCAGCGTCACGGAGGACCCGCTGGAGACCTTCCACCTGAGCATCGTGGAGGCGGCCAAAAATCCCCTGCTCCTGACCACTTTCCGGGAACTCATCTCCAAGGAGGCACCGCCGCCGCTGGTGGAGCTGGTGGTACCCGAGCGCCAGAAGCGGACGGCTGCCAAGCTTCAGCACCAGCACGAGCGGGTGTTTGAGGCCATCCGCACCGGAAACGGCGAGTTTGCCTACTTCTACATGAAAGAGCACACCGCCTTCCTGATGGATACCTACCAGCAGTATTTCAACAACTTCTTCAGCAAGGACGGGAAATAATACATGCCGCCGCAAATCGGATTGATTTGCGGCGGTAATTTTTTATAACAAGTTATTATAAAAACAAATATGAATTCGTAATTACGCAGAAAAACAGCAAAAAATTTTGTGCATGACAATGAAAAAGATGGAAGCAGAAAAATTCTTCTTGTATTATGATAATACATGTCATATTATTGTATATGATAAGTTAAGCGCTTAACAAGGAATCAAACATAACAAGAAGGGGCTGAGCTGACGGATGAGCGACCTGGAAGCATTTAACCGCGGCGCAGAGAGAAAAGGAACCAGTTGCATCAAATGGGATTTCCAAAAAGCGGACTATGGAATGGAGAATCTGCTTCCTTTCTCCATTGCGGACGCGGACTATCCCACCTATTCCCCGATTCTGGAGGCGCTGAAGCGGCGGATTGACAACGGCGTCATCGGCTATACCGACCTGGGGGAGGACTATTTTTCGGCTGTGGCAGGCTGGTGCCGCCGGCGTCACGGCTGGGAGATTGAGCACAGCTGGGTTGTACCCACGGGCGGCATTGTTCCGGCCATGTGCAACGCCATTGGGGCGCTGCTGCCGCCGGACGGGAAGGTGATTGTACAGCCGCCTGTCTACGACCCGTTTTATTCCATCATTGAGGCGTCGGGCCGGAAAATGGTAAAAAACGACCTGATTTGCGATGAAAACGGCTACCGCATGGACTATGCCGGACTGGAGAAGGCCTGTAAGGACGGGGCATCCATGCTGCTCCTGTGCAGTCCCCACAACCCGGTGTGCCGGGTGTGGACGGAGGACGAGCTGAAGCGGGTGGCGGACATCTGCGGCCGGTACGGCGTGTATGTGGTCAGCGACGAGATCCACTGGGACCTGATCATGGACGGCTACCACCACACCACCATGGGCCAGTTCCGTGAGCTGTACGAGCGGCTGATTGTCTGCACCAGCTGCAGCAAGACCTTCAACATCGCCGGACTGGAGACCTCCAACCTGATCATCCCCGGCAAGGAGACCAGAGAGACCTATCAGAAATGGCTCTATTCCCGCTATCTCTTCTGTCCCAACACCCTGGGGCTGGAGGCGGTGAAGGCGGCCTATGCCGACGGCGACCAGTGGGTGGACAGCCAGCGGGCCTATCTGACCGGAAACGCCAAGCTGGTCTGCGATTTCATGGCGGAGCATCTGCCCAGGGTCCGGGTGGCCCGGCCGGAGGGCACCTATCTGCTCTGGCTGGATATGACCGATTACGGCCTGTCTAGCGACGAGCTGATCCGCCGCATTGCCCAGGCGGGCGCCGGACTCAACGGCGGCAATCACTACGGCGAAGCCTACGACGGCTTTGTGCGTATGAATGTGGCCTGTCCCCGTGCTCAGCTGACTGCGGGTCTTGCGTGCATCAAGAAGGCGCTTGAGGCGCTGTAAAACTGCGGTGTGTGGACCTGAGAAACTGGTTTGAGGAGGAATTATCATGGAACAGCAAAAAAACGGCCTGAAAAAGGTGCTGGGCTTCTGGGACCTGATGGGCATCGGCGTGGGCCAGATCATCGGCTCCGGCATCATGGTTCTGACCGGAATCTGCATCGCCATCACCGGCGCAGGCACTCCCTTTGCGTTCCTGCTGGCGGCGGTGCTGGTCATCTGCCCCAACCTGGTGCTGGCTGTGCTGGGCAGCGCGGTGCCGGCCACCGGCGGCATGTATACCTATGTGCGTGACTACATCGGGAAAAAAGCGGGCTTCTTCTATCTGGCTCTGCTGGTGGCCGGACAGCTGGTGCTGGCCATGTTCGCCATCACCTTTGCCGAGTACGCCTGCAGCATTATCCCCGGACTGAACAATACTGTGGTGGCCTTTGCCATCCTGACTCTCTGCTATGTGATGAATATTTTTGGCGTGGATATGGCAGCCAAGCTCCAGAACGTGCTGGTGATTGTGCTGGTGGTGGCCATGGGCCTCTTTGTGGCCTTTGGCCTGCCCAAGGTGAACTGGGACGTGTTTGTCCAGCCCGGCGCCATCATGCCCAGCGGCCTTGTGGGCTTTCTGACCGGCGCCAGCCTGCTGACCTTTGCCACCGGCGGCGCCGAGTTCCTAAGCGAGCTGGGCGGCGAGATGAAGAATCCCGGCCGTGACCTGCCCCGTGCCATGATCTCCAGCACCGCCATCGTGGCCATTATCTACGCCTTTATCGGCGTGGTGGCGGTGGGCGTGCTCCCCATTGAGGATGTTGCGGGCCAGAGCCTGGTACTGGTGGCCGACGCCATCTTCCCCAAGCCCCTGTACTACTTCTTCATCATCGGCGGCGGCATGTTTGCCGTGGCCTCCACCCTGAACGCCACCTTCACTTGGTGCACCAAGGGCCTGCTGATTGCGGCCGAGGAGGGCTGGCTGCCCAAGAAGGCGGCCTCTATCAGCAAGTTTGGCACCCCCTGGGTGCTGCTGGCGGTGTTCTACATCGTGGGCGCCATTCCCATCCTGACCGGTCTGGACATTGAGACCATCTCCCGTCTGGGCAACGGCCTGTCCCTGATCTACGTCATGTTCCCCATCTTCGCCGGCTACCTGATCTACAAGAAGAATCCCCAGGCCATGGCCAACTCCACCTTCAAGATGAAGCGCGTTCCCCTGGCCATCCTGACCACCGTGGCCCTGGGCAGCTACACCATGGCGGCCATCCTCAACTTCGGCGACATCCAGAACGCCTGGCAGCTGATGATTGGCTACTCGGCCATCGTGCTGATTTACGCCTTCCTGCGGGAGAAGAAGGTAAAATCCATGAGCAATATTGTGGGCAGCGGCACCTGAGCACGCTGTCCCAGCAGCGGCGGATACCATCCGCAATCCGCGCTTCTTCTCCGGACACAGGCGGAAGAGGTGCGGGACAATCCAGAGAGAGAACAGCAAAGAGCGCAGAGGGCGGCACGCCCTCTGCGCTCTTTTTGCCGAAAAGGAGGTGACCGCAGGCAGCCGGTCCTGATAAACACGGTCGAAAGGAAGAAAAAGGGAGAGAAATTCCGGCGCAGAGGGAGATTTTTGCCACTTTTGCATGTCAAAAAGCACAAAAACGGCACGGATTGGATTGTACATAACAGATAAATCGCATGCCGAAATTTGGCATATTTGAAAATTGATAAAAGAATAACAATAAACTATACTCTTATTATGAACGTGTTCATAAAGACGGGAGGCGCTTATGCCAAAGATCATTGACGAAGCCCGGGCGCGGATTCTCAGCACCGCCCGGCGCAAGCTGTTTGCCGAGGGGTACAGCGGCCTGACGCTGCGGAGCGTGGCCGGGGAGTGCTCCATCGCGGTGGGCACCATCTACAACTACTTCAAGGACAAGGACACCCTGGTGGCGTCGGTGATGATGGAGGACTGGCTGGAGGTGCTGGGCCGGATGGACCAGGCCTGTGCTCAGGCCCAGGCGGCGGCCGACGGCCTGGTGGGCATCCAGCAGGCCATCAAGGGCTTTGGTGAGCTGTACGCCCCGGTGTGGGACCAGTTTTCCCAGACCGGCGGCTCTTCCGGGACGGTGAGCAGCCGCCACCACATGCTGCGGGAGCAGATTGCCCAGCGGATTCTGGGCATGATGGAGTGCCTGGGCATGGAGGACAGGGTGCTGGCTCCAATCCTGGCGGAGACGGTGCTGGCGGCGGCATTACAGCCGGATATCGGTGAGGAGGAGATCCGCATCCTGGCAGAACGGCTGCGGTAAAAACAGGAAAAAAGAAAAGGGAGCGAGAATGTTATGAGCAGCTTTAAGGACCTACGCATTGTGGACAATTTCTATCAGACCTCCGCGTTTTTCCCCATGCCGACCGTGATGATAGGCACCCTGACCGACGACGGTAAGACCACCTTCGGCCCCTACTCCCTGTGCCAGCCTTACTATATCGCCGGCAAGGAGTTCTATGCCATGCTGCTGTGCTGCCGCAACTCCTCCAACACGGCCCAGAACATCCTCAAGCACAAGAAGTGCACCATCAACTTCATCCCGGACAGCCGCAAGCTGTTCAAGGAGGCGGTGCGGATGGGCTTCCCCGGGGACACGCCGGAGGAGAAGATGAAAAACTGCATCTTCACCCTGGAGGACGGCCTGCGCAAGGAGGCCGACCCGGAGGGCGTGTATCCCCAGGTCATCGCCGAGTGCTTCCAGGTGTTTGGGTGCACCTGGGTGGACACCCTGGACAACGCCCAGGACGACCAGCCCGGTCTGCTCAACGGCTACCCCGGCCCCTACCACGACTTCAACGGCATCACCTCCGAGTTCGGCGCCCACTTCATCCTGCGGGTGGACAAGATTCTCATGAAAGAGAAGCAGTACAACGCCATTGTCAACGGCGTCACCGCCAGCGGCTTCCCCCGGGTGCCGGTGGACTACGGCTACCGGGACTCCAAGAACTTCTGGTACACCAAGTTCCGCCGCCCCATCCCCGAGCTGCTGCCCGTGCGTCAGACCACGGTGGAGTCGGTGAAGTACGCCGCCGACCGCATTGACGACAAAATCAAGTTCACCGATGAGGCCTGCGCCAAGCTGGTGAAGGTGCCCCGCATCTTCCTGCCCACCGCCCTCAAGGGCTGCGTGGCCTGGGCCAGGGAGCACAACGTCACCCTCATCACCGCCGAGCACATGGACATCATCAACGACAAGCGGGCAAAGGAGAAGAACAGATGAAAGTAGTACTTGCGGGCGCGTTTGGCAATCTGGGCACCGATATCCTGCGTGCCCTGGTCCGTGGCGGCTATGAGGTGGTGGCCGCTGACCTGAAGGTAAAGAAAGTGGAGGGCCTGGAGGGCGGCTACACCGCCCGGAGCATCGACGTGACCAAACCCGAGACCATGGCCGGCCTGTGTGACGGGGCGGACATTGTCATCACCACCGTGGGCCTGACCGGCGCCTCCGCCACCATCACCAACTACGACATCGACTACCAGGGCAACCTGAACCTGCTGCGGGAGGCTCAGAAGGCGGGGGTGAAGGGCTTCACCTACATCTCGGTCATCCAGGCCGACAGCGACCCCAAGGTGCCCATGCTCCACGCCAAGGCCATGTTTGAGCAGGAGCTGAAGAAGAGCGGCATCTCCTACGTCATCCACCGGCCCACCGGCTACTTCTACGACATCGCCAAGGTGTTCATGCCCATGATTGAGAAGGGCGAGGTGACCCTGCTGGGCAAGGTGGACGCACACGCCAACGTCATCGACACGGCAGACTTTGCCGACTTCATCCTCCTCCACATGCTGGACCGCAACAAGACCTACGACGTGGGCGGAAACGAGACTTATTCCTACGAGGAGATCGCCCGTATGTTCTTTGACGCGGCGGGCAAGCCTGCGGTCATCAAGCGGGCGCCGGTGTTCCTGTTCGACGTGCTGGCCTGGGTGAACAAGCGGAAGAAGAACGGCAAGGAGGCCATCATCCGCTTCTCCAAGTGGACCCTGACCCACGAGCTGGTGGGCAAGGACAAGTACGGCAGCAAGAGCTTCAGCGCCTACATCAAGAGCTGCTACGGCAGGTAACGGAGGGATGGGCAATGGAGCTTTCTGAGATGTTGAGGATGGCCTTTCCCACCACCATCTGGGTGGTGCTGGCGGTGTGCGCCCTGCTGAGCGCGGTCGGGTTCTATAAATTCGTGTATTTCCTCTCGGTGGGTTACGGCTTTGCCGTGTGCGGCGCCGGTGTGGCCATTCTGGCCATGTACGGCGGAACCCTGAGCCTGTGGAGCGTCCTGCTCTGTGTGCTGCTGATGGTGTACGGCATCCGTCTGGGCGGCTTCCTGCTGTGGCGGGAGATCAAGAGCGCCTCCTACCGCAAGACCCTGAAGGAGGCCACCGGCGGGGACAAGCCCATTCCGGTGTTTGTCAAGGTGACCATCTGGGTGTGCGTGGCCATTATGTATGTCATGCAGGTCTCTCCGGTGTTCTACCGGGCGGCCAACGGCGACCGGGGCGGCGTGATGGCCCCGGTGGGCGCGGTGATTATGGCCCTGGCCCTGGTGATGGAGAGCGTGGCCGACAAGCAGAAGTCGGCCGCCAAGGCCAAAAATCCCCGCCGCTTCTGCGACGTGGGGCTGTACCGGCTGGTGCGCTGCCCCAACTACCTGGGCGAGGTGCTGTTCTGGACCGGCGTGCTCCTGTCCGGTATCGGCGCCCTCCAGGGTGTCATCCAGTGGATTGTGGCCATCGTGGGCTATATCCTCATTGTGTACGTCATGCTCAGCGGGGCCAAGCGGCTGGAGCTGCGGCAGAACAAGAATTACGGCGCCGACCCGGACTATCAGGCCTATGTGGAGCATACCCCCATTCTGCTGCCCTTTATCCCCCTGTACCACCTGGAAAAGGTAAAGTTCATCGTGGCCTGAGCCGCCCATCCACAGGAAGAAGGGAATTTGTATGAACGGAATCACCGTCCCCATGGCAATCGTGGACTTTATCCCCGTGGTGCTGTTCTTCGCCGCTGCGGTGCTGCTCCAGCGGGACCTGTACAACAAGATGGTGAAGGGGGCCTATGCCCTGCTGGCCACCGGCTCCGTCATGGTGCTCATCGGCGGACTGTTCAAGGCGGGGTGGAAGATCCTCTATGCCCTGAGCATCTGCGACTACCCTCTGCTGGAGAACAGCTTTTTCCCCATGCAGGGCCCCGGGTTCCTGCTGGTGTTTCTGGCTCTGGTGGGTATGTTCACCCCCTGGAACCGGGGCAGAACGGTGACCATGAGCGTGGCCGCTGTGCCGGTCTATACCAGCTCCATGCCCTTTGTCATCATGCAGACGGTGGGCTGCGCGGGAGCTCAGTGGTCCCTGTTCGCCCTGTCCCTGAAGATGAGACAGCGGCTGGCGGCGGTCATGTATGTCATCTCCTTCTGGTTCATGCTGGGCATGGGCTATCTGAGCGCCACCTTTGACGACAGCTCCAGCATGCACTGGATGGCCCAGTGCGTGAACATCGTGTCCCAGGGCAGCTTCCTGTGGGGCACAGTGCTGCTGCACAGGGCCGGACTGGCCGACTGGAAGTTTGAGAGAGCCGGAAGTGCTGTCCGCTGAACGGCCTGAATAAAACGAAACAAGCGCTGCCCGCCGGAGCTTGAACTCCGGCGGGCAGCGCTCTTTTGGGAAAAGAATTAACAGGGCGGCACAAGCGGGGGACGAAAAAGCGGACCTGCCGCAGAGCTTCTGCGGCAGGTCCGCTGAAGTTTGGCCGGAGCGCCAGGGGGGCGGCGTCAGTCAGCCAGATAGCGGTTGAGCACGGTGACGATCTGCGCACGGGTGCAGGTCACGTCGGGGCTGAAGGTGGTGTCGGAGGTGCCCATGGTGATGCCCTCCTCCACGGCCCAGCGGACGGCGTCGGCGTAGAAGGCGCCGTCGGCCACGTCGGTAAAGGGCAGCGCCTCACCGGCGGGAGCGGGGGAACCGGCCATCCGCCACAGGAAGGTGACCATCTGGGAGCGGGTGCACACCACGTCGGGACCGAAGGTGGTGTCGGAGGTGCCGGTGGTGATGCCCTTCTCCACAGCCCAGCGGACGGCGTCAGCGTAGAAGCTGTCGGCGGGCACATCGGTGAAGGTCATCGAACCGGAAGCGGCGGGGGAACCGGCCGCACGCCACAGGAAGGTGACGATCTCGGAACGGGTGCAGGCCAGGTCGGGGCTGAAGGTGGTGTCGGAGGTGCCCATGGTGATGCCCTCTTCCGCAGCCCACTTCACAGCCTCAGCATACCAGGTGCCGTCGGGCACGTCGGTGAAGTCGGGAGTCTCGGTCTCGCCGGGGTCGGTGGTGCCGCCGCCGGAAGTACCACCGCCGGTGGAACCGCCGCCGCTGGAGCTGCTGCTGACGGTGACCACGCAGGTGGCGGTCTTGCTGCCGTCCTCGGTGGTGACGGTGATGTTGGCGGTGCCGGTGCCGACAGCGGTGACCTTGCCGCCGTCCACGGTGGCCGCGGACTCGTTGTCGCTGCTCCAGGTCACGTTCTGGTTGGTGGCGTTCTCAGGCTCCACGGTGGCGGTCAGGGTCAGGGTGCCGCCCACGGTGAGGGAGGCGGTCTCCTGGCTCAGCTTCACGCCGGTGACGGCAACAGCGGCGGTCTTGGCGCTGAAGGAGGCCAGACGCAGCTCGGGGTTCTGGAACACGAAGTAGAGGGTCTCATTGCCCAGGTCGGCCACATTTTCCAGCTTGGCGGTCACGTTGGTGAAGGCCTGCTCGGTGATGGTGGTGCCGGTGAAGTCGCCGGCGTCGGAGTCCTCCAGAACATAGGTGGTGGACTCGGTGGTGGGCACCTCAGCGGTGGCCAGCAGCTGGCCGTCGGGGCTGTCCAGGTGGATCTCGATGGTGCCGCTGGTCTCCTTGGCGGCCACTTCCAGGGTCAGCTCCTCCAGACCGGCCAGATTGACGTTGGCCACGGCAACCCAGGAACCGGCGGTCTTGGACACCACGGTGTAGTAGCCGTCGGTGACGCTGTCGGCCTTCAGGCTGTCGATGGTGCTCTGGCGGCTGTACTCACGGTAGTAGACGTCGTTGGCGGCAAAGGCGCTGGCAAAGATGTCGGTGCGGCCGGAGGCGTCCAGGGCGCCCAGCTCCTCGCCGTTGACGGTGATATCCTTGGTCTGCAGGATGTTCTCAGAGGAACGGCCGACCATCAGGGTATACTTGCCGGAGAGGACGGTCAGGTCCTGGTTGTCGGCGGTGTAGACGGCAAAGTCCTTGGGGTCCACGGTCAGGTCAACGAAGGCGCTGCCAACGGCGGGAACCTCAACCTTCTCAAAGGCCACCAGCTGCTTCTCGGGGGCGGCATCGCCGTAGGGGGAGTCCTTGGCGGCGATGTACAGCTCCACCACCTCAGTGGTGGGCTCCTGGCCCTGGTTGGCCACTTCCACGGTGACGGTGAAGGTGCCGTCGGCGTTGACGGTGGCGGGGGCTTCGATGCTGCGGTAATCCACTTCGCCGTAGGACAGGCCGTAGCCAAACTCGTAGGTCACATAAGCTGTACAGCAACAAGCTCGTCATATTCAGCTTGGTGCTGCCGGGGCTGCTGATGTTTTTTGTGGCAATTCTGGCGCCTATCCTGCTGAGTATCTATTACAGCCTGACAGAGTACTCCGGGTTAGGCGAAGCGGTGTTCATCGGCCTGAAAAACTACATCGACCTCTTCCAGGACCCTGTGTTCTGGCGGGCACTGCTGAACTCCCTGCTGCTGGCGGTGGGATTTGTGTGCATCCAGCACCCCATTGCCATTTTCGTGGCCCTGAAGCTGGATAAGCTCCAGCGGCGGTCAGAGGGCCTCCTGCGCTGCATCTATTTTATCCCCAACGTGATCTCCGTGGCGGTTATCGCCTACCTGTGGAAATTCATCTACAACCCCAATTTCGGCCTGCTGCAGAAGATTCTGGAGTTTTTCGGCTACGAGGGCAAGTTCAACGCCCTGGGCTCCGGGTCGGCCATCTGGGCGGTGCTGGTGGTGCTGATCTGGCACGGCTTCGGCTGGGGCATGCTGATCTACTACACGGGCATCAAGAACATTGACCCTGTGGTCTATGAGGCTGCCGCCATCGACGGCGCCAGCGGCAAGAATACGTTTTTCTACATCACCCTGCCGCTGATGAAGCCGGTCATCAAATACAACGTGACGCTGGCCATTATCAGCGCACTCAAGCAGATGGAGACGGTGTACCTGCTGACCAACGGCGGCCCCGGAAACGAGACACAGTTCCTGGCCACCTATCTCTACAAGCAGGCCTTCAGCTCCTATAAGTACGGCTACGGAAACGCCATCAGCGTTGTATTCATTGCCATCTGCCTGCTGGCCACGGTGCTGCTCAACCGGGCCTTTGCCGAGCGGGACGGAAAGAAGGGGGGGAAGCGCCATGCGAAAGCAGCGCTGGAGCGTTAGTCGCGTCATCGGGGCCATCGCCCTGATTCTCCTGGCCATTATCCAGCTCTTCCCCCTCATCTGGCTGGTGGACTTCTCCCTGTGCAAGAGCGACCAGCTCTTTACCAGCGGAATCCTGGTCTGGCCGGAGGAGTTCCAGTGGGGCAACTACATCACCGCCCTCACCGAGAGCAATTTCCTCCACTACCTCTTCAACAGCATTCTGGTCAATGCCCTGGCGGTCATTCTGGTGGTCATCATCGCCATCATGGCCTCCTTCGCCTGCACCCGGATGCACTGGAAGCTGAGCGGCTTCACGTCCATTCTGCTTATGATGGGCCTGATGATTCCCATCCACGCCACTCTGCTGCCCAACTACATCATCTTTGACCGGGTGGGCATCCTGGACACCATCTTTGCCCTGCTCATCCCCTATGTTGCCTTCTCCCTGCCTCAGGGCTTCTTCCTCACCTCCAGCTATATGGACTCGGTGCCCAGAGAGCTGGAGGAAGCGGCCATCATGGATGGCTGCGGCATCTACCGGACCCTGCTGGTGATTGTGCTGCCCATGATGAAGGCGTCCATCGCCACGGTGGCCATCATGACCTACCTGAACAACTGGAACGAGTTCATCATGGCCATGACCTTCCTCAGCAGCCCCACCTGGAAGACCCTGCCCTTTGCCATCCTGGAATTCACCGGGCAGTACTCCTCTGACTACGCCATCCAGTTCGCGGTCATGACGCTGTCGGCTCTGCCCGCCATCATCATCTACATCTGCCTGAACAAGCACATCACCAAGGGCGTGGCCATGGGCGCGGTGAAGGGCTGAGCCCGGGCATCGCGAGAAAGGAACCCTGCGGATATGAAAGGATTTTTCCGGTATGACGGGCCGTTCTTCGGCACCATGAGCCGTATCTTCGACCTGGTGGTACTCAACTGGCTCTGGCTGCTGCTGAGCCTGCCCATTGTTACCATCGGCGCGTCCACCACGGCCCTGTACACCGTCACCCTGCGCATGGCCAGGGACGAGGACACCCACAACATCAGAAGCTTTTTCCAGGCCTTTGCCGCCAACTTCAAGCGCTCCACCCTGCTGTGGCTGCTGTATGCCCTGGTGGGCGGCTGGCTGCTGGCGGGGGTGTACGCCATGAGCCACGGGACGGCGCCCATCCTCAAGGGGCTGGCCATCGTGGAGGCCGGAGTGTTCCTCATCCTGCTGCTGGGGCTGCTCTACCTGTTCCCCCTTCAGGCCCGGTTTATCAACTCGCTGCGGGGCACTATCGCGGCGGCCCAGACCCTGGCGCTGCGCCACCTGCCCGCCTCCCTGCT
This sequence comes from Pseudoflavonifractor capillosus ATCC 29799, assembly GCF_000169255.2. Classification (GTDB taxonomy): domain Bacteria; phylum Bacillota; class Clostridia; order Oscillospirales; family Oscillospiraceae; genus Pseudoflavonifractor; species Pseudoflavonifractor capillosus. The sequence goes on from NZ_AAXG02000010.1 coordinate 229,629, forward strand.
CATGATTGCCATTGTGGCGGTGCAGCTGCTGCTGGCCGCCTACGTGGCTCCGCTGCGGGGCTGGCTGGTGCTGCTGTGGGTCATGTTGGGGGCGTCGGGTACGGCGTTCCTCTGCTCCGGGGTGCTGGAGTCCGTGTTCCGCAAGGAGCTGGGACAGAAGGAGAACGCCCCGGTTCCCGCCGGCCGCAGCTGACCTGCGCGGGACATATCAAACGGCTTACAGCGCCTTTGGGTGGTGCTCCATGCAATATTCCGCTTCCTTTTTTCCAAACCAGCCCTCTCCGGGGTCTGCTTGCGGATACAGCCGGTTCAATTCCGCCCGTTCCTCACCGGTCAGCTCCGAGAGGTCGCAAATCCCCCGGGAAGCCTCCACCGCCACATATTTGTGGTCCAGATCCGACCGCTTGAATACGCCAATCACCCTGATTTCGATTTCATCCCCCAGGGCAGGCGTCCGGTCGGTCATCAGGATGCAGTCCCAGTGGGGGGACGGCGGCGTCCCCGACTCCTTAATCCACCCGTAGGGCTTTGTGAAGCGCCGCCTGTGGGGCAGGGATTCGTATTCGGTCTCCACAAAGCGCTTTGCCTCCGGATCATACGCCATTCGCATGGGATATTCCCACGTCTGTTCCACTATCATATGCAGCATGTCTCCATCCTCCATTTTTTACAGGCCCCTGTGAGGGCAATTATACCACATTGCCAAAATCCTGTTCTGTACAGCAGGAGGGGGCGGTCCATAGGACCGCCCCCTCCTGCTGTATTCTGCAAACCTCACACAGAATGCTGCGTGGTGCTCGTTACATTGTGCTGCCTGTGTTCTCCTGGGTGCCGATGATGGCCTCCAGAGCATCCGCCGCAGCGGTCATTGCCGCGGTGTCCCTATGCCTGAGGGCGCGCTTTGCGTTTTTGATCGCCTCGTCAAGCTGCTTTTTCTGCTCCTTGTCCAGGCTCTTGCGGGCCTCCTCGCTGCGGTAGAGCAGACCTTCCAGCCTGTCCTTTACCTGGGCGTCGGACCTGGCTCTGGCGTCCTCGGCGGCGTACTGCTGGGCCTCCCGCACTGCCCGGTCAATCTCCTCCCGGCTCATGTTGCTGGAGCCCTGGATGGTGATCTCCTGCCGCTTCCTGGTGTCCCTGTCCAGGGCGGAGACATTGACAATGCCGTTGGCGTCAATGGTAAAGGTGACCTCAATCTGGGGGACGCCGCGGAGCGCACGGCGGATGCCGTTGAGTCTGAACTTTCCCAGGCTCTTGTTCTGACGGGCCATGGGCCGTTCGCCCTGAAGCACGTTGATCTCCACAGAGGACTGGAAGTTGGGCGCTGTGGTAAAAACCTGGCTCTTGGTGATGGGGATGGAGGTGTTTCGCTCGATGAGGCGGGTGCAGACGCCGCCCACGGTCTCAATGCCCAGAGAGAGGGGGGTGACATCCAGGAGCAGCAGGCCTTTTACGGCGCCTGCCAGAACACCGCCCTGCAGGCATGCGCCCATGGCGACGCACTCATCCGGATTGATGCCCTTGAAGGGCTCTTTTCCGATAAACGACTTGACCGCCTCCTGGACGGCGGGGATACGGCTGGAGCCGCCCACCATCAGCACCTTGCTGATCTGGGAGATGGACAGGCCGGAATCGGAGAGAGCTGCCCGCACCGGCGCCATGGTCTGCTCCACAAGGTGGCCGGTCAGCTCGTTGAACTTTGCGCGGCTGAGGACAAAGAGGAGATGCTTGGGGCCGTCCCTGCCGGTGGCGATATAGGGCAGGTTGATCTCGGTGGTGACGGCGCTGGACAATTCAATCTTTGCCTTTTCCGCCGCCTCCCGGATGCGCTGCATTGCGCTGATATCCTTTGACAGGTCGATCCGGTTCTCCCGCTTGAACTCCCTGACCAGCCAGTCGCAGATGCACTGGTCAAAATCGTCGCCGCCCAGGCGGTTATTGCCGGAGGTGGCCAGTACCTCGATTACGCCGCCGTTGATGTCCAGGACGGAGACGTCAAAGGTGCCGCCGCCCAGATCGTACACCATGATTTTCTGGGGCTCTTCCCTGTCGATGCCGTAGGCCAGAGCGGCAGAGGTGGGCTCGTTGATGATGCGCTGCACATTCAGCCCGGCGATGGTGCCGGCGTCCTTTGTGGCCTGGCGCTGGGCGTCGGTGAAGTAGGCGGGGACGGTGATGACCGCCTCTGTGACCGGCTCGCCCAGATAGCTCTCCGCGTCAGCCTTCAGCTGCTGGAGAATCATGGCCGAGATCTGCTCCGGGGTATAGCTCTTTCCGTCGATGTTTATTTTCCTGGCCGTGCCCATGTCCCGCTTGATGGAGCTGATGGTACGGTCGGGGTTGGTGACCGCCTGCCGCTTGGCGGATTCGCCCACCAGCCGCTCGCCCGTTTTGGTGAAGGCCACGACAGAGGGGGTTGTTCTGCCGCCCTGGGCGTTGGGAATGATCACCCGTTCGCTGCCCTCAAAGACGGCCACACAGGAGTTTGTGGTACCAAGGTCAATGCCGATGATTTTTGACATATGCTGTTCTCCTTCGCGGATTAGTTGTCATTGCTGTCCGGATAGCCGAACCAGAAGCCGGGGAAGGTGGAAGCCTGTCCCGACTGGGAGCTGTCGCTCTCCTGCTGCTCCGAGTCTCCGTTGTCCGGAGCGGACTCCTCATACCACGGAGGGTATGCGCCGGGATAATCCGGGTACATTTCGTTGTAATACTCCTGAAACTGCTCTATCTGACTCTGGAGCTGTTCCTGTTGGGGTGTGCGCATGGAGCGGCTGAGAAGCGCGGACACCAGATTCAGCACAAGAAAGCCCACAATGATATAGATCAGGAACGTCCTGCGGTGGATGGTGCCTCCGGCGCTGCGGCCAGCCCATGAGAAGGGGCCGAAGGGGTCGAAATCCTCCTCATAGGACTGCCCGGAGTCTCCATACCCGCCGCCGTATCCGCCATAGGGGTCGCTGCCGGCGCTGTTCGGATTGCCGCATCCGTAGGCGGCGTTTGTCTGGCCGGGATTTTTGATCTGCTCATAGGCGGCGTTGATCTCATTCATCTTGCGGGCGGCTTCCGGATCGCCGGGATTGAGATCGGGGTGATATTTTTTGGCCAGATGCCTGTATGCGCGCTTGATTTCCTCCTCGGAGGCATCTCTGGAAACCCCAAGCACGCTGTAAGGATCATTCATCCCAGTTCACTCCTCATCATGTTTTCCGCTCAAAATGGGCGCCGCAGCTCCGGCATGTGATGCAGATTCTGCCCTTTCCCTTGGGGACCCGCAGCTGCTGTCTGCACTGGGGACAGCGGTAAAATTTGTGGGTTTTGCGCTGCCGGAAGCGCAGCTTGCGGAGATTGCGCCACGAGAGATAGGCTTCGTTCTGGGCCCGGCACTTCTCCACGTTGCGGGAAAAGGCACGGATATACACGTAGCAGAGCAGCGCCAACGCCGCGCCGTACAGGAATGTGATTCCGAACAGTGTGCTGAGCAGCATGACAATCAGGGAGACCCACAGGAGGACCTTGCCCAGGTCGTCGATGCCGTTGCGGCCGGAGAAGAATGCGCGAAGTTTGTATTTCATGATGAATTGCACTCCTGTTACAAGCAGAGGATTTGCCCGTGATTATAGAGAGGGAAGATTAAGTTTTCGTCACCTAACATCAACTTTAGGTCAAGTTTTGCGGGAGATGAGACGAATTTACAAATTGTTTATTTCTGCTCCGCAAATAAATGCTACCCTTTACCTGTCATTCCATAGAAGATAGGTGGGAAGCGGCGTGTTTCGGATTTTGGTGGTGGAAGACGACAACGGCATACGGATGCTTATGGAGGATGCGCTGGCGGATGCGGGTTATGAACCGGTCCTGGCATGCAACGGGCTGGAGGCCCTGGAGGTTCTGGAGTCCAAACATATCGACTTGATCATACTGGACATCATGATGCCCAAGATGGACGGCTACGAGCTGCTCAGGCAGATCCGGGAGAGCGGCATGGACATGCCGGTTTTGCTGGTGACGGCCAAGCAGACCCTCTCAGACAAGAAGAAGGGGTTTCTGCTGGGTGCGGACGACTATATGGTGAAGCCCTTTGAGGAGGAGGAAATGCTCCTGCGGGTGGCGGCGCTGCTGCGCCGAGCCAAGATTTTGACCGAGCGAAAGCTGACGGTGGGCAGCACGGAGCTGATTTACGACTCCCTGACGGTCATCTCAAACGGCACGGCACAGACGCTGCCCAAGAAGGAATTCCTGCTGCTCTACAAGCTCCTCTCCTTCAACAACAAGACCTTTACCCGGCGGCAGCTGATGGATGAAATATGGGATCTGGACACGGAGAGCGACGAGCACACCGTGAATGTCCACATCAACAAGCTGCGGGACAGGTTCCGGGACAACCACGATTTTGAGATCGTAACCGTTCGCGGGCTGGGATATAAGGCGGTGAAGCGATGATAAAGCGCATGCTCCACTCCTCGCGGGGCATTTTTGTTACCTGTGTGGTCATCACAAATGTCCTGTCCGGGTTTATCACCACATTTATCTGGCTCAATCTGGCCTCCTATCTCCCCGCCAATCAGCAGCCGGACTCACCGCTGCTGCCCATGCTGATCTCCGCCCTGGTGGCGGTGCCCATTTCTTCCGTGGTCAGCAAGCGCGCGGCAAAACCCCTGCAGGAGATGATGAAAGCCACCAAGTCTATCTCCAAGGGGGATTATTCCGTACGGGTGGAGGAGTCCGGCGAAGGGGATATCTCCGAGCTTCTGCACAGCTTCAATCAGATGACCGCCGAGCTGGGCAGCACGGAGATGATGCGCAACGACTTTATCAATACCTTTTCCCATGAGTTCAAAACGCCGATTGTGTCCATACGGGGCTTTGCCAAGCGGCTGAGGAACGAAAATCTGCCCCTGGAAAAGCGGGAGAAATATCTGGAATACATCGCGGCGGAATCGGAACGGCTGTCCGACCTGGCCAGCAGCGTGCTTTTAATCGCCCGGTATGAAAACCAGAAGCTGGTGACGGAACAGTCGGAGTACGATTTGGACGAGCAGATCCGCGGCTGCGTGCTGCGGATGGAGACCCTGTGGAGCGCAAAGGAGCTCACCTTTGAAATGGACCTGCCCAAGCTGCCCTATGTCAACAACGTGGAGATGATGGAGCATGTCTGGATGAACCTCATCAGCAACGCCATCAAGTTCAGCCATGACGGCGGACAGATCTTTATTTCAGCCGTCCGGGCAGCGGACAGCATTGCGGTGACCATTCGGGATGAGGGCATCGGCATCAGTCAGGCGGACATCGGCCATATCTTTGATAAGTTTTATCAGACGGATACAGCCCACTCGTCCGTGGGCAACGGCCTTGGCCTGCCGCTGGTGCACCGTATCGTTCAGCTCAGCGGCGGCACGATTGCCGTAAAGAGCGAAGTGGGAAAGGGGACGGAATTTACGGTTACCTTGCCTGCGGCGCACACATAGAAACCACAAAACAGCCGCCGGGACTGGAGAAGTCCCGGCGGCTGTTTTACGGTTTTATTTTATGGAATGGGCGGAAATTACCCCTATTTTCATATCAAATCGTATATTCGAGATAAAATATTACTTGTTGTTTTTGAAATTAAGGATTCCGCTCCGAAATCGTGCAAGGAAAATGTTACTCTGCGGAGAGCTGCTCCAGCATGGTTTCCGCCAGCTCACGGGTGGCGTCGGCCTGGGGGTGCAGGAGGCCGTCCTCGTCAGCGGCGATCAGACCCTGCTGATGAGCCCAGGCAAAGGCGGGCTGGGCAAAGCGGGAGATCTCACCCACATCGGCGCACTGGGACAGACCGGGATAGTCCATCAGCATGGGGCTGCCTTCGTAGCGCCACAGGATGGTCACCAGCTGCTCCCGGGTCACGGTATCCTCAGGGCCGAAGGTGCCGTTGCCGTAGCCGCTCACCAGCTGTTCGCTGGTGGCCCAGCGGATGGCCTCGGCGTACTCCGAGTCACCGGCCACATCGGTGTAGTCCATGGCGAAATCCACGACGGGCTTGCCGGCGCGCTCATGGAGAATCGCCACCAGTTCACCCCGGGTCAGCGTTTCATCGGCCTCACCGGGCAGGAGCATCAGGTGGTAGGCGCTGGCCTGACCGGAGGAAGCGCTTCCGTACCAGGCCATCACCTGGCTGCCGGACTGGATGTCCTCCAGCGCCACGGCCTCATCCGAGCCGTAACGGGACAGGGCGGTGTCCTGGTCGGCCAGGATAGAAAGACTGCCGTTGTTGGTGGTGATCTTCAGCTGGCCGTTCTCCAGGGAGACCGCCTCCACCTCGTGGAACTGAGCGGTGCCGGCGTCCGCGGGGATATCCCGGACCACGTCGAGGGCAATGGACTGGGGAGGCAGAGAGAGGGCTGCGGCAGCGCTGTGGAACACATAAATGCCCTCACCCTCGGTAAGGGTGGAGGGGTCGGAGGCAATACATCTGCCGCTGTCAATCCACACGGTCTGATCCGTGATATTCATAATGTATTCGCCGTAGCGCTCAGAGTCCATGCGGAGCCGGGTGATGTTCCCGTTCTCGTCCTTGACAATCTCCTGGACAGTGCCATAGTAGAGCACGCTGCCGGGGAGCGTCTGGGTCTCCTCCGCAGCGGTGGTGGGGACGGCGGTGGGCATCTGCTCCACAGCCAGAGCGGGCAGGGCCATGGTGCAGGCCAGCGTACCGGTCAGAATCAGTACAGAAAGCTTCTTGTTCATATTCGTTGCTCCTTTTACCAATCAATTTTAACCCATGGGAAGGGGGGACTGCTGTAAATCGGAAAACATCGTATTGAGGTCCTGGGCGGACGCATCCGGCAGCAGATAGCGGTTGTCACCGGCGGATACGAAGGAGAGGGTAGGAATCGCATAGAGGTGATAGGCGGTGCCGTCCTTCAGCTGGAAGAGCAGCTGATAGGATTCTCCGCTGCTCTGGGCGTGGGCGATTGCCTGATACTGCTCATTTGTAAGCTCAGCCGGGGCGGCCTGGACCAGCAGGGAGAAGAGCGCCTGAATCTTATCGCCGGAAATGGTCCGGAGTACATTCTGTCCGGCATGATCGCAGATCTGGACAAGCTCCACGGTATCTGCGAAATCCGCCGTTTCAAAATAGGCGCTCAGCTCCAGGTCCTGGCCGTCCAGGGTGTCCACACATTCGGCGATGTAGTACTGTCCGTTCCACTCCACAGCCAGCCGGAAGGCCGGGTCATAGGCGGCCATCTGGTAGACGGTCCCACCCACGGCAAAGCTGGCGGCCAGATCCGCCTTGCTGTAACGCTTCGGGTCCTGCTGGATGTCATATTCCAGCGTCCCCAGAGATGCGGACAGGTCGTCGGCGGACAGGTCGTAGGCGGCGCCGTTGTCCAGGAAGGTGTACCGGAGACCGTTGCAGTTCATGGTTTTTCGCATTCCGTTGGGGCTGTCCGCACCGGGCGCCACCTGGTGGAACGCTGTGGCCGGCGGCTGGCTGGTTTGGCTGTGGGGGAGGGTGAAGAAGACACCCACAAGCACAGCTGCCGCACAGGCCGCAGGCAGAACACGCCGGAAGAGAATCTGACCCTTGGGGCGAGGGGGAGCCTCGGCCTCTCTGGAGGCCAGAATCCGGGCGAGCATCTCCTCTCTGGCGGCTGGGTCCGGCTTGATCAAATCGTAGGCCTGGAGAAAGGTTTCATTGCGCATCAAAATCACCCCCTAATTGCTTTTTCAGCTCCTGGCGGGCTTTGCTGAGATAGCTGCGAATTGTAGAGGCCGGTTTATGGAGCATGTCTGCGATTTCCGCACCGGAATAGCCCTCGTAGTAATACAGATAGACGGGCGCCCTGTACTTGAGGGGAAGGGCCAGGACGGCGTCCAGGACCGTATTGCCGGCGGGGTCGGCACTGGCGGGTGCGGGGAGATCCGGCCGGAGTTCCAGCGGCTCGTCCCTGCGGTTGGCCCGGCGCAGGGCGTCCTTGCAGGTGTTGGACGCGGTGACAATCAGCCAGGCCTTTTCATGCTCCGGGCTTTCAAAGGGTTTGGAATAGTGCATCAGCTTGATAAAGGTATTCTGAACCGCATCCTCTGTGTCAAAGCGATTTTTTAAAATCGTGAAGCACAGCCGGTATACCATATCCACGTAGGTTTCATACAATTCGGCGATCTCTTTGTCCGTACGCAACAAAGGATAACCCATTCCGTTTCTACCTCCTTCCCCCTTTCACCTGTAATACGATCGGGAAGTGCAGAATGTCGAGCGTTCCGAAAAAAATTTTTTCTCTTAAAAGATATCATAGCAGAAGCCCCGGAAACCGCAACCTGGAGCCGGAGCGCAAAAAAAGAGATGGCCGAGGTCTTCGGCCATCTCTTCAAACCTTATTTAGAAATAGGTGACATTGACGGGCTTCTTGTCCCAGCCGATGGCGCTCTGTACGTCGGCAGTATAGGCCGGGTTGGACAGCTCTGCCAGACCGTAATCAATGGCGTCCCGGAGGGAATAGGCGCCCATCACCACGGAGGAGAGGGCGGAAATTCCGATGGACAGGGTCACGTCGGGCTGAGCATGCTCGACCAGGGAGATCTGGGAACCGGAGATGCTCAGCAGGAAAGTGCGGTTGTTGTCTTCGATGAAATCGTCTTCCACCTGGAGGGCCAGCACAAAGGGGCAGCGCACCGGGTACTGGCAGCGGTTCTGCATGCGGAAGTAGCCGGCCACGTCGAAGATGCGGACCATGTAGCCCATGGTGCGCCGGCCGATCTCGTGGATGCAGCCGTCGTGGGCACGGTTCTCGCCGGTGTCGGGGTTGGTGAACATCATGTGCAGGCGCTCATCCGTGGAGAAGATGCGCACCCGTTCGATCTGGTCCACCTGGGAGGCGAAGAAGGTCATGAACTGCCGCAGGGTGTCCATGTCCTCGTAGATCATCTCATGAACCATCAGGTCGTGGTACATGTCGGTGTAGTGGTCCACCTCCACGAAGGAGAAGGTGAGGTAGCCGGTGATCCGGCCCTCACGCCGGCAGACGACCACATAGGGGGCGTCAAAGATCCGGTGGGGGTCCATGTAGTGGTGGACGGTGGCGCCGTGGGTCTGTTCGGCCCAGCGGCGGTAGAACTCCAGAATGGCGGGCTGGTCCTCCTTGGTGGCATAGGACAGGCCGGACTTGTCGCCAAAGGAGCGGATATAACAGGGCTTGGGCTGGTAGAGAATGTACTCGTTGCCGTAGCCGTAGCCCATGCTTCTGTAGAACGCGGGGTTAAAGGGGTGGAGGCAGCCGATAGGCGTGCCCAGCTTGGCATAGTACCGCATCAGCACCTTGAGCAGCGTGCAGGCGATCCGCTCTTTCTTGTGGAGAAAGTTGGCGGAGACATAGGCCGCAGCGCCCATGGGCATCATCACACCTCTGACGTTGAGGGTGAAATCCATCATCAGGATGGAACCCAGCAGGGTTCCTCCGTCATCGAAACAGCCGAGGTAACGTCCCTCGTCCGGACGGTACAGTTCGCCTTCCATATTCTCCAGAAGTGCCGCCGGTGTTTTGGACGGGAAGGAAGTGACCACATTTCTGGCCAGCTGGTCCACCTCGGAGGGGAGAACGAATCTGACATCCATATTCTGTTAATTCCTTTCTGATAAGCGCTGCCTTTTGGGCAGCGAAACCAGCGGAGGGGGGAAGCCTCCGCATGTCAGCGCACCTGCTTTGACGAGGTCATTATGTCAGCCGGAGAAGAAAATGTCAATTCCTTTTTCGGGCATGATGTATAAAAAGCTTGACAGAAAAGAAACAAAGGGCTAATCTATAAGCGCATGGGTGCGCGGCGCAGCGCCCCTTTATGGACGGATGCGAGGCAGCATCCTGAACTTTTACGTTCAGGGTGCTGCCTTATATTTTTTGAAAGGAGCGGAACTATGGAAGTTTTCAGCGTCAAAACCAAGATCCTGACCGGCAGCGGGCTGGAAGATCTGGCCCCTCAGATCAAGCGCGGTTTTGTGGTCACGGACCGTTTTATGGCGGAGAGCGGCCGTATCAGCTACGTAACCGATACTCTGGATAAGGCGGGCGCCGAATGGAAGCTGTTCAGCGACGTTCAGGCCGACCCCGATGTTGCCACCGTGACCAAGGGGGTGGGCATCATCCAGGAGTTCAAGCCCGACAGCGTCATCGCCTTTGGCGGCGGCTCCGCCATCGACGCGGCCAAGGCCATCGTGTATTTCGCCAACAAGACCCAGAATGTGGGCGAGTGCAAGTTCATCGCCATCCCCACCACCAGCGGCACCGGCTCTGAGGTGACCCGTTTCGCCGTCATCACCAACCGTGAGAAGGGCGTCAAGTATCCCCTCATCGACGACAGCCTGCTGCCCGATGTGGCCATTCTGGACCCCCAGCTCACCGTCAGTGTGCCCCCCGCCATCACCGCCGACACCGGTCTGGACGTGTTCACCCACGCGGTGGAGGCCTTTGTGTGCACCGCTGCCAACGACTTTACCGACGCAGCTGCTGAGAAATCCATCAAGCTGGTGCGCCGCCACCTGCTCAACGCCTATCAGCACCCCGATGACCTGGAGGCCCGTCAGGGCATGCACAACGCCTCCTGTCTGGCCGGTATCGCCTTCTCCAACGCCGGTCTGGGTCTGAACCACGGCATGGCTCACGCCCTGGGCGCCCGGTTCCACATCCCCCACGGACGTGCCAACGGCATCCTCCTGCCCTACGTGATGAGCTTCAACGCCGGCTGCGTGGACAAGCTGACGCCTACCGCCAAGCGGTATGCCCAGATCTCCCGTCTGCTGGGTCTGGAGAGCAGCAGCGTCCGCCAGAGCGCCCTCAACCTGATCCGGACCGCCCGCCAGTACATCGAGAAGCTGAGCGTGCCCTCCACCATTCAGGCTGCCGGCGTGAATGCCGCCGACTTCGAGGCCGCCCTTGAGGAGATGGCCCAGGCCGCCGTGGCCGACCGCTGCACCGCCACCAACCCCCGTTCCTGCACCGTGGAAGAGGTCATGCACCTCTATCACAAGGCGTTCATCGGCAAGCTGCCCTGACGGGGCGCTTTTGGGAGCGCTGACGAGTTTGCCTGTCTCTTGCCATTGACAGATGGAGCGTTTTCTGATAAAATTACCAAAAAGCAAGGGACAATAATTGAAAACTCTCAGCAAAGTATCGGATGCGCCGTTAGTGTTTGATACGAAATGAGTTCCCAGAGCGGTGCAGCTCCTAAAATTTCGAGAATGACGGATTACCGGTTCAAGAAATTCTGGGGGATTTTTTTGCGCTTTTATCTGGAACTTTTACGCTGAGGTGCCGTATTTATACCCATATGCCGGGGGTGAAGGCAGACCGCCCGCTGCATGAAGATCAAGGCCTCAGGCAGTAAGGAGGGTGTTTTGTTGGTAGAGCTGGATGAAAAACAGCGCATCATACAGGAATTTGTACCTGGCAAACAGGTTACGCTGGCCCATGTAATCGCCAACCCGGTGGACGACCTCTATGCCAAGCTGGGTCTGATTGACGCCGGCGGAGCCATCGGAATTCTGACTATTACGCCCAGCGAGGCAGCCATGATTGCCGCCGACGTCGCCACCAAAGCCGCGGATGTGAAGATTGGATTTGTGGACCGCTTTAACGGTTCTCTGGTCATCACAGGAGATGTGGCGGCGGTTCAGGCGGCTCTGACGGATGTTATGAGCACGCTGTGCGGTATGATGGGCTTTGCTTCCGCGCCCATCACCAAAACATAAACTATGAACGAAAAACGGAGTCCCCGTATTATCCTCATCGGCCGGTCCACGGCGGGCAAGACCACGCTGTGCCAGCGGATCGCCAAGGAGGATCTTAACTATCATAAGACACAGACCGTACAGATACGGAACGAAACAATGATCGATACTCCGGGCGAATACCTGGAGCGGCGCTATTTTCGGGGGGCCTTGATGGTCACCGCCGCTGACGCGGATATTATCGTGCTGGTCCAGGACGCCACTGAGCCTGGCAGTATGTTTCCCCCCGCCTATAGCAGTACATTTGCAAAGCCCTGTGTCGGCGTTATCACGAAAGCGGATCTGGCCACGCAGGAGCAGCTTGTGCGGGCGGAAAAATATCTGAACAATGCCGGCGCTGAAGAGATCTATACAGTCAGCAGCGTGACCGGCGAGGGAGTGGATGATCTGGTTCGGCGGTTGGGCTTCCAATAAAACGGGAAGGGTGCTCGCATGGGAAAAGATGGAATTTCCGTTGTCATCGCGGACGACGAGCCGATCAGCAGAATGGACCTGAAGGAGCTGCTGACCGAGGGCGGCTATACGGTGCTCTCGGAGGTCTCGGACGGATTTGACGCGGTGGAACAATGCAAGCTGTATCACCCGGATTTGGTGATTCTGGATATCAAGATGCCGTTTTTGGACGGCATCTCGGCTGCAAAGATCATATATGAGGAAGACCTGGCCGACACCATCATCATGCTCACGGCGTACAGCGAGCGGGAGTTCATTGACCAGGCCAAGGGCTGTGGCGTCAGTGGATACCTGGTCAAACCCATCGACGAGAAATCTCTGGTTCCCAGCATCGAGCTGGCAGTAGCCCGCAGTCAGGAGCTCAAGCGGCTGCGCAAGGACATGGAAAAGGTGTCCGAGCGGTTGAAAAGCCGGAGCGTGATCGAGAAGGCCAAGGGCATCATCATGCAGGAGCAGGGCATGACGGAGCAGGAGGCGTATGACTACATACGAAAACTCAGCTTGGACAAGCATCTCTCCATGCGCCGGGTAGCGGAGATCATACTGGTGAAAAACGGCGGGTGAGCTGCGGTGGATACCATTTGGACACTGTGCAGGAAGTATACGGACCTCTCCGATGAGGAGATCCGGATCATAGAGAACACCTCCGCCATTTTGCAGCCGCTGGCCAATCTGGAGGACGCGGACATCTTCATCGACTGTCCCCAGCGGGACGGCGACGCCATTGTGGTGGCGGAGGCCAAGCCGGAGGATGTGCCCTCTTCCTACAAGAATTCGGTGGTGGGGCTGCTGGCAAAGGCGGAGAACGAGCCCGCTGTGGCCCGGACGTTCCGCTTGGGTGTGGGGACCAAACAGATGAAGGCCACCACCCAGGAAAACGGCAGCACAATCCAATCGGTGGAGCCCATCCGGCACGGTTCCCGGATCATCGGTGTACTTATCCGGGAAAAGCGTGTGGATGAGCAGCATCTGGTCAGTGAACGGATCCATTTTTCCCAGAAAAGCTATGAAAACATCGCCAATGTGCTGACCCGGATGGTTTCGGAGAACAATTGGCTGACGGAATGTATCGACGAGGCGCTGGTCATGGTGGACCGCAGCGGGGTCGTCACCTTCTGCAACTCCCTGGCCCGGGAGCTCTATCAGAACCTGGGCTATGTGGAGGATCTGCTGGGCCAGACCTATGAGAACATCCGGCTGATTGACCAGGAGGAGCCGCCGGAAGAGGTTTCGGGCTACTCCTTCGTAGAGACCACCGTGGGCCGGCATGTGCTGAACATCAAGCGGGTCCAGCTCAACGCGCCCGGCATGGCCTTCGCCCTTATCATACGGGACGAGACCTGGCGCCGGGAGCAGGAGAAGGCCCTGATTCTCAAGTCGGTGGCCATCAAGGAAATCCACCATCGGGTGAAGAACAACCTGCAGACCATCGCCAGTCTGCTGCGGCTGCAGATGCGCCGCACGGACAGCGAGGAGACCCGTCAGGTGCTGGGAGAGAGCATGAACCGCATCCTCTCCATTGCCAGTACCCACGAGCTGCTCGCCCAGAGCGGTGTGGATGAGGTGATGATCGGCGAGGTCATTACCAATATCAAAAACAATACCATGCGGTATTTCTCCAATCCGAACTGCCTGGTGACCATCACCCTGGAGGGCGATGATTTCAAGGTGGATTCGGATGTGGCCACCTCGGTGGCCATTATCATCAACGAACTGCTCCAAAACTCGCTGAAATATGCGTTTACGGGGCGGGATACAGGCCTGATTACCATTACAGTCAAGAAAGGTCAGCTCTACTCCAGCATTCAGGTCAGCGACAATGGCAGCGGATTTGACGTCCACAGTACGGAACGTAACCGTCTGGGCCTGTCCATTGTGCAGACGCTGGTCAAGGACAAGCTGCGGGGTACGCTGACCATCGAGTCGGGGACCTGGGGCACCTGCGCCTCCTTCGATTTTAAAAACCAAACAATTGAGGCGGACGTGGTGACGTAATCACATCCCCGTATTCGGAGCGATGCAGCCCGGAAACAGAGAGGGGTCTCTCTGTGTCCGGGCTGTTTTACATTTTGTGGTATTTGAGAGCGGGTGAAACTCTTGCATGAAGTTATTCTCAGCGTAGGCATCGACATCGGCACCTCCACCACGCAGTTGATTTTCAGCCGTCTGACCATTGAGAACCAGGCCAGCAGCTACACCGTGCCCCGGATCAACATCGTGGACAAGGAAGTGATTTACCGCAGTCGGATTTACTTTACGCCCCTGCGCTCACCGACCGAAATTGACGCCGAGGCGGTAAAGAAGATCGTGCGCAGCGAGTACCGGGCCGCGGGCATCACGCCGGAGGAGCTGAAGACCGGCGCGGTCATCATCACCGGTGAGACCGCCCGGAAGGAAAACGCCAACGAGGTGCTCTCCGCCCTGTCCGACCTGGCGGGAGACTTTGTGGTGGCCACTGCCGGCCCCGACCTGGAGTCGGTGCTGTCCGGCCGGGGCGCAGGAGCCGACGTACTGTCCAAGGAGAAGCACACCACGGTGGCCAACCTGGACATCGGCGGCGGCACGACAAACATCGCCCTTTACGAAAGGGGCACCCTGAGGGGCACCTGCTGCCTGGATGTGGGCGGACGCCTCATCAAGGTGGCAGACGGTCGCATCTCCTACATCTACCCCAAGATCCAGGCCCTTGCCAAGGACAACGGCATTGAGATCAAGGTGGGCGACCGGGCCTATCCCGAGCAGCTGTACGGCGTGTGCCGCCTGATGGCGGCGCAGCTGGCCCAGGCGCTGCATCTCGCGGCGCCGGACGGGCATCACGCCGGTATGTATACAAACGACGGCAGGGCGCTGCCTCCCCAGCCCCAGATTCAGGCAGTGACCTATTCAGGCGGCGTGGCCGACTGCATCTATCAGAAGATGGAGGACGACGTCTTCCGCTTCGGTGATGTGGGCGTGCTGCTGGGCAAGGCCGTCCGGGCCGATCCCGACCTGAACCGGGTGGAGCTGTGCCAGGCGGCAGAGACCATCCGGGCCACGGTGGTGGGCGCGGGAACCCACACCACCGAAGTCAGCGGCAGCACCATCCGCTATGAGCGGGACAAGCTGCCCATCAAAAATGTTCCCATTCTTAAGGTATCGCAGGAGGATGAGGAGTCGCTGGAGACGCTGAAATCCTCTATCATACAGCAGATGCCTCTGTTCGCACCTGAGGGGAAGGTGGAACAGATTGCCATTGCCTTTACCGGAGAAAAGCGCACCAGCTTTGCAGATGTTCAGGCATTGGCGGCAGCGGTAATAGAAAGCGCTAAGGAGGTGATCCAAGGTCCCTATCCCTTGATCGTGGTGGTGGAGAACGATATCGGCAAGGTGCTGGGCAACGCCCTCAACGTGCTCCTGGAGCACAAGAAGGACGTCATCTGCATCGACGGAATCAAGACCCTGAGCGGCGATTACATCGATATCGGCGAACCCATCGCGGGCGGACAGGTATTACCCGTCGTCATCAAGACTTTGATCTTCAATTCCTAAACAAGGATATGTGAGAGGTGAAGTAGCATGATCTTAAAGACAAAGCTGTTTGGCCACGTCTACGAGTTCAAGTCCATTCGAGAGGTCATGGCCAAGGCAAACGAGGAAAAGTCCGGCGATAAGCTGGCCGGCATTGCTGCGGAGACCGCCGAAGAGCGGGTCGCTGCCAAGGTAGTGCTCTCCCATCTGACCCTGAATGACCTGCGTAACTGCCCCGCCGTCCCCTATGAGGAGGACGAGGTCACCCGGATCATCCAGGACTCTGTCAATGAGACCATTTTCAACGAGTTCAAGAACATGACGGTTGCCGAGTTCCGTGAGTGGCTGCTGGACACCCAGACCACTCCCGACATGATCCGCCGGGCCTCCCGCGGCCTGACTTCTGAGATCGTGGCCGGCGTCTGTAAGCTGATGAGCAACCTGGACCTCATCTACGCTGCCAAGAAGATGCGCGTGACCGCCCACTGCAACACCACCATCGGTCTGCCCGGCACCTTCTCTTCCCGTCTGCAGCCCAACCACACCACCGATGATCCCAAGGGCATCATTGCTTCCGTTATGGAAGGTCTGTCCCTGGGCTGCGGCGACGCCGTCATCGGCCTGAACCCCGTGGACGACTCCGTGGAGAGCGTTGCCCGCATCCTGAAGATGTTCGACGAGTTCAAGCATAAGTGGGAGATCCCCACCCAGATCTGCGTGCTGGCCCACGTGACCACCCAGACCGAGGCCGCCAACAAGTTCGGCGCTCCTCTGGACCTGATGTTCCAGTCCATCGCCGGCTCCCAGAAGGGCAACGAGGCTTTCGGCCTGAACGCCGCCATGCTGGACGAGGGCCACGCCACCATGCTGTCCCGCGGCACCTGCACCGGCCCCAACGTCATGTACTTCGAGACCGGCCAGGGCTCCGAGCTGTCCTCTGAGGCCCACAACGGCTGGGACCAGGTCACCATGGAGGCCCGCTGCTATGGCTTCGCCAAGCGCTATCAGCCCTTCCTGGTCAACACCGTCGTCGGCTTCATCGGCCCCGAGTACCTGTACGATTCCAAGCAGGTCACCCGCGCCGGCCTGGAGGATCACTTCATGGGCAAGCTGACCGGCATCCCCATGGGCTGCGACGCCTGCTACACCAACCACATGAAGGCCGACCAGAACGACATCGAGAACCTGGCCACCCTGCTGGTTGCCGCCGGCTGCAACTACATCATGGGCGTGCCCGAAGGCGACGACTGCATGCTGATGTATCAGTGCACCGGCTATCATGAGGCCGCCGCCCTGCGTGAGGTCTTTGGCCTGCGTCCCATCCACGAGTTCGATATGTGGCTGGAGAAGATGGGCTTCTCCGAGAACGGCAAGCTGACCCCCAAGGCGGGCGACGCTTCTGTGTTCCTGCGTAAATGAGGGAGGTGCACGCTATGAATGAGAAGGATTTAAGAAGTATCATCGAGCAGGTACTGGCTGAGATGAACGGCGCCGGCGAGGCCAAGGAGGCTGCGCCCTCCTGCTGCACCGCCGCCCCTGTTGAGGAGAGCTGCAAGGTGGAAGAGGGCTGCCTGCCCGACATCACCGAGATCGACATCCGTGAGCAGTATCTGGTGAAGGACCCCGAGAACGGCGAGGAGTACGCTGAGCTGAAGATGAACGCTCCCTGCCGCCTGGGCATCGGCAAGGCCGGCGCCCGCTACAACACCCTGCCTCAGCTGGAGTTCCGTGCCGCCCACTCCGCCGCCCAGGACGCCGTGTTCAACGACGTGGACGCCGAGTTCGTGGAGAAGATGGGCCTGTGGACCGTGCAGACCCAGTGCGACAGCAAGGATACCTACCTGACCCGCCCCGACCTGGGCCGCAAGCTGAGCCCCGAGGCCGTTGAGACCATCAAGGCCAAGTGCAAGAAGAACCCCACCGTGCAGATCTACGTGGCGGACGGCCTGTCCTCCGCCGCCGTGGCCGCCAACATCGGCGACCTGCTGCCCGCCCTGATGCAGGGCCTGCAGAGCTACAAGATCGACGTGGGCACTCCCTTCTTCGTCAAGTACGGCCGCGTGGGCGTCATGGATGAGATCTCCGAGCTCACCGGCGCCGAGGTCACCTGCACCCTGATCGGCGAGCGTCCCGGCCTGATCACCGCCGAGTCCATGTCCGCCTACATCGCCTACAAGGCTACCGTGGGTATGCCTGAGGCCCGCCGTACCGTGGTGTCCAACATCCACCGCGCCGGTACCATCCCCGCCGAGGCCGGTGCCCATATCGCCGAGATCATCAAGATCATGCTTGAGAAGAAGGCCAGCGGCACCGATCTGAAACTTTAAGGAGTAGGGAGGAAATTTACTATGAAGAGAGATCCGTTGCCCGCACATGTCATGGCGACTCGTCTGATCCCCAATGTGTCCCCCGACATGGCGAAGGAACTGAACCTTCAGCCTCACGAGAAGTCCCTGGCCATCATCACCGCCGACTGCGATGATGTGACCTATACCGCTCTGGACGAGGCCACCAAGAAGGCTGACTGCCGCGTGGCCTATGCCAAGAGTTTCTACGCCGGTGCTGCCAATGCCAACACCGCTCTGGCCGGTGAGGTTATCGGCATCCTGGCCGCTCCCAATCCCGCTGAAGCCCGTGCCGGCCTGGAGGCCTGCGTGGACGTGATTGAGAACGTGGCCCACTTCATCTCCGCCAACGACGATGACAGCGTGTGCTACTACGCCCACTGCATCTCCCGTACCGGCTCCTACCTGTCCGAGGGCGCCGGCATCAACGAGGGCGAGGCTCTGGCCTACCTGATCGCTCCTCCTCTGGAGGCTATGTACGGCGTGGATGCCGCTCTGAAGGCCGCTGACGTGCGCATGTGCGTGCTGTACGCTCCTCCTTCTGAGACCAACTTCGGCGGCGCTCTGCTCACCGGCAGCCAGTCCGCCTGCAAGTCCGCCTGCGACGCCTTCGCCGCCGCCGTGGAGTCCGTTGCCGATCAGCCCAAGATCTGACGGACGGAAAAAGACCTGAAAAAGGTCTGTGAACGGAGGTACTTATGAAGGCATTGGGTATGATCGAGACCCGGGGACTGGTGGCCGCCATTGAAGCGGCGGACGCCATGGTCAAGGCCGCCAACGTGGACCTGCAGTGCAAGGAGCATGTAGGCGGCGGTCTGGTCACCGTTATGGTCCGGGGCGATGTTGGCGCCGTCAAGGCCGCCACCGATGCCGGTGCTGCCGCAGCGGAACGGGTGGGAGAACTCCTCTCCGTCCATGTGATCCCCCGCCCCCATCAGGAGGTGGAGGGGATCCTGGGCGAGCCGGATCCCACACCCGTACCGCCTGTGGAGCCCCAGCCCGACCCGGAACCTGTTTCCCAGCCTGAACCTGTCGCTGAGCCCGAACCCGCTCCCGCGCCCGAGACGGAGCCTGTGCCCGCCGCCGAGCCGGAGCAGGAAGCCGAGGCTGAGCCCGTTCAGGAAGAGGGCGAGCCTGTCCAGTTCTCCGCTGAGGAGCTGGAGCATCTCTCCGTGGTCAAGCTGCGTGCCGCTGCCCGCCAGATGGGCCTGACCAGCATGACCAAGAAGGAGATCAGATTCGCCAAACGGGAAGAGCTGCTGACGGCGATCCGTGCCTTTATGGACGGCGGATCCAACTGAAAACATCCGCCGTTTGTCCCTGGTGTAATTCCTATGGAAAGGAATCGTGAGCTATGCAGCTGATTGATAAAGATCTTCTGTCCATGCAGGAGGTCCGTGAGCTGGTGGAAGCGGCTAAGGTAGCCCAGCGCGAGCTGGCTGCCATGAACCAGGAGCAGGTCGACCGTATTGTCCGGGCCATTGCTGAGGCAGGCGTGCGCAACGCCCGCCGTCTGGCCCAGATGGCCCACGAGGATACCGGCTTCGGTATCGTGGACGACAAGGTCGTCAAGAACGTATTCGCCAGCCAGGGTGTGTATGAGCACATCAAGAATATGAAGACCATCGGAGAGCTCAGCCGGGACGACTCCAAGGGCATCCGCACCATCGCGGTGCCCGTGGGCGTCATCGCTGGTCTGATCCCCTCCACCAACCCCACCTCTACCGCACTGTACAAGTCGGAGATCGCCATCAAGTCGGGCAACGCCATCGTGTTCTCCCCCCACCCCACGGCTCTGCGCTGCATCCTGGAGACCGTCAAGGTCATCCGGCAGGCCATCGCCGAGGCGGGCGGCAATGAGAACCTGGTGTCCTGCATTACCATCCCCACCATGGAGGCCACCGACAACCTGATGCGCCACCGCGATGTGGCCATGATTCTGGCCACCGGCGGTTCCGCCATGGTGCGTGCGGCCTACTCCTCCGGCACCCCCGCCATCGGCGTGGGCCCGGGCAACGGCCCCGCCTATCTGGAGAAGAGCTGCGACCTGCCTCTGGCAGTCAAGCGCATTCTGGACTCCAAGACCTTCGACAACGGCACCATCTGCGCCAGCGAGCAGTCCATCATCTGCGATGAGGACATGGTGCCCGCCGTGCGGGCCGAGATGGAGAAGCAGGGCGCCTACTTCCTGGACGACGAGGAGCGGGAGAAGCTAGGCAAGTTCATCCTGCGTGCCAACGGCACCATGAACCCCCAGATCGTGGGCCGCAGCGTGGCCACCATCGCCAGCCTGGCCGGCCTGGACAAGGTGCCTCCCACGGCCCGTGTCCTGGTGGCCCGTGAGACCGGCGTGGGTCGCGGCCATCCCTACTCCAACGAGAAGCTGGGTCCCATCCTGGGCTTCTTCACCGGCAAGGACTACAAGGACGTGTGCAACAAGGTGTGCGAGATCCTCCACTACGAGGGCGCCGGCCACACCTTCATCCTGCACACCAAGGACGATGCCATTGTGGACTACTTTGCCAAGCGTGTGCCCGCCTCCCGCGTGCTGGTGAATACCCCCGGCGCTCTGGGCGGCATCGGCGGCACCACTGGCCTTCAGCCCGCCCTCACCCTGGGCTGCGGCGCCGTGGGCGGCTCCGCCACCTCGGAGAACGTGGGCCCCATGCACCTGCTGAACCTGCGGTATGTGGCCTGCGGTCAGCGTGAGCTGGACGACATCCGTGCCAGCATTCCCGACTGCAGCGACGGCGTGTGCCGCACCGCTCCCGACCTGGAGAATGTGGACATCGAGGAGATCGTCCGCAAGGTTATCGCCAGCATCCAGAAACTGTAAAGACTTTTTTGAATTGTTCCATGAAAGGAATGGTTGAATATGGCAACTATGACACAGGCACTGGGCATGATCGAGACTAAGGGTCTCGTGGCCTCTGTTGAAGCGGCGGACGCCATGGTCAAGGCCGCTAACGTCACCCTGATCGGCAAGGAGCACGTGGGCGGCGGTCTGGTGACCGTGATGGTCCGCGGCGACGTGGGCGCCGTGAAGGCCGCCACCGATGCCGGCGCTGCTGCCGCCGAGCGCGTGGGCGAGCTGGTCAGCGTCCATGTGATCCCCCGTCCCCATGAGGAAGTGGAGTCCATCCTGCCCCGTCTGAACGGCTGAGAGACGGAATACGAAGGGAGTAATACAGTATGGCAACTATGACACAGGCACTGGGCATGATCGAGACCAAGGGTCTCGTGGCCTCTGTTGAAGCGGCGGACGCCATGGTGAAGGCCGCTAACGTTACCCTGATCGGCAAGGAGCACGTGGGCGGCGGTCTGGTGACCGTGATGGTCCGCGGCGACGTGGGTGCCGTGAAGGCCGCTACCGATGCCGGCGCCGCTGCCGCTGAGCGCGTGGGCGAGCTGGTCAGCGTCCATGTGATCCCCCGTCCCCACAATGAGGTGGAGTCCATCCTGCCCTCTCTGAAGTAAGGTACAGGCACAGGCCTGAACCCAACAAGCAAAGGAAGGGGTGGAGCGCTTGAAAGCAATTACCGAGGATTTTCTCCGGCTGGAATTGAGAAACGCTCAGCCCGAGACCTTCTATGTGCCGGAGGGCAAGATCCTCACCCCCGCAGCGCGGGAATATCTGCAGCAGCGCAAGATCAAGATTGCCAAGGGTGAGCCCCCTGAGGCGGCGGCGGAGTCCGCCGCCCCGGAGGCTCCGGCCAAGGCTCCTGCTCCGGCGGCGCCTGCCGCCGTACCCACCGCCAAGTACCGGGACCATGAGACCGGCGCCTTCTATATGGAGAAGCCGGAGCACATGACCCAGCTGTGCGGCAACGAGCTGGTGGCCAAGAACCATCCCCGCATCCTGTTCCGGGGCAAGCTGGACAGCCTGCAGGCGCTGGTGGTGCTGGCCCAGGCCATGATCGCCGGCGAAGGAAGTCCCAAGCTGATTGACGATCTGGGCAGCGTCCTGGACAATCTGCGGGAGATGATGCGGTGCGAGGTGCTGGATGAGCCCTATGAGCGGCAGTCCATCATCGGCCTGACCCATCAGGAGCTGCGTGAGCGGTCCCACAATCCCCAGAAGTTCTTCGGCATCAAGCAGATGCTGCTGCCCGATTACAGCATGGGGCGTGACTATGCGCTGCTCAACCAGATCCGCGCCGCCATCCGGGAGACCGAGGTGGCTGCCGCCGGGGCGTTCCTGTCGGGCAGCAAGTGCACCCGGCCGGATATCATGGAAGAGCTGAATCGCCTGTCCAGCGCGCTGCACATCATGATGTGCATGTACCTGGCGGGCATGTATCGTAAGGAGGATGGCCGTACATGAAAGAGATTGTATCCGCTGTCATGGACGCCATTCACAGTGCCGGCATGGTAGAGGTGGAGGTGTCCGCCCGCCATGTGCACCTGAGCCAGGAGCATGTGGAGTTCCTCTTTGGACCGGGCGCAACCCTCACCAATAAGCGTCCCCTGTCCCAGCCGGGTCAGTTCCTGGCTGAGCAGCGGGTGACGCTCATCGGCCCCAAGGGAACCAAGGAGCGGGTGGCTGTGCTGGGCCCTGTCCGCAGCGCCACCCAGGTGGAGCTCTCTCAGAGCGACGCCATGGCCCTGGGCGTGAAGGCGCCCCTCCGGGAGTCCGGCGATGTGAAGGGCTCCGGGGCCATTACCATCCAGGGCCCCTGCGGCACGCTGGAGCTGAAAGAGGGCGCCATTGTGGCCCACAATCACATCCATGTGACCGCTCCCGACTCCATCCGTTTCAATCTGAAGGATGGCCAGCGGGTCTCGGTTGCCCTCATGACAGAGCGGCCGGTGGTGTTCAAGGACGTGATCATCCGGGTCAGCTCCCACTTCAGCTGCAAGATGCACATTGATGTTGACGAGGCAAACGCGGCCATGGTTCATGGCTTCACCCTCGGCAAGATCATCCGGTAGCCCCATACTTTAATCAGAGAAGGAGCCCTGCGACATGATGGATCTGGACCGCGTAAATGCCTACCTCACCCGTGTGGAGGAATCCGAGAAGACCACCTTCCGTCCGGTGGGTCAGAAACTGAAGACCGGCGTGGACCTTGGCACGGCCTATATCGTGCTGGTGGTGCTGGATGAGGAGAACAACCCTGTGGCCTGCGAGAAGCAGGCGGCCCAGGTCCTGCGGGACGGCGTGGTGGTGGATTACACCGGCGCGCTGCGTATCGTCCGGGAGCTGAAAGAGAAGCTGGAGGCCCGTCTGGGCACCGAGCTGGTCAACTGCGCCATCGCAATGCCTGCGGGCACGGAATCCAGTGTCCGCACCCATCAGTATGTGGCGGAGGGCGCCGGCTTTGAAGTGACCGAGATTCTGGACGAGCCCTCTGCCGCCAATGCCATCTACCAGATCGAAAATGGTGTGGTGGTGGACATCGGCGGCGGCACCACCGGTCTGGCCATGCTGAAGGACGGCGTGGTGGTGCAGACGGAGGACGAGCCCACCGGCGGTACGCATCTGTCTCTGGTGCTGGCGGGGAATTACCATATTTCCTTTGCCGAGGCCGAGGCCATCAAGCAGGATTACGCCCGTCACCGGGAGATCCTGCCGGTGGTGCGGCCGGTGCTGGAGAAAATGGCCAGCATCGTCAAGCGGTATGTGAGCCAGAGCGACGTAGATACCATCTACCTGTGCGGCGGCACCTGCTGCCTGACCGGCATCGAGCAAGTATTTGAAAAGGTGACCGGCATTCACACCGTGAAGCCGGCCAATCCGTTCCTGGTGACGCCTACGGGTATCGCCATGAACTGCAAAATCTGAACGGAACGGAGGGAGCAAAATGGATCAGAGCAAGCTCATTGACGAGATCCTTGCCCGCGTAGCGGCAAAGCTGGCGGCGGAAGAAGCCCCGGATTGCGCGCCGGATCCCGCTGATGAGCCCTCCGCTGAAAAGCCCGGACTGCTGGTGCTCTGCCAGACGGAAGACCCCTGCTGCAGCCAGCTGGCGGACAGCCTGAAGGAGCACTTTGCCGTCACCCGCGTCTGCAGGCAGGAGGGGGCGGACCTGTCCGCCCAGTCCTGCGTGGTCCTGTGCCAGCTGACCAACGATGTGCTGAGCAAGCTGGCACTGGGCATCTGCGATACGCCCTACACCCGCCTGGCCTCTCAGGCCA
Organism: Pseudoflavonifractor capillosus ATCC 29799; assembly: GCF_000169255.2. Classification (GTDB taxonomy): domain Bacteria; phylum Bacillota; class Clostridia; order Oscillospirales; family Oscillospiraceae; genus Pseudoflavonifractor; species Pseudoflavonifractor capillosus. Next base: position 253,830 of record NZ_AAXG02000010.1, read on the forward strand.
TCCTGATGGGGAAGCGGGTGTACATCCCCACCGAACAGGTGGAGCTGTACCGCTATGCCACCATGGCTCCTGCGCCCTATTACGCCATGCTCAAGGCGCATTTGGATCTGCTGACCGCCTCCGGCGCGGTGATCTGCAGCCAGAGCAATCTGGCCGGCGCACTTGCCGGCGGTGGGGACAGCTGTCCTCAGCCCGAACCCGAGCCGGAGCAGCAGCCTGAACCGGCCCCTGCACCCGCTCCCGAACCGGCGCCCGCCCCCAGCTGCGGCAAGGAGCTGAAGCTGGAGAAGCGGGTCCTGACGGAAAAGGACGTCCTGGACGCAGCAGCGGCCCGGGTGACCTGCATCCGTCTGCCGGCCAAATGCATCCTGACGGCCCTGGCCAAGGACTGCGCCAAGGACCACGGGATCCGGCTGGAGCTGGGCTGAGCCTGAGCGCAACGTCCCCTGAAGCGCAAATTCCGGGAAAGGAATGGTCATTGGAATGAGAGTTGCAAAAGTCATCGGCACCATCTGGGCCACCCGCAAGGAAGACAGACTGGCGGGGCTGAAGCTGCTGCTGGTACAGCCGCTGGACGTGCTGACCGGCGGAAAGGACGGCCTTCCCATTGTGTCGGCCGATATCATTGGCGCCGGCGTGGGCGAGACAGTGCTGGTGGTAAGCGGCAGTTCCGCCCGGAGCGCGGTGGGAGATATGGGCATCCCTGTGGACGCCACTGTTGTGGGCATTGTGGACGATCAGGAGATTGACGAGAGCGTCATCCCTGAATAACCAGCCCATGAGATGCCCGGGAAAGGAATGGTCCTGGTATGAATCTGACAGAAGCGGTCAAGGCCGCGGGCGTGGTGGGAGCTGGCGGCGCCGGTTTCCCCACCCATGTAAAACTGTCGGCCAAGGCGGAGTGCTTCCTGGTGAACGCCGCGGAGTGCGAGCCGCTGATTGAGACCGACAAATATCTCTGCCGGACGTTTCCCGACCGGATCGTGGCCGCCGCAGCAGCAATAGCGGCCCATCTGGGGGCGAAGCGGACCGTCATTGCCCTGAAGGGCAAGTACAAGGCGGAGATCGCAGCGCTGGAGGACTCCATCAGCCGTCTCAACGCGCCGGTGGAGATCTTCAAGATGAAAACCTTCTATCCTGCCGGTGACGAGCAGACCATGGTCCAGCAGGTCACCGGCCGGTCGGTCCCCGAGCGGGGCCTCCCGCTGGACGTGGGGTGCGTGGTAGATAACGTGGGCACCCTGCTCAACATTATGGACGCCCTGGAGGACCGGCCTGTTACCGACAAATATCTGTCCGTGGTGGGCGAGGTGAAGGAGCCCATTATGCTCCATGTGCCTATCGGCACCCCGCTGACGGAGTGCGTGGCCGCGGCTGCGCCCACCATCACCAAGTATGCCATCATCGTGGGCGGTCCCATGATGGGCAAGGTGCTCACTGACCCGGCGGCCATCGAGGCGGCCGTGGTCACCAAGACCACCGGTAACATCATCGTGCTGCCCCCGGATCACTATCTGTTCCGCCGGGCAACCCTGTCCATGGACGCCATCCGGCACCAGGCCAAGAGCGCCTGCATCCAGTGCCGGATGTGCACCGACCTGTGCCCCCGCTACCTCATCGGCCACCAGATCCGCCCCCATCTGATGATGCGGAATCTGTGGCGTGAGAAGAGCGTGGAGGACAAGGAGGAGTATCTGGCCACCTTCGGAGACGCGGCCAACTGCTGCGACTGCGGCGTGTGCGAGATGTTCGCCTGTCCCATGGGCCTGTCCCCCCGCAAGGTGAACAGCTACCTGAAGGGTGAGCTGCGCAGCCGGGGGATCCAGGTACCCCGCAATATGGAGCCTCAGGCCCGGGAGTTTGCGGACATCCGCAAGACGCCCACCGACCGGCTCATTGCTCGGCTGGGCCTGGCGGAGTACAACGGCCTGCACGCCCACACCTGCATCACGCTGGAGCCCCAGCGTGTGTGCGTCCCCATGCAGCAGCACATCGGCAAGCCTGCCACCCCTGTTAAGGCGGAGGGCGACCGGGTTTCCAAGGGCGAGCTGCTGGGCCAGGCGGCAGAGGGACTGTCCGCCAATATCCATGCCAGTATAGACGGCGTGGTGGAAAAAATCACACCGGCAGGCGTTTGGCTGCGCCGGAAGGAGGTTGAATCGGTATGAGAAACGCCATCGGCATGGTGGAGCTGACCAGCATCGCCCGGGGCATTGAGACCTGCGACTATATGGTAAAGGCAGCGCAGGTAGACCTCATCCGCTCCTCCACCGTCTGTCCCGGCAAGTACATCATCCTGATCGCGGGTGACACTGGCGATGTAAAGGCCTCCATGGCGGAGGGCATCCGTCAGGGCGGCGAGTACGTGGTCAACACGCTGCTGCTGCCCAACGTGCACCCCCAGCTCATTCCCGCCATCAGCATGACCACCCAGGTGCCTCAGGGAGGCGCTCTGGGCGTTCTGGAGTTCTACTCCGTGGCTTCCGCCATTACCGCCGCCGATGTGGCGGCCAAGGCGGCCAATGTGACCCTCATCGAGGTGCGCATCGGCTACGCCATCGGCGGAAAGGGCTATGTGACCCTGACCGGCGATGTGGGCGCCGTCCGTGAGGCGGTAGCCGCTGCCGCGTCGGCCACTGACCTGCTGGTCAGCACCAGCGTCATCCCCAGGCCCGCACCTCAGCTCTTCCAGAGCCTGATGTGAGCCAACCCAAAAGATCTCACCCCTGTTGTGTGTTATGATTGAGAAGGAGTGACAAAGCGTATGGATTTCAGCGAACTGATTGCAGCTGCCGACCCCAGCGTTTTTACTGAGAGCATCAAGGCATGGGTATCCAACATTTCCATCAACTCCGTGATCATGCTGATCATGATGATCTTCATGGTCGTGGGTGCCATCGACAAGATCCGCGGTAACAAGCTGGGTTATGGCGAGAAGTTTGAAGAGGGCTTCAACGCCATCGGCGCTCTGGCCATCGCCATGGCCGGCGTTGTGGCGGCTGCGCCTGTGCTGTCCATGGTCCTCGGCCCCATCATCAAGCCCATCTACACCGCTATCGGTGCTGATGCCTCCATGTTTGCCACCACCCTGCTGGCCTGCGACATGGGCGGCTACCCCCTGGCCATGGAGCTGGCCGCCGATGAGTCCATCGGTAACTTCTCCGGCCTGATCCTGGGCACCATGATGGGCCCCACCATCGTGTTCACTATCCCCGTTGCTCTGTCCATCATCAAGAAGGAAGACCGTCCCTACCTGGGCTCCGGTATCCTGGCTGGTATGATCACCATCCCTCTGGGCTGCATCGTCGGCGGCATCGTGATGAACCTGCTCACTCCCTATGAGCTGAGCATTGGCCGCATCCTGATCAACCTGGTGCCCGTTATCGTGATTGCCGCCCTGATCTGCGTCGGCCTGTGGTTCGCCCCCGGCCCCATGATCAACGGCTTCAATAAGTTCGGCACCGGCGTCACCGTGGTCATCACCGCCCTCACCGCCATCGCCGTGTTCCAGCAGATCACCGGCATCATGTTCCCCGTGTTCAGCATCATGTCCGAGAAGGACGCCACCACCGGCCTGTCCGGCCTGGACAGCGGCCTGCTGACCTGCGGCCAGATCGGTATCGTTCTGATCGGCGCCTTCCCCATGGTTGAGTGGATCACCCGCACCTTCGGCGGCGCGCTGAAGAAGGTGGGCGGCCTGCTGGGCATGAACGAGGCTGGTTCCGCCGGTATGGTGGCCAACCTGGCCAACAACATCGCCATGTTCAACATCATGGGCGATATGAACCCCAAGGGCAAGCTGCTGAACGTGGCCTTTGCCGTGTCCGCCGCCTTCGTGTTCGGCGATCACCTGGGCTTCACCGCCGGCAACAACCCCGACATGATCTTCCCCGTTATCGTGGGCAAGCTGGTGGCCGGTATCACCGCCATCATCGTGGCCAACATCCTCTCCCCCAAGCTGCTGGCTAAGATTAATTCCGCCAAGGCTGCTGCCTGATAGAAACAGGAGTATACTATGAATGTAAGTGAAGAACTGATCCGTGAAATCGTCAGCAAGGTTCTGGAGGCCGCTTCCGGCAAACAGGACGACGGTTTCGTCAAGGAGGTCGATCCCAGCGGTATCATCGGGATCAAGACCAGCACCGTCAAGTGCGAGCCTTTCGAGCAGGACGGCGTGAAGCTCAAGGACGTGGTCACTCTGGAGGAGGCCCCCCGTATGGGCTGCGGCATCATGGAGCTGGACCACACCAGCTTTGAGTGGACGCTGACCTATGACGAGTATGACATGGTGATCGACGGCACTCTGGAGATCGAGATTGACGGACGTGTGATTTCCGGCGGCCCTGGCGATATCATCTATATCCCCAAGGGAAGCCACATCCACTTCCAGACTCCGGACAAGACCCGGTACGCTTACTTCGTCTATCCCGCCAACTGGCAGGAGCTGCTGGACTGATTAAAAGTCATCCCCGGTCCGTTTTCAGCGGGCCGGGGACAGCAGAAAAAGTGAATCACATGGGTATGCAGGTTTATCAAAAGGGAAGCGGGTGAGAATCCCGCACAATGCCGTTGCTGTATTGGCGGAGCGGTCCTCAGATGCCACTGGCGGAGACGCCGGGAAGGCGGGGGCTGCGCTGAATGCCTGAGTCAGAATACCTGCCTGCATATGACGCACAAGAAAACTCTCCGATCCAGAGAGGGTGCACACAGCTGCCAGACTTTGGCGGCTGAAAGGCTGCACCCTTTTGGGTGCAGCCTTTTTTTGACAAAAGCGGGGTCATCCACACAGATGCATGTGTTTGGAAAGCCCGTTTATCTGTAAAACCTCGCGAAAGCGGGCACGAATGCCGGTGCAGGCAGACGTTCCCGCTTTCAATTGCGTTCCGGGACTGGTTTTCCCGCCGGTTTTGCTTGAGACTGTCGATAAACCCTGAGGATTAAGGTTTCGGAGGGAAAGATAGTGTGAAAGAAAACCGTCAGGGTTGTCTTTTGCGTGCAATCAAATCACTTTTTCAAAGGTTGAAAAAGTGCAGCAGCCTGTCGAAAAGACTTTTTCAACAGGCTGAGCAAAAGCCCGGGGAGCACATAGCTCCCCGGGCTTTTGCTTGCCGGGAAAAGAATGGCGCGGTGCGGACCTGTTGTCCGCAATTACTGCTTCTCCGCAGCGGGCAGGATAGACTCCACTTCCTCGTGGGGTCTGGGAATGACGTGTACGGAGCACAGCTCGCCGACCCGCTCAGCAGCGGCGGCGCCGGCGTCGGTGGCGGCCTTCACGGCGCCCACATCGCCCCGGACCATGACGGTCACCAGGCCGCCGCCCACATGGACCTTGCCGATGAGGGTCACGTTGGCGGCCTTGACCATGGCGTCGGCGGCCTCCACGGAGGCCACCAGGCCCTTTGTTTCAATCATACCAAGCGCTTGGGAATATGCCATCTCAAATACACTCCTGTTCTGTCAGGGACGGCGTCTGCGCCGCCCGAAGTTCAGATACGGGGCTGGTCGGCCACCTGCTCCACAGCGGCGGCAAAGGCGTCGCAGGCGGATTTGCAGGCGGACTGGCTGCCGGTCAGCAGAGCGCCGCCGAAGTTGGTCTCGGAAGGGGGCGCATAGAGCACGCACATGCGCACGTCGGCGGCCTTCAGAGCGGCATCCACACCGTACATGGCCTCCAGAGGGGGCGCAATCAGGTAGGCCAGAGCCTCGCCCTCGTTGATACCGGCGCCCTCAGACAGATAGGAGCCGGTGCGGGGGATGCAGTGGGCGTAGTAGACCACGGAGTCGTCTGCATTGGCGGAGACAAAGTAGGCCTGGTTTTCAATGACGTCCACACAGGCTTCCAGCGCTGCTCTGGCCTCAGCCGGGTTGGGAGCGGCCAGGATGCCGATGACCTCGCCCGCCAGAGCGGTGTTGGCGTTGGCGGCGCCGGCGTAGAAGCTCTTGGCGTAAGCCACCCGGCAGACCGCCTTTTTGGTGGCCTCGTCCAGGGCGGTGTAGGTCACATCATCGCAGTCGGCGGTGATAATGGCCAGAGACTTTTCGCCGGGCAGGAGTCCCAGCTCCTGGGCCATGTCGGCAGCCACGTTGGGGATAATCCGTGTGGCCATCACGGATGCTTTTACAGGATCACGTTTCATGGTTTTGTTTCCTCCCTGCGTCATAGACAGGATATGGAGCGGGTGCGCCCCGCGGGGGAGAAGCTCAGACCTTCAGGTCCAGGCCGGAGGCCTTTTCCTTCAGCATACGGCAGCACAGCTCGGCGATAAAGGCGCCGGCCTCGGCGGGATTGGTGCCGCCCCGGTGGATGTTGGAGACCACGGTGCGGTTGGCCTCGGGGATGCCCACATAGCCGCCGTAGGTCATGTAAGCGCTCATGGACTCGCCGGTGGCCAGACCGGGCCGCTCGCCCAGCAGGATCACGGTGACCTTGGAGCCCAGCGCCTCAGTGATGGCGTCCATGGCGCCCACGCGGCCGTACTTGACGAAGAAGGGAGTGCCCACGCTCACCCCGGCGGCCTTCAGGCCCTGGAGGATGGAGGGCAGGATGTCCTTGATGTTGGCGGTGACGGAGGTGCTGGACAGACCGTCGGACACCACAATCTGGACGTCGGGGTTCAGCTTGCAGCGCTTCTTCAGCTCGGCGACGGTCTCATCGGAGAAACGGCGGCCCAGGTCGGGGCGGGTCAGATACATGTCCTTACTCTCACAGAGGGTGCTCACGGAGAACAGACCGGCCTCCTCCAGGACCTCGTTGGGCACGTCGGTAAAGACGGCGTCCATAGCCACGGCGTGGTCGGCGCGGAAGCGCAGGAAGGTGTTGGTGCGGTAGCGGGGACCGGCGCGCCACACGCCCAGACGGGCCACGGTCTTGGAGCGCATGTGGAGATACTCTTCACCGTTGGCGGGGTTGGGCACGTCGATTACCTTGCGGTAGTCCACCGCGGACAGATCGGGCACCTCACCATCTTCCACCTTGAGGGCGGGAGTGGGCGCGCAGGAGGCGCACTTGTCCCCGGATTCACCCGCCATCAGTTCGGAAATAGTCTTCATGATAATCTCTTTCAGCTGAGATTCGTTCATCTTTATTTCCTCCTTCTCACTTCAGGAAAATGGAAGCGTCGCCGGCCTTGGGGGTGAGGCGGCCGTGCTCGTCCATCAGCTCCATCTTCATCATCCACTTGTGAAACTCGGGAGCGGGCAGGCGGTGGCTCAGCTCGCGGAGGGTGGCGTCGTCGTGGAAGCTGGTGTCCTGGTAGGACAGCATCACGTCGTCACCCACAGGCACGCCCATGTAGTAGTTGGCGCCGGCCATGGCCAGCAGGGCGGTGGCCATCTCCTGATCGTCCTGGGTGATGGAGGTGTGGTTGGTGTAGCAGGGGGCCATGCCCATGGGCAGACCGATGAGCTTGCCCATGAAGTGGTCCTCCAGGTTGGCGCGGATCATCTCCTTGCCGTCGTACAGGGTCTCGGGCCCGATGAAGCCGGACACGTTGTTGACCATGAAGGGCAGGAAGAAGCGGCCGAAGCCATAAGTACGGGCCTCCAGGGTCATCTCGTCCACGCCGCAGTCGGCGCCGATGGACACCTCGGAGCCCTGGCCGGTCTCAAAGTACAGCAGGTTGGGACCAAGGCCGGTGCAGGAAGAGCGGGCCAGATCGTAGGCCTCCTCCAGCAGGGCACGGCTGACGCCGAAGTTGTCGTTGGCAGCCTGAGTGCCGGCGATGGACTGGAAGAACATGGACAGGGGGGCGCCGTTGCGGACGGCCTGCATCTGGGTGGTGATGTGGGACAGCACGGTGATCTGGGTGGGGATGCTGTTCTTCTTTACAAGATCCCAGAGGGCGTCGGCGATACGCTTGGTGGTCTCGGCGTCGTCGGTGACGGGGTTGATGCCCAGGCAGGCGTCGCCGCAGCCGTAGGACAGACCCTCCATCACGCCGATGAGGATGTCGGACACGCTGTCCGTGGGGCTGTTGGCCTGGCAGCGGTAGGACAGGGTGCCGGGCAGGCCGATCTCGGTGACGCACTTGGTGGGACGGACGATCTTGCTGGCGCCGTACACCAGGTCCATGGCGCTCATCAGCTTGGCCACAGCGGCAACCACCTCGCCGGTGAAGGCGCGGCTGGCCCGGCAGAGCTCCTCAGTGGTGGTCTTGTGGTCCAGAATCCACTCGCGCAGCTCACCGATGGTCATGTTCTTGAACCGCTCGTACATGGGGCGGTTCAGGCCGTCGATGTTGACCCGGGTAACCTCATCCTTCTCATAGGGGATGGTGGGGTTCTCGGTCAGGTCGCCCACGGTGAGTTCGGACAGCACAATCTTTGCGGCCACGCGTTCGGTGGCGGTCTCCGCCGCGATGCCCTGGAAGCGGTCGGCGGACTTGGGCTCATTGGCCTTTGCCAGCACGTCCTTAATGTCGCGGAATGCAAAGCTGCTGCCATTCAAGGTCGTTTTCAACTTCATGTTTCGCTGCACCTCTCCTTGTTTGATATTCCGGGCGCAGGTGCGCGTCCGGCTTGTTCGGCCTGCGTACAGGCCGTTGGGGAGTAAAAAATGCAAAATAGCCCAGAGGCAGCGGAAAACTGCCCCTGGACTACATCGCCCATTGTGATATGCGCCGCCCTTCCTTGAGTCAGCGCGCTATGCTTCTATAAAATCAAATGTAACTCTTGTTCCGTCGGGACCGCTTTCCAGGTCGCACTCGCCCATCAAACGGTCGCGGACAATGGTATATACAAGCTCCAGGCCGATTCCGCCGGACCGGGTCTGGTCCTTCTGGAGGCCCACGCCGTTGTCCCATACGGTAATTCTGCTGGCAGGGCGTCCGCTCTGGAGCTCGATGCCTACCGTTCCGGCCGCACCCGATGGGAAGGCGTGCTTCAGCGCGTTCTGAAGCAGCTCGTTGACCACCAGGGCGATGGAATCGGCGCAGTCGGGCCGGACTTCCACATCCTGTCCCGACACCTGTATCGTAATGTTTCCGGTGGAGTTCACCAGCGTCTGCAGGGTGTACTGCCGGATGTGCCGGATGACCTGCAGCAGGGACACCTTCTCCGGCGAGGCCTGAGCCAGACCGTCCAGTGTGGCGGTGAGGGAGAGCAGCCGGTTGGCGGCGTCCATCATGCCGGACTGGGCCTCTGTCAGGCTCTCCACCTCATAGCCTCTGGCGCGGATCAGATTGGCCATCATCTGCAGGCTGTTTTTCATCCTGTGACGCAGCTCCCGCAGGGCTGTTTTCTGAAAATTCAGCTCCTGTTCCAGCCTGCGCTGCTCGGTGATATCCCGCATAATCAGGACCTCGGCGGCCTTGCCGTCGGTGAGCGGGAGTTTTCGGTACTGTAAATTTCGGTTGACCATACAGGTCTCGTGCCATGCTCCGTCACAGGCCTCTGCGGCGGCAGGCTGGATATTGCTGCCGGGCATCCCCAGCAGCTCCCCCACATAACCCATGGCGCGGTAGAGGCGTTCCGCCTCCCGGTTGTAGCCGCAGACCTGCCGGTTTTGGTCCAGAAAGACCACGGCCTCGCCCAGTGCGTCGGCCACAGCGGACCAGCCCAGATCGGCCGATGTATCTGTTGGCGCCGGCTGGGATGCGGAGAGGATGGACTCCACATCCATGGCGGGCTTCTCGTAGATGAGCACCGCGATCAGGCGGCCTCTGTAAAAGATGGGGTCCACGCTCTGGACAATCCGCCGGTCCTCCGGCATGGACACCGCCCGCATTCCGGCTGTGGATACGCCCAGCCGGAAGGAACGGTCCACCGCAGGCTCATCGATCCACTGGATCATCATGCCCAGGATGGAGCTGCTGTAATTGGACGGGACGGTCTGGGGCTTTGCCTCGCAGACCACGATGGCAGAGCGCCCGGTGGCTGTCCGGCAGTCCACAAACACGTCCGCCTTTTCCGCGTTGGCCATGGCGGGCAGGAGGGTGTTGTAGGACTCGAGATAGCTTATCTCATCGTCCGTGAGCGAGGTATATTTCTGGCAGAGCATTCTGGTGGCGCTAATCATTGGGATGACTCCAGTTTCGCAATAATATACTGTGCAACCTTCATCATGGACATGCCCTTTCTGCGGCTGAGTTCCCGTATGTACTGATACGCCTCATCCTCCGACATGCCCCTGATCTCCATCAGCATCAGCTTGGCCCGGTCCACGGCGGGGCGCTCTTCGGCGCGCCGCTCCAGATTTTTCAGCTCCTTGCGGAGCAGATGGAACTCACGGCTCTGGTGGATGCACAATTCCAGTGTTGGAAGTATTTTTTCCGGCTCAAAGGGCTTGGTGAGGTAGCCGAAAGCGCCTGCGTCCAGGGCGTCCTGGATGTAGGCCCGGTCGCTGAAGGCGGTCAGCATGACCACACACTTGGTATACTTGTTTTCCAGAATGAGCCTGGCTGCGGCGATTCCGTCCAGCAGGGGCATCTGGATATCCAGGAGCGCCACGTCGGGCCGCAGCTGCTTGCAGCGCTCCACCGCATCCATACCGTTGCTGGCGGTACCAACCACCTGATAATTTGGGCACTTGGCAAAGAAGTCGTTCAGTGTCTGACGCACTGTTGCATCATCGTCGGCCAAAAAAATGGTCGTGCAGTTTGCTCCCTTCGCATCCAAGGTCCGGACCTCCTCCCAATACCGCGGCAGTATGAATACAATATAGCAAATTCAAGTAGATAATACAATTACAGCCGGCGGGTATCGTGTTTCCGATCAGACCAGATCAGCCCAGTTGGCGGGGTAGACGAAGTAGGCGTAGCGGGTCCAACTGGGGGTCTTGAAGATGATGTGGCTGTTTTTGGGGATATAGATGATGTCGCCGGCATTGCCGGTCACAACGCGGCCGTCAATCTCAATCTGGAGGGTGCCCTCGATGACATAGTCGTACTCATCATAGGTCAGGGTCCACTCCAGCTGGCCGTGGTCCAGCTCCATCACGCCGGCACCCATACGGGGGGCCTCCTCCAGCGTGGTGGCGTCCTTCAGACCCACGCCCTTGGCGCCGGCAAAAGGCTCACAGCGGACGGTGCTGGTGCGGATGCTCATCACGCCGCTGGGGTCCACATGCTTTACCATGCCGTCCCCGCGCATTTCCTGCAGGGTACGCTCGATGATTTGACGGAGCATAGATTCATTCAGTTCCATGATATCAAGATACCTCCTGTGTATAAAATTGCGCTTCAGAGCAGGGCGAAAAGACTGCCGCCCTGCATGATCCGCGCTTAAGAAGCAAAAAAAAGCATTTTGGAGTGCCCAATGGCACTTCAAAATGCTTTCTACGCATCTGAATAAACCCGCATGATCAGCGGAATACGGCAGACTTGCTACACCCGGCATAGTCCACCCTCAAATTTGTGTATATTATATAAAATTGACAGTCTTTTGTCAATCCCCAATTATGAAAGGATGCGCGTCCGGCCGCACCATGCCGAACCATGGGGAAGAAGAGGGGATGAACGGCGGAGATGCGAAGCCCCAATTCCGTCCGGCAGAGGATGAACCCGTTCCTCCGCTCGGGCCGGAGAACACCCCTGAAACAATTCCGGCACACGGCGCATGTGCCAGCGAAAAACGGAAGAAAAAGATTCAAAATTGTCATATGCTCAGGGCATGTATAAGCATGCTTGATAAAAATATGGAAAATATAAGGTTAAAAAATAGACGATATGCACAAAAAGAAAACGGAGAATTGTTTCATACAGAGAAATAACGGTGCTTCGTTGCAAATGAAAACGTGCTTGTGTTATGATACCCCTGCCTTTACCGGAAGGAGGGAGACAGCCGAAAAAATATCTCCGCGGAACAGCTGCACCACGCAAAATAAACTGAGACCGTGTAAAAGGAGAGAACAAAATATGAAGAAACGCCATATCAGCAAGAAGATTATCGCGCTGGGCCTGGCTGGGGCCCTGGGTGTAACCACCGCATTTGCGGCACTGTCCGTGGCGCCCGCCACCACGAAGCTCAACGTGGACGGCAAGGCTGCGCAGGTGGAAGCGTATAATATCGATAACGGCAACAACTTCTTCAAGCTCCGTGATCTGGCGGAAGAGCTGGACTTCGGCGTGACCTGGGATGCGGCGACCGATACCGCCAACATCGACACCAACGCCCACTATAAGCCCGACCCCACCCAGCTCATTACCGGAAACTGGGCGCCTGCCACCCGGGCCCGGATTCAGGCTGTCATCGACGAGAACGCCAACAAGGGCAGATATGTGGTCTTTGACTTTGATAACACCTCCGTCATTTTTGACATCCAGGAGGCCCTGCTTGTCTATCAGATCGAGAATCTGATCTTCAAGATTAAGCCGGAAGAGATGAAGGGCGTGCTGGAGACCGGCATCCCCGATCTCAACAAGAGCATGGGCACCAGCCTGGACGGCAAGAATATCACCCCCGCCACCCTGGTGGCCGACATCTCCAGCGACTACACCTGGCTCTACAAGAACTACGAGGGCCTGGGCGGCGACAAGAGCCTGGAGTATATCCATGCCTCCAACCAGTACCAGGATTTCGCGGCCAAGGTGCGCTTCATGTACAACAACCTGGGCGACTACTTTGATCACGCCGTCTCCTATCCCTGGGTCACCTATCTCTTCACTGGCATGACTCCCGCCGAGGTGCAGGAGCTGGCCAGCGCGTCCCATCAGTACTGGGCCGATTACGGCCGCTATGCTGAGGTGACCTGGACCTCTCCCATTGAGATGCCCGGCAAGAGTGGCATCGTCTCCGCCAGCTTCACCACCGGCCTGACCTTTACCGACGAGCTGAAGGACCTGTATGCCACCCTGATGGCCAACGGCATCGACGTGTACATCGTCTCCGCCTCCCCCATCGACACCGTCCTGGCCGCCAACAAGGTCATGGGCTACGGTGTGCCTGAGGATCAGGTCTTTGCCATGCGCAACAAGCTGGATGAGAACGGCCGTTACATCAACGAGTACAACTACGACTGGGGCGGCGAGGGCAAGTATGCTCAGACCCAGGGCGAGGGCAAGAGCACCATTATCACCAACTTCATCGCGCCCAAGTACAACAACGTCGGTCCTCTGATGGTCTTCGGCGACAGCGCCGGCGACTGGAACATGATGACCGACTGGATGGAGAAGGGCGACACCGAGCTGGGCGTCATCTTCAACCGCTACCGCAAGCCCAGCAGCGATCCCATCTGGGAGGGCTCCAACGAGGCCGCTCAGACCATCGGCGATCCCGATGCCCGCTTTGTGCTCCAGGGCCGTGACGAGAACAGCGGCCAGCTGCGTCCCAGCGAGAAGTCCATCATGCTGGGCACCACCGAGGAGGTCCTGGTCCGTCCTGCTCAGTAAGGCGGGGCATCTTCGGACAGAAAACAGAATAGTACCCCAATGGCCGGTGACATTGTCACCGGCCATTTTTTATCGTCCGATACCGGCTTTTGCTTGGATATGCTCCCATCACGGACAGGCGGGACACTGCCGCCCGGTGTGGTCAATGGTGTAATCGGTGCCGCAGGTGCCGGGGAGGATGAGCTGGGAGATGGGCACAAAGGTGTACCCCTCCTGGAGCAGGGTCTCCAGAATGGCGGGCAGGGCCTCCGGGGTGTGGAGCGCGGCGTTGTGGAAGAGCACGATGGAACCCGGCTGTACCTTGCTGGTGACACGCTGGGTGATCTCTGAGGCGGGCAGGTCCTTCCAGTCCAGACTATCACTGTCCCAAACCACTTCAAGCCGCTGGGGCCCAAGGGATAGCGGGCTTGAATGCCGGATAAAGAAAAAAGATCCGGAATATAGAAGGGAGAACCAAAGCCATCCGCTTCATATATTCCAGATCACTTCTGCCGTCTCGCCGGACAGCCTGATTTCCTGAATGAACTGGGCCGCCACCAGCTTTTTTTGTTCAAATTCCAGGGGACCGAATTTCAAGTGCTTTCGCTTGGGGCTGGGACCGGCGTGCTGCCGGGCCTGCTGTTCCAGCAGCGCCTGCCGCCGGGACTCCAGCTTTTGTATGGTGCGGTTGATATAGGGCATGGTCAGGTCGCTGCTCTCGGCCAGAGCGGAGATAAGCCGGTTAATTTTTCGCTCGATTTCCGCCAGAGCCTCGCTGTGCGCACGGGCGTCTGCCGGTGGCTCCTTCACGTCCGGGCACTCCGCCAGAAGACGCTCCAGCTCCGCCTCCACCGAGGCTTCCAGCGCCCGGAGGTCAGTCTGAATGGATGCCGTGCACAGCCCCAGATTGGAACGGCCGCTGCACACCAGATAGTACCTGTCCCTGTCCCGGTTGACCTTGACGCTGTACCCGCAGGCACCGCACTTCAACAGACCGGAGAGCCAGGTGTGCTTTCCCTTTCCCGCATTCCCTAACTGGCGGTTGGCGTCCAGCTTGTACTGGCATTGGAGCCACAGGCCGGAGGGAATCAGCCCGTAGTGGGTGGACAGGGAGAAGTGCTGCTCTTTCAGGTCCTGATATTTGCCTGCGCTGCGGTCACGCTTTCCTACAATCATGCCGCCGTGAAGTCCGTCGAACTCCTCCAGCCGGTTGGCAAAAATCAGGCCTTTGCCCTGGTAGTACAGATAGACATCCTCGTCGGCCATGACGTATAAGGGGCTATGTAAAATACGGGACAGGGCCACATTGTCCCAGGTGGCTCGCCTGGGAGCGGGAATGCCGTCGCCGTTGAGCGAGCGGGCCAGGCTGCCCAGAGAGACACCCTCCCGGGCGTAGGACTGGAAGATACGCTCCACGATGGAGGCGTGCTCATCGGGGAGAAGGCCGGGAGCCGGTTTTCCGTCGGGACCGGGCAGCTTCCCGATGGAGAAGCCGTAGGGGGCCGGACCACCCGGCCAGGAGCCCAGCCTGGCCCGCTGATAGTAGTTGTCCCGCACCCGCTCAGCGGTGGTCTCACGCTCCAGCTGGGCAAAGACCATGATGATGTTGAGCATGGCCCGACCCATGGGTGTGGAGGTGTCAAAGGTCTCGTTGATGGAGACAAACTCCACGCTGTGCTTTCTCAGAATCTCCCACAGCCGCCCGAAGTCGGCGATGGAGCGGGAGAAGCGGTCCAGCCGGTAGACGATGATTTTCTGAATCAGGCCCCGCTCCACATCCGCCATCATCTGCTGAAAGGCGGGGCGGTTGGTGTTCTTGCCGGAGTAGCCCTTGTCCTGATAGACCTTGTGGTCGGAGCCGGTTTTCTGGCGGCACAGGTCGATCTGGCCTTGAATCGAGAGGCTGTCCGCCTTGTCCACGGACTGCCGGGCATAGATCGCGTCCAGGGCGGACACCACCTTCCTTATGGGCTTGTACGCCATGGCGGGTATTTATGTTCTGCGAAGTGCCGCCATACAGGCGAGGTAAAGTTTAGCCAGGAGTTCGGAACGCTGAGCATCGTCATTCCGGACCGGATGCTGATGGATGATTTTCATGAAGCGCACCCCTTCCCTGCGCAGGTATCATAGGGCCATTTTATGTGCGGGAATGGGCGGATATGCGTTTCAGGACGCATGCGCAGACTTCCGCAAGGCTGTGAGCGGGCAGCAGGGGGCTTTTGGGAAAGAAGCGCAAGTATTTTTATAAGAGAAAAGAGCTCTCTACCGGCACAGCCATGATTTCAGGCTGCCTGGTGTGAGAGCTCTCTGTTATTCCATGAGCTGGACTGACGCATAACGGCGCGTCTGGGTTCCGGCAGTAATTGGTGCGGTGGGTGTCAGAGCAGGACCGGCACAGGTGCAGAATTCTTTGATAAGAGAATACAGCCGATAAAACAAGAGAGGCCTCGGGGAATTGCCCCGAGGCCTTCATGATTATAGTGTGCGCGTGTGTTTGCCGGCAGGGCTGAAAGTGGAGAGCCCTCTCTCGACAGACAGGCTGATACCCGGCCTGACCAGAATATCAGAGGGGTTTAAGCATTGCGGAGACCCCGTGAGGGGAGCGGGTTGCATCCGGAAATACCGGGCTTGTCATGCTGTTCGGTGCCGTGTTTCAGTCCCCGTGAGGGGAGTGGGTTGTATCTATCGACAAGAAGCAGATTGCCGCTTTGGAGGCGTTTCAGTCCCCGTGAGGGGAGTGGGTTGTATCTCCAACCGGGACGCCCTGATTCAGTGCCGCGAAGGTTTCAGTCCCCGTGAGGGGAGTGGGTTGTATCGGCAAAAGCGTACAACCCGGTTGTAATTTTTTGGCGATGCTGTACAACCCGTGTGTTTTATCGTAACACAGTTTTTACCATATTACAAGAGAAAGTGTGCATGCTCCACAAAATCCGGAGCTGATTTTTGTGTCCGCTCCTGTGCGGGCCCCTGCGTGCAGCCTCTGATTTCTTCCCCATTTTCAGAGGTTCGCACAAAATAATTGATTCATCTCTGAATTCCGGCCTTTGGGTGCGGAGATAGAGATGGAGGGTGAGCGTTTTGTTATCCTGTCAAAAAAGGAAAATAGCGGTTGAAATTTTTGTGCAGAGTGTTTAGAATATTTTTACATCATTTGGGAGGTGGAGCGATTGTCCAAGCATCTGGCAATTTTAGAGGTCTCCCGGAAGCAGGAGTATATCTTCTCCAGCAAAAAGCTGAAGAGCAACGCCCTGCGCTCCGCTGAGATCGCCTACGTCACCAGCAGTGACTTTTTCGCCGCCGCTGCCCCGGAGCTGTATCGGCCGGAAGAGCATCTGGTCTATTGCGGCGGCGGACACGGTGTGCTGCAATTTCCGGACCGGGAAACCGCAGTGGCCTGTGTGGCCGCCATTACAGAACAGGCTGTGCGGCAGTTTGCCGGCATGGAGCTCTTTGCCAAGGTGATGGAATACGACGCCGCCAAAAGCCCCGGCGAGAATTTAAAGGAACTGTCCCGGCAGCTGGAACAAAAGAAAGCCCTTCGCACCAGCTCCTTCTTTGCGCTCCCCACCGGATTGGAGAAACAGGATTCCAACCACTTCCGTCCGGTACGGCTGGATGTAAGTGAGAACAGCGCCGTGGAGTCCAGGCTGCTCCCGCCCCCGGAGGGATACAGCTTCCCGGCAGAATTTGAGGAGCTGACCGGTGAGGACAATTTCCTGGCCGTGATCCATCTGGACGGCAACGCCATGGGCGCACGTGTGAATCACATCTATGAGCAGGCGGGCAGCGACTGGGCCATGTGCTGCCAGAAGCTTCGGGCCTTCAGCCAGGAGATTCAGCAGGACTTTGAAGCTGCTTTTTCCAAAACCGTGGATACCCTGGTGAGCACCATAGGGGACCAGATGAAGAACACGGACAGGGAGGGCAGGACAATCCTGCCCATTCGGCCCATCATTCTGGCCGGAGACGATGTCTGCTTTGTCACCGCCGGGGATTACGCCCTGGAGTGTGCCCGGGTATTTCTGGAGCATCTGACCGCAATGACCAATACCCAGGATAATCTGCCCTATGCCGCCTGCGGTGGTGTGGTGCTGGTGCATCGGAAGTACCCCTTCTATCAGGCCTATGAGCTGTCGGAAGCGCTGTGCAGCAATGCCAAGCAGTACGGCGCAAAGCTGGACGAGCGGGGGTGGCTCTCCGTCCTGGACTGGCACATTGAATTCGGCCAGCTGAAAGGCAGTCTCTCTGCCATCCGCCAGGACTACGAAACCGAGGACGGCAACCGCATGGAGCTGCGTCCCGTGCTGGCTGTGGTGCCGGATGGGGTACCGGTCCCGGAGGAGACGCTGGCCTTCCGCCACTACGACTGGTTCCGGGCGCTGTGTGAACGCCTTCAGGGAGAACGAGGGAACATCGGCCGCGGCAAGCTGAAAGATCTGCGCACCGCAATCAAGCAGGGGGAGGTTGAGTGCCGCTACTATCTGCAAAATCAGCAGATCTCCCGGCTGCTGGACCATACCTTTGAGGCACGCTACCGCAGTGATGAGGCCCGCTGGGAGAAGCTGCGCAGCATGTACGCCCAGGGCGAGAAGGCGGAGCGGCCTCTGTTCTGGCAGGAGCAGGGAGAGGAAAAGAAACGCAGCCTGTTCTTTGATGCCATCGAAATGATAGACCACTGGAAGCCGTTGAAGGAGGGAGCGCTTTGAGCACCACTGTGCTGAGTGTCAGGATGGAGCTGCTGTCCGACACGCTGTTTGGATCCGGGTTCAGCCTCTCCGGAGGGGCGGATCTGTCCGCAAAGCGGGACGAGGAGGGCTTTCCCTACGTCAGCGGCACCACCTTCAAGGGCCTGCTGCGGGAGGGACTGGAGAACCTGCTGTGCTGGAGCGGCAAAGATGCGGCTCTGGCGGACGAGCTGCTGGGAGAGGGCGGATACGCCGGTGTGGAATCCCCCCGCCGTGTGAAGGTGACCGCGCTCACCCTGGCCCATCCGCCCCTTGACCCTGCCGCCTGCTATCAGGAGCGCACCTTTACCGCGCTGGAGGGAGGCGTGGTCAAATCAAGCTCTCTCCGCAGCGCCAGCTGCGTGGCACGTGGACAGGTCTTTGATGGGGAGCTGTTCTGCCAGCAGGAGGATGTGGAGCTGCTGACGCAGGCGGTACGGAGCATCCGCTTTGTGGGCACACACCGCAGCCGAGGGCTGGGCAGCGTGCGGTGCAGCGTGGCCCTGAGCGCCGCACGGAAGGAGGCAGCGGCGGACCTGCCACAGACCGCAGTCATCCGCTACCGGCTGGAAAACTGTCTGCCTGTGGTGGTGACGGACCTGAGCCGGAGCCATGCCAACGGCTTTGCCGCCCGGGACTATATCCCCGGTACGGCGGTGCGTGGAATGGTGCTCAACGCTCTGGCCCAGCAGGAACCGGAGTGGTTTGAGGCACACAAGGGAGCGCTGCTGACCGAAGCCTGCTTCCTGGACGCGGTCCCCTGTCCGGCGGACTGGGAACCTCTGCCGCCGCTGATGGGTTTCTACGGAGAAAAGGGCAAGGAGACGGTCACCAGCGTGCTGCTTGAGGATGTGGCGGGCAAGAAGCGTGTGAACCTGGGCACCAGCTGCCGGCCGGAAGGAGATACCATCCGGGGCTGGAGCGGAAAAACCGGCGGTACGATGCGTATTGCCCGGCAAAACGAGCAGAGAAAGGACGCCCTGCCCTTCCAGGTTCAGTATCTGGAGAAGGGACAGTCCTTCACCGGCTATATTCTGCTCAAGAACGCAGAGCTAGCCCCTGCCATCGGCAGGGTGCTGAGCGGCGATGTCTGGCTGGGCGCCGACCGGCACAGCGGATTTGGTCAGTGCCGGGTGGCGGAGTGCGGCGCGCTGAAGCAGCCGGGCTGGCTGACCTATGGATATGGCCCCCAGGATGAAATCGGACAGGACCTCTACCTGCTGGCCATGACGCCGCTGGGGCTGGTGGACCAGTGGGGAGAACCCTGCGCCCTCAGCGAAGATATTTTAAGCGAAAAGCTGGGGGTTCCCGTGACCATTGCGGCCTGCAGTACCGCTTTGAAGGAATTTTCCGGCTTCAACCGCACCTGGCAGTGCCGGCTGCAGCACCAGCGGATGTACGACCGGGGCAGCCTGTTCCGCCTGCACTGCGATACCCCGCCCAGCCGGGAGGCGGTGGAGCGTCTCCAGCGCACCGGTCTTGGGGTGCGCCGTGCCGAGGGCTTTGGACAGGTGCTCTTCCTGCGTCCGGAGCTCTATCAGGGGATTGTACGGAGAGCGGATGCCGGGGAGAAGGCCGAACCCGCAGCGCTCCGGCAGACGGCACAGCGGCGGAGGGAGCGCTATCAGTGGCTGATGGAACACCATGAGACTGTGGGGCGCTGGGCGCTGTCCAGGAGCCAGGTGGGCCGCCTTCAGGGCTTCTGCCAGCAGGGTGAGCAGGCTCTGCGGGCGTATTTGAGGCACAATCTGGAGAACCGCGGCGCTGCCCATGGGGCGAAGTACAGGGAGGCCGTAAGCTTTATCGAGCGGCTGCTGGATAACCCGCCGCTGGGGCTCAGCACCCGGGAGACTCTGGGGCTGATTTCTCAGCTGCTGAATTACAGCCGAAAGGAGTGGGAGGTGTGAGCATGAGAGCGACCTTTACCATGGCGGCACGCTATCAGGTCTGTGCTGCTTGCCAGTCTCCCATCCGCACCGGCGGAACCGGCCTGACCACGGAGCAGCTGCTGACAGATACCCAGGGCCGCCCCTATTTTCAGGGGACGTCTCTGGCCGGAGCGCTGCGGGAGTACCACCGGACCGCGTTCGGCGAGGAAAAGACCCGGCGTCTGTTCGGAGACCCGAACGGAGCGGGACACATTGTGATTTCGGACGGAGATTTTTCCGGCGCACTGGCGTGGGAGACGCGTCCCCGACTGCGGATTGACGGCAGGACCGGCACAGCGGACGGCCGCGAAAAATTCAATGTGGCCCATCTTCCTGTGGGAACAAAACTGACCTTTTCCGTTACATGGATGGGAACGGAAGAGAACACGGAGGAGCTGAACCAGATTGAACAGGCGCTGGCGGCGCTCCACTGCGGATACATCCGTCTGGGCGCACAGAAGGCCAACGGCTTTGGCCGGGTGACGCTGGAGGTCAGAAAACAGTGCTACCGCATGGCCGACGAGCGGGACAGAACGGCCTGGCTGGAAAATCGGGATGCTTCGGTCCCTCTTGCGCTCCCCAAGGTAAAGCAGCCGGGACAGATCACCTTTGAACTGCAGGGCCATGCGGACTCCATTCTGGTCAAAGCGGGCGCCGCAGAGTGGAGAGAGGGCAGAAATGTCACGGTACATATTCAGGAGCAGGGAGTTCCCGTTCTGCCCGGCTCCTCGGTCAAGGGAGCGCTCCGGAGCAGGGTGGCTCAAATTGCACGGCTGATGGGCGCGGACGGCGTGGAAGCGCAGCTGTTCGGCCGGAGCAGCGGTGATGGGGACAACGGCGTGGCAGGCCGGGTGATTGTGGATGATGTGCGGCTGTCGAAAGAGCGGAAGCGGGAGATCAGCCGCATCAGAATCAACCGGTTTACCGCAGGCGTGATGCGGCAGGGGCTGTTTACCGAGGAGCCTGTGTGCAGTCCGGTGACATGCAGACTCTCCGCGCCGGAGACGCTGGAGCATCTGTGCGGATATCTGGTCTACGCCCTGCGGGATCTGGGCCTGGGCCTGTACAATCTGGGCAGCGGCGGGGCCGTTGGCCGGGGTTATCTCCGGGTGGAGACCATCCGGGTAACCATGCCGGACGGCCGCAGCGGTGTGCTTCGATTCGACGGGCAGCGGCGCTGCACTGTTGAGGACGCGGAAGGGGTTTTGCGTGACCTTTGCAGCAAGAGAGAGGAGGGGGAGAGATGAAGCGGGAAGTGATGACGGCGGAACAGGCGCTGAAAGAGGGAATGCAGCTGCCCTTTGCCCTGATCCGGACCTGGGAGCAGGTCTGTCTGGGCCCCACACCGGCTCAATCCCCTGCGCCGGAGACGCTGCTGGAGGCCCGGTTCTTTGACGGGGACCGGGAGATCCGGCTGTTCCGTCCGGAGGAAGCGCTCTGCGCGGTCTCACTGACCCGGGAGCCGGAAGACCGCATTCTGGAAGAGCGGTATGAGCTGGAGGAGCGCTTTGGGCGCTCGCTGACCTGCTGCCGCCATTTGGGGAACGACAGCGACGGACAGACCGTTTTTACTGCCGCACGGCTCAGTCATTGGGAGGGGGATTGAAGATGGAAATTGGTGAAAAGGCACATGCGCCTTACAATTTTGTCCCCTTTTCCAACCGGATCATGGTGCGCTATCAGAGCCCGGATGAGCTTCCGCCCCACGATGTGTGGGACCCGGCGCTGAAGAGCGGCGAGATCCATGTGACGCTGGAGGCTCAGACCCCTGTGCTGGTATCCGATGGGCGGGAGAGAAACACCGCCCGTTTTTTCAAAGGGGCGGATGGGACCTACCAGATCCCCGGCTCTACCATGCGGGGACTGCTGCGCCAGACCATGCAGATTCTGGGGCTTGGGCATATCCGTGTGAAGGAGGATATGGAGGACTATCAGATCTTTTTCCGGAACGTGGCAGGGAGAAGCAACAGCATCGGAAAGGCGCTGAAGGACTACTATGCTGGCTCCGTGATGAAAATCCGGACGGAGCGGGTCAATGGGAAAAGCATCTCCAATCCGGAAGCGGTCTGCGGCGGCTATCTGCACCGGAAGGAGGGGGCCTACTATATCCAGCCCACGGTATCTCCCGTGCTTCGGGTGTCCAGAAAACACAAGGATGTGGCCCAGTTCGAAGATTTGACTGCAAAATCCTTCCCGGTTTCCTATCGGGAGAACGGCCAGACCGTGCTGGAGCTCTCCAAGGAAGTTCACCCCGAGTGGAGACAGGGCACCATGCTCTGCACAGGAAGGCCGGTCGGGAGAGTTCCCAACGGACTCTATCTCTTCCCGGAAGAGGATTTGCAGGCAGAGTCGATTCC
This sequence comes from Pseudoflavonifractor capillosus ATCC 29799, assembly GCF_000169255.2. GTDB lineage: Bacteria > Bacillota > Clostridia > Oscillospirales > Oscillospiraceae > Pseudoflavonifractor > Pseudoflavonifractor capillosus. Next base: position 276,143 of record NZ_AAXG02000010.1, read on the forward strand.
GATCAGCGAAGCGGATGTGCTGTCCTATCAGGCGGACTGGGAGAACAGGAAGAACGTACTGAAGCCAAAGGAATTTTGGGCGCTGCCCAGGGAAGGAGAGGCAAAGCCGGTCTTTTTCCTCCGCTATGAAAAGCACACCTACTTCGGAATGACCAAGATGCTGCGGGTGGGCTGCCGGTATCCCCTCTCTCACGGCCTGCCTCCCCGCCACCGGGAGTATACACAGCAGAGTGAGTTGGTGCTGGATTACCCCCACGCAATGCTGGGCTATGCCGGGGAGAATCAGGCGTACCGCTCCAGAGTTTCGGTGGGGGACTTCCGGCTGGAGGGACCCGGACAGGTTCTCCCCGGAATCAAGACTGTGCTGGGCGGACCCAAAGCCAGTTTTTACCCCAACTATGTGGCAGAGGGCAAGAACTATAACCAGGAGGACTTCCGCCTGCGAGGGCACAAGCTGTACTGGCATAAGGAGCAGGCGAAGGCGGATGCCCCTGCCAACGGAAATGAGAAGGTGGCTGCAACGCTGTATCCACTGGACAAGGGAAGCGTCTTTCACGGGGTCATCCGTTACCGCAACCTGCACCCCGACGAGCTGGGCCTGCTGCTCTGGTGCATCCGTCTGGATCCGGGCTGTTTCCACGGGATCGGCATGGGCAAGCCCTACGGCTTCGGCCGTGTAAAGGCCACCATCCAGCGCCTGGTGGAATGGGATGCCGAAGCGCTCTACTGCCCTGAGGGGTTGGCGGGCGCCGCCGAAGAGCCGTCCAATCCGGAAGACGCCGTAGAGACCTATATCCGCACCTATGACCGCTATGTGTCCGCGGCGCTGAATCTGAAGAAGCCCAAGAAGGAGCCTTCTCTCCGGGGCTGCCCGGAAATTCAGGACTTCTTTTACCTGCGCAGCGCCATTCGCATAGGGGAAGAGGTCGGCTATATGGCGATGTCCGACTTCAGTATGTGTTCCGCGCTTCCTGATGTGGAGACAGAGCGGAAAAACGCGGCTGCCGCGGCCCAGCCGGAACCGGAGCCGACGAGTATGGAAGACATGTACGCGGCTCTGAAAAATAAATTCAAAGGCCTGTAATGCTCTGTTGAGGAGGTGCCGCTATGGCAAAAAAAATTCTGGTCTTTTTGAGCCAGTACAGGGAGCCGCCGGACATGCAGCTCTATTCCGCACCGGACGGCACCACAGTGGGCGGAGCGCTGACCAACGACGCGCCTCTGCGCTATTTGCTCCATAAGCACCCTGACACGGAGGAGCTGCTGTGCATTACCACGGCGAAAAGCGCCGCCACATTTCAGCGCCTGGAGCAACTCCTGCGGGAGGACGGCTGCTCCGCGGAATGCCGTAAGATTGCCTACGATGAGGCGCAGTCCTTTGAGGCCACGGTGCTCCCCGTGGTATCCGCCAGCTTGCAGCCCGGTGACCAGCTGCTGCTGGACATTACCGGCGGCCTCCGGGATATCATCCTGTATCTGACGCTGCTGTGCCGGATTTTTACCTATCGGGGCATCCGGATCACAGAGGCGGTATACAGCAATCTGAATCCACCTCGGATTGCAGGCGCCACCTCTCTGCTCCAGATGTTCGATCTGGTGGGCGGGATGCAGGAGCTGACCTCCTTTGGAAGCGTGCGTACACTGCGGGCCTACTATGCCCGGCAAAAGCCGGATGAGGCGGTGGAGGAGCTGCTCTCGTCGGTGGAGCAGTTGAAGGAGTGCATTGACCTGTGCCGCACCCAGAAACTGATGGACGGCATGGAGCGCTTCCGGCTTGCGCTGCAGAACGCGGCTGAGAGCAATGACCCGATGCTGCACGTGCTGCTGCCGGTGTTCCGCAGCAAATTCGGCGATAAGGTGGACATTCTGCAGCTCATCCGCTGGTGTATCGACAGCGAAATGCTGCAGCAGGCGCTGACCATCTACAACGAGCTGATCCCGGAGCTGATCTACGGGGACAACGGGCTGGTGTACGCCACCTGGGCCATCCCCGCGCTCACCAAGAACTATGCCACATATGAGACGGGTCAGCTTGTGGATGGTGTGCTGAAGATGAGCCAGAGGCATCTGGCGCAGCAGAAGGAGCGTGGCCGGACAGTCTTTGACAGTCAGGGGCTGTTGGATGCGCTCCGGACGGAGGACGACCGCCGGGACTTGCTGTACCTGCTGGATACCGGAATCGGGGAGACTGCGCTTCCCGACTATGTCCGCGAGAATCTGGCCGCAGTATGCGCGCTGGCCTATGACCGGAGCGGGGAGGGACCTTACGACCCGGACTGGGTGGAGCAGCTCCCAAAGAATCGCCGCTATCTGAGCACCATGCAGGAGTGGATGGAGAGTGAGCAGCTGGAAACAGCGGAGAGCTTCCTGGCCTCCCTGTACCGCTGTCCGGAGAAAAAGCGGGCCAAACTGCTGGAGCGGCCGGAGTGGGATTTTATCCCCTACCACGGGAAAAAGATGGGCTTTGTCAAGACCATTGACCAGCTGGGCGAGCTGATGCCGCTGTTCGGATATGATGCCAGCATCCCGGTCAAGCGGCTGCAGCATATTTTGGCCGACTATCTCTACATCCGCACGCTCCGCAACATGGCCAACCACGCCAACGATTCCAGCACCGCGGATCAAAAGCAGATACTGGAAGACCTTGTGGAGTATCAATATCCGGACCCCGAGGAGGTAGGGAGCGCCGAGGCCGGAAGACTGCTCATTCAGGCGGTTGAGCGGCTGGAGCAGGAGCTGTATCAGTAAAAGGGGTGTTTCGTCTTGAAAAAGTTTGTCACTGCCATCCCGCTCCAGGCACAGGGAAAATTGGAGCGGAAGCATTACAAGGCTGTGGGCAATCTGCGCCTGGACATGGAGGAGACGGTCAGCTTTCCCATTCTGACCGCCTTCCAGGGGTATGTGAACCCCGGAGAACACAGCCAGATCATTGCGATACGCACGGATTCGGAGAATGCCAGACGCAATTTCGGCATCCTGGAGCAGGAGACAGCGGAGCTGTGCCGGAAGAGGGGCATTCCATACCCGGACATTGTGGTCATTGATGTCCCGGAGGACGAGGCGGTCACCACCCATGTGGCCACCTTCCGCCAGCTGATCGACCGCTTCTCGGATGGCGACGAGCTGTTCGGCTGCCTGACCTACGGGACCAAGCCGCTGTCCGAGGTGGTGCGCATGTCCATCCAGTATGCCTACCGGGTGAAGAAAAACGCCAGCATCTGCTGCGTCGTCTACGGGCAGATCATCCGGAACAGCGCCAGCGAGGCAAAGGACAGCCTTGTCCACGATGAGACCGCTCTGCTGCGTTTGGACGAGATTGTCCGACTGCTGGCGGACCAGGGTGTGGAGAATCCCAGCGGTGTGCTGGACGCCCTGCTGGCCCTGTAAGGGGGTGAGCCTGTGGACAACATAGAGAGACTGGATCAGCTGGGCAGGCAGTGGATGCAGTGCAGGGCCACCGGGACCCAGGCTGAACGCAAGAACCTGGAAACAGAGATCTTTTTGCTCATCTTTCAGCTGTTCCCCAAGCAGGCGGAGGCAGTGGGCACCCTGTATGAAAAGGATTGGGAAAAGTTTAACGCCCAGGAGGGCTCCCTCTATAATTTTTGCAGCTTCCGCTTGCCCAAACGCATGGATGCGGAGGAACGGAAGGACATGGATGGGCGGTATGTCCGGAAAGAGGACGAGGTCTCCGGCAAGCAGGTGAAGTACAAAGAGCGGCACACATCCCTCTATAAAAAAGTGGGCGAAGAGGGGGAGGGCGAGCTGATAGAGGTGGTCCGGCAGGAGGAAGAGGGCGGAGCCGACATGGGTGTGATGCTCAATTCCGCCATGGTGGAGCTGATCACCCTGATGCTCCGGCTGCCCCAGGAGCTGCGGGGGCGGGCCAACAACCCCCAGCGGCTCAACTATTTCCGGATGTTTTTCACCGACAGTGTGGCGGATATCGCTCAGAATCAGGAGGGGATTTCCTCCCTGGAGGAGCGGGAACGGGACCTGTTCCAGGTGCTGCAGCTGGCCTTTCTGGACTTTTTCCAGGCGCAGAACTGCCGCACCGTGGCACAGCTGCGGGGCAGCCAAAGCAAACCCTATGGGCAGCTGGTGCCGGGCCGTCCCATGACAGACCCGGGACATCCCCTGCCCAACGATGTCTACTGCGCCTATTTCGAAGTGCAGAAGGGCATCAAAATAGGGGATTCCGCGCTGAGCAACCAGCGTACCGCCTATAAGAAATTTCTGGGGGGATACCTGTGCTGAGCCAGTACACCCTGACCTTTCAAACGGAGTGCCCTACACCGAGGCAGGAGTGGGCCTATCCCCTCTACGCCTCACTTCTGGAGCGGCTCCCCGCTTCCGTGGGCATCCGTCAGCACGACGGGGAGCGCACCGGAGTCAGCCAGTTTGTCCGGTGTGTGGGGGATGGGCGGCTGGTCTGGCAGGTCAGCCTGTTGGGTGAGGAGGCGGAGGAAATCTTCGCCCCCATCCTGGAGAAGATGGACTGCTGTACCCTGCGCAGGGAGCACGCCACGCTGCGTCTACAGCAGCGCCGTGTGCTCCGTATCTCTGGGGTGGAGGAGCTGCTCTCCCGGCCCTATCCCGCAAGACGTCAGCTCCGCTTCGTGACGCCCACCGCCTTCAAGAGCCGGAAAGCCTACGACGTGCTCCCCACGCCGGAGCGGATCATGCAGAGCCTGATCCGGCGCTGGAATGTGTGCATCCCCCAGTGCCCCATTGAAGATGAGGACGGTGAGGGAACGGCCATGCTGGCCAGGGATCTGCGCTGCTGCGGGCTGCAGCTGCGGGACTGCGGGTATAGCCTGAAGGGCCAGGTCATCCCCGGCACGGTCGGTACCATGACCCTGGAGAACAGGCACTCCGGCTTCACGGCCCAGCTGGCCCACGGGCTGCTCACGTTTGCGTCCTTCTCCGGTGTAGGGATTAAGACCACCCTGGGAATGGGCGGCGTTCTGGAATAAGAAAAACACCACAACAGACCGTATTGGTCTGCTGTGGTGTTTTTTTGTCTCCGGAAGGGCAAAATTTTTGTCCTTCCCTGAATACACGGTCCTTCCGGCGGAGTATGAAGCGGAAGGAGTGATATATGATGAAACAGGTCCTATGGATTTCCCGGCACCGGATGACTCCCGAGCAGCTGGAGGATCTGGAAGCCGTGCTGCAGGACAGCGTCACCCTGCTCCCCTGGACGGATACTGTGCGGGAGGTGGAGGAGCTTCTCCCGCTGGTGGCGCAGTCCGATGCGGTGGCGGCGGTGCTGCCCATCCAGCTGCTGGCACTGCTCTGGCCCCACTGTGGGGAGCGTCCCCTGCTTCAGGCGGTGGCCCACCGGGTGGCCACCGGCACCATGCGCACCTTGCCGGACGGACAGCAGGAGCCGGAGTTCCGGTTTGTCCACGGAGGCTGGCAGCAGATCTGCCGGGTGGAGCTGGAGACCCGGATGCTCTCCCGGCATGCTGTCGGAGCCTAAGCATCCCATAAAAAATTTACTCCATCCCTGAACTGACGCGGACAGGGACGGAGTAACAGACGGAAGCAATCAAACGCAGACAGGGCAAATGCCCGGAAAGAAGAGGAAACAAATGTCTAAGTTTACACAGAAGCTGACCAACGCCTTTGCCGCCGCGTCGATCGGCGGTGCGGCAGGGGCATCCCTGGGCGGCAGCGTGGTGTCCGCCGTCAGTGCCGTAGGCGGATCGGTGTTCGGGCCGGTGGGCACCTTCTTCGGCGCCGCCGTGGGGACTGGTGCGGGCGCGGCGGTAGGTGGTGCCATCGGCTCCGTAGGCGGCTTCGTAGGGGCCATGGTTGTGGAGGACGACTGAGCGTCCCCAAGGCCATATCCGGACCGACACAACAAGTCATTGGAACAGGGCAAGCGCCCGGAAAGAGAGGAAAACGATGGATTATAACACGATGCTGGCAGGCCTGCGGGAGCTGGTGGACAACCCCACACCCCGTGTCCCGGTGGGACTCTGCCTGGATGTGAGCAGCTCCATGTACGGACAGCCCATTGAGGAGCTCAACGCCGGTTTGCGGCAGTTTCTGGACGAGCTGCGGAAGGACGAGCTGACCTGTACCAGCGCGGAGACGGCGGTGGTGACCTTCGGCAGCAGCGCTCAGTGCGTGGCCGACTTCGCCACAGCGGACCAGATACAGGTGGAGCCGCTGGAGGCCAACGGTCTCACCTACATGGGAGAGGGGCTGACCATGGCGCTGGACCTGCTGGAGCAGCGCAAGGAGCGGTATAAGGCCGCCGGTGTGGACTACTACCAGCCCATCCTGGTGGTAATGAGCGACGGCTGTCCCAACGGCGACCCCAGGGTGCTGCGGGAAGCTGCCCAGCGCATCTGCCAGATGGTGGAGGCACGGCGGCTGACGGTGGTAGCCGTGGGCATAGGCGAGGGCGCTGACATGGAACAGCTGAGGCGTATCAGCGGCCGGAAGGCGGTGAGACTCCAGGGCCTGCAGTTCCGAGAGTTCTTCGCCTGGCTGAGCCGGAGTGTCTCCGTTGTGTCGGACTCGATTCCCGGAGCCGAGCCGGAGCCGGATCTGGCGGAACTCCAGGCGCTGGCAGTCCAGCCCTGGCCGGAGGACGCCCTCTGAGCAAAACAAAAGAATCCCCGGTACTGCGGAATATTCCGTGGTACCGGGGATTTTTCCGTTTGACCCCGTGAGGGGCGCGGGTTGCATCTTAAATGTTATGGACCCAGTTTGCGAGTACCCCGAGTTGCAGACCCCGTGAGGGGAAAGAGCCGCATTAATTCTTAGCGAAGCAAGATGATCAGATTATTCTTGGCTATTTCATGTTTCAGCCCCCGTGAGGGGCATGGGTTTCATCGTTGCATCGCCGGATATCGTAGTGCGTAATAGTACGAACACCGGGTTTCAGTCCCCGTGAGGGGCGCGGGTGGCATCCTATTTTCTACAAATGAAACAAACGCAGGACGATATGTTGCAGACCCCGTGAGGGGAGTGGACTACATCCGAAAAGAGTGACAAGCTGTCTAAGAAGGCCGATGTTTCAGCCCCCGTGAGGGGAGCGGGTTGTATCCATCACCGTGCGAATGCCCCTGGAGACTTACTGTTTCAGCCCCCGTGAGGGGAGCGGGTTGTATCGATGCTCAAGGAGCTGGAGGAGGCTGGGTACCTGTTTCAGCCCCCGTGAGGGGAGCGGGTTGTATCAAATTTTTTGTGCAACTCTACAAAAATCCGCATTCGTTTCAGCCCCCGTGAGGGGAGCGGGTTGTATCCGCTGGAGTCGGTCATGCCCAGCAGGTCGGAGTAGTTTCAGCCCCCGTGAGGGGAGCGGGTTGTATCCACAGCAAGCTGGGTCTGTGCATTAATAAAGCTAGTTTCAGCCCCCGTGAGGGGAGCGGGTTGTATCCATAACTTTTTTATATTTATATTGGAGGTAAATTAGTTTCAGCCCCCGTGAGGGGAGCGGGTTGTATCTCCAGCATCCTTGACATGGCAATGGGCGCCATCAATTTCAGCCCCCGTGAGGGGAGCGGGTTGTATCGGCAAAAGCGTACAACCCGGATTCAATTTTTTGGCGATGCTATACAACCCGTATGCTTTATCATAACACAATTTTTACCATATTACAAGGGGAAGAGAGCATACTCCACAAAATACTGAGCTGATTTTTGTGCCTGCTCCTGTGCGAACCCCCTGCGTGCAGGCACCGATTCCTTCCCCATTTTCAGAGGTTCGCACAAAATACGCTGTGAGCGCTGAATGGGCTGGCTTCCGGGCAGAGAATGCAACACGGGGAGACAGCCCTGAAAAAATTTCAGCGCATCCCTGAACGCTCCGTCTCCGGGCAGGAGTAAATATGGAAGGAAGAAAACAGTCGGCCACCGGCCAAGAAAGCGAGGATTTTATGAAGTACTTTACCAAACTTGACCTGAGCACCGCCATGAACCTGACCCCTGAGGCGATGGATGCCCTCCTGCTCAGCTGCGGCATCTCCGGCACCCGGGAAAGCCTGAGCGAGGAGGATGTACGCGCCATTCAGCACTATCTCCAGCAGCAGAGCGACGGCCTGAGCGCCCAGGCCCAGGATCGGCTGGAGCGCACGGTGGAGCAGTACACCGTCCTGGTGGACACCTGTTCGCTGCTCCACTACCAGTTTTCCGTCTGGATGGAGCACATGCTCCCCATACTGCGGCGCACCGGCAAGCAGCTTGTCATCCCGGGCAGCATTCTTCGGGAGATGGGGCATCTGGCAGACAAAAAGCCGGAGCTGGCCCAGCCTGTCCGCACCGCCACCGGATGGCTGAACAGGCTGCACCGGGAGGGACTGCTGGCCGTCTACGGCGGCAACAGCGAGACCTTCGGCGACCACCAGCTTCTCACCGCGGCCACCCAGTTCCATACCAAGAACCGTCTGCTGGTGGTCACGCAGGACAAGGACCTGGCCACCGACCTCATGGGGCTCAACCAGCTCAACTCCGTCCAGGGCAAAAAAGTGCTGGTGCTGCGCATCAACAAGTACGGCTACCTGTCCCGGTTCCACCCGGATGCCAGGCAGAGCGGCAGCAGCTGCAGCTTCTTTCCTCCGGCGCCGCTGGTGGAGGATGACCAGCAGATCCTGCCGCTGACCCAGCTGCCCGCCACCGGAGACGAGGTGATCGGAACCTCCGGCACGCTGATACTGGGGGACGAGCTGGGCCGGGGCGGAGAGGGCACCATCTACGACCTGGGAGACGGAACGGTGGCCAAGCTCTACTACCCGGAGAAGCGCACCGCCGCCCGCAGGGACAAGCTCCAGCTCATGGTGACCGCTCCCATCCGTGAGCAGGGCATCTGCTGGCCCCAGGAGCTGCTGTGCAATGCTCAGGGGGAGTTCGTGGGCTACCGGATGCCCAGAGCGGCCGGAACCTCCCTCCAGCGCTGCCTGCTGAACCAGAACAGCGTCCAGCGTTACTTCCCCAGCGGGCAGCGGGCGGAGCTGGCGCAGCTGGCCGTCACCATCCTGGAGAAGCTCCAGCTGCTCCACCGCTCCGGGGTGCTCCTGGGGGACATCAACCTGAACAACATCCTCATGGTGTCCCCCAGTGAGGTGTGGCTGGTGGACTGCGACAGCTACCAGGTGGGCGGCTACCCCTGCCCGGTGGGAAAGAGTCCGTTCCTCCCTCCGGAGCTGCTGGGCGAGCACCTCTCTCAGCAGCTGCGCACGCCGGGAAACGAGGCCTTTGCTGTGGCAACGCTGCTGTTCATGCTCATGCTGCCCGGCAAGGCTCCCTATGCCCAGCAGGGGGGAGACAGCATGGAGAACGCCATCCGGGAGGGGAATTTCCCCTATCCGTGCGGGGATAACCACGGCTCCGGCGTACCGGAAGGCCCCTGGCGCTACCAGTGGAGCCATCTGCCCCTGTACATCAAGCAGTACTTCCACGGCACCTTCCAAAAGGAGGGGCGGTTCTACACCGAGGAAAAGCGGCTTCCTGTCTCCACCTGGCTGTCCGCATTCCGGCGGTACCTGGAGCTGCTGGAGACCGGGGCGCTCCAGGAGAGGGACGAGCAGTCGGGCAAGATCTACCCGAACCGCCTGAAGGAGGGCGGAAAACAGCCCCGGCAGGTGAGTCAGCGCCGCATCTGCCAGATGTGCGGGGAGGAGTTCGACCTGAGCCGCCAGGAGGAGGACTTTTACCGCTCCAAGGGGTTCTTTCTCCCCCAGACCTGCCCCAGATGCCGCCAGCTCAAGCGGATGCTGAACCAGAACAGCGCCGGCAGCCAGCCTGCCTGACCGAAAAAGGAGGAACCTCACATGTGGAACACACTTATGGCAGCCTGCACTGGCAGAGGGCACCGGCTGCGTCAGCAGCCGGGACAGGACCGCACCGCCCGGCGGACGGAATACGGTGTCACCGCCATCGCTCTGGCGGATGGCGCCGGCTCCGCACCTCTCTCCCATCTGGGGGCGGAGTGTGCCGTGCAGACCGCCTGCCGCCTGTTGTGCAGGGACTTTGAGACGCTGTACACCTCTCCTACGCCCCAGGCCATGCGCCAGTGGATTGTGGAGCAGATACAGGAGGCCATCGCGGAAAAGGCCGCGCTCTACCGGGCGGAGCCTTCGGAACTTGCGTGCACTCTGCTGGCAGTGGCGGTGTGTGGTGACCGGTATCTGCTCTTCCATGTGGGAGACGGGGTGATCGCCTATCAAAAGGCGGGGAAACTGCTGGTGGCTTCCCGCCCCTGCAACGGGGAGTTTACCAACACCACCGTCTTTGTCACCTCCCGGTCGGCAGCGCAGACGGCCCGGGTACTGAAAGGAACCCAGGCCGCTCTGGAGGGGTTCGTCCTCATGTCGGACGGCTGTGAGCAGGCGCTCTACCACAAGCGGACCGCCAGTGTGGCGCCGCTGCTGGGGCATGTGCTCCAGTGGTCCGAGCTGCTGCGGCCGGCTGTCAGCGAGGATATGCTTCACACGGTCCTGGAGCAGCACATTGCTGCCCGTACCACGGACGACTGCAGTCTGGCTGTGATGAGCCGGGCCGGTGAACACTTCGGCCGGTGGGATCGTCTGACGCCCAGAGAGCAGAGCAGGATCTTCGGTGTTGCGACCCAAAACAGAAACCGCCGCCGCAGGGCATTGCGCCGCATCCGGAAGCAGTGGGGAAGATAGGGCAAATCGCAAAACCATCCGTCACAAATAAGAAGCGCATCCTGTGCCGGGAAATCGCAGATTCCGGTACAGGATGCGCTTTTTTAACTGCATGGCAGTGCGCAGCCGGCTGGCAAAAAACAACCCTTTCCCCTGACAGTTACAGATGGACATCCCCTGTGTTTATGCCGTATAATAGAGTAGTAAAATAGGGGGAGTATCACACACCCCCAGGTGGTCCCCATGGGAGCATAGTTTTTCCCGGCATAGTACTTACACAACACACGGGTATTTGGGCAGAAAGCAAGGAGCGCAGGAGAAAATTCAGAGGCAGTATGGTCATATTGTGAAAAAAACCTGTGATAAATTGTGCAATTCTGAGGGTAGAAAACGGCTCAGAAAAGGTCACATGGCCTTTCTCATTGTGAGATATAGCGGATATAATGGGTTCACAGGGAGAGATATCTGTACCATTTGCTGATTCTGGAAGCTGTACATTCCAAGGAGATGGATGTATTTGGAAATCTTTAAAGAACTGCCCCAGGAAAAGCGAGCGTACATGGAGCTTCTCTTCCGCAACTGCACCGAAGAGGTCCGGTATTACATGTCTCTGGTGGAGATTCCGGCCAACCAGACCTTTATCAAAGCGGGGACGGAGTGCACTCAGATTTTTATGATTCTCTCCGGAACGGTGACAGGGGTGGAGTGGCCGGCCCACGACCGGTGCTATCCCTTCAAGGACTTCGGACCGGGAGACTTTTTCGGCGAGATTGAGTGCTTTGCCGGTCTGCCCTGCTACCGCATCAGCATCCTGGCGGCCACAAAGTGCCGGGTGCTCACCATCCCGGCGGTGTGCTACATGGAGTGGATGCGCATGGACGTGGACGCGCTGTTCATGCGCACCCAGGAGAACATGCACCGGCTGATTACCCAGACGGCGGAGGCCAGAAAGTACCTCTTTATGGAGGGAAAGGACCGGCTGATGGTCCATCTCATCCGCCTGTTTGAGCAGCGGCAGCCGCAGCCCGAATACTTGGAGCTGAAAAAGACCAGACCCCAGCTGGCGGAGGAGATCGGCTTTTCCGTGAAAACCCTCAACCGGAGCATTCAGCATCTGGAGGAGATGGGACTGATCCAGGTGCGGAAAGGGAAGGTTGTCATCCCCCGGGAGGGATTTTATCAGATGAAGACCCACGTGGAACACCATGTCAACGGCTGAGGGCCCATCCTACGGGCGCCCCTTCAGCCATCAGGAAACAGGAGGAAAGCACCATGTATGTAGGAAAGAAAGTTACCAGGGTAGATGCCTATGACAAGGTGACCGGACGCACGAAATATACCGACGATCTGTGCGACAAGGGCGCATATGTGGCCCAGGTTCTGCACGCCACCATTCCCAACGGACGGGTGGTGTCCATGGACGTGTCGGCCGCTGAGGCCATTCCCGGTGTGGTCAGGGTATTTACCTGCTTCGACCTGAAGGAGAAGCACTATTTCCCCACCGCTGGACACCCCTGGTCCACCGACGAGAGCCACCAGGACGTGGCCGACCGGCTGGTCCTCACCGAGCGGGTCCGCTTCTACGGCGACGATATCGCCGCCGTGGTGGCGGAGGATGAGGTGGCCGCCGCCCAGGCCCTGCGGGCCATCAAGGTGGAGTACGAGGAGTACCCCTTTGTCCTGGACGTCCAGGAGGCCATGAAGGACGGAGCCCCCCAGCTCCATGAAGATTACCCCAACAACATCCTCAAGCACACCTCCATCCGCAAGGGCAACTATGAGGAGGCCATCAAGGAGCCCGGCCTCATCAAGGTGGAGGGCTGGTACGACACCCCCACCGTCCAGCACTGCCACATCGAGAACTTTATCTGTACCGCCGAGATGGTGGGCGACCGCATCAAGGTGGTCAGCTCCACCCAGATTCCCCACATTGTCCGCCGGGTGGTGGGCCAGGCTCTGGGCCTCCCCTGGGGCAAGATTCAGGTCATCAAGCCCTACATCGGCGGCGGCTTCGGCAACAAGCAGGACGTGCTCTACGAGCCCCTGTGCGCCTGGCTGTGCACCCAGCTGGGCGGCCATCTGGTGAAGATTGACATCCCCCGTGAGGACACCTTTGTCTCCAACCGTGTGCGCCACGCCATCCGCAGCCACATCATCTCCTGGGTGCGGCCCGACGGCACCTACGCCGCCCGCAAGCTGGAGGCCTTCTCCGACCAGGGCGCCTACGCCTCCCACGGCCACAGCATCGCCGCCAAGGGCATGGGCTGCTTCCCCCAGCTCTACCCCTGCGACAACGTTGAGGCCGATGCCTACACCGTGTTCACCAACAAGTCGGTGGCGGGCGCCATGCGCGGCTACGGCATCCCCCAGGCCATGTGGGCGGTGGAGTGCCACACCGAGGACGTGTGCGCCAAGCTGGGGCTGGACCCCATCGAGTTCCGCCGGAAGAACCTGATGCCCGTAGGCTACATGGATCCCTTCTCCAAGAATGAGCTCTACTCCGACACCTTCAACCAGTGCATGGACAAGGGCATGAAGGAGATTGACTATCTCCGCAAATACAAGGAGTACCAGAACCAGACCGGCGATGTGCGCCGTGGCGTGGGCATGTCCGTGTTCTGGTACAACACCGCCGTGTGGCCCATCTCGCTGGAGACCTCCTCCTGCCGCATGGTGCTCAACCAGGACGGCTCCCTCCAGGTCCAGCTGGGCGAGACCGAGATCGGCCAGGGCGCCGACACCGCCTTCGCCCAGATGACGGCGGACACGGTAGGCGTGCCCGTGGAGAACGTCCACCTGGTCTCCTGCCAGGACACCGACGTGACCCCCTTCGGCACCGGCGCCTACGCCTCCCGCCAGACCTACACCGCCGGCTTCTCCATCCGGCAGACCGGCGGACTGCTCAAGGAGCGCATCCTGAAGTACGCCCACCAGCTGACCCGGATGCCCCCCTACAACCTGGACATCGTGGACGGCAACATCGTCCGCATCACCGACGGCCGGGTGCTGATGACCCTGGGCGAGCTGGCCACCGAGGCCCTGTACAGCCTGACCGACAGCCAGCACATCACCGCTGAGAGCACCTCCCAGATTAAGTCCAACGCCTACTCCTTCGGCTGCACCTTCGCCGAGGTGGAGGTGGATATCCCCCTGTGCAAGGTGAAGCTCCTGGACATCGTGAACGTCCACGATGCCGGCACCATCATCAACCCGGCTCTGGCCGAGGCCCAGGTCCACGGCGGCATGAGCATGGGCATCGGCTACGGCCTGTCGGAGAAGCTGATGTTCGACCCCAAGACCGGCCGGGCCCTGAACAACAACCTGCTGGACTACAAGCTCTCCACCTTTATGGACCATCCCCGTCTGAGAGCCTATTTCGTGGAGAATCCCGAACCCACCAGCGCTTTCGGCACCAAGGCTCTGGGCGAGCCGCCCGCCTGCTCGGTGGCTCCCGCCATCCGCAACGCCATCTACCACGCCACCGGCGTGGCCGTGGACGAGGCGCCGGTCAATCCCCATGTTTTGTTCCGCAGATTCCGTGAAGAAGGTCTGATCTAAGGAGGCAGCAGTCTATGTATGATATCAAAGCGCTCTATGAGGCTGAGAGCGTATCCCACGCGGTACAGCTTCTGGTGGAGCATCCGGAGGCCCAGATCATTGCCGGCGGCAGTGACGTGCTGGTCCAGATCCGGGAAGGAAAGCGTGCCGGCAAAGAGCTGGTGAGTATCTACATGCTGGATGAGCTGCGGGGCGTGTCCTACGAGGAGGACGGCGCTCTCCGGATCGGCTCCCTCACCAGCTTCTCCCACATCACCCGTGACCCCCTGATCCAGAAGCACATCAAGGTGCTGGGCGAGGCAGTGGACATGGTGGGCGGTCCTCAGATCCGCAACATCGGCACCATCGGCGGCAACACCTGCAACGGCGTCACCTCCGCTGATTCCGCCTCCACCCTCTTCGCCTGGGATGCCATCGTGGAGATCACCGGCCCCGAGGGGGTGCGGCGCATGCCCATCCAGGCGTTCTACATCAAGGCGGGCCAGGTGAACCTGCGTCCCGGCGAGCTGCAGACCGCCATCATCATCCCCAAGGACTCCTATGAGGGGTACAAGGGACATTACATCAAGTACGCCATGCGCAACGCCATGGATATCGCCACCATCGGCTGCTCGGTCAACGTCAAGCTCTCGGAGGACAAGAAGACCATGGAGGATGTGCGCGTCGCCTACGGTGTGGCTGGCCCCATTCCCATGCGTGCCGTCCACGCCGAGGAGAAGGCCAAAGGCCAGCCGGTCACCGAGGAGGCAGTCAAGGCCGCGGCCCAGGCTGTGCTGGAGGACATCCACCCCAGAGACAGCTGGAGAGCTTCCAAGGACTTCCGGGAGCACATCGCCGTGGTGCTGGCCGAGCGGGGGCTCAGGGAGGCAATCCGTCTTTCGGGAGGTGAAATCCATGCCTAATCAGTATAAGCTGGTATCCTGCACCATCAACGGCAAAAAGGTTGAGAAGATGGTGGATGTGCGCTCCTCCCTCACCGATATGCTCCGGAATGACTTCCGCCTGACCAGCGTGAAGAAGGGGTGCGAGGTGGGCGAGTGCGGCGCCTGCAACGTGCTCATCAACGGCGAGACCTTCAACTCCTGCATCTATCTGGCCGTCTGGGCCGACGGCAAGGAGATTGTGACCCTGGAGGGCCTGGCCGGTCCCAACGGCGAGATCTCCGACATCCAGCAGGCCTTTATCGACGAGGCCGCGGTACAGTGCGGCTTCTGTACGCCCGGCTTTGTGATGAGCGCCGCGGAGCTGCTGGCCGCCGGTCGGGAGTTCTCCGACGACGAGATCCGGAAGATGCTGTCCGGACATCTGTGCCGCTGCACCGGCTATGAGAACATCTTCCGCGCCGTGAAAAAGACCATGCTGCGCCGGCTTGGCAAGAACGCCGAGGCAGACGCGGTATAACTGCCCCAGAAGAAGCGCCTGAATCCATATCCTTTCCCAATTGTTAAGCCCTCCGGCTGTGTTGTGTCAGTGTCCGCCAAACTGTGAGAGATGTGTACGACCAGTCGGAGGGATTTCCTACCACCTTTGGCTAAAAAATAGTTATTTGTAAAGAAAAATATAATTTAGCATTTAGACGATGAGAGGTGCGAAATGGAAAACAAGGAAGCGAATGTGAAGACTGTCAGTTCGGAAAACATCTACCGACTCAATGGGCGTGTTCCCCTGTCCAAGGCAATTCCCTTCGGCCTGCAGCATGTGCTGGCCATGTTTGTATCCAACCTTGCTCCGGTGCTCATTGTGTGCAGCGCCGCCCTGGTGCGTGGGACGGAAAACCACCTCACTGCGGTGGAGATCACCCGCCTGCTCCAGTGCGCTATGTTTGCCGCCGGCATCGGCACCTGCATGCAGCTCTATCCCATCTGGAAAATCGGCTCCAAGCTGCCCATCGTCATGGGCGTCAGCTTCACCTTCCTTGGAAGTCTTCTGATTATCTGCACCAATCCCGAACTGGGCTATGAGGGTATGATTGGCGCGGTTATCCTGGGCGGTATCTTTGAGGGACTGGTGGGCCTGAGCGCCCGGTACTGGAAGCGCTTCCTCACCCCCGTGGTGTCCTCCTGCGTGGTCATCGCCATCGGCCTGTCCCTGCTGCCCGTGGGCATGAACTCCTGGGGCGGCGGCAGCGGCTCCGCCGACTTCGGCTCCTGGTATCACCTGGTGGTGGGCCTGTTCACCCTGCTGGTCTGCCTGGTGTCCCGCTACCTGCTCAAGGGCGTGTACAAGAACCTGAACATTCTGGTGGGCCTCATCGCCGGATACATCCTGGCAGGTATTCTCACCCTGGCCAACGTGGCGCCGCTGGTGGACTTCTCCGGCATCGGCAAGACCGTGGGTGAAATCGGCTTCTTCAGCCTGCCCCGTCCCGTGTTCTTCACCGGACACATGCCGGTGTTTGACCTGGGCGCCTTCTTCACCATCGCCATTGTCTTCCTGGTCTCCGCTGCTGAGACCACCGGCGCCACCACCGCGGTGTGTAAGGGCGCGCTGGACCGCGACCTGAAGATTGAGGAGCTCCAGGGCTCCCTGGCCGTGGACGGCTTCTCCAGCACCATCTCCGGCTGCTTCGGCTGCCTGCCCCTGACCTCCTTCAGCCAGAACGTGGGCCTGGTGACCATGACCGGCGTGATCAACCGCTTCACCATCCTCATGGGCGCGCTGATTATGATTCTGGCCTCCCTCTTCCCGCCTCTGGGCGCCTTCTTCAACTCCCTGCCCCAGTCCGTTCTGGGCGGCTGCACCGTGATGATGTTCGGCTCCATCCTGTATGAGGGCGTCAAGATGCTCAAGGACTGCAAGTTTAACGACCGCACCATGATCATCGTCTCCCTGTCCTTCTGCGTTGGCGTGGGCCTGACCCAGACTGACGGCAACTTCTTCAGCGCGTTCCCCTCCGCCGTGGGCGACATCTTCAACGGCAATGCCGTGGCCGGCGTGTTTGTGGTGGCGCTGCTGCTCAGCCTGTTCCTGCCCAAGAGCAAGGACTCCGACGAGGACTGAGCCATCGGATCAATACATAAAAACGAGCCCCTGCCGCACAAGCGGCAGGGGCTCGTTTTATCATACTTGCAATCTGAACGTGAGCAATATTGTCTGCGGCTCAGCGGCTTGAAGCTGTTTGGGAAACATCCACATCCCACTGGATGGGCTCCATGCCGATGGAGCGGATGGCGCTGATGACAGTGTCGTTGTATTCGCCGTAGGGCGGACGGATCAGCGTGGGGCGTACGCCGGTGACCGCCTCAATTTTATCGTTGCAGGCCTCCACATCGGCGACAATTTCCTCCCGGGAGAGCTTGGACATGTGGGCGTGGGTGTTGGAGTGGTTCATGACCTCGTGGCCCGCATCGTGCAGCGCCTTGACGGACTCAGGGTATTTGTCCACCCAGTCCCCGACCACAAAAAAGGTGGCCTTCACGTTGTACTGAGCCAGAATGTCAATGAGCTCCTGGGTGTCCTCGTTACCCCAGGGTGATGTCACATTGCGGCAGAGGACTGAACAGCCTCTTTCGCATCAAAAAGCAGATCCAGCACTTCCCGCACAGCGCCTTCGCCGCCTCTGGCAGCACAGACATAGTCGGCCTGCCTGCGCACGGTGGGATCGGCATCCGAGGGACAGGCGCTGATTCCACAGAGCTCCATGCAGGTGAGGTCGCTGCAGTCGTCACCGATATAGAGGACCTCTTCCGGTGCGCACTGATACTGCCGCATCAGTTCCTCCAGCACGGGACGCTTGTCCCGGACGCCTTGGCGGACCTCGGTGATGTGCAGCTCCCTGCTCCGGAAGGCCACAATCTCAGACTCACGGCCAGTGATGATGGCGGTGATAATCCCGCGCTGGGGACACTGGACCAGGCGGTACCCATCCCGCACATGGAAGGCCTTCATAACCTCGCCCTGGGATCCCACATAGATTTTCCCGTCTGTCAGGGTGCCGTCAACATCCATGGCCACCAGACGAATTTTCGCAAAACGTTCCATACAGTGCTTCATAGGATAATCCCCGCTCCGGTAATATCGTTGATTCGGATGGTGCCCACCAGCCGCTCCCCATCCAGGACGGGCAGCGCGGAGATATTGCGCCGGTTCATCTCCCGCAGAGCCTCCACAGCCAGCACATCGGGGCCGACTGTAATGGGAGAGCGGGTCATCACGTCATCAATCCGTGCACCGTAGATGTCCACCCGGCGGCTCATAACCCGCCGGAGGTCGCCGTCGGTAAAGACGCCTTCCAGCTTGTCCCCATCTGCGATGCAGAGAATGCCAAGGGCCTTCCGGCTCATCTCCCCGATGGCCTCCCACAGAGAGGCACCCGGATGAATCACGGCGTTGCCCTCGTCTTTGTGCATCAGGTCACCGGTGCGCACCAGAAGCCGCTTTCCCAGAGCACCTGCGGGATGGAACAGGGCGAAATTCTTTTCATTGAACCCATACCGCTCCGAGGCGCAGACCGCCAGCGCGTCGCCCAGTACCAGCGCGGCTGTGGTGCTGGAGGTGGGGGCCAGATGCATATGGCAGGCCTCCTCAAAGGGCGGGAATACAAAGCTGTAATCACTGAAGCGGATTAGAGTGGAGTCGGCGTTTCCCGAGATACCGATGAGGGTGGCGCCAATCAGCTTCAGGGAGGGAATCAGGCGGATGACCTCGTCGCTCTCCCCGCTGTAGCTGATGGCCAGAACCACGTCATCCGCCCCTACCATGCCCAGGTCGCCGTGGAGCGCCTCAGCGGGGTGGAGGTAGAAGGCGGGCGTACCCAAGCTGGCCATAGTGGCGGCAATTTTGGTGCCGATATGGCCGGGCTTTCCCATGCCGGTGATGATGACCTTGCCCCGACAGTTCACGATCTGTTCCAGAATATCGAGAAAACGCTGGTCCAGGCTGTCCCGCACCGACTCCAGCGCCCGAATCTCTGTGTCAAACAGCCTCCGGGCGGAGGTCAGGGCCTCTGATGCTGCCTCTGTCATTCCCAATGCACCGCCTCATATACCCGTTTCAGACCCTCCAGCATGTGCTCCAGCTGCTCCAGCCGTACCATATTGGGGCCGTCCGATTTTGCGTTGTCCGGGTCGGGATGGACCTCCATAAAGAGGTGATCCGCACCGGCCGCCAGTGCCGCTCTGGCCAGAGGCTCCACAAAGGCTCGGTTTCCTCCGGTAGCGTCACCCTTGCCGCCCGGCTTCTGGACCGAGTGGGTGGCGTCAAACACCACCGGGTAGCCCAGACTCTTCAGCTCTGGGATGGAGGTCATGTCCACCACCAGATTGTTGTAGCCGAAGGTGGTGCCGCGCTCACAGAGCAGGATCTCCCGGCAGCCTGCCTCCTCCAGCTTGTTTGCCACATGCTTCATATCCCAGGGAGCCAGAAACTGAGCCTTTTTCACGTTGACGGCCTTTCCGGTCTCAGCCGCTGCCACCAGAAGGTTGGTCTGACGGCAGAGGAAGGCGGGAATCTGCAGGTAGTCGGCCACCTGGGCTGCCGGCTTGGCCTGCCAGGACTCATGGATATCTGTGATGACCGGCACATTCAGCTCCTGCTTGGCCTTGTCCAGAATCCTCAGGCCTTCCTCCAGTCCCGGACCGCGGAAGCTGTGGATGGAGGTGCGGTTGGCCTTGTCAAAAGAGGCCTTGCAGACGTAGGGAATACCCAGTCTGCCGCAGATTTCCTGAATCTCGCTGGCAGTGCGAAGTACCAGCTCCTCGGACTCGATAACGCAGGGGCCCGCAAACAGGGTAAACATCAGGCCATCCCCCTCTCTTTCATGTACCGCTCTACAGCCACCCGGTCCTTGGGGGTGTCCACGGACAGGCTCTTGCAGTGGGCGTTGATGTAGTAGCAGTCCTTCCGGTTTTCAATAAAGCGGAAGGAGTCGTTCTCTTCAATCTTCTCCACAGGGCCTCTGGGAGTGCTGTGGTAGTACTCCAGCGCCGCCCGGGTAAAGGCACCCACGCCCACAAACTTCTGATAGGCGTAGTTCATGTCGCCCTTGGGGAAGGGGATGGGGGCACGGGAAATGAAGAGACAGATGCCGTCCTTGTTGGTGACGATCTTCAGGTTGGTGGGGTCCACCACCTCCACCGGGTTGGAGAAGTCGGTCATCAGGTTGGAGACATAGAAACCGTCCTCGGGGATTTCCTCCGGGATGCACTTCACGATGTCCTCCGCCAGGACCAGGGGCTCGTCTCCGTTGACCATGACATACAGGTCGGCCTCCACCTTGTGGGAGACCTCCCAGAGCCGCTCGGTGGCGGTCTCGCAGTCGGGAGAGGTCATAATGACACTGGCGCCGAAGGCCTCCGCCACGGCCTTGATCTCCTCACTATCCGTGGCCACATAGACCTCGTCAAAGCAGGATACCTCCTTGCTGTGCTTCCACACCCAGTAGACCATGGGGTGGCCGCAGATATCCGCCAGCGGCTTGTTATTATACCGTGTAGACCCGCCACGGGCGGGGATCATACCGATGATTTTCATTTGAGTCTATCTCTCCTTTAAGATTTGCTTCAAACGATCATACCGTTCATTTCCCAGGACGAACCTGCACAATCGGTTTGGTAAATGGACAAACGCATCCATACCTGACCGCACTTTATGGACAATGAATCTTTTTGTATGCTCTCTTCTGGTTTCATTTGGATTCCATGTTCCGTCACAATGGTGAATTGAATATGTATTTTTTGTAACTTTGGTTCCGCGCGTATAGGCGTCTTTAGGCGAGAAATATTCTATGGGATAAATTGCAACGCCTTCTACTTCCTGATAACTGTCATCGTGCCGCATTCCGTGGTCAAACAGCCACTGGCTGTTGCGATGGGGGCAAGTCCAGAGGTCCATCTCTCCATCTGATTTGATAAACGGAATATTCTCGTAGTCATCCAACATCCTTTTAATCACAGGATGCTCTGCCACCGCACCAAATCCGGCACCTGTATTCACCTGGAATCCGGGCTGTCGCCCAATAAAACATTCATGCGTAAGCAGAGTATCCCATGGACGAATCATCTCTACATCTGTATCGAGATATAAGCCGCCATATTGATAGATAATCCAAAGCCGTGCGTAGTCTGTTGCGAACGCCCATTTCTTTGCATCGTAGGCTTGCTTACAGTACAAATTGTGCTCTATATCAAAGGTGTCCTCGGTCCATTCAATAATTTTATAATCCGGACAGTATTTTTTCCAGCTTTCAATACATCTTTTTACTGATGCTGGCTTCGGGTTCCGGCCAAACCAACAGTAGTGGATAACCTTAGGGATCACTTTAGACGATCCTTTCCTTTTGTTATTCTTACAAATGCCCTAAGGGCTGTATGAGCAATACCTTCATTATAGATTAAAACCTTTAGACGCATCATTTTCCAATAGAAACTCATTCGTTTAGGGTACACCGTTTCAGAGATCCAAGCATCCCGTGGAAGAGATAGCTTGTAAAATTTCTTGTTTGATTTCAACAATCGGCGAAGTTCCTGTTGTAATTTTGTTTCGTATTGTTTAAGTAACGGAAATTCACTACACTTTTGAATATGGAACGCATATGTTCTAATAGTTCTAATTATACAGGATTTTTCCCAGTCGGTCGCTTGTTGTTCGTGAAAAAATTGCTGCTGAAGTTTGAGCGCATCTAATTCAACAAGGCGTACAGGAGAATATGTAGAACTTGTTATACCCGTTTGATTAATATAGTAAAAGTATAAAGGGTGTTTAATAAACACTATCTGGGGGCATTTATACATTAATTTATAGCTAACAAATGTATCTTCGGATATTTTACCAACAGGAAACCTTATTTTTTCAAATAGAGATTTATAGTACAGCTTGTTCCATACGACTGTAAAGAGCAGGCTTTTCTCAAGATGTTGATAAAGCTGAAGCGATGTTACTTTGAGCGTGTCATATTCAACGTTGCTTTTAGGCTCTTCATATATAGATTCTCTACAATAGTCGCATACGCTAATCTGCACATTATTTTCTGTTGCTGCTCTATGAAGATACTCTAAAAACCTAGGATGAACCCAATCATCGCTGTCCACGAAGGAAATCCACTGACTATTGCTGTTCAAGAGCGCCCAATTAAGTCCTGTATTACGTGCAACAGATACACCTTGGTACTCCTGATGAATTACTATTACCCGGTTATCTTGTTGGGCGTACTTATCACAGATAGCCGGGCAGTTATCGGGAGAGCCGTCATCCACAAGAATTACCTCAATATCGGTAAATGTCTGGGCCAGGATGCTGTCCACACAGCGCCGCAGGTATGGTTCCACTTTATAAACAGGAACGATAATGCTGATTTCAGACAATTTTAGTTCCTCCACCAACCATGTATTTTAAACTATTCTCTAAAACATTACAATTTCTTGATAGCTCTCGCAATAATCCTGCTGACGGTATGCACAATTCCCTGTGTACAGACTAAAAATTTCAGCCGTTTTGCTTTCCAATAGCAGTCTGCCAGTTTTGGATAGGCTGCCTCAAAATACCACATGTTATTTTCTACTTTTATTATTTTCCTGCCCGACTGCCTTAAAAGTATACGCAGCTTTTTCCTCATTTTATGTGCAATTTCTAAGGAGTATTTATTATCCATATTTTGAAGAGAGTATATGTGCTCTGTATATTTATATATTAATTTTTCTCTCGAAGGTAGTATGTTCTTTTCCAGGCCATGTTCTATAAAAAACTGATACTGCTCTTCTACCGCCTCAACTTCAGCTATTCTAGAAAGCGAATACGGAGAGTGCATGATACTGTTTTCATTTCTATAATAATAATACAGCATGCTGTTGATATATACTATTTTAGAGACACGATATAAAAGACGATAGGTCAAGAATGCGTCTTCATGTAACTTTCCAACAGGATACCTTTCCTGCAAAAAGACTTCTCTACTATAAATCTTATTCCAGGCCACTGTTCCCAGAAAGTAATTCTCGCTATAAAAATCCATTGAGCCTTCTACACTATGGACGCTATAAGGCAAAACATCATCTGCTGTTGTGAAGCTTGATACTTCTTTTACATTGCATATACCGATTTGGACGTTGTGTTCCGTCGCCGCTCTGTAAAGGTACTCCAAAAATCTGGGATGCACCCAGTCATCGCTGTCTACGAAAGAAATCCACTGACTATCGCTGTTGGCAAATACCCAGTCCAGTCCTGCATTTCGTGCAGCAGACAAACCACCATTCTGTTGATGAATTACCTTTACACGACCATCTTGCCGTGCATACTCATCGCAGATAGCCGGGCAGCCGTCGGGAGAGCCGTCGTCTACCAGAATGACCTCAATATCAGCAAATGTTTGGGCTAAGATACTATCTACACAGCGCCGCAGATAGGGCTCCACTTTATAAACAGGGACAATTACAGATATCTCTGCCAAGGATACCCCTCCTCACTGCTCTTGGAGCATGTTTGCCAGTTGGTCAAAATAAGGTTTTAATGGTGTGTTGTCATAAACGCAGTTTTCCATACGCAGAAGCTCAGGTAAGACAGCAGATGCGTCTTTTACACTCTGTACAAATTTAATGTATGGCAGATAGGAGAGCCATTCATAGGTTCCACGTATTTTGTGATTATAATTGGAAAACGCAATGCAGGGGGTTCCGGTGATTGCGGCAAAAATCATCCCATGAAGGCGATCTGTGATAACCAGCTTTGCAGAAGAAAAAGAACGAAGTTTTTTTGTTACAACAGCGCTGCGATTTTCCATTGTAATGGGCTCTTCTGACACCATATCTGTCCGGGTAACAGTCAGTCCTGTTGTTTCAGCTACCCGTTTAATACTATCTTCTTCAGCCTTTCCAAGACTTTTCTCAGCATCGCTTCTCAAACAGAGTAGGATACCCTCACGCTTTGTATCAAAACGCTGCATAGGCAGTGAAAGTACAATATCAGGAGTTAACAAAACATTTGCTTTTGGATAGAGCCGCTTCATCTCAGCGTAAGAGGGACGTTCTCTTGCAACCAGTGTGATACGGGGATCATTATAGTAGGCAACAGAAGCAGCACACTCTTTTCGCCCGTTTTCTGTGTTGGTATAGTATATAGTCTGAGGAAAAATAAGAATTTTTCGTCTCGGGAAATCTTTCAATACAGTCCGACGAAAAAGCTCCTCTGAAAACCACTGGTCGCCCATATTACCGCCGCCGAGCAAGGAGAGAATATCGTGCTTCCATATTGCTTTTCGAATTGTGGTACGATAATATCCAGAACTATCAATAAAATTGATTTCTTTTGGTTCCGTATATCCACACTGCCTCAAAAAAGCAATGTGAGCTAAAGTGATCGCGCTGTCCCCTAAATTCCTGTGCAAAGGTGTTCCGAGCAAAAATGCTTTTTTCCCGCGCGGGCGCCGCAAAGCCAGAAAGTAATAGAATTTGTCCTTCTGTTTTGCCAGAGTACCTCTAATCTCTTTATACATGATTATACTATCTCCGAAATCTGTATCTTCGGCATGCGGACATGCCCCCACCACCGTGGCAGCCAGGAAAGTTGATTTTCTGTTCCGGTCTCTTCTTTTTCGAACCAGACTGCTTTATCTACTACATCCACGATGGATTCTGTCCCAAAGTCATTGACCAAATAAAGAGCGAGCTTCATGTAATAGCTGCCTGGAGCAAGAAAGCGGGTATCAAGACATAGATTGAATTTCTGCTCTCCTTTTGCAAGCGACATTGTTCCACGTTCAGTTGTACCCATACATACAGGAACCTCGTCTCTATGGTAGATGATGGCTCTCAGACAGAGATTTTCTTTCGGCTCATCTACTTGCAAGTCTAATTCCGCCCTCAGCAGATCATCTGCACGGAAACTGGGCCATTCACGGTCAGAGAACCGGAAACGCTTCATTGTAACCGGTTTTCCAAGAGAATTTCCCTGATGCGGTAAAGCAGTCAGATCAATTTCCTGCCCCATATTGACGCGACTTTGGTCCATATAAATCTGAATTGCCTCTTCCACATCGCCGTCAAAGATTACCCTGCCTTGGTCCAGTACCACGCAGCGGGTGCAGAGTTGGCGGATGGTATTCATATTGTGGCTTACATAGAGGACAGTTCTGCCTTCATTACCGGCAGCATCCCCCATACGGCCCAGACATTTTTGCTGGAACTTCATATCGCCAACAGCCAGGACCTCGTCCATAATCATGATCTCTGCGTCCAGATGGGCTGCCACAGAGAAAGCCAGCTTCACATACATGCCGCTGGAATAGCGCTTTACCGGTGTGTCGATAAACTCCCGGCACTCGGAAAAGTCGATGATCTGCTCCATCTTGGCGTCAACCTCGGCCTTGGTCATGCCCAGAATTGCGCCGTTCATATAGATGTTCTCCCGGCCGGTCATCTCACCATTAAATCCGGTGCCAACTTCCAGCATACTAGCTACCCGCCCCTTGAGACGCACCTCGCCCTCGGTAGGTGCGGTGACTCGGCTGAGAATCTTCAGCAGGGTGCTCTTTCCCGCACCGTTATGGCCGATGATACCCAGAGCCTCCCCGCGGTACACGGTCAGATCAATGCCGTTGAGTGCCATAAAGGTTTTGCCGTTGCTGCGCTGGTCGGTACCGATTTTGCTGTTAGGATCCTCTTTACCGCGAACACGGGCCCACCAGCTCTGTAAATCGCCCTGGAGCGTGCCGCCGCCGATTTGCCCCAGCTTATACTGTTTTTTCAATCCGTCAATCTGAATGACTGCTTCCCGTTCCATGCGTTTCTCCTTACACGGTATCCATAAAGGTCTTTTCTACCCGGCTGAACAGCACGATGCCCACTAGCAGAACCACCAGCGTAATGCCGATGCTCCACAACCACCATACAGGGTCTACCAGTCCCTGGCCCAGGAACATGTAGCGGAAGGCCTCCACGCCGCAGGTAACCGGATTCAGGAGCAGAATGGTACGCAGCAGGCCATCACCCAGGGTAGAAATAGGATAGACCACCGGAGTAATGTACATCCACAGCTGTACGCCAAAGGTGACCAAAATGGCCAGATCCCGATATTTTGTGGTCAGACTGCTGATGATAATGCCGCAGCCCAGTGCCAGTGCGCCTACCTGGAGCAGCACCAGTGGCAGAGCCAGAATTGCGGCAAAGTTGGGGTGAATCTGGCCAACAGCCAGATAATAGATCCAGAAGGCCATAAACAGTATCATCTGCACCACAAAATTAATGGCCGAGGACAGAACGGTGGAGATAGGTAATGTCAACCGAGGAAAATAGACTTTGCCAAACACGTTGGCGTTGGCAGTAAAGGTAGTGGCAGTTTTGGTCAGGCTGGACGAGAAAAAAGTCCAGACGGCATTGCCGCCCAGGTAGAACAGCATCTGGGGAATTCCGTCGGTAGGGATACCGGCGATACCGCCAAATACCAGAACGTAGATGAGGGACGTAATAAAAGGATTGAGGAAGATCCAGATGGGTCCCAGTACGGTCTGCTTATAGGTAAGCGCAAAGGTGCGCTTGGTGTAAATCCAGATAAGATCCCGGTATCTCCATACTTCCTTCAGATTTAAATCAAAAAGTCCGTTTTTGGGTCGGATTACTGTGATATATTCAGATTCTTGGGTTGTTTTCTCTAACATGCTCAATGGCTCCTTATGTATCCGGTCTGCAGGACCTCATCCAGATTCACCCGGGGGAAGACTTCCAGCCTGCCGCCGCGGGTAGCGTTATAGACCCGGATTCCCCGAGCATCACAGTGCTCTTTCATGGCAATGTAGGTGGCAGTGCTCTCATCTGTGCTGGGGATGACTAGCTTGTCCCGGTCATGGTTGTATGCCTCCGTGAAGTAGTCCTTCACAGAGTTATCTACCACAACATTCCCGTTGATATCCCTGCTGACACGGAAATGATGGTCCACGCCGATGAGATAGATATCCCGGAAGCCCATATAGGCGGCCAGCTGAGCCGCAGTATACATCACAGTCTGAGCCCAGCAGACAGAGTGGGCAAAGTCGTCGCTGAACCAGAAGGCACCGTCCCGCTTTCCCTCAAGCCAGAAGTCATGAGCACCTTTGATGTGAATGTCAAAGTACCACCGGAGATTGGCCGGGATAAACTTGTGTGCCAGGTCTAGGCTGTTGACCGTCTCCGCGCAGCCTGCCAGCATCTGCTCATCCTGGGAGATGTAGTAGTCAGGACGCCAGGGCGTCTGGTCGAATATGTAGTAAATCCGGTTGAAAGCGAAGCTGGGAATTCCCAGTTCCTTGATTCTGGTCAGGTCCTGTGCCTGAAGGCTGGGCCCGTTGCCAATCAGAAAGCAGCTCTCGCCCTGGTGAATATTGCGGAACTGCTCCAGTTTTTTCCCTGCGGCGGTTCGCTCAAAGTGCTTACTCTGCCATGTATGTGCCCGACTTATCAGGGCTTGGTATGGATGGAACATGATTTTTCTCCTCACAAATCATAGCCGCTGCTTTGCCTTTCGCAGTGCGTTGAAGGCAGCGATTAGTCGATAGCTGCCTAATCGATAGGCCAGCATATAAAGCGGATGAACCCAGCAATCTCGCGCCAAAAGCACATTTCTAAATTCTTCACTTCTCATTAGATGGCGATTCCAGCGGTATTTTTCTTTTTTAGTGCTATTTGGATTGCGAAATGTGTTGAAAAGCACTTTCTCATAAGTATAAAAGCGGCTGTTATAAAATTTCTGAATTTGCTCCGCAGGAACTGACCATTTTTTGAGATATTTCTCGCACTCGCCGTTTAGTTTGCGGTATATTTGCAGCATATCAGGTCGATATCCCTCGTCTAAGCTTGCTTGTCCTGTGCGGACATAGTTGTAGAGAGGTTTTGTGACAACCAATATACATTCAGAAGGGGAGGCGTCCAGATACTGAAGATTAAACAGCCAATCTTCTCCCAGAGACATATCTTCAGGAAAGTGAATGCCGTGTTGACGGATTATGTCGCTCCGATATAGTTTGTTCCATGGTCCGGTATCCAGCCACAATTCGTGAAGTGTCATGATTTCACTACGCATAAACTGCAGCATGTCTTTATCTGTTTTGAGATTGGGTGCTGCATCTGAGTGATTGTAGTCAGAGACAGTCTGAAAGCCACACCAAATATGGCCGCAATTAGGATTTTCCTTTGCAGCAGTCAACATGGAGGAAGCATATTCCGGTTCGACATAATCATCACTGTCGACAAATAGAATATATTGCCCTTTGGAGGCTGCCAGTCCCACATTGCGAGCAGAAGATACGCCACCATTCTTTTTGTGAATGACCTGTATGCGGCTGTCCTGTTCTGCCCAACTATCACAAATTTGGCCACTCCGATCCGGAGAGCCGTCATCTACCAGAATTAACTCAAAATCTCCATTAACTTGGGCGAGTATGCTGGTGATACAATTTGAAATACAGCGTTCCGCCCGGTATACGGGCACGATAATTGAAAGAATCATTTATCTGCTATTCCTGGGACTAGGCCCATCCTTTTATTCTGAATTCTTTTTTATTTTATTTGTGATTGGCTTTATACGAAAAATATTAATACTTCTTAAAAATGCAATGGGATGAAATCTATCTTTTTGCTTTAGTGATTGCGCCTCGTCAAGGGAGACTTTAGGAATACAAGAAATATTATCTCCGGTCCCTCGCACATAGACAGTGGAACGGAAAGGAAGTACTGCAAAAGGACGCCCCATTTCCTTGTATCGTGCTACCACGGTATGGTGATCGTACCGAATCGGATATCTGCTGTTCAAGATTCCAGCGGTCTCTTGGTCATGACATAACTGTGCAGGAAAAGGCATATCTTCAGGCAAATCATCCAAGTACATTTTTATAATATTGCAGCTTCCGCAGTATGTATGCAGTTGAGGGTAAATGCGAAAGAATTTATTTCCCTCCTGCCAGATATAGCCATCTTTGGAGACAAAACCGTTTTCATCGGGGTGCTGTACGCAGTACTCTGGAATTCGGTAATTCAACAAATCATCCGCGTCAACTGGCATTACATAAATTCCTTGTTCGGGATGCGCTTGTTCTTCCAGTATTTTGCGAATGTATACGGCAATTTCTGTAAGCTTCCAGAATTTATCTCTTGCCATTTCAATCCAACAGCCTGGCGCAGGCAGATTTAATTCTATCCATATCAAGCGCTTATCATATTTTCCGCGCAACTTATCTGGAATTTGATTGCAAGCAACGATGCAGTAAAATGGAGCGTGGTTTGCTGGATTAAAAATAGATTGAAGGGTATGCTCTAGGCGCTCTACGCACTTTTCCCAATTGTTTGCTGTCTGCGGTGCACGAAATGGGATTGCATATACAATCATATTTTTTCTCCTCAAAAAGTTCTTAGGAAGAAGCCATAAATTTTGACAATGCTGCTTTAATTAAAAGGTACTGATATATCTCAAGTTTTATAGAGTTTACTTTTTTGTCAACCGCTTTAAGAGTCGTTTTATAAAATAGCTGGGCCCGTAATCCCAAAAATCATATGCAAAAATAATATATAGCCGGGAAAGCCTCGTTTCACCGTTTTGCTCTAGCATTTGCATAATTTTGGGGTTTCTCAAGAGTGAAGTTATTCTTTGATATTTTACAGAATTTTTCTTACAAAGCTCTACTACATAGCGGTCATCATTCCATGAGAGCATGGCGTGATGTTCTGCAAATTTTACAAATTCCTTTTCTGAATATATTACAATATCATCTTTCTCCTGATGTGTTCCATCGCGCTTTAGCCAAGGAAGTTCTTTCGACATACGTGCAGTGTTTATTTCGGTATTGGCAGCTCCCTCATGGATATATGAGCGGGTATTGTAGTCGTCCATAAGAGCCTTTAAGATATATTCCTGTTTTTGGTTGCCGAAGCCGTAGCCTGTACTTATATTTCGCACACCCATAAAAAAGAAAAAAGCCTTGCTTTTGAACATTCCATTGGGTAAAGGCATTTTTAATTCCACATCTGTATCAAGGTATATACCGCCATGATCATAAACTGCTTTTAGTCTGGCGTAATCTGATACAAATGCCCACTTTTTTAATTCATATGCTTCTTTGCACCAACGATTGCAGGATATATCAAAATTGTCTTCGTTCCACTCGACAATTTTATAATCTGGGCAGAATTTGCGCCAGCTCTCAATGCATCTCTGTACCAATTCCGGCTTTTCGCCTCTGCCAAACCAACAGTAGTGAATAACCTTAGGAATCATATGAATTCACACTCCAGGAAAAAGCCGTAAAAGCTTTTCTTGTTATCGGAAGTCTCTTCTGTCCACGGCTCCCGCCAGGAGAGCTTGAACAGCACGGTATCCGAGGCCATCAGGTCATCCCATTTTTGCTGAGAGAAAGCCTGATTCATGCAGGCTGCCAAGTCATCACGCTGCAGATTGTTCTCTGGAAGGGTGTCGATCATTTGACGTATTTTTTTAGATCTGCGATAAGATAGTTCTATTAAATAATCAACTAGCAAATAGTCAATGGAAGCGTCTTCTCTTTTCCAATATTCACAAAAAAGCTCTGACATTATTTTCAGAAAAATAGAACTCTTTTTTCCGCCTAAGACGAATGAAGTCCAACGATACCTAGAAATATAGTTGCTGTCTTGTACGGGGCCACGGCAGGAAAAAAGATCTCTTTTAAAGTACCATTCTGGAATAGGCTTTGTACAAAAAATAGTTGCATCTAACCATAGTCCACCATGCTCACGCAATACCATAACCCTAATGATATCTGAAAAATTAGCAGATTGAATTGCTGATTTGCTGCGCTTTTTTCTAATAACTTCTGGCAGACAGATATAGTCAGAGAGATTCTCCTCCGTAAGCAAATGCACCGGATGACTCCCCGCATTTCTGCGGATGCTGGAAAGGCATTTTTTCACCAGAGGGGGGGCGTTCTCCTCTCCTTGGAGCCAGCAGACCCATATAGGTTCACTGCCCTGAACTGCATTTTTGAAGACTGGCTGTTCGGATTTATCAATCGACTGGATGAGTTCGCCATAGCGCTCGTCAAGGTAGCGCAATATTTTTTTATCCCGCTGCTTTTGAATCCACTTTGTTAATGGCTTGAATGCCTTGCCGCGCAGAGGAAGATCAGCCAGCGCATGGGTTACAGCCAGGCCAGGGGTAAAATAGGTCAGATCCTGCTTTACATCCTGACCGATTTTAGTGGCTGTTCGCCGCATTTTCTTCCATAGATCTGCCATCTTTTACACCTGCTTATCCCGAAAATAGTTATAGAGAGACGCTATAAAACCGGGCGCAAGATAAAATCCTAGATGCCGTGCCGCTTCTTTTATTCTGCATCCTTTTACATCTGACCAATGAAGGCCAATGCGTTTTATATAACGCCGGATTTTGTTGCGACCAACACTATCTGGATCGACATGCTTATTCATCAAAATGCTGCGGTAATGACTCAGACAGGTCATCATCTGTGCTCTCCGTTGCTGTGGAAGAAGGGACGGGAACTCCTGCTCCAAAAAGGTAAGTTTCTCGTCCATTGCCTCCAGTACATCAAGATGGCGCAGATGATATTGAGTTCCCATAATGCTGTTCTCACGCTGTCGGTAGTGATATCCAATTTTTTTGCAAACGACTACTGTGTTGGCTTTTGCCAAAACTCTATATGTAAAAAATTCATCTTCATGAAGTTTTCCTTTTAAAAATCGAACTTCATCCAAAATATTTTTCCGATAGAGTTTGTTTACTACAATAGTGAGAGTCATGCATTCGGAAAAATATGCCCGTAAAATTTGTTCGCTTCCGCAGTAGATGTTGTCTTCCAAAGGATGAGGAATTTCGTGCTTTTCAGAATATTCCCATATAGCTCCAAAAGCAATGATATCTGCATTTGCTTGCACTAGTTGCTTCAGAGCAGATTCTAATATATCAGGTTCCAGCCAGTCGTCACTGTCCACAAAGCCGATATACTCGCCGGATGCAATGTCCATGCCTGCGTTCCGCGCGTCAGAAAGACCACCGTTTTGCTTATGGACAACTTTGATTCTGCGGTCTTTCTCAGCCCATGCATCGCACATGGCAGGGCAATTGTCGGGGGAACCGTCATCTACCAAAATGATTTCCAGATCTGTATAGGTCTGCTCGATAATAGAACGGACACACTGGTCCAGATACGGTTCGACATTATAGACAGGAACGATAATGCTAATCATGAGTTTCACTCCACATCGTACTTGTGGTCATTTCCGGTAACATGGTCATAGCACTGGCGCACCAGTCGATATAACGGCAACAGCTTTGACGCACCCAGTACCATATAGCGCTCTTTCCAGGACAACTGCTTGTACTCTTTCTCACATATCAACTGCTTTAGTTCTATACGGGCCTGCTGGGATACTTCAGGACATGTGCTTTGAGTGGTATTCCCCAACAGTACCCGAACATATCGCACATAGGCAGCCTGGTGAAGCTGAACCAGGCCCGTTGTCTCCTCATAAATTCTCTGCATAACCCGCTGTGGATCCAACAGCTTATAGGCCTGTACCTTGGCAGAACTGGCAGAGCCCTTCCGTAGCATATAATGATAGAGGCATTTGTCCCGGAATACGCATTTCTTCGCCAAAGAAAAGAGCAGAAAGTTCATCAACAGGTCCTCGTTGATTCGGACAGTCCAATCCATTCGGCCTTCTGCCAGAAAGTGCTCTATCAGTTCCCGGCGGTATAGTTTATTCCAAAGACCAGGCTCCACAAAATCGCCACGGACAAGATCCAATACTCCGCTTTCTCCATCCTGCTCCACAACACGCCCGGTGCCATAATAACGGTCGACCCGCCCGCTGGGGAATACCATCTGATAACCACAGTGGGCAATATCCGCACCGTAGTGTTCCGCGTCATCGATCAGAGTTTGGAACATCTCATGTTCGGCCAGATCGTCTCCATCCACAAAACCAATATAGTCTCCGGTAGCCTGCTTCAGAGCTGCCAGACGCGCGGCGGTCACACCGCCATTTGGCTGATGGATAGCGACGATTTGGGAATGCTCTGCGGCATAGCGGTCCAAAAGAGCCGCGGTACCGTCAGTCGAACCGTCGTCAGTCACGATGATTTCCAGTCCGGGGTAGCTCTGGGCCAGGAGACTGTCCAGACATCTGCCGAGATAGGGCTCAATGTTATATGCTGGGACAATAACGCTGATTTTTTTCATGCTCATCAGTCAACAAACCCAATTCCATTTTCAAGTGCACGGCGCATCTCGTCTTTTTTTTCTTGGGAAATGCTTTCGCGGAGCGTGTATTCCGGGCCATAGCAGGGGGCCGTCTCCATCCGCTTGGCCTCTTTTTTCAGATAGTCATCTAAAGTACACAAAATGCGGGCAGGGGTTCCCACTGCAACCACACCATCGGGAATATCGTGTGTCACAGTGCTGTTTGCCCCAATTATCACATTGCTGCCGATGGTCACACCGGGAAGTACTACGGTAGAGGCACCTATAAATACGTTGTTTCCAATCCGTACCCGGCCAATCTTTGTGTAGTTGAGGAACTTTTTGGTGCTGGCATCATGGCACAGGATATGAACCCGGGGCGCCATGGTCACGTTATCACCGATGTCGATCAGCCAGCAATGGGAAGGGTCCAAAATAACACCGTTCAGCCGGCCAAAATTTTTCCCTACCCGCATCCCCATAGAGATTAGCCGCTCTGTTGTATACTCTCCACGGAGACGATAGACAAGCTCTTTTATCCTCTGCTTTAACCGCAATCCCCTAGCCTACTTTCTATAAAACTTCTTGAATGCCTTTTGGAGCAGCCATGGAAAACCATGCTCTAGCAAGTCGTATGCGACAAAAACATATCCTCTGAAGAATAGATCAGGCAAATGCTTGTCAAGCCAATTTATTCTCTGGGGATTACGGAGAAACTGCTTTAGTTTCGTGTCTCTGTATGACCCTTGCTCCAGAGGTTTTGAGTCCTTTTCCAGCCAGCTGCTTGCGCCGTGATGACAGGCAAATGTCTTGTATTCAGCCTCAGAAATTATTGTTATCTCTGGAAATATTTGTATAGTATTGCCCATTTTAAGAAATGGAAGCTGCTTTTTGAATGCGCTTGTATTGCGATAGGGACAAGCTGTCAAATCAAGACTGCCATTCTTTTTGTAGAACGAACGCCCATCGTATTCTTTTAACGCAGCTTTTATCAAGACGTTTCCGGCCTCAGCAGCAAAGCCGAGGCCTGTGGCAAGCATGACTGGACTTTCAAAAGCAATCCAACCACTTTCCATATACTTTTGAGGAGATGCGAGCAATTCTACATCGGTGTCAAGATATAGTCCGCCGTAACGGTAGACGACATCCAACCGGGCCACATCTGAGACAAACGCCCACTTTTTTTCCTGAAATGCTTCATAGGTATATTGATTATAGTTTACATTCCAGTTTTCTTCATTCCACTCAATAATACTGTAATCGGGACAATATTTTTTCCAACTGGCCAGACATTTTTGAACCAGTTCACTTTTTCCTGCACCACCAAACCAGCAGTAGTGAATTATTTTGGGTACCATAGTACAGTCAAACCCCTATCTTGGAGATGATTGGGAATTGAATTAGGAGTTTCCTAAAATATATCATATTTTAATGAGCATTTCTTCTACGGCTGCAACTGTCTGTTCTGTACTGAAATAACTGCCCCGTTCTTTGGCTTTTTCTTTGTAGTGTTCCAGCTTGCCAGGGGTAGTCAGCATGTCCCTGATGCCTTGATATAGGGCTTCTTCGTCATTTTCTGTAATAATGCCATATTCGCCATTGGAACCGAGCATCTCCTCCATGCCGGAGACCCGGGTGGTGATGACAGGAGTTCCAACAATCAGAGCTTCAGTGGCTGCAGTAGAGAAACCTTCAGCATGGGAAGCACAGACAAACAAATCGCAGGCCGCGACGTATTTGTAAGGATTTGTCTGATAACCTAGAAATGTTACTGAACTTTGCAAGCCCTGTTCATTGACCCATTGCTCCAACTTTGCGCGCTCGGAACCTTCGCCAAGAAGATAGGTGTGCACGGGGAGCCGATCATCCAACCGGAGACGTCGGTGTATCCGCAGAAGCCGATCAAATCCTTTGTTTGGCATCAGTTTTCCTACGCCGACCAGCTTCTGCTCATATTCCGAAAAGATATTTTTATCCAGCTGTTCAAAGGCTTTTTTTTGTATAATGTCGCTCTCTACTGTGTTATAAAGGACATCAGGAGAACGGTTCAAAGAAAATATATTTTTGAAATCGTCTGCGACTGATTTCGCCACGCATACTATCCGATCAAAACGAGCATAACAGTGTCGTGCTTCCTGCTCATTTCGAAATGATGCGGCTGCTTGTGCCATTGTGTGTTGTTCTATATGAATCCAGGATATTAACTTCGTCCCGTCCTGCGGACACCCACTGACAATCCGG
This sequence comes from Pseudoflavonifractor capillosus ATCC 29799, assembly GCF_000169255.2. Classification (GTDB taxonomy): domain Bacteria; phylum Bacillota; class Clostridia; order Oscillospirales; family Oscillospiraceae; genus Pseudoflavonifractor; species Pseudoflavonifractor capillosus. The sequence continues at coordinate 311,692 of NZ_AAXG02000010.1, forward strand.
GCACAAGGACCTTCCAGATAAGAGACAATCACGTCATATTTCTCTTTGATATAGTGCCTGAAAAGAGCCTTGGGGGAAAAGAGCTTCATTAGATGACTGTTTCCAGGAATTACTCGCATATGGCCATGGAGAAGACGCACCTTTGACGACAGAAATTGCTCGTTGACACCGCCGCCGAATAAAGCCAGGACTGTGATATCAAATTTGGTTGCATCCATGTGGTTTACTAAATTTACCAGAACTTTTTCGGCACCGCCATGGTGCAGATCGTGAATTACGAATAGAATAGACTTCATTGCGTCATCCCTTTATTTTCCCGCGGTATCTTACGTACAGAGAAAAACAGCAGCCCAACGGGTAGAGTAATAGGGTCAGCAGCTTGCATGGACTAGCGGCGATACAGGGTTTGCCGGATAAAATACAGCTTGAGACATAGTGTATATTCTTTTTGATGCGATAGGACAAAGCTGTGTGGGGGAACGATAACTCCAGTATCCGGTAGTCCCGAAAACCATTGGGACTATTTAAATACTGTTTAAAGATAGAATTGGTCATGCCGTCCGGCTGATACTCTACAACGCAGAGAGGCTGATTTACAACCAAAAAGTCATACTTCTGGCTAATTTGCAGGTGCATATAATGGGGATTGAAATTTTTCTCGCCAGGGTACTCTTTCATAGGGGCGACAGAACGATATACTTCTGTCCGCAGCACCAATTTTCTATCACCGTTTTTAATTTTATACCGACCTGTTGCAAGTGGAATTAAATTGATGGTTTCCTGTGCGGGGAAGGGATCGCCCAGAATGGTGCCATCTGCAAGACAGTCGAGTCCAGCCAAGCCGGCGACCTTCTCATTTCCGCGCTGTTCCCATTCACGCAAAATAATTTCTACTGCATTGTCCGGCATCCAGTCGTCAGAGTCAATACATACTGCCAGCACTGTGTCAATCTTTGCAATTGCGGCATTATATGCCGTATAAAGACCGCCATTTTCTTTGTAAATATAACGGATTTCAAAACTTTGCTCCTGTTCAATCCATTGCCTCACAAGCGTATCAGTGCCGTCGGTAGAGCCATCGTCAATAATAAGCCACTTGAAATTCTTACAGGTCTGCCGCTTTAGACTCTCATAGCAGCGCCCCAAGCAGTAGGCACGGTTATATGTAGGAGTAAAAACTGTGAGCATGTCATCTATCAACCTCTTTGTATTCTATGGCCTGTGTCGGAGCAGTGCATATATCCTACATGCTTGACATAAAACGCCATATCCGGCTACCTGGTATATCCGCCACAGCACATTCACTTTCCGGTTCATATGGTACTTTAGAAGCCATGCATATTCTCTCATGTTGGAAAGTACGGATACAGCATATTTTTGCTCCTCTTTACAGACGAGAGCTGCATTCAGCAGAAGGGTTCCATATTGATAGGAGACATAGTTCCAGTACAGCTCAAGCAATTCCTTATTATCTTCTAATTCCTTGGAATAGCTCACACAACTTTTAATATTTTCTTCCAAGTCGTAGATGTTTTTTATTCTTATACTTTTGCTGATAGAGCCGTCTCTCTGCCTGTAACGATAGAAACAGCACGGGCTGACTGAAAACGTACCGGCGGCAATTAGCAGACGGGCGCACCAATCAATATCTTCTGAGGTAACACCTTCTCTAAAGGTGAGCTTCTGCTCAGAAAACAGCGATCTTTTAATCAGTTTATTGCAGGCACTCGCAATATAGCAGCCATTCTCCAGCATATAGCGTACCTGCTCATATTTCGCGCGTCCCCGTATATCCTGATAATTTTGAGTGTCACTCCAGTTTTGCACAACTCGACCGTTCTCAGGCCAAAAGTGCTTCATACCAAAGCTTACAACATCGGCCGGGAGGCATTCCACAAGCCGCTCAAGAGCTGTGTTGTCGTCCCAGTAGTCATCAGCGTCCAAAAATACAATATAGTCTCCGGTAGCGGCTTTCAGACCTGCGTTTCGAGCGCCTGATAATCCTCTGTTTGTTTGGTGAATTACAGTGACACGTTTATCTTGCCGTGCATAGGAATCACAAATTTCACCGCATCTGTCCGGGGAACCATCATCCACTAATATCAGCTCTAAATTAAGATGCGTCTGTGATAGCACGCTTTGTATGCTTTTATCCAAAAATGCTTCGACTTTATAAATTGGAATAATTACGGATATTTTAATATTCATAGTACAGTCGATACTCCATCTGTGGACTAACAAAGAGTCTTTCGCGAGAGGACATATTACAAATTAAAATGATGCAGCAAAAGTTACATAAATTTTATTAAACCGTATTATAACACTTCCTTCCAAAAAAGGCTATTCAATCATATAATAATCGGCAATTTTTGCGTTTATATTGTGCTGAAGATATTAACATATGTTGCATTTTAGTCGCCGTTACGCTGTATCGAGACAATTAAACCGTAATTTGTCGGGTAAAGAACACTGTGACCTGCTGGAAAGGGAAGCGTATATTGAGGTTTTGCACTGCCTTTGATTTCGGAGTATCAAATGCAAGTGGTTTTTTGCGGTACTTTGTGCTATGATACAGTAGAGTGACATAAAGAGGCATAAGATACTCGATTTTTTGGAGTACAGAGCCGAATATGCAGCGAAACCGCAAATAGACATCAAACTGAAAATGGGAGGTCCCATATCTATGAACATCACGATTCCCGAGTTGCTCGATCTGTCCCACACCATGGCGGGGGAGTACCTCAGCCAGTTTCAGTACCCCTGGGAGGCCTTGGATGGCATCAAGGAGCTGATCCTCTCCCTGGGCAGCCAGCTCTCCCCGGAGGAGTACAGCCAGCCCCGGGAGCATGTCTGGGTCCACAAGACCGCCGTTGTAGCGCCCACCGCCTACTTAGGCGCACCCTGCATCATCGGGCCTGAGACCGAGATACGCCACTGTGCCTTTATCCGGGGCTCCGCTCTGGTGGGCGCCCACTGCGTGGTAGGCAACTCGGCAGAGCTGAAGAATTCCATTCTCTTCGATGAAGTTCAGACCCCCCACTACAACTACGTGGGCGACTCCATTCTGGGCTACAAGAGCCACATGGGCGCTGGCTCTGTCACATCCAACATCAAGTCGGACAAGACCTCGGTGGTGATAAAGGCAGAAACCGATATATTCACCGGACGGAGAAAGGTGGGTGCCGTTCTGGGCGATTTTGTGGAGGTAGGCTGCAACTCGGTCCTCAATCCGGGCACCATCCTGGGCCGGCACAGCATCGTATACCCCACTTCCTGCGTCCGAGGCGTCATCCCTGCAAACTCCATCTACAAGGACAAGGACCACATCATCCAGCGCCAGGAGAAGTAAACGCTTTCTCCACAGCATGAGGCAGACAGAAAATTAAAGCACAGCCAATTGAGCGGTACAGAGCCCTCACACCGGCCGGCCTGAAACAGGCGGCGGAGCCGGTGGAGGGCTCTTTCCTTTTACCTTGCCGGGTGAAGTGCATATTTTTCCATCGGAGCCACATACAATGGGAGAAGAACAGCTGAGAGGAGGACACGCTGTGACAGTGCGGAATACACCGGGGGAAAAGCGTGCATGGCGGATATGCCGCCGGTTTGATGGAACAAGGGAGCCGGAGGACTTGCTGCGGGCCCTCATCCGTGCACATAGAAGCTAAAGTTTACATAAGAAAGGAGGCGGGGCGTGGAGAACTGGATCACAGCGGGCTACCTGCGCCTGTCCCGGGAGGACGGGGACAAGGCAGAGAGCGACAGCATTGCCAACCAGCGCAAGCTGCTGGAACAGTACATAACCGTCCATCCTGAGTTGCGCCTGGCGGACTTCTACCAGGATGACGGCTACACCGGCACCAATTTCGACCGCCCTGCCTTCCGCCGCATGGAGGAGGACATAAAACAGGGCAGGGTCAACTGCGTGCTGGTCAAGGACCTGTCCCGGTTTGGCAGGGACTATATCGAGGTGGGGCGGTATCTGGAGCGGGAGTTCCCGGCGCGTGGGGTACGGTTTATTGCCATAAACGACCATGTGGACAGCGCCCGTGGTCGGTACGACATGCTGCTGCCCATGAAAAACATCTTCAACACCCAGTACGCCCGGGACATCTCGGACAAGGTACGCTCCGCCATCCACACCAAGCAGGAACGGGGGGAGTTTGTGGGGGCCTTTGCCAGCTACGGCTACCGGAAGGACCCGGAAAACCACAATCACCTGCTCATCGACCCGCCCGCCGCTCAGGTGGTACGGCGGATTTTCAACCTGTTCGAGGAGGGCTGCGGGAAGGTCAGGATTGCCAAAACCCTGAACCAGGAGAGGATTCCCAGCCCCAGCGAGTACAAGCGGATTCTGGGGGAGCGGTACCACAACGGCCGCAGGATGGATAAGACCACCTACTGGACCTATGCCACCATCCACCGGATTTTACAGAACCAGATGTACGCCGGAAACATGGAGCAGGGGAGAAACCTGCGGGCGACGATGCACGGACGGGCGAAGCAGAAGGCCAGGGAGGACTGGACCGTGGTGCCAGATACCCATGAGGCTATCATTTCGCCGGAGCAGTGGGAGCGGGTGCAGGCGCTGCTGGGCAGACGGACCAGGGAGCTGAGCTTTGCGCAGAATCAGAGTCCCTTTGCCGGGTTTCTCCGATGCGGGGACTGCGGCCGGGCCATGGTGAAGACCAGAAGCGCCGGAGGGATCTATTACAGCTGCGGCTCCTACAAGCGGTACGGCCCCACCGTGTGCAGCAAGCACAGCATTTCCCAAAGCCTGCTGGAGGAGGTGGTGCTGGAGGACCTGAACCGTGTCCTCGCCGCGGTGGAGGACTTGGAGAAGCTGGCGGATGAGACGGATGCTCAGACCATGCTCAGCCCCAAGCATGAGCGGGGCAGGCTGGAGGAGGGAGTGGAGCGGCTCTACCGGCTGAAAAAGGCGGCTTATGAGGACTTCCGGGAGGGGCTTATCAGCCGGAAGGATTTTCTCCGCTACCGGGAGGACTATGAGCGGCAGGAGCGGGAGCTGAACGCCCAGCTGGAGCAGCTCTCCGGCGGTGGGGAGGACAGCGGCCGGCACCCGTGGGTGGAGGCGCTGCTCCGCCAGGGGAGACTGACCGCGCTGGATCGGGTCACCGTGGCGGAGTCCGTTAAGCAGATTTTGGTGTTTGAGGATGGGCGCATTGACATCACCTATACCTTTTCTGATACGCCTGGGCTGTGACGCCGGCAGGAAGTGTCTTCGACGCTGTGAAGGCACTTCCTGCCGGCGTTCTGCTCCGTGTTATCCTTGCTTGGACAGCTGGAAGACGTGCAGCCCCCCGGAACCAAAGGTCCGGGGGGCTGCACAGTTATCGTTCAGACATGGGGATAGAGGGTACCGGAGCCGTGGCAGGAGGAGCACTGACGCAGGCCGCCGCCGCCGCAGAAGAGACAGTTGCCGCCGGAGACGGAAGCTCCGCTGCCGTGGCACACAGGGCAGTCCACCCACCCCTTGCCGTTACATATGGTGCAGGTGGTGGGCTGGGGCGTGCTGTTTTCGGAGCTGCTGCCGGTGCTTTCGGATGTGCCGGTACCGCTCTCCCCGTTGTTGATAATTTCCACCACATTGTTGCCGTTCAGATCCATGATATAGACAGAGGAATTGCCGAAGGAGCTGGCACCGGCCTTTGTGGCGCCGGGAGACTGGAGAAAGACTACCTTGGACTGGTTGTTGGTCAGGTAGTAGCAGTCGGCGCCGCTGTACAGAATCTCCTTCATGCCGCTGCCATCCCGGCTCGTGCGTCGCACGCCGCTGTTGACATTGGAGCCGTAGTACCAATCGGGCGTCCAGGTAATGTCATTGGCCAGGTTATAGGCGATTCTGGCCTCCTCAAATTCATCGGTGGAGATGGCCTGCTCATTCCCGGTTTCAATATCGAAGAAGTGATAAGAGGACTCGTCTCCCAGACGCAGATAGACGCCCGAGCCGTCCGCCGCGTGGAAGTAGTTCAGAGAGCCGGGGAACTCCTCCGTTGTAAAGACCACCTGGGATTCGCCGGTGTCCGGGTCCGCAAAACGAAGGGTGAAGGGCACCTCGTTGGGCTTGGTAATGAAGCCGCCGGTATCTACGATGGCAATCTTGCCGCCGGCACAGGCAAGGAACAGATAGCTGGTGATGGCGGCGTCATCGTGGAGCAGGACGGACTGCCTGGTATCCAGGTTGATTGCGTGAATTTGATGGGTACTTTGGACCAGAAGATAGTTTCGGTAGAGGTAGATCTCCTCAATATCAAGCTCACCGGACTGGTTGAACAGGGCTGTCCTCTCTCCAGTGGCGGTGTCCAGACAGTACACCACCTGGCCTCCTGCCGTGTAGTAGTACGCCTTGCCGTCCCGGGGCAGAATGTTCATGGGGGTGCCGCCTGCGTTGAAGGCCTGGAGGTTCACGCCGTCATAGACATACACCTGAGTGCGGCGGACAAAGGAGAAGTAGAGCGTGTTGCCGTCAAACATGGCATTGCCGTAGTAGATATCCGGGTTTTGCATGGGATTGAACACCATCCGGTTATCCCCGGCGGTGGAGATATCCACCCGGTTGGCGGCGCCGTCCCAGAGCACCTGGCAGTCAAAGGCCTCCGATATGGCCCGAACCGGTACCAGCGTGCGGTTGTTCATGGCCAAGGGCGCCACATCCAGCTGGATGTACTGGATTGCCCCGTTGCCCACCTGCTTTGCCATGCTGGGTACGCCGAGCTGCAGCATGATGGCGGTATCTCCCCTGGTGGCCAGAATGGTCTGTTTTTCGCCGTTCCAGTCCACAGTAGCCCCGAGCCCCTCGAAAATGGCCCGGAGAGGCACCAGTGTGCGGTTGTTCATCGCCACCGGCGGTTGGTCAAAGGTAAGACGCTGGCCGTCCAGATAAACGGAAATTTCGTTTGTTCCGGCGGCCGCGGCAGGCAGACAGAACAGACTCAGTACCAGAGACAGCGCCAGCAGCAGGGACAGAGTTTTTTTCATATCTATGCCTTCTTTCTCCTAAAATTATATTACCGCTGGAAGGTACTATAAAAAACATAGCATGACAGCCTGTCTCCGTCTATAAAATCCCAAAATGTTTGGGCGTATTTTGTTTAAAGCGAAAAATCGGGCAGTAAAAGCGGACAATGCATGACAGCGGCGGCAGCCGCAGCACAGTGGGCCGCAATGCCGCTTACCCCGAATTGGAGGGAAAATCAATTGCCCCACACAGCGGATTGTGATATTATAATCAAAAAAGCGACATAAAAATCCACATAAGCGAGGCGAGCAATCCGTTCAGTGCAGGCTTGAAAAGTACGCGGCGGCCGTCTCCCGGGAAAGGACGGGCACAGGGTAGGTGAGTAAGATGTTCAATATTGCGGTGGTTGAGGACAATGATCAGGACGCAAAGACCATCATGAATTCACTGACACGGTATGCATCGAAAAATCAGCTGGAGTTCCGTATCACACGGCATCCCGATGCGCTCAAGCTGATCAATGCCTACAAATCAAACTATGATCTGATCTTCATGGACATTGAAATGCCCCATATGACGGGCATGGAGGCGGCAAAAGCCATCAGACGGATGGATCACGGAGTTACCCTTGTGTTTGTGACCAACATGGCGCAGTATGCTGTGGAGGGCTACGCCGTGGAGGCCTTTGACTACATCCTCAAGCCCGTCAACGACTTTGCCCTGGACCTGAAGCTCAACCGGATTATGGCCCATGTGGGCAGCACCGTAGGCGAGCGGATTGTGATTCGGACGGAGGGGGAGACCATCGGCCTTCAGGTGCGGAAGATATACTACGTGGAGGTGGACGGACACTATCTCAACTGGCATACCCGGGACTAGGTGTATCGCTCCCTGGGGACATTGAAGTCCATCGACCAGCAGCTGCCCGAGAGCTACTGCGCCATCAGCCGGTGGCATGTGGTCAATATGCAGTATGTGCGCAGCGTAGTGGGCGACGACGTGCTGGTGGAGGAGGAAAAGCTCCACATCGGCCGGTCGTACAAGCAGAAATTCCTGCAGGCCTATGCGGAATACATGGTGGGTGGTACTTAAACAATGGATGAATTTCTCCTGGTATATGTTGAGAACCTGATGTGTTTCTCCCTCTTTTTTATGAATTTCCCGCGGAAAAAGTATTTTCCAATCCGGTTTATTGCCTCCATGGGCCTAGGCGCCGTGGGCGTGTGCCTGATTGGACAGCTGCTGTCCGTCTCCAACCTGCTGATATTCATTTATTATCTCATTGAATTCTGCATGCTGATGGTGCTCTTCCACTTCTGCTTTGAAATCAGCTGGGAGCAGGCGCTGGGCTGCGCCAGTGCCGGACGGGCCACACAGCACCTGATTTATCAGATTTTGCAGCTGATTGCCCTGAAATTCAATCCGTCCGCCTATCTGCCCTCGGATTCCTTCCTGTATTTCACCGGGGCGCTGCTCACCTATCTGCCCTTCTGCCTGATTGCCTATCTGGCCTTTTCCAGAAGAATCGGTGTCTTTGAGCTGGACTTTGAAACCATGGAGTTCCGCTTCCGGCTGGGCCTGCTTAGCGCGGTAATGGTGCTGATCTGCGTGGGAATTACCCGGCTGGTCAAGACTGGCGAGGTGCGGTCGGAGAGTGCCATTATCGCGGAGAGCCTGTACGCCATCATATGCTGTCTGCTGTGCCTGATCATGCAGTTTGAGCTATACCAGAAGGCCAAACTGACCTGAGATGGTGCGTATGCTGTGGAAGAAGGACAGCAAGCAGCTGGCCGAGCGGAAGGACACCATTGAGATGATCAATATGAAGTGCCATGATATCCGCCATAAGCTGGAGGACTATCACCTTCCCATTACCGACGATGAGGAGAAGGAACTCAAGTCCCTGATCCGCATCTACGACCAGACCTACCGCACCGGCAGCCAGACCCTGGACGTGCTGCTGGCGGACCGGGCGCTGCTGTGTGAAAAGGACCACATTCAGCTGAGCTTTCTGGGTGACGGCAGCTGCCTGAAATTCCTCACCGAGGCGGATGTCTACTCCCTGCTGGGCAACGCCCTGGGCAATGCGGTGGAGGCAGCCCGGAGAGTGGAGGAGGAGAAGCGGCAGATCAGCATGATCATCCGCAACAGCGGCGATCTGGTGTCCATCAGCGTGACCAACTACTTCCAGGGGCAGCTGCACTTTGAGGAGGACCTGCCCGTCACCACCCAGCCCGACGCGGAGGACTTCCACGGCTACGGCATGAAGAGCATGCAGGCCATTGCCGAGAAGTACGGGGGAAAGCTGAAGGTGAAGGCGGAGAACGGAGTGTTCAAGCTGACCATCTGGCTGATTGACAACAGCCGGCAGCCCACATAACAGCATACTGCAACAGAAGAAAACAGACGTTTGTCCTCAGACAACTGCACCAAAAATTTCTCTATATTTTATGCCTGTATCGGCCGAATTACGGCTGATACAGGCGCTTTTTTTATGCCATGAAGAAGGAACGATGCATCAAGGGAAATTAATGACGCTGTGCTGCACTTGATAGTGCTCGGGCACGCTGATGCAGTTCGTGCAAAAAATATGCGGCTTGTGCATGGTTTGTTGTTGAAAATAGAGAGCGCAAATATAATACATTTCAACAGGCTTGAAATAAGCCACATTACGAGGAAGGAGAGTCATTCATGAAGAAGAGAATTGTCCCCCTGGTACTCTCAGCAGCCATGCTGGTCTCCCTGGCTACCTCCTGCACCAATACGGCTGAGAATACGCCCAGTCCCAGCCAGTCCGCTACGCCCACTCCCTCGGCGAGCACCGGCGTTGAGGACGGCTACATCCCTGCGCCCTACACTGTGAGCAGCGAGGATGAGCTGACCTCCAAGTTCCTTGAGCCCGTGTTCTACGAGAACGAGGATGGCCCCACCATCGGTGTGACTCTGCTGGGCGTTATCGTCCAGGACGGCAAGTACTTCCGCGACCTGGACAACGACCAGGAGCTGGATGACTTCGAGGACTGGCGTCTGGATGATCAGACCCGTGCTGAGGCTATGGCCGCAGCTCTCACTGACGAGCAGCTGACCCACCAGGTGGCCAATAACGGTTCTTACAGCGCCAAGAGCACCAAGACCGAAGATGTGGTGGATGAGAACGGCGAGCCCGTCTGGACGAAGCTGTATCCCACCAGCGGCGGCTTCGGCGGCGGTGGCAAGAGCGAAGAAGAGGAAGATCCCGATGCCACCAACATTGAGTACCTGAACAGCGAGGGCTTCCGTACGCTCGTTATCCGGAATAATCCGGAGACCGAGGTTGCTGTTTGGTTCAACAACGGCCTGGAGCAGTACAGCGAGTACGACGCCATCACCAATGGTGAGGTGGCTGTTCCCTTCTTTACCTTCACCAACCCCATCAGCCACGGCCTGCCCAACTCTGAGGGCGTTGCAGCTGCCTCTCTGGGCGCTGGAAACGCCGACGCCGTGCTGGAGGATGCTCAGTACGACCGTGAGGTCATGTGGGCCAAGGGCGTGGATGGCCTGTATGGTCCCCAGATCGACCTGGCTACCGACCCCCGCTGGTCCCGCAACAACAGCACCTACGGCGAGCGCGAGGACATGAGCGCTGAGATCGCCAGCAACCTGGTTATCGGCTATCAGAACGGCGACCAGGGCATGGTGGAAGGCAGTGTCCTGGTCACCGTGAAGCACTTCCCCGGTGACGGCGCCGCCTACAACGGCTTCGAGAGCCACGGTCAGACCGGCCGCTATCGTATCTACTCCACCGAGAACTCCCTGGCTGACTACCAGCTCAAGTCCTTCATCGCTGCCTTCGAGGCTGGTGCCGCTGGCGTCATGCCCGGTTACTCCCAGCCCATCATCGACGAGCGCATCGCGCCCCAGTCCATTACTTACAACGGCGAGACCTATGTCTCCCGCAGCAACTGGGAAGGCACGCTGATGCTCTGGGCCGACGAGAACGAGGACGGCGAGAACGACAACTACGTCAAGCTGTCCATGACCGACCAGATGTATCAGGACACCATCCTGGACGCGGCCGACATCCCTGAGAACGACGACCAGTGGCCCGTGATGGGTTCCGATGAGACCAGCTACAGCCTCATCCAGCTGCTGCAGAACGAGGACGGCAGCGAGATCGCCTATGACGATCCCATGTGGGAGGACCTGCTGAATCAGCTGACCTACGAGGACATGTCCCGTCTGTGCGCCGTGGGTCTGCGGATGACCGTGTCCCTGGAGTCCATCGGCAAGCCTGAGACCCTGGACCACAACGGCCCCTCCGGCGTGACCCAGAAGTACTCCGCCGGTGCCAACGGCTACGCCAACCAGACCAACGACCCCGACAAGGACCAGACCGGTACCTGCTACCCCTGCAACGGCATCCTGGCCGCCACCATGAACGACCAGCTGGTCCAGGAGGTGGGCGAACTCATCGGTGAGGACGCCATGTGGGCCGGTTACGCCGGTTTCTACGGCAGCGGCCTGAACATCCACCGCACCCCCTATGCCGGCCGTGTGTTTGAGTACTATTCCGAGGACGGCATCCTGACCGGCCTCATCGACACCTATGAGACCATCGGCATCCAGTCCAAGGGCGTGTATGTGTACAACAAGCACTTCGCCCTCAACGACCAGGAGCTGCAGCGGCAGGGCCTGGGCACCTGGTGCAACGAGCAGGCCATGCGTGAGATCTACCTGCGTGCCTTCGAGCTGCCCATCGTCAACGCCGACGCCAAGTGCGTCATGACCGCCTTCAACCGTATCGGCGCGGTGTGGTCCGGTGCCTGCTCCGAGCTGCTCACCGACTGGCTGCGCGGTGAGGCCGGCATGACCGGCTTTGCCGTCACCGATATGTACGAGGGCGACTACATGAGCAAGCCCCACGAGGTGCTGGCCGGCAACGACATCCCCGATAACTTCCCCGGCACCACCGGTACCGGTGTGGACACCGCCTCCAGCGGCGACCTGGGCTTCGAGTTCGCCGCCTACGGTCCCGACGGCTCCACCCCCAACGCCCAGGTTGCACGGGCACTGCGTGAGTCCTCTCACCGCATCCTGTACACCGTGCTGCACTCCCGCGGCATGGACGGCATCGGCGCCAACACCAGAATCGTGACCGTCACCCCCTGGTGGCAGACCGCCCTCAACGTGACCCAGATCGCCCTGGCGGTGCTGAGCGTGGTGGCCGTGGTGCTGCTGGTGGCCGACATGGTGCCCAGCAAAAAGAAGAAGTCCAACCAGTAAGACAGAAGCGGGCGCCCCAGCCCTACGGAAGCCGAAGATGTCCGCCGCAGGATCCCTGATTCTGCGGCGGACTTGGCCTAAAGCCGGTGTCTGCGGGCAGCCCGCTCCAAATCAGCCATATTGCACCCCAGTGTAAAGACGATTAAAATTGGAATTGGAACCAAAGATTAGAAATGCTCGGACGCAGTTCGAGCCGATGCATGCAGAGTTCCACAACAGGAAAGAAGGAGAGGCTTGATGCGAAACAGCATTTGTTTAAACCGGAACTGGACCTTTTACGGTCCCAAAGGCACACCGGAGACAATCAATCTGCCTCACACCTGGAACGCGGTTGACGGACAGGACGGCGGAAACGACTACTGGCGGGGCACCTGCACCTATGAGACAACGTTTCCCATGCCTGAGTTCGACCCGGATACCCAGACGGTATACCTGGAGTTCCAGGGTGTAAACGCCTCCGCCGACGTGGAGCTCAACGGTACAGCAGTGATTCACCACGACGGCGGCTACTCCACCTTCCGCGCGGAGGTGGCCGGGCTGCTCCAGGCGGAGAACCACATGACCGTCCGGGTGGACAACAGCGTCAACGACCGGGTTTACCCCCAGAAGGCGGACTTCACCTTCTACGGCGGTATCTACCGGGATGTGACGCTGCTGGTGGCGAACAAGCACCACTTTGACCTGGACTTCTTCGGCGGTCCCGGTCTGCGCATCACCCCTGCGCTGGACGGCACCACCGGCAAAATCCGGGTGGAGAGCTGGACCAATGTGGAAAACCCCACTGTGGAGGTGATCCTCACCGACGCAGCGGGTGCCACCGTGGCCACCGGCCAGGGCGCTGACGTGACCCTGGACATCCCCAATGTGCACCTGTGGGACGGCGTGAAGGACCCCTATCTCTACACCGCCACCCTGCGCCTTGGGGAAAACGGCACGGCAGTGGACCAGATCTCCAGCCG
>NZ_AAXG02000009.1 GCF_000169255.2 Pseudoflavonifractor capillosus ATCC 29799
TATGAGGTCGGAGCGATCCAGAAAGAGCCGTATAAAAAAAGAGGACTATTCGGTTGAGTTCATTGGCGGCAGCGGTCAGAAAAGAGGCGTGAATATGAACACGGCAATGCAGTCGTTTGGATATGGATTAGCGGCTCTGCTGTTTTGCATCGCTATTCTTGGCGTGTGCCATAACATCAAAAAAACTGCCCGAAAAGTTTTGAAAAGCCAGCAGCCACATAAGAGCGATCTGTCGTGAGCGGTTGGATCTATGGAGCAGATGCGCTTGGCGATGAACTCACACAGAGCCCAAGCAGCAGGCTGTTCCTGATTCAAAAGCGCAGATCACATAAAAATGCGGTGGAGGCCATATCCAGGCTCCACCGCATTTTATGCGCTGTGTCAATGTTCATGGGCTATAAAATAACACGCAAAATTTCAATTGACAGCATCCACTATCCCGTAGCAACAGAGAGTTTCTTGTTAAAATTAATAATTCTTATTGCCAGTTTCATACTGTTTGTGCACATTCATTGGTCAAATTATATTTTTTGTTCACCATACTTATTTCGAACAGAGAGAATACTTTTAATACAATGTATGGCTACTATTTTTATCGAGCTATAGTTTGGAATTCAAGTAGGTTTTATATTTGTCTCAGACAATATAAAATCCCCCGGAACCACATGAGAGTAGTCCCGGGAAATTCTATAATCGTAATCCAACAGCAATTAGGAAACGTAGCAAGGCTCACCGTTACATAGCAGCATTGATGGCGGCGATGGCCCCATCAGACACAGCGGTAGCCACCTGGCGCACCTGCTTGACCCGGATATCGCCGGCAGCGTAGACGCCGGGGATTGCGGTCTCCATCTTGTCGTTGGTGGGGATGTAACCGCCCTCTAAGGTCAGTTCCGGATAGAGCTGGGTATTGGGCTCCACACCGGCATATACGAAGATGCCGCAGCCGGGATCCTCCACGGTCTCGATACTGCCGTCGTGTTCGTTGGCGATCTCAAGCCGTTCCACCTGATCCTGACCGTAGACGGCGTGAAGGCGGGAAGCCAGGCGCAAAGAGATGTTTCCGGCTGCGGCCACCTTCTGGCGGAACTCGGCAATGCAGCCCAGCTGATCTTCAAAGTGGATGATGCTCAAATGCTTGGCCAAGGAAGCCAGATACAGAGCTTCCTTCACGGCGCCGTCGGCGCCGCCCACCACATACACATTCTTTCCGGCATAAGCCGCGCCGTCCCGGGCGGCATTCATCCCCATACCCTTGCCGGCCAGCTCCGCCTCGCCGGGAATGCCCAGTTTCCGGGGCGTACCGCCGTTTGCCAGAATGATCCGCTTGGCTTCATAAGTCCCCTTGTCAGTAGCGACGGATTTCGTCTCCCCAGTCAGAGTCACTCCGGTGACATCGGCATAGACAATCTCCACTCCGGCCTGGAGCGCCTGCTCCTTCATACGGCTGGCAAAGGTAGCGCCGGTTTCCTGCCGCTCAATGGCGGTGTAATGGGTGACCGTGGAAACCTTGCCGATAATGCCGCCTACCTGAGCTTTTTCAAGGATCAAAGTGCGTTTGCCGCGGCTGACCGCATAAATGCCTGCGCTGATACCAGCAGGACCAGCTCCGATGATGATAATGTCATACATGATGATGCGCTTCCTTTCCTGTTGATCGCAAAAATCGAACTTTATGAACGTTGCCTTTTCAATCCCGGCCCCGTCGTGCCAAATCGTTTTTGTATCTTGATTATAGCGCCAAGCAACGATAAAATAAAATGAAGAATTATTATGTCACAATAAATCTGTGTAATAGGTGATGTGTCATGCTGGACCCAAGGTGGAATACATTTCTTGTCGTCTGCGAAACCATGAATTACACCCGGGCTGCAGAGCGGCTTTGCCTGACTCAGCCTGCGGTAACACACCATATTCACTATCTGGAGGAGCGCTATGGCTGCCGTCTCTTCTCCTATGAGGGAAAGGTACTCCGACTGACGGAGGCGGGAGTGAAACTGCGGGAGTACACCCGTTCTTTGTCCTATAACAGTCAACGGGCTGAGGAGGCAATGGTAGCACCGACACCACTTTCTCTGCGGATAGGAGCTTCCAAAACCATAGGGGAGTTTGTGATCGCCCCGAAAGTGGAACAGTTCCTGCGGGAATATCCTAGCGCTTCTTTCTCTCTCATTGTGGACAACACCCAGATGCTTCTGCGGGCGTTGGAGGCGGGACGGCTGGATTTTGCGCTGCTGGAAGGTTTTTTTGATCGCAGCCGGTACGAAACAACCCTGTATCGAAAGGAACCCTTTTGGGGGATCTGTGCACCGGATCATCGATTTGCAGACAGGTCTGTAACCGTAGAGGAACTGGATGCAGAGCGTATCCTGATCCGGGAGCCGGGATCGGGTACCAGAACCATCTTTGAAGATGCACTCCGCCGTCACAATCGCACCCTGCGCAGCTTTCCCAATCTGGCGACGATCAGCGATTTTTCTACCATCAAGTCTTTGGTAGCAGACGGTTTGGGAGTCTCCTTTCTGTATGCGCCGGCAGTATCCAAAGAACTGGCGTCCGGAACCTTGGCTCGGTTTGAGCTGACAGAGACACCTATGAGCGGAGCCTTCTACTTTGTGTGCCTGAAAGACAATCTGTTTGCCGCCGACTGGATCAACTGGATGCGATAAGCGCCACCTTAGGTGCGAGCTTCTAAAGTAATATGGCCGGTCAAACCATTCGGTTTGACCGGCCATATTGCTACATAACGATCATGAACAGTATCTTATTCTGCCTCCCCGCTATTGAACAGAGGGGCGAGCACATCGGAATAGGTTTCGAAGATATCCAGCAGAATCGGATCCCAGTGTCTGGCGTCCTGCTCCGCTGTGCCGAACACATAATCCTCCTGACCGTAGTCAATGACATCAAAACCAGGCATAGCCTTGCTGGCGCCGGCGGTGCGGTATGCGGCTGCGTCGGCCAGAGAGAAGGAGACCTGCCCATTGGTCAGGCTGACCCAGCTTGTGAGATCGGTGCCGGTGGCCTCCGTGGCGGTGCCGTTGGTGGTCTGAGGTTGTGCTGCAGCTTTGGTAATGGTAGCGGCGCCCTCTACATACTCCCCGTACATCTGATCCACATACAGGCTGAAAGAATCGCCCAGTACCTCGGAGGGCACATGGCCGCCGTCCCACTGCCATTCGATCTCGGCGTCAATGCCGGAGTTCAGCATGGCAATCTGCAGATTCAGGGAGTTGAACATGGAAATGTCGCCCTCCGCCGCGCCGCAGAGGATCTTGACCCAGGTGGGATTCTCGGTTCCCTCGGCGCCGATATAGTTGAAGGGGTCATACAGTTCCACCAGGTTGTTGCCGTATTCGTCTCTGGCCTGGATGCTCTCAATGTCAGTGCGGTAAGCCTCCACCATTTCCTCATAAGTGGCGTAGTTGTTGGAGTCCACGCCGCTGCCCGCGGCCTGGGTCGTTCCGGCATCGGGGGTACCCACGATCATCTCCCGGTTGCCGTCACCGGTATCGCGGCCCATCTGGCCGTGTTCCAGATCGGCGGGCAGTTCTCCGTCCGGCAGGTCACCATCCGGCAGATCACCCATACCATCACCGCGACCGCCCATCATTCCGCCGGGGCCGCCGCCCATCATGTCCCCCTTACCGCCGGAAGAGCCTTTGGCATAGCGGCCCTCCAGGAAAGCCTCCGCTTTCTCCTCACTGGTCATGGCTGCAACTTCCTCATCGCTGAGCGCATTGCCGTCCCCATCAAACCAGGTCCAATCCTCGGCATAATCCAGATTATCCACATACCACTGGAGATTTTGGGTAAATTCCGCCAGGTACAGGTCCAGATACGTGCCGTAGTAGCCGTTGGTCTCAGGGTGGGCTTCCGGATCGTATTCAATGGTCAGCGCGATGGTATCCTCCAAATCTCCGTCGTTATTGAGGTCAAAGCCCACATCGGCTTCGTTGACCGAGAGATTCTGCTCATTGATATACTCCATATAGGCCTCGGACAGATATTCTGCCAGTTGCGCCTGAAACTCCGTGGAAAAGTCGTAGCCGACATCCAGATAATACTCAAAGGCCAGAGTCATATCTGATTCTGCCAGAGAGGTAATGGCACTGTAAGCGATGCAGCCCCAGGCTCCATCGGAGATCTCAACCTCCGTTCCGTCGATGGTGACAGCGGTGGAGTAGCCGCCTCCTCGGTGTAGTATACGCCCACCGCGCCGGCGGCAATCTCATAGTCGTAGAAATCGGGATTGTTGGAGGTTGCCGCAAACATTACGGCGTGGGCGCCGCCGCCGGATCCGCCGGTGGAGACCATATAGTCCACGCTGCCCGGCAGGTTGCCCAGCAGAATGTTGTACTTGACGAACCGGGCGGCATTTTTCTGGTCCACCAGGCAGGAAGGAGCGTCGCCGGTGTAATACGTGTTTCCGTCCTCGTCGGTGGCCGTGTCCTGTTTGCCCCGGTTGCCGCAGGCTACATTGATATATCCGTCGGCAGCGTAGGTGGTGGAGGCCAGGGAGTTGTTCTGGGAACCGTAGCCCGCCGCACCGGTGTTCAGGATCACAGGGGCGGTGGCGGCGGTGTAGGTCTGCCCATTGGTGCTGGTGATCTCCGCCTCGTAGTCGATGACCAGGGAGCCGCTGATGGCCTCTTCACCGGCATCCGCGCCGGTCACGTCGGCAGCCCCGTCCCCGTCGGTATCAATGCCGGTGACATAGGCGCCAGGGACGCAGACGGAGACACCCTGTTGATCGGGAAGCTCCGGATAGGCCACGGCCGAAACGATGGACATGACCCAGGCATCGGCATCTGCGTTGTAGGTCCAGGTCAGATCCGCGTTGTTGGAGAGGTTCAGGGTTTCTTCAATATAGGCTTTCTCTTCTGCATTGGCCACAGGAGATTGAGAAGACGAATCCGTCGCTGTATTTGTTTCGGCATCCTTTGCACAGGCACAAAGGCTTGCTGCCAGCGATAAGGCAAGAAACGATGCGATGAGTTGTTTGGGTTTCATAAAGTGCCTTCTAATGCTTAGATAAATGTATTATACCATGTTGAAAATTAAATGAACTTTAAGTGGTGCTTTTACAATCAGAAAAAGCAGAGACGAACCGCTGCAAGACAGTCCGTCTCCGTTCGCTGCACACATGCCCAAACAAGAGTTGTGTGGTCCATTGCAGAAGTATCTTTCTGCCATTGGGCAAAACAGCAACGTATTATTAAGGGAATTCAGATTCATTTCGATACGATTATTTGAGCGGATCGGATGCATCCAGAATATGAGGTGGCCACGCAGGAGGGATGGAGGCACCCCGCTTGATCTTAAAGTCGCACAGACCATCCCCGGCAGCGCAGGTCTTTTCCCGATACAAGGCAACTCCAAAGGCTCGGAACATGACATAGTCCAGATTGCACATATAGGGCAGATACTCCATGTATCCTCTCTCTTTACAGAATTCATAGATGGGACAAACCAGATTATGATAGATCATGGAATACTCCTCTGTGGGTTCCATGGTCTGCGTCAAAAAGCTGCCGGGATTTTTCGCAGCGTTTTCCGCGTTCCTTTTGTCCTTTTTCTTCAGCGCTTTCGTAACAAGGCCGGGACAGTGGTTAAACAGTCCGCCAGCCAACCGGCGCAGAAGGCGGGGCATTTGATCAAAATGACGCTCATACAAAGTAGTTGCCAGCCGTCCCCAGTCGTTGGTGGAGAGACCATATTTCTTGCCCACCACACCGACAGCCACAAAGAACATGCAGCCGGTCAAATTCCTGGTGCCGCTGCTGCCGTCCCCTCCGATAAAGGGAAAATGCTCCAGCATCTCCCGCTCATAGCAACTCCAGATCTCTGCAAAAGCCTGGGGATAGGATTTTCCGAAAACCTCCTCAATCTCCGACCTGACAAGCTTCAGATACCCGTCCATTTCCTTTTGCAGTTTGCCCTTGTTTTTTCGATAATACTCGTGCATAGGTTCTCCCCCTGTGTTTGTATTTCCATGGCAAAGCGGGAGCGTCATCTTTGTGCTGATGACGCTCCCGTTGTGGATTTCAGGCAAACAAATCGACCTGTCGGCCATTTTATTTCCGGATCACAAGGATATCCTGGGTGCCGGAGCACAGCTGTTCGGTGCGGCTCTCAATTTTAGTGAATCCCGCCGCCCGGGCTGCCGTTTCCACTTCTCCGGCGCGTACTGCAAGATCCATGCCGTTGAGGAAATAGGGGAGATAGCCCGTCATCATGTCCCAGGGGCCGGACAGATCCTCCGCAATCCCCTCGGACACCACCAGAAGCACGCCGCCGGGATTGAGCGCATCAAAGAACCTCTTCATTAGTGGCTCCATACCGCCCTTGGCAAAGAGCATGACGGATACGGCCAGAATCAAATCATAGCCGCCGCCAAAATCATCGGTGAGGAAGTTCCCCTGCACAACCTTGACCCGCTCTCCCAGCCCGGCGACGTCCACCGAGGGCTGAATGATCTGAGATGGAATCTGATCCAGCAGCACGCCGGAGCGGTTCTCCCCGTCGCCGATGACGGCCAGCCCCAGCAGCCCGGCGGCACAGCCCACATCCAGCACCCGGCGGATCGTGCTGTTTTCCGGAAGTTCCCGGACAATGCGCAAAATCTCCTGCTGGCGGTACCCCTCCTCGGACATGCGGAGCATCTGGCCGTACTGAGCGAAGTCCAGATTCTGCTCCATCTCCATCTGGGGCATGGGCTGAGGGCCTTCTGTCAGCAGCTTTTTCACATCCATGGGCACCATGCCCTCGTTCTGTCCGTAAAAATGGATGAAACCGCCCAGATAGTCCGGCGTTCCCCGGATCAGATACTTCTGGGCTTCCTGGGAATTGATATAGCCGTCGCCCTCTTTTTGCACAAAGCCGTAGGTACCGAGCGCTGCCAGCAGATACCCGGTATTCGCCTCGTTCCACCCCATGGCCTGAGCCAGCTCTGCCGGGGTTTTCTTCTCCTGCAGGTGGGTAAAGAGATCCAGCTCCAAAGCGCTGCTCACAACCTTACCGTACAGGTTGAGATAAGGCAGCTGCACCAGCTGTTCCCATACGCTTAACTGCTTCATGTTGTTCAAGCTCCTTTCAGAATCAAACTCATCAAATTCAGACGCTCCAAATATTTGCCACAGACGTTCTGCGCCGTCCCGGTTCAGGGGAAAGAACGCCTGGGGTGTTCCATCCTTCAGATGCAGAATGTGGGTGGCACACTGAAAGATCAGCTCCGGATCGTGGGTGACCATCAGGGTACAGACCGCATTCTGATTTGCGCTCGTAATCTGCTGCGCGGTGCGCAGCAGATTTTCTCCGTCCTGGCCGCTGGTAGGCTCATCATAGAGCAGGAGTCGGCGGCCACTGGCCAGGGCGACACCCAGGGACAGCCGCTGCTTCTGCCCACCGGAAAGAGATCCGGGATGGCGGCTTTCCAGCCCCGCAAGTCCCAGAGCTTCCAGAATCTCCTGTGCGTCTTGCTCTGATATGTCGGGATCGTTCAGCGTCAGCTCTCCCAGCACCGTATCGGAAAACAGCTGATGTCCCGCTTCCTGCATCACCAGATAAGACAGGCGGGACAGCGCTTTGGGCGCTGCCGGTTTCCCACCGACTCTCACCGTTCCCCGGAACCTCAGCAGTCCGCTCAGGGTAAGCAGCAGGGTGGATTTTCCCGCCCCGTTTCTCCCAACCACCGCGACGACGGCCCCTTTGGGGATCTGCAAGTGAGAGATATGCAGCACTTCCCGGCGGCCCCGGAGACAGCAGAGGCCATGCAGTTCCAGACCGGGTTCCATCCGTTCTGCCGGCCGTGCCTGGGGACAGAGGGAGAACAGCTGCCCTCGATCCACGGCCCGTAGGCCAAGGGCCTGGCGTGTCTGCGGATCCAGTGCCGTCATCTGTCCCGGCGTAAGATCCCCACGGAGCTTCCCGTTCTCCAGCAGCAAATAGCGATCCGCCAGACCGTGCAGATACCAGAGGCGGTGTTCGGACACCAGGATCGTCACACCGGAGGCTTTCATGGTCTCCAGCAAGCCCCGCAGTTTTCGGATGCCCTCCAGGTCCAGATTGGAGGACGGCTCGTCCAGCACCACAACCTGGGGCATGGACGCATAGACACTGCCGCAGGCGATCTGCTGTTTCTCACCGCCGGACAGGGCAAAGATGCTGCGATCCATCAACGCCTCCAGCTCCAGCTCCCCTACCACTTGGTCCAGGCGGCGCCGCATCTGTTCTCGGGGCATATTCTGGTTTTCCAGCTGAAAGGCCAGTTCTCCCGTGGTATCCGTGTGAAAGAACTGGGTTCGGGGATTCTGAAACACACTGCCCACCACCCGGGCGAGTTCCGGCAGGGCTGCGGATGCAGGCGACATACCGCTTACCGAAACATCCCCCTCCAGTCTGCCCTGGTAGAAATGGCAGGCCAGGCCGTTAATGATGCGCAGCAGCGTCGTTTTTCCACAGCCGCTTTTACCGCACAGCACCACGCACTGTCCCTTGGGAATGTGGAACGAAATGTGGTCCAGGCTGGGACTCTGCACTTCCTCTGGCCCCTGAGATAAATATGTATAGGAAACCTCCTGAAACCGGATCATCGGGCCGCTCCCCTTTCAAAATGCCAGATTCCATACTGTGACCGCCAGTGACGCAAGGATCAAAACCCCGTCCAGTACGCCCAGTTTGAGCTCCAGGTAGTTGGTCCTGGGCCGATCCTTGTCAAAGCCTCTGGCCATAACCGCCGCCGACATTTCGTCCACCACCTCCGAGCACTGGAGGAGAAACGGGACCAGAAGATACTCCAGCAGCCGCATGGGGTGGAGGATGCTGTTGATTCCCGTGGCTCCCAGCCCCCGGAGGCGCAAAGCCTGAGAAACCGCCTGCCACTCCTCTGTCATGGTGGGAACAAAACGAAACATTACGGCCATGGGGATGACCACCACCCCCGGCAGGCGCATGGCGGTAAAGGCACTGATGTAAGCCCCCACCGTCACCGTCTTTGTGACCAGGTAGAAAGAGACGGCCAACGGCAAAAGGAACCGCAGCACATGGCAGATCAACAGCACGGCATACTGAGCCACCCCGGAAAGCCGGCTCACCAGCAATTGGTCTCCCAGCGTCATCAGAAGAAACAGCAGAACCACCGCCACCGCCCTTCCAGCTTTTTTACACAACAGCAGAACAATGATGCAGAGGAGCAGAAGGACGATCTCCTGCATCCGGGTCATCCCGGAAAAAACGCAGAGACAGGCCGCCACAAACAGGGCCAATTTGCTTCTGGGATCGGGGTGAAAACGACGGTGCAACTGCCTGTTCACACTGCTCCGACCTTTGCGAAATGCTTTTTCAGCAGTTTCTTTCCGAACATGCCTCCCAGGATCCCGCCTAACAGCGCCAAAACAACAAATACGGCGATGATCCAGTCGGGCGTCAGGCGGTCAATGGTATCTGCGTACTCCTGGCCATAGTAGGTCACGCAGGTGGAGAGGAAAGCATCTTTTGCCAACAGCAAGGAGAAAAAGGGCCCCATGGATGTCAGATTGAACACGCAGTAGCTGGCAGCCAGCGCATTGGGAGAACGTCTCCGCTTGCCCGCTGCGATCCCTTCCGCAACCACGCCCCACACCGCTGCGGCGATCAGAGGGTAAATACTTGCCATGGAAGTAATGGCGCCCACCAGCAGTGCAAGGATGAAAATGGTGCCTGTTTTAGGTACCTTCACGCAGTACAGTAGATAAACTGTCCCCAATACAATGCCGGCAATCAGCGGAGTGGCCAGGTAGAGCACCGGAACAATGGGCAGTACCATAACTGCGAGAACCGTCAGCAGCACCAAATAAATTGCCGCAAATGCGCCGGCCGCGATCAGGTCTTTTGTGGTCAACTTGGACTTCATATAGAATCCTGCCTTTCAAGATCAATTTCTTTTGCCTTCGGTTAGCTATACCTAACCTTCAATAATTATATGGTATCCAATTTCTTTGTTCCACTCTAAAAAGTCTGCCGAAGGCGCAAATGCTCCAAAAGGTCAAAAAAATATCCCGCGGTCAGGCGGGATATTTGAGAAAGCGCTTATTTGTTTTTCCTGCCGCTCCGGTACTGGGCCGGAGTGCAACCTACAATCGCACGGAATGCCTGGGCAAATTTGCTGGGATTCTGATAGCCCAGTTCCAAAGCAATTTCTCCAATCTGGAGATCTGTCTCCAAAAGACGCTGGGACGCACAGTGCATTTTATAGCTGCGCAGATAGGCGTAGGGAGTCTCCCCATAGATTTGCTTGAACCCGGCTTTCAACTGGGTCAGGCTGATTTCATGTTCCGCCGCAAGCTCCTTCAGACTGATCCGTCCGTCCTCATTCTGGAGCATATGATCTTTCACATGTTTGATCTTTTCTGTCAGCGCCTTGGGCAGATAACCGCAGTTTTCCTCAAAAACAGTCTGGTCGGCCTGAATGTGATAGAGCAGCTCCAGCAGTTTCAGTCGCAGGAAGGTCAACTGGGGTTTGGCCAGATTTCCGTACAGTTCCCGGTACACATGCTCCACCGCCTCATTGCGGCGGAAGACTCTGCAATGCTCCGTCAGACTGTATTTCCGGAAAATTTCCCTGGCGCTGATTCCAAGACCGGCCAGCTCCGGCACATCGTCACAGGTCTGGGGGTACAGGATGATGGTAGAGCCAAAGTAATCCTTTAAGGGAAAGGAGGCGCCGATGGGCGGATGCAGCATGCTGTTGAGGGCAATATCCCCTTCGCCCATATAGACGTAATTCCAGTGGTCAAAGACGCATTCAAACCGCCCCCGGGCACAGTGATGGATGCCGATCACATCCTGTTCCATGCCATCCTGAAAGCAGGTCTCACAAGCAAAATCCGTCACCATCAGCTGTACACCCGGAAAAATATCATAGAGCCAAAGATCTGCATGGCCATCTTCCACAGGATATGTAGCATGGCTGACGAAGGGCGCCGCCCCTGGTGTTATGATTTTATCTTTCAGATAGTTCAACTCCTGCACTGGATCTCACCTCTTCCCAAATCAATTGCCAAAACGCGCCACACAAACCGTGCGGCGCGTTTGGTGCCTATGGCATCAGCAGCTCCAGCAGCTGCCGGATATTCTTTTTTCCGAAGGAAATCTGCTCCCCGCCGTTGACCACCAGGCAGGGCACGCTCATCACCTGATATTGTTCCCGCAAATCGGGGAAATGGTTCAGATCATACACCTGAGCGGAAATATCGGGATGGGCCGCAGCCAGACGCTGCGCCGCCGTTACCAGTTCCGGGCACATGGTACAGGAGAGGGACACCAGCACCTGAAGTTCCACCGGCTTCTGGATAGCCCGGATAGCCGCCTCAGTCTCCTCATCCAGAGCCTGGCCCGGCCCGGCCGCATTGTAGAGCCCCAAGACAAAGGAGGTAAACTCGTGGCCGCCGGGCACGCCGTGAAAGGCCAGGCCTGTCCAGCTCCCATCAGAGCGGCAGATCTGGACACAGGGAAGATGTTCTACCTTGGACGGATCACCCTGCTCCACCGACAGCTTGTCGCTCTGGGCAGCCAACTCCTGCATATAGTGCTCCAGCTCGGCGGAGACAGGTGTTTCGTCCAAGCAGAGCCGCAGAATCAGGGAGGAAGCCATCCGATCGAATACCGTGTGGAGCTGGGAGAGCATCTCCCCAGTAAACAGACCGTCTTTCGTCTGTGCCTGGGCCTCCGGTTCCGGCGTCCGGCTCTTGGGAGCCTGGGGCCGCAGACCGGTTTTCTGCTGTATGGCAGCGCACAGCCGCTCCAGCTCGGTGGCGGCCAGAGCGCCGTCGCCCACAGCGGTGACCACCTGGCGCAGAGGCTTGACACACACATCACCGGCGGCATACAGACCATCCGCCGTGGTTTTCTGGCTGCGGTCAGTAAGGATATAGCCCTGTCCGTCCAGCTCAGCCAGACCACGGACCAGTTCGGTAGCCGGCTCATAGCCAGCGAACACGAATACGCCAAAAGTTTCCCCGTCCGCTGCCTGATGCTCCGTCTCCTGTCCGGTTTTGCTGTTGCGCATCCGAATGCTGCGCAGCGCCGTATCCCCAGAAACCTCCTCCACCACCGTATTGGTGAGAATAGTAATCTTCTCATGGTTCCGGGCAGCGTCCGCCGTGGCCTGGGCGCAGCTGAAGTCATCTCCCCGGATGAGGATGGTCACATGCCGGGCGTACTTGGTGAGAAACACGCTCTCCTCCGCTGCGGCAAAGCCACCGCCCACCACAAAGACATCCTTTCCGGTGAAAAACTCTCCGTCGCAGGTGGCGCAGTAGGCCACACCCCGGCCCCGGAACTGCTCCTCACCCCTGAATCCCACCATGCGGGGGTGAGCGCCGGTGGCCAGCAGCACACCGAAGCAGCTCAACGCCCCACGGCTGGTGCGGACGGTTTTCACATCGCCCTCCAGCTCCAGGCCGGTGACCTCTGCCAGCAGGAATTCCGCGCCGAAGCCTTCCGCCTGTCTGCGCATGGTCTCGGTCAGTTCGGCGCCGCTGGTGCGCTCCACGCCGGGGTAGTTGACCACCTCCGAGGTAATGGTGATCTGCCCACCGAAGCGTTCCTGTTCCACCACCACCACACGATAACGGGCACGAGCCAGGTAGAGGGCGGCAGTCAGTCCCGCCGGGCCTCCGCCGATGACCACCACGTCATAGAGATGTTCCATCTGTTCCATGGCTTACAGCTGGCCCACCAGATCCAGGCTGGGCTTCAGGGTCTCAGCACCGGGCTGCCACTTGGCGGGGCAAACCTCGTCCCCATGCTCCGCCACAAACTGGCAGGCCTGGACCTTCCGCAGCAGCTCGTCGGCATTGCGGCCCACGTTGCCGGCGTTGACCTCATAGGCCACGATCTTCCCCTCCGGGTTCACGATAAAGCTGCCACGCTCTGCCAGTCCGTCGGCTTCAATGTAGACCTCAAAATCCTTGGACAGGCAATGGGTGGGATCGGCCAGCATGGGATACTGGATCTTCTGAATGCGCTCCGAGGCGTCGTGCCAGGCCTTGTGGACGAAATGAGTGTCGCAGGAGACGGCATAGATCTCGCAGTCCACCGTCTGGAACTTCTCGTAGAGGTTGGCCAGATCCTCCAGCTCCGTGGGGCAGACGAAGGTGAAGTCAGCGGGATAGAAGAAAAACACGCTCCACTTACCCAGCACATCCGCCTTGCTGACAGCGCGGAAGGCGTTGTTCTGGTAGCACTGAACGGTAAAATCGGCAATTTCTTTCTGAATCAGGGACATAGGATAGTACCTCCATTCCATATTTTATTGGTTAGCTATCGCTAACCACAAGGTAATTATACAAAACTCCCGGCTTGCCGTCAAGAAAAACCTTCCGTCAGACTGAGAGCAAACATAGAAATGAAAAGCCTCTTTTTTATACGCGCTCAGAAACATACGCAGTGATGCATTGGATATGTTCCTCCAATCGAAACAGCAGGGCAAGGTGTCCTCCGGTCAGATTGGTAACAACAGTGGGGTTTGGCATCACGGCGATCAGGGCGTCCTTGCAGTCCTGTGTGAATGTGGTATCGTCTTCGGACAACATCAGTAAAACCCTGTTGTCCCATGGGACGAAGGTCTCATTCGTCATTCCCAAATGGTTTTGTGCGTCGATCAGCAGGTCTATCATGTGGCGTTCATATTCTTTTGTCAGAAGTTCCATCATGATATCGCATAATTCTTCCATAACTGCTTTTTCCGTCGGGGTCAATTCACCTTTTTTATGATCCATAACGACCCGTTTGATGGATTGTTTGACCGTGGAAAGGGGCAGGATTGAGAGCAGTTTTTTGAATTTCTCCTGGCTTTTGATCATGTTCATCAGATGGGCATGGGCAGAAGGACTCATGTCTTGGGAAAGAGAACAGGTGTTGGAAAGAACCAGACCTGCCACTACCTCCGGATGACGGGCAGCAATAATCTGCGCCACAACGCCTCCAAGAGATTGTCCCACAAGCCAGACTTTCTCTCCGAGGTGATGCAGAAGTTCAGCCACTGCCTGCGCAAGAGCCTTGTTGTCAGCAAAGCAGATGGGATAGTCGAAGGTAAGGACAGAAAACTCCTTGGCCAGGCGATCAAAATGAAAATAAAACAGATCGGACAAACCCAGTCCTCCTGTCAGCAAAGCAATGGTCACCTTTGCCTGTGGGTTCTTGTAGTAGCGGTAGGGAAAGGATTTTCCGCTGGGCAACAACAGTGTGTCTGTCGGGTATATTTGGCGAAATTCCGCTATATTCATCGTAGCTTCCCCCACTTTTTACAATTTGAGCTGTATCATCTTTACCATACACCAACGATCCGAAACCGCCATGCTGACCTTTGTGAAAAATTGCAGACCGTCTTTGCGGATATGGCAATAGTACGGTTCCTGGACAAGAACTTCGGCCCCACCGCCGATTTTCCCGGCCAGTTCCGCCGCTAAATCCACATAGAAAAACATCCGGGCATCGGCGTGACCTACCTGCTTCATGTACCTCTTCCGCATCATGGACATACCACTTTTGCTCACAGCATCAAAGACAAGTTGGATCTTTCCGAATTGCTGCAGCATTTGGAACAGCCCCACAATCTTAGACTCCTCAAAATAGTGGAACAGCCCGCCAGCAGTAACCAGGATGGGAGCATCCGGCACATCGGCGCGGATCCGCCTGATCCAGTCCTCGGAAAAGGCATCCCCAGCAAGGTAGGTTTCCCGCTCCGGCTCCGGCAGCAGCTCCCTCCGGTATTCCACCACACGGGGCAGATCCACGGCGTACCAGCGAGTGTGACCGTTGTCGCAGCGATAATAAGTCGTTTCCAAACCGCATCCAAGCTGGACAATGATACCATCCGGCCTGCGCTCCAGAAATGCCCGGATGAACCGATCCATATTGGCCGACCGGACAGCAGAGGCCAGCAGGGTGTACTGGCTCTGCCCTTTCTGCTCCAACAGACCGGGCGGCAGTTGCCCTTTCAGCTGCAATGCCTTTTCATCGTGCAGGATCTGCGGACAATGCTGGCTGGCGTAGAGCCTGCCCAGCATGGGGATAAACAAGGTATCCTCTACAACACCTAACTTGGACATGGTCATCCTCCTATTTGAATCTTAGTGAGCAAATAGCCATCGATGAACGCAATAAGCAGAAACATCACAACTCCGCGCAGAAAAGCCGAGATGTGCTTTCCTGGATCAGCGTACAGCTTCGGTTGGTTTTCTGTACCAGTGAAGCGTACCCGCCGGGTATGCCGCCACCAGAGTAGGTCGATTACCAATAAATCAAACAGGTTTAGCGCCTGCCCTAAAAGCAATGTGTTCAAAAAGTTTCCTGCAAATTCCTCCTGACGGGTAAGAAGTCCCAGTGCAAAAAGAAGTACAGTAAACAGAAGCAGATTGTTTGCGAAGACGACCACAGGGACTCGTCGTCGAATCCTTCCCGCCAGCTCCGGGCGGAGAATTACAATCTTCTGCACCACTTCCGGGTAAGACGAAAAATTGCGGATATTTTTTTCATCGCTCCCGGTGCCAAACCAGCAAACACCCCAAAACAGGGTACACAGGAAAACACCTTCTGCCAGCAGCATTTGAACCATCTCCCATCTCTCATCTCCAATTATTTCCGTCCCACAGCATCCGTGACTCGCCCAGCATCATCATAACTGCCCGCCGGCGGGAGCCAAAGACTTCTCCGGCTGTATCCACCAGCCGCACCTACTGATAGCCCATGTCCCGCAGCTCCTGGGCAAATTCCTCCATATCCCCGTACATCCGGGGCTTCATCTCATCGTTCAGCGCAAACACGCCGCCCTTTTTCAGAACCCGCAGCGTTTCCATCAGCAGCGCCCGCTTGTCCGCACTGGTGATGTTGTGATACACATAGTTGCTCACCACGGCGTCAAAGCTCTCATCCGTAAAATCCAGATGGTTGGCGTCCCCATGCTGAAACCGGCACCGAGCCGCTACGCCTTCACTGGCGGAATTCCTTTCGCACATAATCTGTCCGTAGCCATAGGCTGCACCCCAATAGTCGATGCCGGTGACTTGGGCATCCGGCCAGATGAGGGCCACCCGGATGGACAGTGCGCCGGAGCCGCAGCCCACGTCCAGAAGCTGTCCCTGTCCGTCAAAATCCAGATAGGAAAGGACGGTGTGGTGGACGCGCTCCATCATTCCTCCACCGCCGAACGCATACTGCCTCCGGATCCAGCCGCACCAGCAGAGCAACAACAGCAGTGAAATCGCGGCAATTAACGCCAATCCGCTCAGCACCGTGACATGAAACACTGTGGATGCCAGGGAAGCCACCGCTCCCGTCACCACGAGAAGCCCTCCGATTGTGTATAAGACCGGGTTTGACATCCAGTTCCCGTAATCTTCACCATGGGTGCCAAGGTGGATCATGTTTTGCTGCTTTTGCTTTTCTTTGATTAGAACCATCTCCTGTTCATCCTATTTTTTGCAGCAGCAGGCCCAGCCCCGCCTGAGCCGCTGTCAGGATAGGGCAAAGGATGAGCGGCCACTGGAGCAGGTGTTCCGGCAGAGCGTAGCTCTTCATCCATGCCTTGAACCCATAGCCGGGATGCCCCTCCGTACCGGGGATGACAAACCGGGCTTTCGCTTTTCCCTGGATCAGCCAGAAATCCAGAAAGAACAGGTCACAGAAATTGACCATCATCCACTGGATATATCCGGTCAGGGCCAGACGCCAGAACCCTGTTGTCCCGCCCTCCACAGAGCTGACCGCACCGTAAAGAAGGAGAGGCAGCAACTCTCCGAAACAGATCCATAGCCAGTAAAAACGGTTTTCCGCCCCAGTGGGCGGATCTTTTGCTGCCTTGATGATGGCAGGCGGATAACAGTGGAACATTAGCCGGGGGCGATACAGTGCGACCAACCCAGCGAACAAGTTGAAGTAGGCTGCCATAGCGAGCCCGTCTAAGATGGTGCGCGTCCAGTTCATACACATCCCCTTTCACCTGCAAGCGGGTTAAGCGGAAAAAAGTCCCATTTGAAATATCACCATTACTTCAGAGGATCCGATTCATCCAGAATATGAGGCGGCCACACACCGGGAATGGGTACACCCCTCTTCATCTTGAAGTCGCATAGTCCATCCCCGGTCGCACAGGTCTTTTCCCTGTACAGGGCAACACCAAAAGCCCGGAACATCACATAGTCCAGGTTGCACATATAAGGCAGATACTCCATGTATCCTCTTTCTTTGCAGAATTCGCAAATCGGGCAAACCTGATTGTGGTAGATAACGGGATACTCGGCAGTGGGTGTCTGGGTCTTTGTCACAAAGCTGCCCGGATTTTTTGCGGCGTTTTCTGCATTCCTTCTGTCTTTTCGCCGCAACGCTTTGTTGATAAGATCAGGGCAGCAATTGAATAGTCCGCCGACTAACCGTCGCAGCAGCTTGGGAATTCTCTCAAAATACCGCTCATAGAGTGTGGTGGCCAATCGTCCCCAGTCGTGGGTGGAAAGGCCGTACTGTTTGCCAACCACTCCGATAGAAACAAAGAACATACATCCGGTCAGATTTCTGGTGCCACTGCTACTGTCTCCGCCGATAAAGGGGAAATGCTCCAACATCTCTTGCTCGTAATCATTCCAGATTTCAGTGAAAACCAGGGGATAGGGCTTCCCGAAGATCTCCTCGATCTCCGGCCTGATAAGCTTCAGATATCCATCCATTTCCCGCCTGAGTTTGCTCTTATTTTTTTGATAATACGGATGCATGACGTCCCTCCTTGCCGCCGGGTATCAAAGTTCCGTTCTTCTCATAGTTCTTTTTGATTAGCAATTGCTAACTACATATTCACTATACTCCATTTCAGGCCTGAAATCAATTTCCGTGGTGGAATTATTCTTGAAATAAGCAAATAAGGAGAGGACCAGCAACTCCGTCCTCTCCTTATTGAGAATATTTACAATTTGGGGCTTACAAAAAGAGCAGCAGGCTGATCGCCATGACCACCATGCCGGAGATCAGGCCGTAGATGGACAGATGGTGCTCCCCATATTCCCGGGCAGCCGGGAGCAGTTCGTCAAAGGAAATGAACACCATAATGCCAGCAACTCCCGCAAACAATAGTCCAAATACCGTGTCGCTCATAATCGGGCGCAGCACCAGCCATCCCAGCAAAGCCCCCAGAGGTTCCGCCAGGCCCGAAAGGAAAGAATAGCAAAAGGCCCTGCGCCGGGAACCGGTGGCCTGGTAAATGGGCACCGACACCGCGATCCCCTCCGGAATATTATGGATGGCGATGGCCACAACGATGGGGATGGCTACGCTCGGCTCCTGGAGTGCCGATACAAAGGTGGCCAGACCCTCGGGGAAATTGTGGATGGCGATGGCCAGCGCCGTAAAAACGCCCATGCGCATCAAACGCCCCGGCTGCGGAGCGTCCTTCGCTGTGTCCTCCATGAGCTTTACTTCGTGGGGATTCTCCGCAGAGGGGATCAGCTTGTCGATTACCGCGATCACCAGCATACCACCGAAAAACGCCGCAACTGTCGCCCAACTGCCGGGGCGGGTCCCCATTTCGGCGATCAACGCATCCTGTGCTTTGAAAAATATCTCGATCATGGAGACATAGATCATGACACCCGCGGAAAAGCCCAGGGAAACCGACAAAAATTTTCGGTTGGTGTGCCGACAGAGAAACGCGATGCAGCTGCCAATCCCGGTGCTGAGCCCAGCCAGCAGTGTCAGAAAAAAAGCAAGCAAAACAGTATAGTCCAAAGTAAACCTCCTCGTTTGTTTTCGGTTAGCTATGGCTAACTACGCTGATTCTATCACTCTCCTCATGGTATGTCAACGGCAAGCTCTACGTTCCAATATAAGCTTGACATTTGTAAAAAGCAGGATATGATTAAGTGTATACTTAATCATATCCTGCTCGAGGTGAAGAAATGAAGTCTGTCACAGTATGGAAGGCATTGTCGGATGAAACCCGCAGAGCTATTTTGAAATTGCTGTTAAGCCGTAGTTATTGTGTCCGCGCATTGGCAAGACGGTTGGATCTTTCAGAAGCAGCCATTTCTCAACATTTGAAAATTTTACGGGATACAGAGCTGGTCATCGGAGAAAAAAACGGCTATTTCATGCACTACAGCGTCAATCGTCAGCTTCTGAAAGACACGGCAAAAGAACTGGAGAGCTGGGCAGCCATTCCATGTGATACCTGCTGCCCCGAACACGGTGCCTGTATGATAAAAGAGGCGGAGCACTGCCATCTTGCCGGCAGGACCAACACAGGCCGAACGGATACATGAAAGACATGAGGAGGCTGCTATGAAAGGACACCGTTATACCGATCTCTTTTTGACCTTTTGCAAAATCGGGCTTTTTACCTTTGGCGGAGGATATGCCATGATCTCCATGATGGAGCATTACTGTGTCGACCAAAAGAAGTGGATTTCCCAAGATGAAATGATGGATGTTACTGTGATCGCAGAATCTACGCCGGGGCCGATCGCCATCAACTGCGCGACCTTCGTGGGGTACCGGCAAGCTGGATTTCCCGGCGCAGTCGCCGCTACCTTTGCCATCGTTTTTCCTTCCTTTGTAATCCTCTATCTTCTCTCCCTTTTTCTGGATGGTTTTTTGATGTATCCTGTGGTAGCCAACGCATTTCGGGGCATAAAAATCGCTGTAGGACTACTGATATTGGAGGCAGCCATACGCATCATCCAAAAAATGCCTGCCAAAAGATTGCCCAAGGGCATCCTGATATGCTCCGCCCTGATGATGCTGTGCATCAGCTTTTTCTCCTTGAACATTTCCTCCATCACTTTGATGTTGGCAGCCGCAGCACTTAGTTTAACATTGTATTTTGTCCATAACACCATGAAAACAAAGAAGGAGAGCAGGTAATGATCTATTGGCAGCTTTTTATCGGCTTTTTGCAAGTAGGCTGTTTTGCCTTTGGAGGCGCCTATGGTGCGATCCCTTTGATCCGGGATGTGGTTCTGGCCAACGGTTGGTTGACAGAAGAAAAGCTGACCTATATGATCGCCGTCAGTGAAAGTACGCCCGGACCGATCATGGTCAATCTGGCTACCTATGTGGGCAGCAGTCAGGCCGGGCTACTTGGCGCCATGATCTCCACACTAGCGGTGGTGCTGCCCTCGTTCTTTGTGATCCTGCTGATCATGGTGCTGCTGAAAACCGTACTTCAGCAGCCTTGGATGCAGGCAGTCCTGCGCGGCGTAAAACCATGTATGGCCGGCATTATACTCGCTACCGGCATTTACATGGTATGTAACCATTGCGTATCCTTCGTCGAGCATCTGGAACTCGATATGCACTCTTTCCTAATCACGCTGCTCCTTGCCTTTGCTATGTTAGGGAGTGGTTTCCTGTTCCGGAAAAAGCTCTCCCCCATCGGGCTCATTGCCTTATCCGCCGGGCTTGGTATTATAGTCTATGGCATATGACCCTCCTACTCAAAGGTCACATCTTCCAACCTTAGAAAGATGATCCCATGTTCCTCCAGCGTGCGGTCCGCCTGAAGCGTTCCCACCACGGTTATCTCCGATTCCGGAGCTGGGTAATCCTGAGGATAAGAACGTTCTTCCGGCATGACAAGGTCAAATCCCTGGGCGCAGCAGGCGGTGGCGTCCTCTACAATCACACCGCAGTAGACCTGTTTCGTTTCAGGGTCCTGATATACCGTGAAAATTCCCGTCATGCGGATGGTTCTTCCGATATAGTCATCCGGCGACATCATCATGTTGAACACTTCTGCGTAGACCATGGTGCTGCTGAGGGTGGTTAAATCCACATCCACGGACACTGCGGGAGCTTCCTGAGAATCCGGCTGCAAATCCGCAGCCGGATTCTCCGTTTCTTCTTCCAGCGCGGGACTGACAGCCGGGAATACCGGGCTGTCTCCCTGCCCATCACCGCCCTCTGCCGGCAGCGGTTCTTTCCCGGACACTTCGGATTCGGCGGATGGTACATGCTCCGGAGCTGCTTCCGCCTGTTGAGAAACAACGGACGGTGCCAGGCTCTCAGCTTGCCAAGAGCCTTCTTTTTTTCCACATGCGGAGCAGGTCAGGAGCAACATCCCGGCCAGGAGCAAAATCGATTTTCGTTTCATCGGTCATCTCCTTCCTATCCATCCTACAAGGGAGCAAAGGGCAAACAGTGCAATTTGCACGGCAACAATGGTGGACCCCACCGGTGTGCCGGCCAGGATGGAGGTAAGGATCCCGGCAGCGGCACAGAATACGGAGAGGACAGCGGCGCAGAAAGTGACGGCCCGGAAGCTTTTGAACAATCTCATGGCGGACATGGCCGGGAAGATCACCAGGGCGGAGATCAGCAAAGATCCCACCAGATTCATGGCCATCACAATGACCACCGCCGTCACCACCGCCAGAATCAGATTGTACACTCTGGCCCTGGTTCCGGTGGCCGAGGCAAAGCTCTCATCAAAGGTGACCGCAAAGATCTTGTGGTAGAAAAAGAGGTATAGGAGCACCACTACCACCGATAGTGCGGCACACATCCAGACCTCGGTCTGGGTAAGAGTGAGAATGGAGGTGGAACCGAATAGGGTGGTGCAGACATCCCCCGTTAGATTGGTGGAGGTGGAAAATACATTCATCATCAAATAGCCTATGGCCAGCGCGCCCACCGAAAGCATCGCCATGGCGGCGTCGCCTTTGATTTTGGAATTCTGGCCCGCCCCCAGCAGAAGGATGGCACACAGCACCGTGATGCCCATAACCAGCGGCATGTCATTGATCAGGTTCAAAACAGAGGCCACCGACATGGCCCCGAAGGCCACATGGGACAACCCGTCCCCGATAAAGGAGAACCGTTTGAGCACCAGTGTGACCCCCAGCAGAGAAGCACACAGGGCCACCAGCACACCCACCACAAGCGCATAGCGGACGAAGGGATAGGCCCAGTATTGGACCAGCTTCTCAATCAGTAATTCCACGGTCGCCACCTCCTCTCTGCTCGAGAAATCCACGTCCGGGATTGGATCGGACAAAGGCATCCCGGGTTCCGAAAAACGCCTGCTCCCCCAGATAGAGGATGTGACTGGCATAGTGGAGGGCAGCCTCCACATCGTGGGAGATCATCAGGATGGTCATGCCATCCTTTTGATTCAGCTGGGCGATGACCTGATACAGCTCCCGGCTGGCCGCCGGATCCAGTCCGGCTACCGGCTCGTCCAGCAGCAGCATCTTCCGGGCCGCGCAAAGAGCCCGGGCCAGCAGCACCCGTTGCTGCTGGCCTCCCGACAGCTCCCGATAGCATCGCTTTGAGAATCGTTCCATATCCATGCGCCGGAGGGACTGCCGGGCCAGTTCCTTTTCCGCCTTGGTGTAAAAGGGACGCAGGCCGCACCGGCTTTGACAGCCGGACAGAGCCACCTCCCAGACAGTGGCGGGGAAATCCCGTTGGGCCTGGGTCTGCTGGGGCAGGTATCCGATCTCATTGGCACGCACTCCGCCGCTCAGAGTCACCGAGCCCTCCAGAGGCGTCAGCAATCCCAGGATGGTCTTCATCAGGGTAGATTTTCCGGCGCCATTCTCCCCCAGGATGCACAGGTAGTCCCCGGTGCCCACGGTAAAGCTCAGATCCCGCACCAGGGCAGAATCATAGCCCAGGGCCAGGCCCTGGCAGTTCATCTGGATCATGTGATGGCCCTCCTCTCAGCCCAGCGCGGTTTTCAGGGTCTCCAAGTTCTGCTCCATAATGCCCAGATAAGTGGCTCCCCTCTCCACATCCGCGGCCGTCACCGACTGCATGGAATCCAGCACCAGGATCGTCTGGTTTTTGGTGCTGGTATTGCCCACCACCGTCTGGGCGATCTGATGGGTGGCCCCCTCAATGGTCAGCACACAGGGCAAGGACAGCTCATCCACCTTACCGGCCAGGAAGGCCACCGTTTCAAAGCTGGCCTCCGTTTCCGCCGAGCAACCAGAAAAGGCGGCATAGTAGGTAAGTCCATAATCATCCGCCAGATACCGGAAGGGGAACCGGTCGGCAAAAAGTAGGGTATGGGTGGAAGCGGCGTCCACGGCAGCCTGATACTGACCATCCAGGTCAGTTAGTTTCCCGATGTAGGCGGCCGCATTTTCGGCATAGGCATCCTGATGCTCAGGGTCAATGGTACCCAGGGTGTCCGCAATGGCGCCGCAGAGCAGTACGGCATGCTTCAGAGACAGCCAGATATGTTCATCATCATGGCTGTGGGTGCATTCCGAGGGGTCGTCGCAATCTTCATGATCTTCATGGTCATGCTCATGATCGTGTTCTTCGTGGTGTTCATGGGTATCCTCGGGATTCTCTTCCTCCTCATGGTGGTGATGATGCTCGCTCTCCTGCATTCCCTCAACCACTTCCTCTGCTTTTACGCCGTCCCCCAGCACCTCCATCAGGTTCATGGCCACCAGATCGGGATTGGTGGCGTTGGCCAGGGCATCCTCTACCCAGGAGTCCGACTCTCCTCCTGTGTAGAGAAACAGGTCGCAGTTGGAGATGGTGACCATATCATCAGCAGTAGGCTGAAAGCTGTGAAGATCCACGCCATCGTCCAGGAGCATCGTCAGCTCCACATGGTCGGCTCGATCCCCCAAGATTTCCCGCACCCAGTCGTACTCCGGGAAAATAGTGGTGACGATCCGCAGCTTTTCGCTGCCGCTTTCTGAGGTGGATCCGGTGCTGCAGCCGGTCAGAATCCCGGCGGTCAGCGCTAGGGAAAGAAGGATGGAAATCGCTTTTCTCATGGGATAAAACCTCCGAATTCATACAGAAACTGAAAAATGGGCGCAAAAATACAAGGGGTTCCGGGCATGCGCCAGGAGAGCCTGCCTTAAATAGGCAGACCCGTCCCCTTGTCCTTTTTCATTCTGTTTAATTCAGTAGTTTTACCTTCCACAAAACCGGGGAAGATGCGACAAAGATGTTCTGCGTCCACAGGACGCAAAGCAGCATATAGACACCCAGCACCGCTGCTCCAACAGAAGCGGCGTGAACTACCGAGAGCTGCTCCAGAAGCTTTTGGACGCTTTGGATCTGATGGCAGATGGTACAGTGCTCGCCGCCACAATCGTGGTCAGCCTCAGCAGCGACAAAAAATACGGAGAAGAACAGGGCAAACACCAGCAGCGCTGCCCCGCAGGTGGCGGCAAAACGTGTTTTTTTCGCCATGTTCTTCTCCCCCCTTTGAAGTTTATGAGTACGACGTTATGTGCCGTGGCAGTTTTGACAAATGCCGTACAGGACTGTCTTGAGAATATCTAGGTCAAACCCGTCCAGCTCCGACATGGCACGGGTTAATTGCGCAGTATGCGCCGCATCCATGTGGAAAGTCTTTCCGCAGCGGGTGCAGGACAGGTGCAGATGGGAGTGGCAGTCTTCCGCACCCACATACTGGTAATAGGCCTCTCTGCTTCCCGGTTTTACCGATTTACGGATCAGCCCCTCCGCCTCCAGCTGAGACAGATTCCGGTAGACGGCACTGAGGCTGATCTGCTGGGCGCACAGTTCCTGAGCGATCTGCCGTACCGACAGCAGCTGATCCGGATGCTCATTGAGAAAGCTGATTAGATAATCCCGTTGACGGGTATCGTACTTCTTCATCCCCAGGCCTCCCAAAATTTGCGAATTATTTGCAAATTAAGATAGCATGATGCAGGTGGTATGTCAAGCCTATTCTTTAGACCCTATTGGAGAATATGTCACCGCCGATCCCCCATTAACGGATGGCCCTTCATACCATCCCTTTGCCCTCCCATCCTAACTGCCAGGAACGACAGAGGACTCATGTAAATTTCCTTTATGTATTACCTTGCAATTACCGTTATCCTGTAGTAATATACGGTTAGCTATATCTAACCAAGACGGAGCGTACATTCTATGGATAACAAACGATTCTGGGACCGATGTTCTAAATATTATCCCGCTTTTATTCGTCATTCAGAGAAGACATACCTGCAGATCCGCAAAACGATCCGTCCTTTCCTGAAGCGTGATATGGATGTTCTGGAACTTGCCTGCGGTACAGGACAGTTATCAGTGCCCTTATCACCGTATGTTCGCACTTGGGAAGCCACCGATTTCTCCCCTGAAATGGTGAAGCAGGCAAAAAAACAGCTTCATACATCGCGTCTGCATTTCTCGGTCCAGGATGCCACAAAACTGCCCTATGGACCCGAGAGCTTTGATGCGGTGGTAATTTCCAATGCGCTCCATATTATGCCGCAGCCGGAAAAGGCTCTGTCAGAAGCCTGGCGGGTATTAAAGCCAGGCGGGTTCCTTTTTACTCCCACATTTGTCTGGGGAAACGGCCGTTGGGCCAGATTTCGGCTCTGGGTCATGGGTTTGTCCGGCTTTCATGTCTATCACTCCTGGAACGCAGGGGAACTGATGGCATACTTATCTGAGCATGGATATACCATCGTGTGCCACCAGCTTTTTGGCAGCAAATTTACACCGCTCTGCTGCCTGATCGCCCAAAAACCCCCGCTGGACCGTTTGTAGTCCATCAGTCAGCCGCGAGAAATTTGGGAGTGATAGAGCTCACACCCCAGCTTCTCACAGAAGACATCCTGCAATTCTTTGCTGTTACTTAGGAATTGTGGACTATGCTTGGAGGCATCGATATGCAGTCTTTTTGCTATGGGTTGACCGCTTTTCTGTTTTGTGCGGCAATTATATTTGGGTGCCAGAAAATCAAAAACCTTGCGCGGCGAGCCGCTTGCCGAGAGGACCACAAGATTTGCGCCAGAAAAGAAAATGAAGGAGTGTGATTTATCATGCCGAAAAAAATCATATTATTCTTTCTCACCGCAGCCTTATTGTCTATCCTTGCCGGATGTGACGGCAACACAGCTTCCTTTGTGGACCAAAGCGGTGATACAGCCTTCGCTTTACAGGATGCTTTTGATACAAGCGTTAAGGCCGAGGCATACACAAACGAGCTCTTTACATCCATGCTTTCAGAAGAGGGTATTTCCCAATATGAGATCTTATTGACTACCGGCGGCTTTATTACCAGCGACCCTCTTGTTTATATTTCGGGTTATCAATATAGTTATGACGGCAAAAACGCGGTATACGGGTATAAATTACAATTAAATGACGATGGCTCAACATTCACTGTATTGGAAGAAGGAGTTGAAATAGGAGAATTTGTATGTCTCAACGAGAGTTCTTCTGCGGAAGGTTAGGTCATCTTCCTTTTTGTGTCGACAGGCCTTTTCTTGGGCTGCCCATAGTCAAGTTTTCATGTACTAAAAGGAGCAGATTATGAAAAAATACATTGGTCCCATCTGCTGGCTGGCCGCGGTCGTTATTTGGGTTACTATCTCATGGATCAATTATGCAGAAGGTAATATGGGGTTTGCAGTGGTACAGCTCCTTATTTCCGCGCTCTGCTTGATTCATGCAATCCGCACATTTTTGAAGAACAAAAAAGCATAATATTTTTTTCAGGATCTCGTCATTGTTATGGACTGCTCACCACGGATTGATGCTTTTCCTCTTGAGAAATTCATCCCAGGAAGCACTCATATTGTTTCACAAAAGTGAATTTTTGCTAACTATTGAGCAGAGCAGATCTTTTATAAAAATCATTCTTACAGAAACAGGTCAGATTTCCTCCACTTCATTCCTGAGATAACGTTGCTCTTTACTTCTCTCCCTGTTGGCCCTATACTTATTCTGTTGTATGTATTGATTGCAAAAGGAGGGTCTTACATGTTCAGGACTGTTGTTTCCGTCATCATTATGGTGGCAGCCAGCATTGGGGGTATGTTTTTCGGTGCGCTGTTTAACAACGCCATTGGCGGGATGATCCTGTTTGCACTAATTTCCGGCATCGCCTGTATCATCCATAGTTTGGACAACCGAAACACTTGATTTTTTATGCTGATGCAGTCACGCAAAGAGCGTGACTGCATTTTCTCTTTCTGCATTTTGCTTACTGAAATGCACCACTAATCGATGCGCCTACTACATTTCTCATACAAGAAAATGTGATTTCCCCTCTGGATTGCTGTGGCACGGAAGTTACATCATCCTTGCCTGAACAAATTATCTTGACAAATTCATCCCAGTCATTTATAATCACACCAGTCAGTTAGCAATAACTAACCAAGAGCGTGAAATTATTTTTTTATTCAGCAGTTAGCATTTGCTAACCACTGTACAGAACATACCACTTAGAACAATTATTCTCAGTCGAGAAATGGGGTGCTTCCATGTCAGAGGATTTATTGGTTCGCCATTGTTCTCCTACACTGGCAGGAATCAAAACAGGGAATCTGTTCTCATGCCCCTGTGCCTCCCGAACAGACCTGACTAAAGAATTGTCCCAATTGAATAAAAAGCTGGTTCCGAAAGGAATCCGAGTTTTGCCGCTCAGAGTCCGCAGAGGACGTGCCTTGATTTATGTTTATCGTCCCCATGCACTGGAGTGCGACTTGGCCGATCAACGTGCCAGAGTTCTTCTGCTGAAGTACGGATACACGCCGGAAAACCCGAACTGCTGCGTGGTTCATTTGATACGTCGCCTTTGCGCAGAAGAGGAATTTCCTCATGAGATCGGCCTATTTTTAAGCTATCCGCCGGAAGACGTGTTAGGTTTTATCCAAAATAGAGCCTGTAATCACAAGTGCGTCGGTTGCTGGAAAGTCTATGGAGACGAGACCGCAGCTAAACATAGATTTGAACAGTATGATGCGTGTAGCAAGATCTATTCCCTACATTGGCAACAAGGGAAATCCATCGAACGGCTCACTGTGGCTGGTTGATGTATTTACATTCAAAAAGGAAAGGTTGTTTTATTTTATGAGCAAGGTTGCAGTTGTCTATTGGAGCGGTACCGGCAATACCGAAGCCATGGCCATGGCCGTGGCAGAGGGAGCCAAAGAGAAGGGCGCCGAGGTCTCTGTTCTGCCCGCTTCTGAATTTTCGGCCGATCAGGTAAGCAGCTTTGATGCCATTGCGTTTGGCTGTCCCTCTATGGGCGCTGAGCAGCTGGAGGAAATGGAATTCGAGCCCATGTTTTCCGCCTGTGAAAACCGCCTGAGCGGAAAGAACATCGCTCTGTTCGGCTCCTACGGATGGGGTGATGGCGAGTGGATGCGCAGTTGGGAAGCCCGCTGCAATGATGACGGCGCTAATCTGGCCTGTGACAGCGTGATCTGCAATGAAACTCCGGATGACGATGGTCTGGCAGCATGCCGCAACCTGGGTGCCTCTCTGGCCTGAATTGATACCAGAAATAGTCACTAGATTATTGAATACTCAAGTTCCTTCTGTACACAACATATTACCAAAGAAAGCAAAATCACCTCCTCTTTCTCCCCTCAAAGTAACATGGCCGGCATGGTTTATTCCACGCCGGCCATGTTGCTTTATTAGGGCACGATAGTTTATCTGCATAATGAGTATTCCTGCTTACTCTACACTGTCACGCTGCCCCTTCACACTCTGCGCAACGCTCCACTCCAAGTGCTTTTTCACTGCCAAAAAGGACTCTTCGCTGATGACATGCTCAATTCTACACGCATCCTCTGTTGCCGTTTTCTCATCCACACCCAATCGCATCAACATTTCTGATAGGACGATATGACGAGTATACATAGTCTGTGCAATTTCCATTCCGCTTTCCGTTAATGTGATCGCTCCGTCTGCATCCACCAGAACATATCCGTTTTTCTTTAAAATAGACATAGCCCTGCTGACACTGGGCTTGGAATATCCTAAATGCTCTCCGACATCAATAGCCCGTACATAGCTTTTATTCTGAGAGAGAATGTAAATCGTTTCCAGATACATCTGGCCAGACTCATGGATTGACATGGCTACCTCCAGCAGTATTGTTTTTCTTATTATACCACAGAAAACCAGCAAGTTTCAATTTGATTATCTTTTTCCTGCGTTACACTGTTGCGTATAATTTCAAATTTGGTCTTGACAAAGGCGTATTGGTGATATATTATTTGCGATGCAGTGGTTAGGGTTGTCTAACCTTTTTTGATGGGTTCTGGTTGTTATACGCTAACCAAAGCTACCATTTTATTGACAGGTGAAGAATATGACTTTGAAAGAAGCCCTGGAAGGAACGGAGTACAAGATCCAGCGAATCGATACGGACGATGAAGAGTTGAATGCGTTTTTATTTTCGCTTGGATGTTACGAAGGAGAGCCGATCACGGTAGTCTCCCACTTAAAGGGCGGCTGTGTCGTTTCTATCAAAGACGGCCGCTATAACATTGACAATCAACTGGCGGAGGCAATTCTGATTTGAATTGCCTCTCCCCCCTGCTTCTAAAAATATGTGTGTCTACTGCACATATCGGTTAGCTATCAGCAACCGTCGTGTGTTGTAATAGAGAATAGCAAAAAGAGGAGGAACTACCCATGCGTATTGCCTTGACAGGCAACCCGAACTCCGGCAAGACCACCATGTACAACGCCCTTACCGGGCGGAACGAAAAGGTGGGCAACTGGGCCGGCGTGACGGTGGAGAAGAAGGAACACCCCATTAAAAAAACCTATTACAGCGGAACGGAAGAATTGATTGCAGTCGATTTGCCCGGCGCCTATTCCATGTCTCCCTTTACCTCAGAGGAGAGCATCACCAGTTCCTATGTGCGCAATGAGCACCCTGATGCCATTATCAACATCGTGGATGCCACCAACCTGAGCCGCAGCTTGTTTTTCACCACGCAGCTGCTGGAGCTTGGCATCCCTGTGGTGGTCGCCCTAAACAAGAGCGATATCAACGCGAAAAAGCAGACCACCATTGACACTGCTGCTCTCTCTGCTAAGCTGGGCTGTCCCGTGCTGGAGACCGTATCTACAGCCGCTGAGGGACTGAAAGCAGTGGTAGAGGCTGCGGCAGCTCTCAACGGCAAAGGCCAGAAGGCTCCATATCATCAGGGCAATATCGACCTGACCGATAAAAAGGTCGTGGAAGAAGCAGACCGCAAGCGTTTCACCTTTGTCAACCAGTTGGTCTCGCAAGTGGAAAAGCGGAAGGTACTTACCCGCGAAAAGGGAACTGGGGACGCTATTGACGCTGTCCTCACCAATAAATTTGCCGGTATTCCCATCTTTGCCGTGGTCATGTTACTGGTGTTCCAGATCTCCCAGGTCTGGGTGGGGCCCCTGATCGCAGACACCCTGGTGGCCTGGATCGAGACCTTCCAGGGCTTTGTGGCGGACAGCCTGGCCGATGCCAACCCGCTGCTGACCGCTCTGCTGGCCGACGGTATCATCGGCGGCGTGGGCGCCGTTGTCGGCTTCCTGCCTCTGGTGATGATCATGTACTTCCTGATTGCCCTGCTGGAGGACTGCGGCTACATGTCCCGTGTTTCCGTGGTGCTGGATCCCATCTTCAAAAAAGTGGGCCTCTCCGGCAAGTCCGTGATCCCCTTCGTCATCGGCACGGGCTGCGCCATCCCCGGTGTCATGGCCAGCCGCACCATCCGCAACGAACGTGAGCGCCGGGCCACCGCTATGCTGACCCCCTTCATGCCCTGCGGCGCCAAGATCCCTGTCATCGCCCTGTTTGCCGGTGCATTCTTTGACGACGCCGGCTGGGTGAGCTTTACTATGTACTTCACCGGCATCATCCTCATCTTCCTGGGCGCCCTGCTGGTCAACAAGATCGCTGGCTACAAGAATCGCAAGTCCTTCTTCATCATTGAGCTGCCGGAATACAAGGTCCCCTCCCTGCTCTTTGCTTTCAAGGCCATGTGTGCCCGGGGCTGGGCCTACATCGTAAAGGCTGCCACCATCATTCTGCTGTGCAACACTGCCGTGCAGATCATGCAGACCTTCAACTGGAGCTTCCAGGTGGCTGAAACCGCCGACAGCTCCATCCTGGCTTCCATTGCCGGCCCCTTCGCCTACCTGCTGGTGCCCATCGTGGGCGTCCTCAGCTGGCAGCTGGCCGCCGCTGCTGTCACCGGCTTCATCGCCAAGGAAAATGTGGTTGGCACCCTGGCCGTGTGCTTCGTGGGTCTGGAGAACTTCATCGACACCGACGAGCTGGCCATGCTTGAGGGCTCTGGTGCCGAGGTTGCCGGTATCATTGCCATCACAAAGGTTGCCGCTCTGGCCTACCTCATGTTCAACCTCTACACGCCTCCCTGCTTTGCCGCTATCGGCGCCATGAACTCTGAGATGAAGAGCGCTAAGTGGCTGTGGGCCGGTATTGGTCTCCAGCTGGGTACCGGCTA
Organism: Pseudoflavonifractor capillosus ATCC 29799; assembly: GCF_000169255.2. Classification (GTDB taxonomy): domain Bacteria; phylum Bacillota; class Clostridia; order Oscillospirales; family Oscillospiraceae; genus Pseudoflavonifractor; species Pseudoflavonifractor capillosus. The sequence goes on from NZ_AAXG02000009.1 coordinate 31,233, forward strand.
TGCGGTCGGTTATCTGGTCTATCAGATCGGCACTCTGGTCACCACCGGCGCGGTGGGCGCTGGCTTCCTCCCCGGCCTGATTGCAGTGGTTGCCTTTGCTGCGGTCCTGGTCTACCTGTGCATGAAAACAGAAAAGGACCTGAAGCGTGAGTATGCGCTGAGTGGGGCGAAATCCTGATGATCGACTACATTGTGATCGCAATCCTTGTGGTTATTGTTGCCGCCGCTGCGTTCTATGTTTATAAAGCGAAAAAAAGTGGAAAAAAGTGTATCGGTTGTCCTGACGGCTGCTCCTGCAGTTCGAAACATGACGATACACATTGCAGCTGCGGAAACCATCATCATAAATAACACATGAGCAAAGGATTGCGGCTTTTCCAGCGGAAGGGCCGCAATCTTTTTTTGGTATCGTCTTGTTCACTAAAAGCCTTCCACTGTCTACAAGAGAAAAGAATGCAGTGTTCATAACTGTAACACCAGTCTCCCGAAACGCAGACCAAAAGGATGGTAATCGTCCATGACATTAAAACGAACAGCGGAAGATTACGTAAAAACAGTCTTCATTTTATCCCGAAAAGGAGATGTGCGTTGCCATCAACTGGCTACATGTCTATCCGTTTCCCGCCCCACCGTTTCTGTTACCGTCAAAGCGCTCTGTGAAGCTGGCCTTCTCTATATGGATGACAAAAGAGCGCTTCATTTAACTGACAAAGGGCTTGAGCTTGCTCAAATAGTGGAGGAACGGCATCAGGTCTTGTGCGACCTTTTGATAGGGCTTGGTGTAAGTGCCGATATTGCCTCCAATGACGCATGCAGGATGGAACACGCGATCAGTGATGAAAGCTTCCGCGCCCTGAAATCGCTGACTCAATGAGTCATGCACTCTTTTTCATCATAGAATCTGGTCAAACGATTTGTGTTAGATCCGAGGAATACCGGATACGATCGATCTTATTTTTGATCGCAGGCTTTCTCTCTGAAAATAGGTGTTGGATATGTTGATCGAGTATTTGCAAACCAAATATCCGGAATATGTGCAATGGCTCCATGATATCCCAGGTGCGCATGTTTGCCAATTCACATTGTCAGGATCGACGCCGGAAGACCTTTCCACGCTTCCGGCACACACCCCCGGCCAGATATACGAAATCTTTTTTTGCTTGGGCGGGCAGGTCGTTGCCAAGCGACCAAATGCAAAATCTCATACAATCGAAAAATATGATGTACTTGTCCTTTCCAGTGTTTGTGCGCCCGATTCAGTAAAAATCAGCGGGAACCTGCAAGGAATTCTTATCACGATCGAACCAAACCTATCCCATGACGGACTTTTTTCCGTCTTCACCTCTTTGGGACTTCCTATAGACCTGTGTCAACTTACCTCCAAATTAGCCGCACACTATGGCTACACCACGCTTTGCAATCGTTGCTGGGGCCAGGCCATATTTGATTTTTTGGCGCATCTGCCGAAAGAGGCATGCGGAAGATATTGCCTCTTGAAAGCTATGGAACTGCTCTATATCCTCACGGTAAAAGACCATAGTTCCGCATACTCAACAGCAAACCAAGTGCCCAAAAATCTTTTGGATGCACGGGCATATATGGAGTCGCATTTGTCCGAGAAAATTACAATAGCAGATTTGAGCCGGCTTCTTGCTGTCTCACCCACCTACCTAAAAGCAGAGTTCCGACGTATATATGGAACGTCTATTCACGGCTATCTCACGGATCTGCGTATGCGCAGGGCCGCCGAATTGATTCATTGCACAGATCTGCCGATCTATCAGATCGCTCAGCAAGTAGGCTATATAGGAATGAACCAGTTCAGCTCTGTTTTCAAGCGTTATTATGGAGTAACACCTGGGCAGTTCAAAAAAATGTCGAAAGCCGAGATACATTGTCTTTTTCAGTGATGACAAAGTGAATTTAGTTGGCTATAATGTTTGGACGCTCAACGCTATCCTGAGATATAAGGGGTGATTGCGATGAAACAGCATCGTTTTTGGGCCTGGGGCGCGGTAATCTGCATGATCATGGTCATGATTACCGGCTACAAACGAAAATAACAGAAAGGAAGTATCAGAATGAGTGTATATACGAAATTGGCCTGCTTTGTGGGCGGCACACTGTTTGGATCTTTCGGAATCAAGCTGCTGTCCAGCAAGGATGCTAAGAATGCATATGTCCATGCGACTGCTGCTGGTCTGCGTATGAAGGATTCCGTCATGGGAACCGTCGCTACTGTGCAGGAGAATGCCGCCGACATTCTCGCTTCTGCCAAGGACCTGAATGAGGCGCGGGCAGCCAAAGAGGCAGAGGATGCCGCTGCTGCCAATCTGGACAGCGTGGAAGCCTGATGACAGCAGAGGGGAGCCGCCCGTGCGGCTCCCTCTTTTCGTGAAGGAGGAACCTATGAACGCAACCATATTGCATGAAAGCCGGGGACGTATTCGAATCAGGCTGAAGCAGAATCGCATGACGCTGGAGCAGGCCGACCGGCTGGAACTCTGGCTGCAGAATAAAGCCTGGGCTCGCCGTGTTACTGTCCACGAGCGGACATGTTGCATCATTTTACAGTACGAAGGAGACCGGCAGGCCGTTCTGGACGATATCCGCTGTTTTTCCTGGGAGAAAGCAGAACAGCAAATCTCTCTGCCCGCCCACAGCACCCGGGCGCTTAACCGAGAATTTGAGGAGAAGTTGGTCAGCAAGGTCATGATGAAGGCGGCCTGCACACTGTTTCTGCCCTCCCCGCTTCGCATTGCCCGGATCGTGTGGCATATGATCCCCTTTGTGCGCCGCGGTCTGCATTGCCTGCTGCGCCGCCGCATCAAGGTGGAGCTGCTGGATGCCCTGTCCATTTCCATCTCCGCCTGCCGTGGGGATTTCGGAACTGCGGGTGCGGTCATGTTCCTTTTGGAGCTTGGAGAGCTTCTGGAGGAGTGGACTCGGAAAAAGTCTGTGGAAGACTTGGCCCGGTGCATGTCGCTGAATGTGGATCGAGTCTGGCTCCGGACCTCCGAGGGTGAGGTACTGATTCCTATTTCCCAGGTTCAGCCTGGGGATGCAGTAGTCGTGCGGGCCGGCGGAATCATCCCTGTGGACGGAGTGTTACTGGAGGGCGAGATCACCGTTAACCAGGCATCCTTGACTGGTGAATCCATCCCCGTGCCCAAACGTCCCGGCGGAGCGGTCTATGCCGGAACTGTGGTAGAGGAAGGCGAATGTGTGCTGGAGGTCAAGAAAGCCTCCGGACAGAGCCGATACGACCAGATCGTCCACATGATTGAGCAATCGGAACAGATGAAGTCTGCCGCTGAGAGCAAGGCTGCCCATCTGGCCGACAAGCTCGTTCCCTATACCTTTGCAGGAAGCCTACTGAGCTTCGTCCTCACCCGCAACGTGGCCAGAGCGCTTTCCGTGCTGATGGTAGATTTCTCCTGCGCCCTGAAGCTGGCCATGCCGCTGGCAGTGCTCTCGGCTATGCGGGAGGCTGGAGACGCACATATCACCGTCAAGGGCGGTAAATTCCTGGAGGCAGTGGCCGCAGCCGATACCATCGTTTTTGACAAGACCGGCACCCTGACCCATGCCTGCCCCAAGGTGGCAAAGATCATCCCCTTCGGCGGCAAAGACGAACGAGAGATGCTGCGGGTGGCTGCCTGTCTGGAAGAGCATTTTCCCCACTCCATGGCTAACGCTGTGGTCGAGGAGGCCAGGCAGCAGGGACTAACCCATGATGAGTTCCACTCCAAGGTCGAGTATCTGGTGGCCCACGGCATTGCCAGTACCGTCAACGGGGAGCGGGTGCTCATCGGCAGCGCCCACTTTGTATTTGAGGATGAGCACTGCCAGATTCCGGAATGCGATCAAGAACGCTTTGACATACTCCCGCCGGAGTATTCCCACCTGTATCTGGCAGTGGGTGGACAGCTGGCAGCTGTGATCTGTATTTCCGACCCGCTGCGGGAGGAAGCAAAAGATGTGCTCGCCACACTCCGCGCTCTGGGAATTTCCAACACAGTCATGCTCACCGGAGACAGTCACCGTACCGCTGCAGCCATTGCCGCCCAGGTGGGGGTGGACGATTTCCGTTCGGAGGTGCTCCCGGCAGATAAGGCAGACTATGTGGCCCAGCTTCGTCGGGAGGGGCATACCGTTCTGATGGTGGGCGACGGCATCAACGACTCGCCGGCCTTGTCTGAGGCAGATGCCGGCATTGCTATCAGCGATGGCGCCGCCATCGCCCGGGAGATTGCGGACATCACCATCGCTGCCGATAGCCTTTGGGAGCTGGTGGAACTGCGCCGGATTGCTATGGCGCTCATGGCCCGCATCCATTCCAACTACCGCTTTGTTATCGGCTTTAACGGCGCTCTGATTGCCCTCGGCATGGCCGGGATCATTCCTCCCGCCACCTCCGCCACGCTGCACAATCTTTCCACTTTGGGGGTCAGTTTGAGAAGTATGAGTCCACTTCCCCATCAGAAAGAGAGGAAACAGGTTATATAAAACTACTTGGATCATACTTGGAAATCAGGACAATCCTTTGGAACCTATAAATGCTATAAAAACAGAACTACCTCAGCCGTGCTCTGCGGCTGAGGTAGTTCTGTTTTTTCTTCTAAACTTGTAACTTGTTATCAGCCTTCCAATCGGTTGCTTTGGAAAGTTTTTGGCAGTATAGTCCATAAAATTCATCGTGTGTCAAGGATGCAAGCCACTCAGTGGAAGGACAGCAGGCGCTGGGACTCTCCTGCTGACTTTTTCCCTGGGCGTGCTCGGGATAAACGATCAGATCTCCGTTGACAGCATAAAAGGAGCAAAGCTCCTGACACAAAATCTCTTTCACCATACGGCAGGCAATCCACTGGGGAACAGAAGTGCGGGCACAGAAGTAGGACGGGATCAGAACCGGACCTTCCCGTGGAATCTGAAGGAAGGTCTCCTGTCCGTCTGCCCGCAGGGCATACAGAGAAGGCACAAGGGCAGTGGATGCCTGCCCCTGGCGCACAGCCTGAAAAGCGCCAATGGGCATATCGGTCACCAGACTGCGCTCCAGCAATGCTTCTGCTGCTTGATGTCCCCATCGTTCCCAAACCGCTTTCACCACCGTCTTGACCGCCGAGTTGTTGATGCCGCCAAATGCCAGACCGTTCCAGTCAGCCAAGGCAGTATGGCCACAGACCTCCGGTTCCCTGGTATAGTAGACCAGAGGAATGGACAGGAACGGCAGCAGAAACGGCCCTCGCTCCACAGCATCCAGCATAGGACCGGAACGCAGGGACATCCAGCTTCGCACCGGATAGAGATCACCGTTCAGTTTGCAGAAAATGTCTGGATCTTCGAATACCTCCAGATCGGCAGAAACGATGAGGTCGGGAAGAACGGCATCCGGCCGGGCCAGATATTCAGACATGTGCTCCGGATATCCCAAGCCGAAATAGCGCACTTCCAATTGGATCCCATCGGAGAGCAGTTTCTGCGTCAGCCCATCCAGGAACGCCTTCTCCTGTCGGTGAAGTACGCAGATATGATTCCAGTAGAGCAAAATATGTGTCATGCCAGGAGTTCTCCCTTCCGTAACAACGTCTGATAGCGACGCTGGGTTTGGTATTCGGCTTCTAATTGCTGATAGAGGGCCGCTTCAGCCGGAGAACGTCCCACCACCGCGGTAATTGCGCCGCCGCCAAGTACGATCCGCCGCTCCGACATCAACGCTGTATGGGGGTCATGGGTGACCACCAGAACCAGCTTGTCCTGACGGCGAAGCAAATGCAGCGCCCGCTGCTTGTCGATCCCGGCGTTTTCAATCTCGTCAATAAGTACGATGGGGCTGTCACAAACGAGGGCGATATCCCCGATCATCAGGGCCCGGGACTGCCCGCCGCTGAGCTGGTTGAGGCTTTGACCCAATGTTACGGGTTCCGGCGTGATCTCGTTCACCAATTTCAGAATTTCTTCCGGGGTGATCTCCCGGCTGCGGCAGCGGGCGTGCAGGCGTAAAAAGTCCTCCACCGTAGTGTCCAGAACAAAGCGCATGTTCTGTCCAAGATGGGCTACCAGCTGACCCGACAGCCTCTGCCGATGACAGCGGGATACGGGCGCTCCATCCAACAAAATGGTGCGTCCGGTAACCGAGTCTCCCTGGGCCATCTGCTCCACATCTTTGATCAGCCGGGACTTCCCTGACCCAGTGTTCCCCACAATGGTGTACAGCTGACCACGTTTGAGATGAATGGGCAAAAAGGATTCCACCCTTCCGCCCTTGTCATGCCCCGGCAAAATGGTCAGGCACTCCATACCGGCGCCTCCTTTCCAAAGGCGATCTTACCCACAACGCCCTGCTGGAACGCTCCGCCTACCCGGCGTTCTCCCACACAATAGGAGCATACCCCACTTGGCATAGTATGGCGAAGCACATCCTCCCCGGAGCCGCAGTTGTCGGGCTGCTCCAGCAGCCACTGTGCCAAGCGGTCGATGCCATATCCGGCCAACCCATCTACCGGGAACAGAGTTGCTTTTGGATTCAGTTCCCCAATTTGCCAGGAAATGATCTCCAGCTCAGCCTGGGAAACCATATCAGTTTTGGTCAGCACCACAAAGTCCGCCTGGGTCAGCATGGGGCCAAGCTGTCCCGGCGCCTTGCAGCTGGCAGTACAGTCCAGGACGCATCCCGCCACCATGTGGATGGTGGCAGGGGAACAGCGATGACACAGGCCTGCTGTCTCAATTACTAATGTATCACAATTCCGGTCATCAGCCCAATCCCACAGCTCAGGCAAATTGGACACAAGGAAGTGGTCCGGACAAATATCCCCGCTCAGGCCGGTAACACATGGTAAGCCCAGTTCCTCAAAGACTGCGGCATCTCCGCTTTGCAGGCAGTCGATCTTGCAAACGCAGGGGGTTGCCCCGCTCTGCTTGAGCAGCGGAAGAAGAGATCGCAAAACAGAGGTCTTCCCTACTGCAGAAGCTCCAGAGAATAAGAAAATGTGATTTGGCATGCGTGTGCTCCTCTCCAGTCATGCAGTTAGCATCAGCTTACCACCTGACTGTGCCACTTGTCAGTATCAAGTGAGACTGAGAACGCAGCTTTTTTTCTTGACGAAAGCGATATTCGGCATGTACAATATTATACGGTTAGCGAGAGCTAACCCATTGAAATGAGGTGAGGTGTTGGAACAAACTGAGCTATCTCACAAGCTGGCACTTTCTGCTTTTTTGGCAGATGTTACACTGCCTGGGACAAAGGTGTCCACTCAGATTTTCCGGAGCGGACAGATTGTCAGCGACATTCCCCGGGGAATCCCATCCATCGGTCTGATCACAAGAGGCAGGATCGAGGTCTATTCCGTAGCATTGGACGGAAAGGATATCCTGCTCAACGAGCTGTCGGCTGGAGAATGCTTTGGTATCTGCAATCTCCTGACCCAGTGCGAACTGGAGACTGTGCTCAGATGCAGCGTGGAAACGGAAATCCTCTATATTCCCAAAGCCGTACTGCAGGAAGCCATGGCTGCAAATGGCACACTTGCCCTTCGCTTTGCTGCGGTTTGCAGTGAGAAAATCCAATTTCTCTTGAAGCGGATCGAGCTACTCACCATGCAGTCCTGCCGGGGGCGTGTCATCGCCTTTCTCCTTGCCCATAGCAAGGAAGGCGGAGAGGTAATTTTTCGTGGCTCACGGGAGGATCTTGCCCGCCATTTGGGCGTCAGTCGTGCCGCCCTGTTCCGGGAGCTGGCAGTGCTGCAGACCATGGGAGCTATCGAGTCCCACGGGAATCTGTTCCATGTAATGGATCCGGGCCAGCTGGAAGATCTGCTCTATCATCCATCCAACACCAAATAGACCACCCAGAAAGGAATACGATCATGAAAAAGCTCTTGTCTCTCATTTGTTCTCTGTCTCTGTCTGCGGCGCTTCTTGCTGGCTGCTCCTCCACACCCCAGGAGCCCACCGCCTCTCAGAAACCCTCTGATTCGGAAACTCCCACCACCAGTCAATCGGTCACGACGGAAGCCGTGGATGTGAAGGTGATGGCCCTCAAGGGTCCTACCGCCATGGGAATGGTGCAGTTCATGAGTGAGACGGATAACGGCTCCATAACCGACAACAACTACGACTTTACCATCACAGCCATGACAGATGAGGTCTCTGCGGCCCTTTCCCAGGGTACCACAGACATTGCCGCAGTTCCGGCCAATCTGGCTTCCGTCCTCTATAACAACACAGAGGGCGGCGTACAGGTTCTGGCGATCAATACGCTGGGTGTGCTGTACATTGTCGAGAGTGGGGATACCGTTCAGTCCATAGAGGATCTGCGTGGCAAAACCATCTATGCCAGCGGGAAAGGCGGCACGCCTGAATATGCTCTGAACTATGTGCTGGCCCAGAACGGCATCGATCCCACCAGTGATGTGACCATCGAGTGGAAAAGCGAACAGGCAGAATGCCTGGCTGCGCTGACCGCTCAGGAGAATGCCATCGCCATGCTGCCCCAGCCCTTTGTTACCACCGCCCAGAGCAAAAGCGACAGCATCCGGGTGGCCCTGGATCTGACGGAGGAATGGGACAAGCTGCAGGCGGACAGCGAAACACCCTCTACTCTGGTCACCGGAGTGGTAGTGGCCCGGACAGAGTTTGTCCAGGAGCATCCCGAGGCTGTCTCCTCCTTCCTGGATCACTATGCCTCTTCCGTGGAGTTTGTCAACTCCAATGTCGCGGATGCCGCACAGCTGGTCGGTTCCTATGACATCGTCACCGCGGAGGTTGCCCAGAAAGCCATTCCCGCCTGCAATATCGTCTTTGTAGAGGGTGCCGAGATGAAGGACAAGCTGTCCGGCTATCTGACCGTTCTCTTCGACCAGAACGCCAAATCTGTGGGCGGCACTCTGCCCGCTGACGACTTCTACTACAGCCGCTGAGGAAGATGAAACGCGCCGGAATACTACGACCCTGGGCGGTGCTTGTATGGCTTCTGGTCTGGCAGATAGGGGCCATGGCGCTGGATCAGCAAATCTTACTGGTCTCGCCCATACAGGTTCTGGCCCGGTTGGGGGAGCTGGCCCTTCAGGGGTCGTTCTGGAAGGCCGTGGGATTTTCCATGCTGCGGATTACCGGCGGCTTTCTTTTAGGGGCAATAGTGGGTACCGTTCTTGCAGCGTTCTCTGCCAGGCTGCGCCTGGTGGAGGAGCTGCTGGCCCCCCTTCTGCTGGCCATCAAGTCCATCCCTGTGGCCTCGTTTATCATTCTGTCCCTGATCCTGTTTTCTTCCCGCAATCTGTCCATCCTGATCTCGTTTCTGATGGTTCTTCCGGTGCTGTATTCCGGGGTTCTGGGCGGGATCCGTGCCATGGACAGTCAGATGCTGGAGATGGCACAGTTGTTCCGGATTCCCACGCTCCGGCGGATCCGTTATGTGTATCTGCCCCAGGTGCTGCCCTATTTTCAGGCGGCCTGCGTCTCCGCTTTGGGCCTATGCTGGAAGTCGGGGATCGCCGCCGAGGTCATCGGTATGCCCACAGGCTCCATCGGTGAGCGGCTCCAGCAGGCCAAGGTCTATCTGGATACGCCGGACCTGTTTGCCTGGACACTGGTCATCGTACTGGTAAGCCTGTTATTTGAGCGGTTCTTTTTGGTAGTGCTGAAACAGGCTGCGCACCACTTGGAGAGGATGTGAGCCATGCAGGATATTGTGATGCATGCGTTATGCAAGTCTTTTGGGGAAAAATCGGTGCTGCGGAATGTCTCCGGCACACTGGCAGCCGGCTGCATCACCGGGCTGATGGCCCCTTCCGGCGCAGGAAAAACCACCCTGCTGCGCATCCTCATGGGACTGGAGCAGGCGGACAGTGGCCGGATCGACGGTCTGGATGGTCTCCGCCTCAGCGCAGTATTCCAGGAAGATCGTCTGTGTGACCAACTGGACGGCGTTTCCAACCTCCGCTTGGTAACACCGTCCCTGAGCCGCGCAGAAGTCAGAAATGCTTTGGAGGCGGTGGGGCTTGCCGACTGCATCGGTCAGCCCACCCGGGAGCTTTCCGGAGGACAGCGGCGCAGAGTGGCGATTCTCCGTGGTCTGCTGGCTGACTATGACCTCCTGATCCTGGATGAGCCTTTCAAGGGTTTGGACCGGGAGACCAAACAGCTGGTGATAGAAGATACTCAACGCCGATGCATGGGAAAAACCGTGCTCCTTGTCACCCATGATCCCACAGAGCTGGATGCGCTGGGTGTGACCGAATTGCTGACTGGATTGGAATAAAAAACGGGCTCCATAGAAGCCAAAACGCTTCTATGGAGCCCGTTCTTTTTCTGTCAGCAGGACGGGGTCTTCACGACCACCAGGTACATCTTGAACGCTGTCACCGCCTGTACCGCGTGAGGGATGCCGGCGGGCATGATAATGGCTTCTCCTGCGTTCAGGGTGTGGGGAACACCGTCAATGGTAATCTGTGCCGTTCCTTCCAAAATGGTCGCCATAGCGTCTCCGGGAGCAGCGTGGGTGCTGATGGCCTCACCCGCATCAAAGGCAAACAGGGTGATCCCCGCACCGGGCTGTTGGGCCAGGGTCAGGCTGACAACCTTACCCCCTTCATATTCCACTTGCCCCTTCAAGGCAAAGGGCTGCGCATGAGGGACATTCTTAATCAGAGTTTCCATGAGTTATTCCTCCTAAATCATTATGAAAGCGTGATCTGCAGCAGCTTGCAGCCATCCGGAGCAACTACTGCGTGGGGGGTATGGGCGGGAACTGCCAGGCAATCGCCCGTTTGAAGACAGTAGCTGTCCTCCCCCGCAGAGACATCAAGCGCCCCCTCCAGAATGTAGTAGAGGGTATCGCCAAAATAGCATTCCTCACTGATACTCTCCCCGTCGCCAAAGGCCAAAAGAGTCATTTGGCAGTGTTCCTGCCGGCTCATAGCCATACTGACCACGCGGCCAGGTTGAATCTGAATCAGCTGGGTGAGCTGCTGGGGCTGCTGTGTGGGCAGGTTGCGTAAAAAGTCCATTGCTCATACCTCCATGGGTCGTTTTATCCATATGATACCCCAGGAAACGGGATCATTCCATTGCCACAGCAACAACGATCAGGCTGTGATGCGACCAATAATTTCCCGCCGGATCTCCGTCAGTTCCGGCGCCGAGGCATCCCGGCCTTCCTGGCCAGGCAGGGTGATCCATGTTTGAATGGTGGTTGGCCTGGGTGTCAGGACAGCAATCCGGGTGGCCACGGTCAATGCCTCATCAATTTCGTGGGTGACAAACAGAACGCCCGGCTTTTTGATCTTCCAGATCTCCAGAAGCATATTCACCATCTCCATGCGAATGCCGTAGTCCAGCCCCTGAAAGGGCTCATCCATCAGGAAGAACTCTCCGCCGAAATGGAAGGCCCGTGCCAGCGCACATCGACGGGCCATTCCCCCGGAGAGCTGCGTAGGATAGTATCCCTCAAATCCTTTCAGCCCTACATCCGAAATGAGGGTACGCACAGCCTCCGGCTCGGCATCCTCACGAACCAGACGGATGTTTTCTTCCACCGTTCGCCACGGCAGAAGGCGGGGACTTTGAAACATATAGCTCAGCCGAGTATCGGTTCCCTCGATGGTACCCGTGTCAGGTGTTGCCAGACCTGAAATCAGGTTAAGAAGCGTGGTCTTTCCGCAGCCGGAGGGACCGATCAGGGCCACGATCTCCCCCGGAGAAAGGGTCAAAGACAAATCAGACAGGACAGGTAATCCGTCATAGGACTTGGTAATCCCGCTCAGTTTCAGCATGTCACACCTTCTTTCCCACAAAAAGCCATCCTCAGCAATCTTTGTGTGAGATAGCAACCCAATACCAGCAGCAGCGACCAGGCAATGATGGCATCGGGCTCGATGTTGAGCCGGGCCGTGGTGATGGCTCCTCCGATTCCGCTGTTTGTAGTAAGAACCTCTCCCATAACTGCCAGCTTCCATCCGCCTCCGATCACGATTTCCAGCGCTGAGCGGAAATAGGGGCGGATAGAAGGAAGGGTTACATGGCGCAGCATCTTCCAGCGGGAAAATTGGTAAAGGCGCGCCATCTCCAACAGCTGTGGATCTACGCTGCGGACGCCGTGACTGAGGTTGATCACCACAGTTGGAACTGTGGCTGTGGCCACAATGAAGACGCAAGGCTTTCCGTTAAATCCGAACCACACCAGTGCCAGAACCACCCAGCATACGGGCGGAATGGCCTGGAGCACATGGATCAGTGGGGTTCCCACATCCTCTATCTTGGGACACAGGCCAAACAACAGCCCCAGAACAGCGCCAACGCCCACACCGATGGCCAGACCGGCAATCAGCCTCAGGATCGTTGTTCCTATGGTGGCTCCGAAATCCGACTGCGTCATCAGCCGAACCAATGTAGAAAGGACCTGGGCAATGGGGGGCACCACCAGCGGCGGGAAAAAGAGAGATGCCAGCTGCCAGGCTCCCAGCAGCAGGCACACTCCCAGGGCACGGCGGAACCACAGTCCCGCCTTACCCTGCATAGAACAGCCCCTCATCGGGCAGCTTTCCACCGATCATAGAGGGCTCAAAGTTGTAAAGAAGGTTATAGAAGGTATCCAGTTCCTCTTTGGCGTCCTGGGCACTCTTAAAAGTCAAGCCCATATTGGGAATCGCTGCCTCCACAATTGCGGCTTTCATGCCCAGATACTCCTCAGCCAGCGCAGCAGCCTCAGCCGGGTGATCCAACACCCACTGCACGCTCTCCTCATAGGCAGCCTGGAACTGGGCGGCCAGCTCAGGGTTCTCATTCAGGAAAGTCTGGGTGGTGCCGAAGCCTGCGTTAGGGATCATAGTATCCGTGTCGGTGGAGCGTTGCCACTCGGTTTCAAAGCTGAGTGCCCGGCGCACATTCTCATTCTGTGCCATGGCGGAAGTAACCTGGGGCTCGATCAAGGTGGCGTATTCCGCCTCCCCGGAGGCCAAAAGGGCGGCTACTTCTGCAGTACTGGCGTAGACCACCTGGACATTTTCACCCACCGTCAGGCCGGCCTCACTCATAAAATACTGGGTGAGCGCATCCGGAGGAGAGGACTGAAGCGGAATATATACCGTCTTACCCTCCAAGTCGCTCCAGGTCGTGAAATTCGGATCGGTGGTCATGAAGTATGTAACGCCCCAGGTGTTTACATTCATCAGACGTACATCTAGTCCCTTATTATAGAGGGTGGATATCACGGTCAGGGGAAATGCGTACAGGTCATGTTCTCCGCCCTGGACCATAGCCAGAAGTTCTTCCGGGGCATTCCACACATTCAGGTCAATGGTCACATTCTCCCCCAGCAGCTGCTCCTCCATCATGTGGAGAACCGGCAGAGCAGGCGGGGCGGTGGGTACGCCTACAGAAATGGTAATCGGTTCGGCGGCCTGACTGGATTCCTCTGCCGTGTCGTTTTGGTTGGTATCGTCCGCAGGCGCATTGCCCCCGGCACAACCGGCCAGGGCAAAGAGCATCATAGCAGAAGCCAGGATGGAAGCAAGGGTGCGTTTCATTTGAGATCCTCCAATCTGAATCAATATAATCCTTCCAGCGGTTAGCGATGTCTAACCGCTGGAAGGATTATTACATAAAACAACAGGACCGTCCGTTGCCATGGCAACGGATAGCCCTGATTTTTCTGTCTACGCGGTTAAAAATTCACTGTCCAGAATTTGAATGACCTGTCCCTGATAAGTAAGGATTCCCTCTTTCTGCATTCGGCCCAGTTCCCGGGAAAGGGCGCTGCGGTCTACACACAGATAGTCCGCCATCTCACCACGTCCCATCTCCAAGCGTATCTCACCATTGGGGGCGACCGGCAAACCTTGAAGATAGACCTTGATCCGGTTGCGAAGCCGGTTCTGCGCCAAAATACGCATTTTCTGATTGAGAAATAAAGCTCCCCTTCCCATCTCCTGCAACAAATTGGCGGTCACCCGCATCCGGTATGGACACCCGTTCTCTTGCTGAAGCAATAAAGGGTCAAAGTCCAGATAGAGCACCTCTGTATCGTTAAGGGCATCAATTTGAATGGGGCTGTCTTGGGACATGGAGCAAACCAATGTCTCCCCAAACACGCGCCCCCGACTCAGGCGATCAATGGTCAGCAGATTTCCGTCCTCGCTGTAAAGTGAGATCCTCAAGGTGCCGGACATAACAACGCCGGGGCGCCTTTGGCAATCGCCGATCCGCAGGAGGACCGTGTCCTTCAGAACTGTCCGCACCTCTCCATGCAGGCAGTTAAGAACATTCTGATATTTTTCTTCCGGAATACCGTCGAATAGTTGACAACGGCGCATTGCTGCAAAAATCGAACCCATGAGACCCCTCCGTGTTGCTGTGGCAACCGACAAAAACAAAAAACACATTTATAGTTAGCATTAACTAACCATTATTATACTGCTTGGCCAATAAAATGTCAACGTAAGAAAAGAGGGTCACTATGAATGGAATTGGTTTAGACTGTGGAACTGCTACCGTCAAACTGGTGATGCTTTCCCAGAAGGGTGAGCTTTTATGGTTCAAATCCTCCGCACATCACGGCGCCGCAGTTCAAACCGTTCGGTTGCTTCTCGGCGAACTGCTGCAAGCGGATCGCAATGCTTGCGGCTATCCGGTAATGCTCACCGGAAGCGCAGGAGATCGACTTTCAGATGCCTGCCCCGGACTCTCGACTCTGGGCGATATTCCCGCCATCCATCGCGGTATCCGTCTGCTGGCGCCGGAAGTGAAATCTGCCATCGAAATTGGCAGTCAAAGTGCTCGTTTCCTCACAGAGCTGGATCGTGGTACTCCTCCCAGATTTGCAGTGAATGAGCACTGTGCCGGGGGCACCGGCTCCTTTTTTGAGGACCAAATGTCCCGGCTGGGCCTGCGGATCGAGGATTATTCCGAACTGGTAGCAAAGGCCCACTCCATCCCCCGCCTCTCCGGCCGCTGCGCTGTCTTTGCTAAAACGGATATCATTCACCGACAGCAGGAGGGGGTGCCTACTCCTGACATTCTGCTGGGGCTCTGCTACGCAATGGTCCGCAACTATAAAGCGGTCATCGTGCGGGGACTTCCTGTGGAGAAACCTGTGGCTTTATGTGGCGGAGCTGGCTGCAATGCAGGTGTTCTTCGGGCTATCCGGGATGTTTTTGCCCTCACGGAAGAAGAATTGATTTTACCAAAAAACTTCCTCTATGTTGGCGCCACCGGGGCTGCGCTGGCTGCTCAGGAGGCAGGCACCTGTTCCATGGGGGAACTGCTGGCCTCTCTGTGCGGGCAGGATCCAAACATGGGAGACCGACTGCACCGTCGTCAGTCACTGGATCCTGATCCCAAGGTTTTTGTATCCGATCCGCCTGTTTCCGGCCATATCCCACCGCAGGGCTGCGCTTTGGGCATTGATGTAGGTTCTACCAGCACAGACCTGGTTCTCATGGATCCATTCGGAGAACTGATGGACTTCCAGTATCTACGCACCGCCGGAGACCCGGAGGCTGCAGTGCGAAAGGGCCTGGAGAATATCCGCTCCCGTTTTGGGCAGATTCCCCTTCTGGCAGTTGGCGTCACCGGTTCCGGACGAGAGCGGATCGGCCGGCTCATTGGTGCGGATGCTGTACGAGATGAGATTACAGCCCAGGCAAGAGCTGCCATCCAATGTATGCCCAAAGCAGACACCGTCTTTGAGATCGGCGGTCAAGATTCTAAATACATCTCCCTTCAGAATGGACAGGTTGCAGACTTTCAAATGAACAAAATCTGTGCTGCCGGAACCGGCTCCTTTGTGGAGGAGCAGGCCGCACGCATGAACATCCCTTTGAAGGACTTCGGCCGCCTGGCTCTTACTGCAAAGGCCCCTGTGGAATTGGGAGAGCGATGCACAGTATTTATCGAGACCGCTATCCAATCTGCCCAGGCACAGGGAGCCACTCAGGCAGAGGTCGCAGCCGGTTTATGCCAGTCCATTGTCCGAAATTATCTTCACAAGGTAGTTGGGAGCAAGCCAGTAGGACACCTTATTGTGCTCCAGGGCGGTGTGGCCTACAACCCCGGCATCGTGGCCGCTTTCCGCCAGGAATTTGGAGATCGGCTCACAGTCTCTCCCTACTTCTCCATCAGTGGAGCATACGGCGCCGCCCTGCTGGCACTGGAATCCACGAAAGGCCCTTCCCGCTTTCATGGGTTCGACAGGCAGCCGGAAGAGGAGGTCGCCCTGTCCGCGGAGATTCAACGCAACATCGCCTTTTACCAGCGCGGCCCACAGCTGCTGTTGGAGGGTTATGATCCAACACCCGTCTCCGGACGGAAAACGGTAGGCGTCCCCTTTGCCCTGATGATCCACAAGTTCTTTCCCATGGCCAACGCCTTTTTTCGTCAGCTTGGGTACAATGTGCTCCTCTCGCCGCCTACCAATGAGGAAATCATCCACCTCTCCCAGCAGACCGCCCAAGCGGAGACCTGCTACCCGGTGAAGCTCATCCACGGGCACATGGCCTGGCTGGCCCAGCGGAAGGTGGATTATATCTTCCTGCCCTCGGTCCACACCATGAAACACGAGACCTCCCATGTGGAACACAACTACGGCTGCGTCTATATGCAGACGGCGCCGCGGCTGGCCGCCCGAGCCCTCCGGCTGGATGAGCAGGGCATCGAACTGCTGAACCCGGTGTTTGACCTGGACTTCGGGCAGGAGGCCATGGCCTCCGCCATGCTGGGACTCGGGAAACAACTGGGGATCCCGAAGGTGCGGTGCCTCCCCGCCCTGATGGCCGGAGCCCAGGCGGTACGCCGGCATACGGCGGCCGTGGAGCGGCAGGGGCAGGCGCTGCTGGCCTCCCTGAAGCCGGAGGATAGGGTACTGGTCCTGATTACCCGGAACTACGGCCTGTCCGACCCGGTGCTGAATATGGGCATCCCCAGGCTGTTGCTGGAGCGGGGGCACAAGGTGATTACCCTCTCCCATCTGCCGGCCCATGACCTGGATCTCTCAGCGGATCATCCCAATCTCTACTGGCCCTTTGGACAGCACATCCTGTCCGGGGCGAAGCTGGCGGCGCACCATCCCAACCTGTACGCCGTCTACTTGACCAATCACGGCTGCGGGCCGGACACGATGCTGGCCAATCTGTTCCGAAAGGAGATGGGAGAAAAGCCCTATCTGCACATCGAAGTGGATGAACACTTCTCCCCGGTGGGTGTGATCACCCGCATCGAGGCCTTTCTCCAGAGTCTGGAGAGCCGTCCGCCCCAGCCGCTGCCGGAGGGATTCCGGCTCACGAATGTGGAGCATCGCTCCGCTAAAGTGGTCTCCGCGCCGGACCCTGGCCGAGGCCCCCTGTATCTGCCGGATCTTCCGCCTTTTACGCCCTATCTGCGGAACTATGTGGAACAGGTCTGGAACACGGAAACCCGCCCCATGCCGCTGGGGGAGCCCTCTCTGATGCTGGGGCGGGCAGAGACCAGCGCCAAGGAGTACCTGCCCTTCCCCGCCCTGCTGGGAGGGTGCCTGGATGCCGCGAAACAGGAGTTAGGGCCTTTCCAGGTTCTGATCCCCACCACCCAAGGGGCAGAGGCCGACGGCCAATACCCATGGGCGGTGGAGGCGGTGCTGGCCCGGCGGGGACTTGGACGGGTGACACTGGTCTCTCCGGAGCTGGAAACTCTGCCGGAACACTGCCCCAATCCCGAGCTGCTGTTCCGGGCCGCGCTGACCGGGGATCTGCTTCTGTGCGCTCCCCCGGAACGGCGCGAGGCGTTGGCGCCGGCAGAGATTCCGAATTGGGAGGGGCTGGCCGCGCTGGCCGCTCAGATTGGAAGTATGCCCGCTGCCGACCGTCCCCTGGCTGTGGTGGGAGAGCCCATGACCATGTTCGCGCTGGATGACGGCGTTCTGGAAGCATTGGAACAGCAAGGCCGGCTTCTGCTTCGCATGCCTCTGAGCGAGTACCTCTGGTTCCTCTGGCGGGACGCCGGAAACATAAACGTCGCATCCTGGCCGGCACGGATGCGGGAACTCGGCCGCCTTTTGGGAGCGCGGAGCGGCTTTTCCCCGGAACCGGAGGACCTGCGGATCGCGGCGGACCGGCTGCTGCCGGGATTTGCCGGGGCCAATGGCCGCTACCGCCTGGCGAAGGCCCTGGAGCTGGGCCGGTCGGCGGCGGGTGTGCTGACGATGGCCCCCCGGTACGAGAACACGGCCACGGTGCTGGACATGACCGGCGCGCTGGAGGGTGTCCCCCACTTCCATCTGGCCATGGACTGCGACTGGGACGAGAGCGCCTGGTCCCGGCTAAACTCCTTCCTCTATTACCTGAAATGATCCTTGAAAGAAACATGGCCGCCCACACCGTTTCGGTGCGGGCGGCCTGTGTTCTTCCTGTCAGCAATTCAATCTGTACGGCTCCCTGGAATGACGCAGGTGTATGACCGGTTCTCCAGCGGCACGGTACGGATATAGACCTGGACTCCGAATGCGCCTTGGAGATTCTCCTCTGTCATGACCTCGTGTGCCTCGCCGAAAACTGCGGAACCCTCCCGCCTTAGAAGCAGGACGGAGTCTGAGAGCTCCATGGCGTGTTCCGGGTAGTGAGTGTTAAGAATGGAGGAGATCCCCTGTTCCCGGCACAGCTGCCGGATGAGATCCAACACCACCCGCTGGTTTCGGAAATCCAGATTGGACTCCGGTTCATCCAGAACCAGCAGCTCTGGCTGAGAGGCCAGCGCCCTGGCCACAAGCACCATCTGGAGTTCCCCTCCGCTGATACGGCTGCACAGCTTATGGGCGAGATGAGTGGTTCCGGTTTTATCCATGGCATCGGCCGCAATGGCCCGGTCCCGTTCTCCGGGCATGGATAACAAGCCCAAGTGGGCGCTTCGTCCCAGCAGGACCATCTCTCCCACCGTGTAGGCAAAACCTGCCTGTTTGCGCTGGGGGACATACCCCACCTTTCGCCAGATCTTCCGGCTCTCCCCGCCGGTACAGGGGACGCCATCCAGCGTACTCATGCCGGAATTCCACGGGAGCAGCCCCAACATACACTTGATCAGTGTCGTTTTCCCGACGCCGTTTGGTCCCAGCACGGAGAGAATCTGCCTCTGCCCGATGGTAAAGGACACGTCCCGTAAGATCTCCGGCCCATTTTTATATCGGAAGCATCCATGCTCCACAGTAAAATTCATTCCCGCAGCCCTCCTGTCCTCCGAAGCAGCACGATGAACATGGGGGCGCCGATAACCGCAGTCAGAATTGAAATGGGAATTTCTGCTGCAGTCAGTGTTCGGGCCAGCGTATCGATCAGGATCATAAAGATTGCCCCGATAAAGAAACAGGCGGGAACAACATGCCGGTGGTTGTTGCCCAGCAGCATCCGGGCCACATGAGGGACCAGCAACCCTACCCAGCTGACTTGTCCGCACATAGAGACAACGGAGGCGGTCACCAGGGTGGACGCCAGAATTACCAGTGCCCGCAATTTGCGGACTGGAATTCCCAGCGCCCGCGCCTCATCCTCCTGAAGGGTGAGGGCATTGATCCTCCAGCGCAGCAGAAACAGTGCGAGCATTCCAGCCAGGACCATGGGGGCGCCGATGCGCACCTCTTCATAGCTGGCTGTACTGAGGCTGCCCATCAGCCAGAAGGTGATGGCCGGGAGTTGATCCTGTGGATCAGCGATATACTTCACCCCGGAAACCAGTGCCTGGAATAGTGCCGAAACCACAAGTCCGGACAGGACGATCATCACCAGGGAACCGTCTTTTCTCGTCCCTCCAATGAGGTAGACGGCAGCTACCGCCGCCAGTCCCAGCCCAAAGGCCATTAGCTGGATTGCCGCCCCATCCAGTCCCAACAGAATTCCGAGTGCGGCGCCAAAGGACGCGCCCGCAGCCACGCCCAGCGTATCGGGCGTAGCCAGCGGATTGGAGAAAAGCCCCTGGAATGCCGCGCCGGACATTCCAAGGCCCGCGCCAGTCAGAATGGCCAAAATAATCCGCGGCATCCGCATATTCCAAACCACACGCTGTGCGGTATCCGTGACCTCCACCCCTGGCAGCAGCCATGGACAAAGTGCGGATACGGTTTCCTGAAAACTGACCGAATACTGCCCGCACAACAATGCAAGGAAGGCAGAGAGGGCAAGGAGGAAAAGAAGGCACAGCGTAATTATAACCCGCCGGCGCGTTGTAGGTTCTGCAGAAGCTCCTTTACATACCATAAGCTACATCGCCCTGAGGGTCGTACATGGCTGCCACCTGCTCATCGGTCAGCGTTACGCCATAGATTCGCTGGTAAAAGTCCTTGACCTCGGCGTCGGTGTCGATGTCTGAGAACAGATCCGGGTAGATGGTCTTAGCCACCCAAAGCAGCGTAACAGGCATATCAGCGCTGACCGAGTAAGTACGGAAACTGCCCAGTGGCATTTTATAGACCTGCTGTTCCTGCACAGCCTTGACCAGGGACCAGTCATCGCTCCCAACGGCATTGGCATATAGATCGGCCGGCTTGGTATTGGTAAAGTTGGTAATAAAAATAACATCCGGCTGCCATTCGTAGACCTGTTCCATGGTAATGGTGGCCTGTCCGGCTTCGATATCCTGCGCCACATTGACGGCACCTGCGGATTCGCACCAGTACTGGCCAAAGAAGTTCCGCCCTGATGCGATCATCTGCGTCTCATCGTATTGGAACAGGAAGAGCGCCCGCTTACGCTCCGCTTCGGGGATGTCGGACACGCGGCTCTGCACCAGTTCCAGGACTTCTTTGCTGTAAGCGGTGACTTCCTCCATTTTATCATTTGCCGGGAAGATCTGGCTGAGCAAATCGATCCATGCCTCATAGGTATTGATGATGTCATATTTGAATGTACCTACACCAAACGCCACCACAGTGAGGCCGGCATTCTCCAGCTGGGTACGTACTTCTGACTGCCCGGACTGGATCAGCACCAGATCCGGTTCCAGCGTCAGCAATTTCTCAACATTGATATTGGAACCTTGCAGGAAGCTGGTATCTGCATCCAGAAGTTCCGGGAACAGCTCCCCAAGGATCCCGTTCTCTGCCGCGGACATAGACATTGGGCTCATGCCCACAATGGATTCTCCGGAACCCAGGAACAACGTCAGCACAGATGCCATGGGGCCGATATTCCCCACAGCGATCCGGTCGATCTGCTCCGGGAGATCTACCTCAATTCCGTCGTGGTCAACGACCGTCCTGCCTTCTGGTGTTTGCTCCAATGCCTCTGCCGTTTCGCTGTTCCACGGCTCTTGAGACGGTTCCGACTCATTTGCTGTCCCCGCGCATCCGCTGAGCAGCATCATAGCCGCCATCAAAATGGAAAAAATTCGTTTCATGAGAGACCTCCTAAATCCAAAAGTAGTTAGCGGTAACTAACCAATGTGTATTCTATCGGTTTATCATTCGTTTTGCGGTTGCCACGGCAACCGACGACTCTTTTTTGAAGTTACTTTGTTGTCCAAAAAATGAAAAATAATAATGTACCGTGGCTGCGTTTATTTTTCATCCATGCTATTTGGCAGATACTTTATACCAAATCCAGGCAGAAATAATGGCGCTATCGTGATTTGCATTTTATTTTGTGCTAAACTGGAGCGACACCTTCGCTTGCCCCCCTCCCCCTGCATAGTCATCACCCCGGCGGCTAACTGAGTTCTCTCCGGCGGTCCCTCTATTTGATAAGTTCTGATTTTTGCATATAAATTCTATTGAAAAGTCATACTATATGCAGTATAATCCTATTGAAAAATCTGTTCATCAGGAGGTGCTGTATGCTTTACCGAAAAATAGCCTCTCTGATCGAGGCACATCTGCAATCGGACTCGAACAAGATCCTGCTCATTGACGGCGCCCGTCAGGTGGGCAAGACCTACATCGTCCGCTATGTGGGGCAGAAGCTGTTTGAGAACTACATCGAAATCAACCTGGTGGAGGACGCGCTGGGCGCCGGGCTGTTTGCCAACGTCCGGACGGTGGAGGACTTTTACCTGCAGGTGAGTATGCTCGCCGGCGACAGGATGAAGGAAAAGGAGAACACGCTGATTTTCCTGGATGAGATCCAGGCCTATCCCCACCTGCTCACCATGCTCAAGTTTCTGGCTCAGGACGGCCGATTCACCTACATCGCAAGCGGCTCGCTGCTGGGCGTCACGCTGGCGCAGACCCCCTCCATTCCCATGGGCAGCATCCGAAAGGTCCAGATGTTCCCCCTGGATTTTGAGGAGTTCCTGTATGCGAATGGGCTGAATGAATTTGCCATCACCGCTATGCGCCGGAGGTTTGAGGCATTGGAGGCGCTGGACGAGGCGACGCACAACAAGGTAATGGATCTGTTCCGCAAGTATCTGCTGGTCGGCGGGCTGCCCGATGCGGTCAATACCTATCTGGCGGAGAAGAACATCCAGACTGTGCGGGAGATCCAGCGGGAGATCCATGACTACTATGCCGCCGACGCCTCCAAATACGGCGAAGAGCGGAAGCTGATGATCCGGCGCATCTACGACCTCATCCCCTCCAATATGGAGAACAAGAAAAAGCGCGTGGTAGCCAAGAGCATTGAGGATAAGAAGGGAAAGACCTTCCGCGATTACAGCGACGAGTTTGAGTATCTGATCAGCGCCGGGATTGCCCTGCCCGTTCAGGCCATCTCCAATCCGGTTTTCCCGCTGATCGAGTCCGCAGGGAAAAACCTGCTCAAGCTCTATCTCAACGATGTGGGACTCCTGACGTGCCTTCTTTACGGGAACAATATCCGCGCCGTCCTGGATGATGAAAAGAGCATCAATCTGGGATCCGTCTATGAGACTGTCGTCGCCAGCGAACTGGCCGCCCATGGCTATAAGCTGTACTACTATGACAACCGCAGCAAGGGCGAGGTCGATTACCTGATCGACGATTACAGCAGCCTTTCCGCCGTCCCCCTTGAGGTCAAGTCCGGCAAGGACTATACCGTACACAGCGCGCTCAACACCTTTGTCCAAAATGAGGACTACCATATCAAGAAGGCATTCGTACTGTCCAATGAGCGCAAGGTATCCAGCAAGGGGAAGATCACCTATCTCCCGATCTACTATGTCATGTTCTTCTCCGCGGCCTCCGGCTGAGGTATTTTCTCTGATTCTGCCGCCAAGCCGCCAAACTCTTCCCATCGCAGTCCTGCAAAACAAAAAAATGCGGGGGAGCTGCGCCATCCGGCACAGCTCCCCCGCTCTTTTCTTCGGTGATACGCTCCTATATTACGTCCGCAGCCGGAAGGTCAAGGGCGCGAATTTGTAGACCAGGATGCTGGCCACAATGGAGTACGCCACGCAGAAGGCGATACACATCGCGCCAAACACCAGGATGGGCATGCGGACGTTGATCATGGCGTAGCACACCACATAGGTGAGGACCATCACGATGCGGTAGGTCCCGCTCTTCATCTCCGTACCGGCCGTGTAGGGCTGCAGCAGGTAGTAGACGGTCAGGTAGTGGATGGAGAAGAAGGCGCTCATGGCGAGGATGGTAACCACCAGCACCACATAATTAAGGGGGTTGTCCGTCCCGCCGGAGACATAGAGGATCAGCGCCAGGCCGCACCCGATCACCAGTGCCGGCACGGCGTTGACCTTGATGATCTCCCGCAGCCGGATGCGAAACAGCCTGAGCACAAACCCCGGACGCTTGTAGAAGGAGTAGGTCAAAAGGCTGTGGTCGCAGTTCATGAACAGGGCCTGGGTAAAGCCGGTGCCCCGGTTGATGAGATACATGATGAAGGCAAAGTACGGCAGCCACGTCATGACCATCTCGTTGATGTCCGCCTTGGTGCCGGGCTGGATCACCATGAGAAGCACTGCGCCACAGCAGAGAAACAGGCAGACATAGGCGATGCGCAGGGCGGATTTCCACAAAATCTTCCGGTGCCGCTTGACGAACAGGTCGTTGAGGAACTCAAAGCCACTCTTCCGGCTGGTGATGGACGTGTCGGCGGAGATGTTCTTCTCATTGGCCGTCTTGACCGCCGCTCTGGCCTTGTCCATCTGGCCCGGGATCTGGGCCAGCAGCTCCTGATTCATCTCCCGGTAGTAGCGGAAGGTCACCACCCGCCTAAGGCTCAGGAGCCCCAGGGGGATCCAGACCAGGAACAGCGCCGCCGAGGCCCAGAGGGGCAGGACGAAGCCCGCGGCGGGCGGCACATAGGCCAGGGCCAGCAGGAGCGCCGTCAGCAGCCAGGCTATCTTCTGGAGGTTATTCTCATTGCGGACATAGCCGTGCTTC
>NZ_AAXG02000008.1 GCF_000169255.2 Pseudoflavonifractor capillosus ATCC 29799
ACGGTGGGGAGCATCCTGCTGCGCATGGAGCGGGATGGACTGGTCCGCCGGGCTCAGCGGGACGGCAACCGCCGTTCTCTGTATGTATCCCTGACGCCGGAGGGAATACGGCGGGGAGAACAGCTGGCGGAGATCTTCCACCGGGCCGATGCCCTGGCGGCGGAGGGATTGACGCCGGAAGAGCAGGAGCAGTTGGGCATCCTGCTGGAAAAGGTGTACAGGGCGGCAGCGTCTGATAGAAGGGAGGAGCGGTGATGGAGACGGAGCGGAAAAGCAAGGCAGCCGGATACATTAAGCGGTATCTGCTGCTGTGCGTGGGTCTTGTCATCATGTCCTTTGGAGTGGCCTTTTCCATCAAGGCGGGGCTGGGCACGTCTCCCATCTCCAGCCTGCCCTACGTACTCAGCCAGTTCACACCCCTCACCGTGGGTACCGCCACCATCGCCATGCACATCACCCTGATTGTGCTGCAAATTTTGCTGCTGCGCAGGCAATATGACCCCATTCAGCTCATCCAGCTGCCTGTGGCGCTGATATTCGGCGCACTGACCGATTTCAGCGTGTGGGCCATCCGGGGGATTTCCTGTACCTCCTACCCCATGGCGTGGCTGCTGTGCGTAATTGGTATTCTGCTGGTGGGCGTGGGCGTCAGCTTTGAGGTTACCGCCGGAGTGGTCACCCTGGCCGGTGAGGGCATGGTACTGGCCGTATGCAAGGTGTTCCCTGTGAAGTTCGCCAATGCCAAGGTGGGCTTTGACGTGACCCTGGTGGCGCTGGCCACGGCCCTGTCCTTCCTGTTCCTGGGAAAACTGACCGGCGTCCGGGAGGGCACGGTGGCGGCGGCCATCTGTGTGGGCCTCATTGCCAAACAGGTCAACAAGCCCATGAAGCGGTTTGCCCAGCGGTATCTCTGAGCCGGCTTGCCGTGGCGTCCTGGCTGTGGTACAATCAGGCGCGGGACGGAGTCCCCGACCAGAGACGCAGCCGCGGGAGGAGAAAGAGATGAACGGCAGATATATCGCCTTTGACGTGGAGACCCCCAACTACGCCAACGACCGCATGAGCGCCATCGGCATCACGGTGGTGGAGGCGGGGGAGATTGCGGGGGAGTACTACACGCTGGTGAACCCGGAGCAGCGCTTTGACCGGTTCAATATTGCCCTGACGGGCATCACCCCCGAGATGGTGGCGGACAAGCCCACCTTCCCGGAGCTGTGGCGGGAGATTGGCCCCCTGATGGACAGCGGACTGCTCATCGCCCACAACGCCCCCTTTGATATGTCGGTGCTGGCCAAGTGCCTGCGGGATTACGGCATCTGCTGGCACCCCACCGTGCGCTACGCCTGTACCTGTCAGATGAGCCGCCGCCTGCTGCCCCAGCTGCCCAACCACAAGCTGAACACGCTGAGCGACTATCTGGGCCTGGAGCTGGACCACCACCACGCCGGCAGCGACAGTATGGCCTGCGGGGAGATTCTCCTCTACCATCTGCGTGGCGGGGCCAGCGTGGCGCCCTTTATCCGTACTTATGACATGGAGCGGCTGTGCACCGTCAGAGCGGGAAGCGGCCGGAGATAACAGAAAACGGGGACAAACAGCTGAGACGCTGTCTGTCCCCGTTCAATTTTATACGTAGAACTCGGCCATATCGTCCAGCCGCAGGCAGGCCAGCCGCCGGTGCTCGCTGGGGTTGCCGCAGCCGCAGTCAATGTCGATGATCCCGTCCCCGTGCCAGATGGACAGGGTCTCGTCCATCCGCCCGGTGAGGAAGCAGGTGGGGGTGTGGCCTACAATGGTGGTGCGGTCGGGGAACGGGGCGATGCAGTCGGGCACCGGCCGGTCCCAAATCCGCCGGTGTGGGTCCTCCGACGGCATGCCGTGAACCAGATGGAAGACCCGGTCTCCCACAGTCACCTCCAGATGGTCGGGCAGTCCGGCGATAAACCGCAGGATCTCCCACCGCTCCCGGGCCGAGGAGATGTAGAGCAGGTGGCGGTAGGTGCAGTTGCCGCCGTTCTGCCGCCAGAGGTCCCGGCTGCCGTAGACGCTGTTGGGACCCAGGGTGTCCAGGCACATCTGTTCATGGTTGCCCAGCAGCATGTGGATGTTGTCCGCCGCCATAATCTCCTGGAGCATGGATACGCCGCCGGGGCTTCGGTCGATAACGTCCCCGATGATGTACAGCGTGTCCTGGTGGGAAAACTGAATTTTTTCCAGCATGGCGTGAAAGCGGTCCTCCTCGCCGTGGAGGTCGGACATGCAGTAGATCATGCGCTCAGCTCCTTCCTGTAGGGAGAATGTCTGTCGTAGGGCTCAGCCCTGGTAGTCGGGGCACTGGTACCGGGGCTTGCCCTGGCTGACTTTTCCGTACTCAATGGCCCCGGTGGGACAGCCGCAGATACAGGCCATGCAGTGGGTGCAGCGCTTGCCCCACACCGGCAGGCCCTGTTCCATGCGGATGTTGCCCAGAGGACAGGCCGCCGCGCACTTGCCGCAGGAGACGCAGCTGCCCGCCACGTGGAAGGGCTTGGCCTTGACATTGAAGCGGTAGAACAGGGTGTTGACTGGGCCGGACTTGAGCTTATCCACAGCGCCCGCCTTCCGGTCGGGGAAGTCCTCGCCCCGCTGGATGTAACCGGCGCCCTGCTCCAGGACCGGGCGAGCGGCGGCCACGATGCCCAGGGCCTCCTCCCGCTCGGGCGCGTTGAACATGGCGATGTAGTTCTCCGGCATGACCACCTGAAGGGTGCCCCGGTAACGGAATCCCTTCTCACCGCAGAGGGCGCGGTTTTTGGGGGCGGCATTGCCGATTTCGGCGCCGCAGGTCATGACAAAGTAGGCGTCCTTGCTGCCGGAAAAACGTCCGGCGCGGATGAAATCGACAAACACCCTGGGCAGCTGCCAGCCGTAGGTGGGGCACACAAAGACCCACGGCCTGGTGGAGGACAGCTCGGCCGCCACGCCGTCCCGGATGAAGTGAAAGGCGTCGGTGCAGTGGTCGCCCAGCCTATCCGCCAGCAGCTGGGCGCAGTAACGGCTGTTTCCCGTACCGGTAAAATAGACAATCACAGATGGTCCCTCCTCCGGCGGCTCGCTTCCATCCAAATGGGGGAGCCGCTCTGTGCTGTCTCCAGTATAGCAGACTTTCGGCCCATATGGAATGAAAAAAGCAGCGGCAGGAAGAAGGAAAGCTCCCTGCCGCTGTGGAACTGCTGTTACTGGCCGCTGCTCTCCGCCTCCGGGGTGCGGATGGTGATGGAGGTGATAACGGGCTGTTCCTCGGCGGGGATGGTGCCGTTGTCATCGGTGGGCTGGGCGGCCTCACAGATGGCGTCCACAATGTCCATGCCCTCGGTTACATAGCCGAACACCGCGTACTTTCCGTCCAGAGAGGGATAGTCCTCCTGGACGATGAAGAACTGGGAGCTGGCGCTGTCGTAGTCGTCGGACCTGGCCATGGAGATGGCGCCACGGGTGTGGGGCAGATTGTTCTCATAGCCGTTCTCGCTGAATTCACCCACAATGGTGGTGCCGCTGCCGCCGGTGCCGTCGCCGTTGGGGTCGCCGCCCTGCATCATGAAGCCCTCGATAATCCGGTGGAAGGTGAGGCCGTCATAGAAACCGGACTCCGCCAGGGACACAAAATTGGCCACCGTCTCAGGGGCGGCCTCTTCGTCCAGCGCCACGGTGATGGTGCCGTAGTCCTGGATTTCGATGTCCGCATAGTAGCTGGCGGTCTCGGCCTCGGCGGTGTCACCGGTCTCGGTGCCGCTCTCATCGGCGTCAGTGCTGGCGGTGGGCTCGGGGGTCTCGGACACCTGGGCGGATTCAGAGGGACTGGCCGACGGGTCGGTCTGGGCCGTGCCGCCGCCCACAGCCACCGAGATTCCCAAAATCAGGCACACCGCCACCAGCAGGGAGACAACCAGAATGGTGCGCCTGGTCCGCTGCTTTTTTCGCTTGTCCAGGAAGGGCTGGCAGATGTTGTCGATGCCCATATGGACGGTGATGGTGACGGTTCTGGGGATGGCGACCGCCTTTTGCTGTTCCAGCAGGGCCTGGTGGAAAGCCTCCGCCGTCATGCTTTCCGCTCCGTGGTCGGGGACCAGGGAGAGAATGCGGCTGATGTTGGTCTCCTCCGCCTGGAGGGCCAGCCGGACGGTCTCCGTGGAGGTGTTGAAGAGTTTGGCGATGCGGATGTCGTCATACCCGCACACTCCGTGGAGCACGTAGATAAAGCGGTGGAGGTGCGGCAGGTTTTTCAGGACGATTTCCCAGGGCTGGCCGCTCAGGTTCATTTTTCCCGCGTCGTAGGGGGTGTTCATGAAATTCCGGCTGACGGGCACCCGGAAGGCCTTGGAGTCCTTTCTGGCAATCTGAGCCTTGCAGTAGTTGACGGCCTTTCTGGTGACGGTATCCTGGAAATCCTGCTCCGAGATAACCTGCCCGGAGACGACCAGCTCCCACATGGCCTTGAACACGTGGGACACGGCGTTGCAGGCGGCGTTTTCGTCCAGGAGCAGCGCCTGGCACAGGAACATAATCTGGTCCTTGCTCTGGTCGTAGAGGGTGCGCATCGCCTCGGGGGTGCCTTTGCGGGCGTTGTCTATGATTTCTGCCATGGTATTCAACCTTTCTTTCACTGGGATATCACGCCTCCGGCGCAGTGTTCCCGGTTATGATACGTCCCCGGACTAAAGCCGGACTAAAGACCGCCGCCGGAAGGAAAAAAGACGGAAAGACCGGCAGAATGACGGTGCATTCTGCCGGTCTGAAAGAGGGGGTCAGGCCGCGGAGGTGACCAGAGTGGAGTCGCCGCTGTCAGCGGAAGGGGTGTCGGTGGATTCCGGGGCTTCGGTGGAGGTATCGGAGGAGTCGGAGCTGTCCTCAACAGCGCCGTCGTCCTCAGTAGTGCCGTTTTCCTCCGCGGGGTCTTCGGTATTTTCTGTCTCTGTGTCCTGATTCTCCACAGGGGCGTACTCCAGGACAATGATCTCCTGGATGCCGTCCTCCGTGGCGGTGACGGCCACCATGTCGCCTATCGTCAGGCCGTCGGCCGTGGTGCTGTACAGGATACCGGAGGAGACATACTCAAACACCGCGTCCGAGTCCAGGGTGACCGTCTCAGAGGTACCGGTGTCGGTGAGGACGGCGGAGCCCAGGTCGGTGTAGTCGGTGATCTCCGTGTCCGATTCGTAGATGTTGATTCTGATGTAGGAGTCGTTGGCGTAGGTGATCTCGCCAATCAGGTCCGCTGTCTCGGTATCCTCGCCGCCGGCGGTATCGTCCGTGCCGGTGGTGGTCTCCGTGTTGGCGGGGGTGTCCGTGCTGTCGTCCGATGTGCTGTCATTTGACGTATCTGTTGAGCAGCCCGCAAGCAGGCCGATACACAGAAGTGCCGTCAGGAGAATGGAGAGTCGTTTGGTATATTGTCTCATGTAACAACCTTCTTTCTTGCTTCAACGGATGGAATCTTGCAGCCTGTCTTCCGGCTGCAAGTACAGCATAAGGCCCTGTGCTAAAGGGACACTAAAATTTTTGATGAACAAACTGTGAAGACGGCGGCAAAAAGCCGGGAAAATCAAAACATTTTGTAAACGAAATGCTGCGCACGTTGATACCGGGGCGGCAGGATACTATAATAATTCAGGGAAAGAAACGAAGGGAGAAAAGCGGCCATCCGCTCGGAAATATGACGCAAGGAAGGCGGGTTGAGCTTATGCGGCTGCTAGTGGCGGAGGACGACCTGAAGCTGCTGAAATCCCTCAAGCACATTTTTGAGAAGAACAAGTACATGGTGGACGCTGTCTCCACCGGGACGGAGGCCCTGGCCTATGCTGAGACGGAGGAGTACGACGGCATGGTGCTGGACATCATGATGCCGGGCTTGGACGGCATTGCGGTGCTGCGCAGCGTCCGGGGCCAGGGCATCTCCACACCGGCCCTGTTTCTGACGGCAAAGACCGAGGTGGACCAGCGGGTGGAGGGGCTGGACGCCGGAGCGGACGACTACCTGTCCAAGCCCTTCTCCACCTCTGAGCTGCTGGCCCGGGTGCGGGCCATGCTGCGTCGGAAGGACAATTACGTCCCGGACCTGCTGCGGGCAGGGGAGCTGGTGCTCAACCGCTCCACCTACGAGCTCAGCTGCAACGGGCAGACCCAGGCCCTCAGCGGCAGGGAGTTTCAGATTATGGAGATGCTGCTCCAGCGTCCCAATTTCATCATCACCACCGACGCATTCATGTCCCACGTGTGGGGCTGGGACAGCGAGGTGGACGTGAGCGTGGTGTGGGTGCATATCTCCAACCTGCGGAAAAAGCTGGCGGCCCTCAAGGCGCCCGCCACCATCCGTTTTGTCCGCAACGCCGGTTACACCCTGGAGCAGGAAACATGATTGACCGGCTGAGAAGAAAGTTCATCCGAATCTGCATGCTGTCCTTTGCGGCGGTGTTTCTCATTCTCTTCATCGCCATCTATCTGGTCACCGAGGTGCAGACCAGCGCCAGGCTGGACACCCTGGCCGACCTGGTGTCGGAGAACGACGGCATTTTTCCGGATTTTGAGCAGTTCGGTCTGGAAGAGGGGCAGATTCTGCCGCCGGAAGGGGTGAACCAGGAGTCCCCCTTCACCACCCGGTTTTTCACCGTCCGCTTTGACGGAGACGGGGAGCTGGCCTCGGTGGATATCCGGGCCATCGCCAGCGTGAGCGGGGAGGAGGCCCAGGAATACGCCTCCGCCGTTCTGGAGAAGGGCGCCGAGCGGGGGTGGGTGGAGAATTTCCGCTATAAGGTGTACAACACACCGGAGGGCACTGCGGTGGTGTTTATCAACGGCACCGACACCAGGGAGCTCAACCAGCGCTTTCTGCTGACTGCCTCCTCGGTGTTTGTGGCGGGCAGCTTGGTGGTGCTGCTGCTGGTGATTCTGATTTCCAAGCATGCGGTGAAACCCGCCATGGAGAGCTACCAGAAGCAGCGGCAGTTTGTCACCGACGCCAACCACGAGCTCAAGACGCCGCTGACCCTGATCCGCACCAATCTGGACATTATGGAGTCGGAGAACGGCCCCAACGAGTGGCTCAGCGACATCCGGGAGGAGACGGGCATCATGACCGAGCTGGTGAACCGGCTGGTGCAGCTCAGCCGGATGGACGAGGACCAGAGCACCCTGGAGATGACCCGTTTCAGCCTGAGCGAGGCGGTGAGCGAGACGGCGGCGGCCTTTGACGGGACCGCCCGTGAGCGGGACATGACCCTGACGCTGGACGTACCGCCGGGGGTGTGCTGCACCGGGGACGAGGCCGCCATCCGACAGCTCCTCTCCATTCTCCTGGACAACGCGGTGAAGTACTGCGACAGGGGCGGGACCATCCGGGTGGGGCTGTCCGGCGGGCGGCATCCGGTGCTGACCGTGGACAACAGCTATGCGGCGGTGGACAGCGTGGAGCTGGGCCGCCTGTTTGATCGCTTCTACCGGGCCGACAAGGCCAGAACCTACGGCAGCGGCTTCGGCATCGGGCTGTCCATTGCCAAGGCCATTGTGGAGAAGCACAGAGGCGAGATCACTGTCTCCAGCCTGGACGGCAATGCCATCCGCTTCCGGGTGAAGTTATAATCAGGAAAAGCAGCAGTCGGGGAAATTTTCCCCGGCTGCTGCTTTTTTGGACCTGACAGGTACTTTCAGCGGGTAAAAATAAAGGGAAAATGAGGAAAATCAGTTGACTATTTTTAGAGAGCGGTATATGATATGCCTAAAGTTAGCGAACAACCGAACAATCAAACAAACAGAGAGGATTGAGCGCCATGAGAATGAGCAAACAGTATCCCCATGCGTTTCAGCCGCTGAAGGTTGGCCCTGTGACGCTGAAGAACCGCATCCAGTTTTCGCCCATGGTCTGCTGCCTGTCCAATGCCGCCGGTGAGGTGACGGCGGAGTACAGGGATTTCCTGGCCATGCAGGCCCGCACAGGAGCGGGACTTGTCACCATCGGCTCCACCGTTATCGACCACGAGACCGGCGGCGACTTCTACGGTGAGATTGACGTGACAAAAGACACCTGTCTGCCCGGAATGAAGAGCGTGGCGGACGCGGTCCACCGCTACGGGGCCAAGCTGTCCGTGGAGCTGTGCCACTCCGGACGGGGCGCCGCAGCCTACCTGCTGCAGAAGCCCTACGCCATCGCTCCCTCCGTGGTACCCCAGGATGTGGGCTATAAGTACATCAAGGAGATGGACCAGCACGACATCGACCACATTGTGGAGGCATACGCCGACTGCGCCCTCCGCTGCAAGAAGGCCGGCTTTGATATGGTGATGATCCACGCGGCCCACGGCAACCTGATCGGCCAGTTCCTGTCCCCCTTCACCAACCGCAGAAACGACATCTACGGCGGTTCCTTTGAAAATCGCTGCCGGTTTGCCATGGAGGTCATCCGGGCGGTCCGCAATGCGGTGGGCCGGGATATGGGTGTGGAGATGCGGGTCAGCGCGGAGGAAGTGATTCCCGGCGGCATTGAGATTGATGAGACCATCCAGTTCATCAAGAAGGCGGAGCCCTATGTGGATCTGGTGCACGTCTCCCGGGGCCTCATCGGCGAGGCGGCCTACTCCTTCTACTCCATGCCTCCCTACTATCACCCCTACTGCCACAACGTCCCCTTTGCCGAGAAAATCCGCAGCCAGGTGAACGTGCCCATCGCTGTGGTGGGGTCCATCAAGACCATGGAGCAGGCGGAGGAGATCATTGCCAAGGGGGCTGCCGATGTGGTGGCCATGGCCCGGCAGCTGCTGGCCGACCCGGACACGATTAAAAAGGCTATGGCGGACCAGCCGGAAAAGACCCGGCCCTGCCTGCGCTGTATGGACGGCTGTGCCAAGAACTGCGGCCGGGGCTTCCCTCTGCGCTGCACCGTCAACCCCGTGGTGGGACGGGAAGGCGCCTATACGGAGATCCGTCCGGCCCTGACGAAGAAGAAAGTGATGGTGGTGGGCGGCGGCGCTGCCGGCATGATGGCCGCCCAGACCCTGGTGAAGAGAGGGCATGACGTCACCCTCTATGAGAAGAGCGACCACCTGGGCGGACAGCTGGCCGAGATCTGCAATCTGCCCTTCAAGACGGACCTGCGGGAGTACAAGGAGTGGGATATCCGTACCACCATGGAGTGCGGCGCGAAGATCGTACTCAATACGGCGGTGACCCGGGAGATGGTGGAGCGGGAGGAGCCGGACGCACTATTCATCGCAGCCGGCGCGACCCCGCTGACACCGCCTGTCCCCGGAATTGAGTTTGCCAAGCAGGTCATCGAGGTGGACAACGACCGGGTAGAGGTGGGCGACACCGTAGTGGTCTGCGGCGGCGGCCTGTCCGGCCTGGAGTGCGCCCTGGCCCTGGCCATGAAGGGTAAGAAGGTCACTGTTGTGGATATGATCCCGGTGGAGAACTTCGGCTCCGGACAGGTCCGGCCCAGCCACGTCATGCTGATGAAGCTGCTGGCGGATCACAATGTCACCCTCATCGGCAACTCCAAGGTCCAGGAGATCAGGGAGCACTCCGTGGTGATTATGGACCGGAACTGGAAGGTCACCGAGCTGCCCGCCGATACCACCGTGGCCTCCTTCGGCATGCGCAGCAATATGGCGGCGGCCCAGGAACTCTCCGGGATCATCGCGGAGACCTACATCATCGGAGACAATGACCGTGTCGCCAACCTGCTCAACGCCAATATGACTGCGTTTGACTACGCGGTGGAGTGCTGAGCAGATAGAATAACAGACAGGGCCCCCGAGCGCGGATAAAAGCGCTCGGGGGGCCTGTTTTTCAGCTATATGGGGCAGTTCAGAGGACGATGGCGTTGACTGCCTCGATGAGGTCCACCACAGAGGAGCGGGAGACCAGGGAGACAGGCTCGCCGTCCACCACGGCCAGGCACTGCTCGCCGTCGTAGCGGTACAGCTGGATCTGGATTTCCGGGTAGTTCTCGTTGTCCAGATGGATGGTCAGGCTGATTTCCTCCTTCTGGGCGGGGCTCTCGTCGGTGAAGCTGGAGGCGGTCATAGCCTCCAGGGCGTCCTGCAGGTCCTCAATCTCGATCTCCTCGCCGTTGTAGGAGAAGGTTCTGCTGTCGCCGGTGCCCTCGGAGGTGATGGTATAGACCGCGTCCTCCAGTGTGATGTCCAGGCTGGTGACGTCGGCAAAGTCGGCGTAGAACACCTCCTGGTGCCGCAGGTCGTTGTAGGAGGCAGCCATCAGCGACTGGTACTGGGAGCCGGTGATCTGGTAGATGATCTTGGACTCGCCGATTCTCACATAGGCGGTGATGTCGGCGGCGTCCTCCTCCTCGGTACTCTCCGCCTCCTCCGCCGCGCTCCGCTCCTCGGGGTCACGGCTGACGCTGATGGTAAAGACAACGGGTTCGCTGGCCTCCTCGCTGTCCTCGTCCGTCTCGGGGGTGTAGGTGACGGTGACGGTCAGCTCCGGATTGTCCAGGCCGTAGGTGGCCAGGTCCTCCTCAGCGGCGTTGTAGGTCACATAGTCGGTGAGGCCCAGGCTGGTGATGGTGCTCAGGTAGCTGTCCACCAGGGAGGTGTCCAGAGGCAGATAGGTCCCGTCCTGCTCCTTGAAGTACACGTCGTCGGCGCAGTAGGAGTAGGTGCTCTCGGCCTGATAAATGACCTGATAGGAGTCGCTGCCGGTGAACTGGATGGACTCCACCTGGTCAAAAATGGGGGTCTCGTCGTTGTCGATGAGGTCGCTGAGCTCCACGTCGAAGGTGTCCAGCGGGTCCTCCTGGACCAGATACACGTTGCCGTCCCCGATGGAGACATACCGCTGGGCGTCCATGGTGCTGTAATCGCCCAGCT
Source organism: Pseudoflavonifractor capillosus ATCC 29799 (assembly GCF_000169255.2). GTDB lineage: Bacteria > Bacillota > Clostridia > Oscillospirales > Oscillospiraceae > Pseudoflavonifractor > Pseudoflavonifractor capillosus. Next base: position 10,860 of record NZ_AAXG02000008.1, read on the forward strand.
GAATCTCATAGCTGGTGTCCTCGGTGGTCAGGTCGATGGTGCAGACAGGGTCATCCAGGCCGTACTGGGCGAAGTCGGTGACGTCGTGGATGATGAAGGAGGCGCCGAAGGCCTGGAAGGTCTCCAGCAGCGCGTTCATCTTCTCCTCGTCCACGGGGAAAGCCTCGTCCTCATCGTAGAGCCAGGTGCCGTCCTTGTGGAAGGCCAGGGTCTCCGACTCGTACTCCCAGGAGAGGGACTGGACCGTACCGGCGTCCACCTCCAGGATGATCTCGTCGGTGTTCTGAATGATCTCCTGCTGCTCCTGGTACTGCATGACGGCGAAGGCGGCAATGCACACCACCGCCAGGACCCCCAGCAGGATATAGATCCGTTTAGCCCGCTTCATTCTGAAGCCTCCTTCTTCTCAGAATCACGCCAATGCCGATGCCCAGATAGGCCAGGGGGAACACGCCGATCATCAGCACCTTCAGCAGGGAGGCGGTGGAGCTGCTGATATTCAGGTAGTTGTAGTTCAGGGACTTGCTGCGGATGGCCATGGCCTCACGCTCGCCGATGAGGGAGGACAGGGCGTTCATGGCCAGGTCGGAGTTGGCGCCGGAGGAGAAGGCGTTGTACATGTCCTCCAGGAAGGCGGAGGAGGTGAGCCACACAATCTGGCCCTCGTTGTCGCAGTCCACGGACACCGCCACGGCAAAGGGACCGTCAATGTCCCCGTCCTCCTTCTCGTAGGTCTCCAGGTCGTAGCCGGCGATCTTGCTGAAGGAGGTGTCGGAGGTGGTCATCAGGGTGGTGACCGAGCTGTCGGCGCCGCTTACATCCAGGCCCAGGGAGATGGGCATGATGGCGTAGTAGTGCTCGTCAATGAGGGAGTCGGTGATCTCATCGCTGTTCATGTCGGGCAGGAGGACGTAGGGCTGGAGGGTGTAGTGCTCACGGTCGGACTCCACCACGATGCCCTCGCAGGGCTCCACGCCGTAGTCGGAGAGCAGGCTGTACAGGTTGTCCAGGCTGCCGTCCTCCACGGGACCAGCTACCACCATCAGCTTGCCGCCGTTCTTGGTGTACTCGGAGAGCATATCCTTCTCCTCGGTGGAGATGTCGGAGGAGGGGGCGTAGATCAGGATGCAGTCGGCCTCCTCGGGGATCTCGTCCACCGTCAGCAGGGAGAGGATGTTGACCTCAATGTTCTCCTTCTCGATCTGGTCGCTGAAGGTGGAGGGCAGCTCCTGTTCGCCGTGGCCCTCCAGCACATAGAGCTGGGGCAGGTCCTCGGTGACCACGTAGTCGATGGCGGAGGTGATGGCGCCCTCGCCGTCAAAGGAGGTGTTGTAGGAGTAGGAGTACATGTCCGCCTCCTGGACGTAGATGTCGTCGTAGCCGATGAAGCGGCTGCGCTCACCGCACTCCACCACCAGGCTGTTGTTCTGCACCGTCTCGTCGGTGTACTGCTCGGCAAAGGTGGGGTATACGTCCGGGTTCTTCTTGACCACCGAGATGTGGTCGGACAGACTGTCGTACTTGTTCAGCAGGTTCTCAATGACGGCGTCCTCCTCGCCGGACTGGACGATCCAGTAGATGGTCACGTCCTCCTCCAGGGCGTTCACCACAACCTTGGTGTTGCTGGTGATGGAGTAGAGCTTGGTTGAGCTGATATCATATTTGGTCAGGGTGGTGGGCAGGGCGGATACCAGAACATTCACTGCGATGAGAATGGCCAGCACCACGGCCGTGATGATAATGGAATAAGAACCGCCCTGAAGCGCGATGCGGTTTTTTGCGGCCTGTCCCTCATCGCCAGGGAGTTTCCAGCGCTTCATCAGTTGTACCTCCGTTTCTCAAGGGACTGGACCGAAAGGAACAGGAAAAATCCGATCACAGACAGGTAGTATACGATGGCGGTCATGTCGAACACGCCGTTGACAAAGGCGTTGAACCGCTCGAAGAGGGAGAGCTGCTCCATGATGGCGGGCAGCAGGCCCTCGAACATGGTGGCGTCCACGAAGCACACCACGCACACCGCCACCGCCAGCACCAGGCTCACGCCGTAGGCCAGCAGCTCGTTTCTGGTCAGGTACCGGATGATGGCGCCCAGAGCCAGGATAAGGACGGCAAGGGCCACCACAGAGCCGAAGGCGGTGGAGGAGACATACTCAGACAGGCTGACGCTGTAATAGTTGAACAGAATGACCGCGATGCCGATGCCGGCGGCCAGACCCTGGTTGTCGGTCAGGCAGGAGATGAACACCCCCAGGGCGATGAGTGCGGCGCCCATCATGAAAATGGCGAAGAGGGAGCCGTAGGAGGTGGGGAGGTAGACATCGCCGAACTGGGAGAAAATCAGGGGGTAGATGGAGATGACGGCCAGGGGGATGAGGTAGACCACCAGCAGGGCCAGATACTTGCCCGCGACCACCTGGGTGGTGGTGATGGGCAGGGAGTAGAGCAGCTGGTCGGTCTTCTGCTTGCGCTCCTCGGCGATAACACGCATGGTCAGAATGGGCACGATGACCACGAACACAATGCAGCCGAAGCTGAGCACGTACTCAAAGTTGCTCACCGCAGCCTGCAGGTTGTACAGCATGGAGCCGATGCCCACGATGGCCAGCAGAAAGGCGCCGAACACGTAGGCGGTGAAGGAGTGGAAATAGTTCCTCAATTCATGTTTCAGTACCGCTGTCATACCTGATCTGCCTCACTTTCTGTACCGGCGGAGGTCTCGTCCCCGTCCTGAGAGGACGATTCCGCCTGCTCTGCTGCCGTGTCTTCCGGCTCACCCGGACCCGATTGGCCGGGGTCGCCGCTCTCGGTCAGCTCGATGAAGATGTCCTCCAGGCTGGCCTTCTTCAGGGACAGCTCCAGCAGGGCCTGCCCGTGCTCGGCAAAGGCGAAGAACAGCTGGCGGGACACGGCGTAGATATCGCTGCTGTCGGTCTTCAGCTGGGCGGATACCAGTCCGTTCTCCTTCTCCTCCAGCTGTACGCCGGAGATGTGCTCCACGCCGGAGAGAATGTCCATCACGGTCTCATCCTCCGCGTCGGTGGTAAAGACGATCTCGTTGGAGGACAGCAGGCTCCTCTCCAGGTTGTCCGGCTCGTCAAAGGCCACCAGCTTGCCATGGGCGATGATGAGGATTTTTTCGCAGATGGCCTGGACCTCCGAGAGGATGTGGGAGCTGAGGATGACGGTGTGCTCCTGGCCCAGCTGCTTGATGAGGTCACGGATCTCGATGATCTGGATGGGGTCCAGGCCCACGGTGGGTTCATCCAGGATGATGACTCTGGGGTTGCCCAGCAGGGCCTGGGCAATGCCCACACGCTGCTTGTAGCCCTTGGACAGGGCGGAGATACGGCGGCCCCGCACGCTCTGGATCTTCACCTGGTCGATGACCTTGTCGATCTGGTCCTCCAGCTCCTTGCCCCGCAGGCCCTTGGCCTCGCCCACGAAGCGCAGGTACTCCTCCGGCGTCTCGTTCATGTAGAGGGGCGGCTGTTCAGGGAGATAGCCAATCAGCCGCTTGGCCTTGTTGGCGTCCTCGAAGATGTCGTACCCGCCCACCTCCACATGGCCTGAGGTGGCGGAGAGACAGCCGGTCATAATGTTCATGGTTGTGCTCTTGCCCGCACCGTTGGGACCGAGAAAACCATAGACATGCCCTTCATCTATCTCGAATGAAAGGTCGTCGACCGCCAGAAAGTCGCCGTAGTACTTGGTTAAGTGCTCAACTTTTATCATTGCGGAACCTCCTCGCCTTGAATGGCGGTTTCCGGACGGCATGAGCCGCCCATACCTGATTCAATATAGTGCTCCGCCCTAAAGCGGCACTAAAGAAACCGGCGGGGGAGGAGAAAAAGAGGGCCTGGGACAGCTGCGGGATGCAGCTGTCCCAGGCCCTCCGGGAGACGGGAACTTATTGGAACCAGATGGTCATGTCGTACTTGAAGGTGCGGTAGTTCTGCATGGTGCAGTTATAGGTGTACTGCCGGATCAGCTTCCCCTCGCTGTCGTACTCGCCGAACACCATGGCCACGCCGCTGTTGACCACCCAGTTGTCCCCGCAGGGAGAGGCGTTGGACACAATGCTGGAGTAGGGCACGTCAAAGCTGGAGACCAGAGCATAGGTACGGGCGTTCTCGTCGATGCGGTAGATGTAGACCTGGCTGGTCTCGTCCCCGGTGCCGTACAGGTCGGTACCCACGCTGTCCGCCACCTCCAGGGTGAAGTCCCGGCTGTTGAGGGACCAGTAGTTGTTGTTGTACAGCGCCAGGTAGTACACGCCCTCCTCCTCGCCGTCGGCGTAGTACTCCACGCAGTGCTGGCCGTACTGGGGGACAAAGTCCCCCTCCTGGGTGAGACAGAGGTCAGCGTAGGCGGTGTCCTCCCAGAAGCGCTCATCGCCCGCCAGCCAGTCCACGGTGGGGGTGCTGTGGAGCCCTGTCACCTTGATGATGGCAGAGGTCTCACGTGAGGAGACAATCACGCTGTCGTCCTCCGCCATGTACTGCACGCTGTTGAGGTGGAGCCAGTCCCACTCGCCCACCTGCCAGAAGAAATCATCTCCGGGGCCCACGGGCCGGGTGGTTTCAAAGTAGGGCTCCATCAGCTGGCTGAAGTCCACCAGCTCGGTGACCGCTCCGGTGTCCAGGTCGATGGAGAGCAGCCGGTCCTCCACCGTCTCGCCGCCGCTCACCTCGGCCAGCGCCAGCACCTCGCCGCCGTCACCAAAGCCAATGTCGTGGTGCAGGTCGTATCCGTCCAGCCGGTACACCTGGGTCACCCGGCCCAGACCGTCGATACGGGCCAGCTTGGAGGAGGACACGCAGGTGATGATCTCGTCCCCGTCAAACAGCAGCCGGTCCAGGCCGTAGCCCTCCAGCACCATCTCGTACCGCAGGATCCCGTCGTTGTCGAAGAAAAAGCCGTAGCCCAGATAGCCGTTGACCCGCATCATGGCGAAGAGGCCGTCGGCCTGGGCCTGGTCCGAGTCGCCCTCCTCCACCTCCAGGCGGGTGGAGTAGCCGGAGGAGGTGTCGGGCATGTCCACGGTGAAGGTCACAATCTGCCGGGTCTTGCCCCACTGGCCGGTGATGGTCAGGGTGACCTGGTTGGTCTCGCCGGGCACCAGGCCGATGAGCTGGAACTCATGGGTTTTGGTGAACTCCTGGCCGGAGATGTCGGCGGCGTCGGCGGTGAAGTCGGAGATATCGCCGCCCTCCACATGGACTGTGTAGGTGACCTTGGTGGCCATGTCGGTCTCAAAATACAGATACAGCCCGTTGCTGCCTGTGCCGAAGGGGTTGAGCACCGCCAGAGGGGTGGTGGCGGTCCAGGAGACGCCGGACAGCTCTTTTAAACTCTGGAGGGCGCCGTCCAGACGCTGCTGGACGTCCAGGTCGTAGTAGGTGAAGCCCTCTTCATCGATGTCCTGAGGGATGAGCTGGAGTGCCCGCAGCCCATCGCCCAGCTTGGCCTGGGCGATGTCCACCTGGAACTCCTCGCTCTGGTCGATGACAGTGCCCGCGTCAATCTCCCAGTCGGTGCGTACCACGTGCTCCTGGGCGGTGAAGGACTTGGAAACCGCCATCACCACAATGGGCACGGAGACGGCCAGCACCGCCACGAGGATGACGGCTGCCAGCAGCAGCTTTTTCAGACGCTTCGATATCATTTGTATTCTCTCGCTTTCCTTAGAGCGTATTGTGTCACCTTACAGGAAGGTGATGACCACCAGAACAATGCCCAGCAGGGTGAGGATCAGCCCTGTCAGGCGGTTGAGCAGCACGGCGTCGGCCTTGGCGGCGATTTTTGCGGCGATCTGGGCCCACACCAGCGTGAACACCACGCAAAGCACCAGCAGATCCAGCCTTGGCATGCTGCCCAGGGCGAAGTGGCTGACCGCACCGGTCAGGGCGGAGAAGGTCATGACAAACACGCTGGTGCCCACGGCGGTTTTCAGCTCGTAGCCCAGCAGGACGGTGAGGACCATCAGCATCATCATGCCGCCGCCCGCACCGAAGAAGCCGCACACCAGCCCGATGCAGGCGCCGCCCGCCGCGCCCTTGACAATCCGGGCCTGTGTGCTGGCGCCCGAAAGGGTGCGCCGGGTGGAGGTGACCGGAAAGATGAGAAACCGGAGGCCCAGAATCAGCGTCATCACCACGGAGAAGGAGCCCAGAGTGGTGTTGGGCACAAAGGTGGACAGCCAGCTGCCCACCAGCGTCATGGTCAGTACGCCGCACATCATCACAAGGCCGTTTTTGATGTCGAGCGCGCCGCTTTTGGCGTAGGTACGGGCACTGGCTGCGCTGGCCAGCACATCGCTTGCCAGGGCGATGCCGATGGCGTCATAGGCGGGGATGCCCAGAAAGGTGACCAGCATGGGACTGATTACCGTAGCGGCGCTCATCCCCGCAAAGCCGGTGCCCAGTCCAGCACCCGCACCCGCCAGAAAACAGATCAAAACCTCAAACCAGAGCTCTCCCAACCATACTACCTCCCAAATGCCCGACCAGAGCTGCTTCGTCGGTGCGCTGAGTCCGGATATGCACTGGAAATATTGTAGCGGCCCTTTTGAAACAGAGCGTTAACTGGATGGGAACAAATGTGAATGAATTGTAAATATGTAAGCTTTCTAACAAATAAAAGCCTGATAACTGTGCTGTAAATAGAACAAAATAACCAGAAGTCTGAATTTAACCTTAAATTTTGTGTACGAAAGAAAGAAGAAACGAGGACACAGAAAAAGCCCGGAAGCAGCAAAGCTGCTTCCGGGCCTTGAGGAAAACGGGTTAGGTGTTCAGTTGAGAATCCAGACGCCCAGATTCAGGTAGGCGGCAAAGGTCACCCACAGCAGATAGGGGATTTGGAGAAAACCGGCGGCTCTGTCCGCCTGGAGGAAGGTGAAGAGCATCCAGAGGATGAGGACCCACAGGGCCACCAGCCAGATCAGGGCAAAGCCGAAGGCCTGGAGGCAGAAGAAGAGGATGCTCCACAGGAAATTGAAGCCCAGCTGGACAAAGAAGAGCCGCAGACCTCTGGTGCGTGCGGCGGAGGCGGGGCCCAGAAACACCCGGGCTGCGCCGATGCCCATGAGGGCGAAGAGAATGGCCCACACGATGGGGAAGACCAGCGGAGGCGGGGACAGGGGCGGCTGGACGATGGACTGGCTGTAAATTTTGACGCCGTCCCGGGTCAGTCAGCCGGACAGGCCGCCCACCGCCTCGGAGAGCAGAACCCAGAGACCGTAAATCTTCCATGTGTGCTTGTTCATACGCAATCACCCGGGGATAGCATATGCAGCGGCGGTGGGAATATGTATGGTGGGGTCAGGACTGGCTGTCCTCCTTGTCATCCCGGCGGAAGGCGCCTCTGACGCCCTTGACCGCGCCCGTGTAGCTGACGGGCAGGGAGACAGAGAAGGTGATTTTCACCAGCCACACAAAGAGCAGCATGACCAGAATGGGGATGACGCAGGAGGTGACCAGCAGCACGGCCAGAGCCTCAATAAAGCTGTTGATCATGTCGCCCACTTTTTCGGAGATGCCCGAGGCCACGTTGGAGATGCCGTCGGTGATTTTGGAGATGAGGCCCTCCAGGAAGCCCTTCTCCGACTCGCCGGTCAGCTCCTCCGTGCTGTTCTCCACCTCACCGGTGGTCTGTTTGGCGCTCTCAATGGTGGCCTCGATGGAGGCCTGATAGGTGTCCTCAATCAGATTGGACACCTGGACGCTGACCGGAATGACCAGCACAATGGCGATGCCGAAGATAAACAGCTTTTTGGCGATGGTGCGGATGCCGTCCCGTTTGAGGAACACGTTGGCGGCGTAAAGCACGCAGGAGATGGGGATGAGGAAGTTGAAGGCCGCAAACCCGGTGAGGGTCAGCAGGTACTTCTCCAGGTAGATGGCGCACAGCACCACCAGGAAGCCGGAGCTCAGGTCGGCCAGCTTCTCGGCGATGGGGGTGGCGGTGTCGCCGGGGAGCAGGGTGATGGCTGCCGAGGCAGCGGTGGAGGCGGCGGTCAGCTCCAGGACGGTGGTCTGCTTTTCGTCCAGGGCGGCGATGGAGCCGGCGTGGAACTCCACGGAAGAGGCGATGCCGGACACCACGAACACGGAGAAGAAGGCGATGATCAGCGGCACCACCACCATCAGGACTTTGATTTTATTATTCTCTCTCATAAGCGTTTCCTTTCTTCGAAATACAGTTGCTTGAGCAGCCACTATCATACCATACCCCCGGTAAATTGTCACGTACGGGCGAATTGAGGGCTTTTTTCCAGAATCCGGTTGGCATTGGGGAGAAATTTTCGGAATTCGTAATAACGCCTTGACGGTCAGAGACACAGCAACTATGATGGAGATACCCCCAAAACACATAAGGAGGATGGCTATGAGATACGAAATTGCAGGCGGTACATTCCCTGTGGTAATGTGCTACTTGGAGAACGGCGAAAAGATGATCACCGAGAGCGGCTCCATGGTCTGGATGTCCCCCAATATGCAGATGGAGACCTCCGGCGGCGGACTGGGCAAGATGTTTTCCCGTGCCTTCTCCGGTGAGAATATTTTTCAGAACATCTACACCGCCCGGGGCGACGGCATGATCACCTTCGGCTCCAGCTTTCCCGGGAAAATCATACCCATCGAAATCGGACCGGGCCAGGAGATGATTCTGCAGAAGAGCGCCTTCCTGGCCGCTGAGGCCGGGGTGGAGCTGTCCATCCACTTCAACCGGAAGCTGGGCGCCGGCTTCTTCGGCGGCGAGGGCTTCATCATGCAGCGGCTGTCCGGCCGGGGCATGGCCTTTGCGGAGATTGACGGCGATCTGGTGGAGTACGACCTGGCCCCCGGCCAGCAGTTGGTGGTGGACACGGGCAATGTGGCGGGCTTTGCGCCCACGGTGTCCATGGACATCCAGCAGGTGCCCGGACTGAAGAACATGTTCTTCGGCGGTGAGGGGATTTTCAACACACTGCTCACCGGACCGGGCAAGGTGTGGCTCCAGACCATGCCCATCAGCGGCGTGGCCATGGCGCTGCGGCCCTTCTTCCCCAGCAATAACAAGTAACACCCGGGGATTCCGCGTTCCAATCCGTGCTTGTATTGTCCAGGACCACGTGGTAAAATAAAAACAACAAAAATATTTTGTCTTTATTCCGGGAGGGACAGGATGCCGAAGGTAGCTTATACAGAGGAGGAGCGGGCCCATGTCCGTCAGGCTCTGCTTACCACAGGGCTGGAGCTGATGGCCCGGCAGGGAATCCGGCACACCACTGTGGAGCAGATTTATCAGGCGGTGGGCATCTCACGGACCTTTTTCTACTCCTTTTTCCCCACCAAAGAGGACTTTGTGGTGGAGACCCTCTACCTTCAGCAGCCCAAAATCCTCGCCTATGCCCGGAAGCTGATGGACGATCCGGCCCTCAGCTGGCGGGATGGGGTCAGGCAGTTTTTCCATACCTGCTGCTACGGCGAGAAAAACGGCATTGCGGTGCTGACCATCGAGGAGCAGCAGATCATTTTCCGCCGCCTCTCGCCGGAGAGCTACCAGATCTTTCGGGAGAAGCAGGCCAAGCTTTTCGGGGACATTCTGGAGTGCTTCGGCATCCGGGCGGACGGGGAACGGGTGGCGGTCTTCACCAACCTGGCCCTGGCCGTCATGATTCTCCGCCGGGCCATTCCCCAGAACCTGCCCCTGTTTGTGCCTGAGGCCGCCGACAGGACCGTGGACGTCCAAATAGATGCCATTGTGCACTATCTGGAGACGCTGCGGGAATAAAAGCACAAAAACCGTCTGAATATGTGCCTGTTCCGTATTCAGACGGTTTTCTTTCACAATAAATAAAGATAAAACTTCAAAAATGTTTTTATTTTGGCGCGGGAACGGGCGGAACCTCCGTCCCTCTCAGATAAAGCTTTTAGGAGGAAATGACCATGGGATTTTTCAGCAAGCTCTTCAAGGGACCGGAAATTGACATGGAGAAGAGCAGAGCCAACGCCCAGAAGATGCGCCGTCTGTTCAACCAGGTGGTGGAGAACGGGGACAGCTACAAGCTTGTTTACGGCTATACGGAGGACGTGAGCCGGTTCAACTACGGCTTTGTCCACGGCAGCAAGACCAAAATCGGCAATCTGATTGTGGGCTGGAACGAGGGGGAGGAGACCATTGTTGTGGTGCCCACGGTCCCCGACCTGTCCGGCTGCGGCGACCCCACCTGGTACCGCCGGTCCGAGATTCTGAAGGCCTACCGGAACAAGTACCCCACCGACGCCTTTGTCATCTATCCCGACAGAAAGGGGTACATCGCCATCAACGCCTACGACTGGCTGGAGGACGAGAGCCTGTATGTCTACGTCTCCCAGGAGCAGGAGCTGGCGGAGTTCACCGCCTTCTTCACGGAGCGCTTTGCCAAGAAGTAAGACGATGACGCTTGGTGAACTGGGCGCCATTCTGCTGGTGCTCACGGTGCTGGTGGTCCTTGGCAACCTGTGGTTTTACCTGGTGGAGGGCCTGCTGGACCGGGTGAAGCGCCTCTTTACCCGTCACAGAGAGCCTCCGGCATGGCATCCCCTTGAGCCGGAGCAGAAGGACGACGAGGACGCCGGATAAGGCCATAACGGCAGGCGTAACCTGTGTCCCGTGCCAAAAGAAGGAAAGGACTTGACAATGTCCGTTGCCGGCGGTATAATGTCCATCACAACCGAACAGGACAATTGAAGCGCCCAGGAAAAAGCCGTTGGCTTGTCGAAGGAGTAACACTCTCAGGCGTTCCGTACCGGAACAGAGACTGTGCGTGGATGTCACTCTGGAGAAGCTCACGAACTGGGTGCCGAAGGGGCAAAGCGGCGCGAAAAGCGCTGCCAATCTCTCAGGCAAAAGGACAGAGGATAAACAATGACGGCGGGGCCAGCAGGTCCGGCCGGAGGCAGTGTTTTTTCTTTTCAGGCCGTGGGTGGATCCACGGCCTGTTTTTTTGAAGAGGAGAGAAAACACTATGGAAGCACTGCAAGCGTTGGAAGCCTGGCTCTACCCCCATGTCTGCAACATCAATGTCACCCTGTCCAGCTATATTCTGGTCTTTCTGCTCATCGGCGTGGGACTCTGGTACTCCATCCGCACCCGATTTATTCAGGTCCGCTGCTTTGGCGAGGGTATGCGGAAGGTATTCGGCAATCTGTCCCTGCGGGGCGGAAAGCATGAGCGGGGTATGAGCTCTTTCCAGGCGCTGGCCACCGCTGTGGCCGCCCAGGTGGGCACAGGCAACATCGTGGGTGCTTCCGGCGCCATCCTCACCGGCGGCCCGGGCGCCATCTTCTGGATGTGGATCATCGCCTTCTTCGGCATGGCTACCATCTACGCCGAGGCCACCCTGGCCATCGAGACCCGGGTCACCGACGACCAGGGCCACTTCCACGGCGGCCCGGTGTACTACATCACCACCGCCTTCAAGGGCGCTTTCGGTAAGTTCCTGGCCGGCTTCTTCGCCGTGGCCATCATCCTGGCCCTGGGCTTCATGGGCTGCATGGTCCAGTCCAACTCCATCGGCTCCACCTTCCAGACCGCCTTCCATGTGCCCTCCTGGGTGGTGGGCATCGTACTGGTGGTCATCTGCGCCTTCATCTTCCTGGGCGGCATGAACCGCCTGGCAGCCGTGACCGAGAAGCTGGTGCCCATCATGGCGGTTATCTTCCTGGTGGGCGGCCTGGCCGTGCTGATTGCCCGGTTCCGCTACATCCCCGAGACCTTCGCCATGATCTTCCGTTACGCCTTCCAGCCCCAGGCCATCATCGGCGGCGGCTTCGGCTACGCCATCAAGACCGCCATCAGCCAGGGTGCCAAGCGCGGCCTGTTCTCCAACGAGGCGGGCATGGGCTCCACCCCCCACGCCCACGCTCAGGCCAACGTGAAGGACCCCCACGACCAGGGCGTGGTGGCCATGGTGGGCGTGTTTATTGACACCTTTGTGGTCCTCACCCTCAACGCCCTGGTGGTCATCTCCACCCTCTACACCAGCGACGGCATCCTCCACACCGGCGTTATCCCCGAGGGTATCAGCAACACCAACCTGGCCCAGACCGCCTTCGGCACCGTGTTCGGCACGGAAGCGGGCGCCATGTTCGTGGCGGTGTGCCTGTTCTTCTTCGCCTTCTCCACGGTGCTGAGCTGGAATATGTTCGGCAAAATCAACGTCATCTATCTCTTCGGCAAAAAGGCCGCCCCGGTGTACGCGGTCATCGCCCTGGTGTTCATCTTCCTGGGCACCCTCATGTCCAACACCCTGGTGTGGGAGCTGACCGACATGTTCAACAACCTGATGGTCATTCCCAACGCCATCGCCCTCTTTGCCCTGACGGGCACAGTGGTCAAGATTGCCCGGAACCACTCCGGCAAGAAGACCCTGCGGAAATAAGCAGATACGCAAAGCGCCCGCTGAGAACCCCAGCGGGCGCTTTTTGTACCCGGATTTTTGTGAGAATAGGGGATATTGACGCCGCTTTCAGGGGAAAAGTGGAAAACCGACTTGTAAAGCCGGGAGGCTTGCGCTATAATGTAGAAAAAACGACAGGGAGGGAAAAGCATGGGAATCTGGAACAAGATGCGGGAGCGTATCCTGGGCAGGGACTGGGAGACGCCGGAGGGCGCAGTGGAGAAGGACCCGCCGGAGCGTGGGCGTCCTGGCCGGAGCCAGGGCTTTTCCCTGGCTGACGGGACGGGAGCGGGCAAGGTCATGGTGCTCGCCCCCGGAAAATACGTGGATGCGGGCAAAATCGCCGACTGCCTGCTGGACGGCTACGCGGTGGCAGTCAATCTGGAGCAGGCCTCCCGGGAGGCGGCCAGGCGGATTGTGGACTTCCTCAGCGGTGCGGCCTACGGCCGGGACGGCCATATCGTCCAGATCGGATACAGCGCCTATCTCCTCATTCCCCCAGGGATCAAGCTGCTGGACGGCGAGGAGGAGAACGACCCGGACGGCTTTGACTTTGAGGACGCCCAGGGCTTCTGACAGCATGAAAAGCATAAAGCGAGGACCGGATATGTTCCGGTCCTCGCTTTTTATGTATTATCGCTTATTCGAAGGTCACCTGGGAGTCCAGGGGTACAATGTTCACGTAGGTCTTGCCACGGCCGAAGACAATGGGGTTGCCCTCCAGGTCGGTGTAGTAGAGCTGTCCGTCAGGCTCGGATTTGCTCCACACCAGGTCCGTGACCTTGCCGCCGCAGGCAAAATACCCCGTGCCGCCGCTGGACAGGTCCACGGAGACGTGGCCGTAGGAGTCGCCGGTGTTGCGGCAGGCGGTGCGCAGCACCACCACATTGGTCACGCCCACCTGTTCGCCGGTGTTGCCGTCGATGTAGGGCTGGCCGTACTCGGAGACCAGATAGAGCTTGGTCTCCGGGTCGTAAGTAAACACGCCGGTCTTGTAGTTGGAGAAGGGCACCGTGATGACGGGGGCGTCAGTGCCGCCGGTGGGGGTGCCGTCGTCGGCAAAGTCCATCTGGTAGGTCCAGCCCTCCTCGTGGTCCTGCCGGAAGGAGGCGGCGGAGAAAATCTCGTCAATCTTCGCGCCGGTGGTGATGACGCTGTGGACATACCCGTTGGTGGCCTTCCGGCCCGGGTCACGCCACATCAGGTTGCCGCCCTCGCTGTTGCTCATGTAGGGTCCACGGACGGCGTCCAGGGAGGTGACACCCCAGGCTCTGATTTTGCCGTAGGCGTCCTCCACGCCGGCCACGTCGCTGCCGCCCGCGTGGATGAGAATGGCGTCATGGCCCAGGGCCAGCTCCAGGTAGTAGGTGCGGGTGGAGCGGACCGAGCCGATGACCCCCACATCCCGGGGATTCTGGTACACACCCATCATGCGGGTAATGCCGCCCTCCTCCAGACACTCGTAGATGATATCCGCCTCGGACTGGCCCTGCTGGGGCAGCGCCTGCTCCAGATTGTTGAGCATGATGGCCACCGGACGCTTGTTTACCCACTCCTCCTCCATAGGCTCACCGGTGAGGGGATTGCGGGGACCAGTGTACTCGGGTTCTGCCGTCTCAGTGGGGGTGGGGGAGGGCTCAGGAGCCTCGGTTCTGGCGGGCAGAGTGGGGATATCCGGGGGCGTGGGGGTGACCTCCGCCGTCTTGGAGCCGCAGGCGGAGAGCAGGAGCAGCAGGAACAGGCAGAGAGGGAGCATCCGGCGCAGTCGCATGGCAAGGGCCTCCGTTCGTCAAGATTCTGTTTTTATAGTACCCGGCGGCGCTGCCGGTGTCAAGAAAAGCCGACAGAAAAACCGCCCGGACGACGTGCGTCCGGGCGGCTGGAGAGACTGAAAATCAGTCGGTGGTGTAGTTGTCGAAGTAGCCCTGGATATAGACAATGGGGGTGCCCTTGTCGCCGGAGCCGGAGGTCAGGTCGCACAGGGAGCCGATGAGGTCGGTGAGGCGGCGGGGAGTGGTGCCCTGGGAGACCATGTTGCCCACCAGGCTGCTGCCGTCCTTCTTGCGGATCTGGTCCTTGATGGCGTCGCGGAGGGCCTCGCCGGACAGGGAGGCGAAGTCGTTGTCGGCCAGGTACTTCAGCTTCAGCTCATTGGGGGTACCCTCCAGGCCGGCGGTGTAGGCGGGGGAGACCACGGGGTCGGCCAGCTCCCAGATCTTGCCCACGGGGTCCTTGAAGGCGCCGTCGCCGTAGACCATGACCTCCACGTGCTTGCCGGTCTCGGCCAGCATCTTGGCCTGGATGGCCTCCACCAGGTCCTGGCAGGGACGGGGGAAGAGCTTCACCTTGTCCTCGGTGGCCTTGTTGGAGCCCAGCAGGCCGTAGGTCTCGTTGCAGCCGCTGCCGTTGATGGGAGCGGTCATGATGTCGTCCAGGGTGAGGACCTTCTCAGCGCCGGCGGCCTGGAGCAGGCGCTTGGTGCGCTTGCGGGTGTGGATGTCGCAGGCCAGGACGGTCTTGGTGTAGTTCAGAACGGCGCGGGGGTCGTTGGCGAAGATGATCTCCACCTCAGCGCCGCACTCCTGGATCAGGTTCTGGTAGTACTCCACATAGTCAACGCCGGTGAAGGGGTGCTTCTCATAGCCGAAGAGCTCACGATAGCGCTCCAGGGTGAGCACATCCTTGTAGGGGTCCACGCCCTTCTCGTCCACGGCGTCCAGGCTGATGAGGTGGTTGCCCACCTCGTCGGAGGGGTAGGAGAGCATCAGCACAATCTTGCTGCAGCCCTTGGCGATGCCGCGCAGGCAGATGGCGAAGCGGTTACGGGAGAGAATGGGGAAGATGACGCCCACAGTGCCGCCGCCCAGCTTGGCGCGCACGTCGGCGGCGATGTCGTCCACGGAGGCGTAGTTGCCCTGGCTGCGGGCCACAATGGCCTCGGTGATGGCAATGACGTCCCGGTCACGCACGGTGAAGCCGTCGTCCTTGGCGGCCTCCAGCACGGAAGAGGTGACGATATCCACCAGGTTATCGCCGCTGCGGATAATGGGGGCGCGAACGCCGCGGGAAACAGTACCGACCATCCGGCTCATGAAAAACACTCCTAAATTTTCAGATTTCTGTAAGGGGCGGCAGGAACCGCCCGGCAATATTACAATATATTATACTACAAGCTCCACCTGACGCACAATAGACAATTCTGACGTAACGGAAGAAAATGCGCCAAACGGGGAAGGAATATACACAGCAGAGCGCCCCGGTTTTTGGCCGGGGCGTTCTGAAACGGGATGGAAACAGCTCAGCGCCGGATGATCTCGTGGCGCTTGGGGCCGGTGGACACGGTCTTGACGGGCACGCCGATGTGCTTCTCAATGAAGTCCACGTAGTCACGGGCCTCCTTGGGCAGCTTGTCGTACTCGGTGATGCCCCGGATGTCGGTCTTCCAGCCGGGCAGGGTCTCGT
The DNA here is from genome assembly GCF_000169255.2 of Pseudoflavonifractor capillosus ATCC 29799. Taxonomy (GTDB): domain Bacteria; phylum Bacillota; class Clostridia; order Oscillospirales; family Oscillospiraceae; genus Pseudoflavonifractor; species Pseudoflavonifractor capillosus. Next base: position 26,752 of record NZ_AAXG02000008.1, read on the forward strand.
AGACCGGCTTGGCCTTGTCCAGCAGGGGGGAGACGGGGAAGTCAGTGGTGACCTTGCCGTCAATCTCGTAGCCGGTGCACACCTTGATCTCGTCCAGGTAGCCCAGGCAGTCGATGGCGGTGAGGGCGGCCTCGGTGGCGCCCTGGACCATGCAGCCGTACCGGGTGGCCACGGCGTCGAACCAGCCCACACGGCGGGGACGGCCGGTGGTGGCGCCGAACTCGCCGGCGTCGCCGCCACGGCGGCGCAGCTCGTCGGCCTCATCGCCGAACAGCTCGGACACAAAGGCGCCGGCACCCACGGCGGAGGAGTAGGCCTTGGTGACGCACACAACCTCGGTCAGGGCGGAGGGGGGCACAGCAGCGCCCACGCAGCCGTAGCCGGCCAGGGTGTGGGAGGAGGTGGTGAAGGGGTAGATGCCCAGGTCGGGGTCCTTCATGGAGCCCAGCTGGCCCTCCAGCAGGATCTTCTTGCCCTCCTTCAGGGCCTGGTGGACATAGGCCACCGCGTCGCCCACATAGGGGGCGATCATGTCCCGGTAGCCCATGAGGGTGTTGAACAGCTCCTTGGGGTCCAGAGCGGGCTTGTGGTAGAGATGCTCAAAGAGCACGTTCTTGATGACACAGACATGTTCCAGCCGCTCCATCAGCCGCTTCTCGTCAAACAGGTCGCAGACCTGGATGCCGATCTTGGCGTACTTGTCGGAGTAGAAGGGGGCGATGCCCGACTTGGTGGAGCCGAAAGCGGCACCCGCCAGGCGCTCCTCTTCATAGGTATCCTGGAGCACGTGATAGGGCATCAGCACCTGGGTCCGCTGGTCCACGATGATGTGGGGAGCGGGCACACCGCCATCGGTCAGGGTTTTCAGTTCATGAACGAACTTGGGCACGTCCAGAGCCACACCGTTGCCGATGATGTTGGTGGTGTGGGGGTAGAACACGCCGGAGGGGAGCTGATGCAGCGCGAACTTTCCATAATCGCAGATGATGGTATGGCCTGCGTTGGCGCCGCCCTGAAAGCGGATGACTACATCGGACTCCTCAGCGAGCAGGTCGGTGATTTTGCCCTTGCCCTCGTCGCCCCAGTTTGCGCCTACAATTGCTTTGACCATAGTAGTTCCTCCTGCCGCGGGGATTCGCGCATTGGCCTTTTCCCACGGACGGACGATATTATATCCCGGTGTTTTTCAGATTACAAGGGACAAAATGTAAAAAAATTACGATTTATACGAGACTTTTCTTCGAAAACTGGAAGGTGTCCACCTTGGACGGAAGAGGATGGAAAGCGGTGTCCGTCACTGAGAAATCTCCGGCAGAGTGAGGGGAAATTCCGGGATACCTTCGGCGGCGGGGCACAGGGTGTGGAGAGGGTAGAAGACCACCACGCCGTCCTCGGTCAGGTAAAAGTTGTCCGGGTCAAAGTCCAGCGCCACCCGGCGGGGCCAGTCCTCGTAGAAGAGGAACTCACCGGAGGCAGCCCGACCGGCGCACTGCTCCTCGATTGCGGAGAGCACCTGCTGTCGCCAGCGGCGGCCGGACGGAAAGAGAGAGGACAGAGAAACCGGGGTGCCGGAGGTCAGGTCCCAGGTCTCACCGGAGCGGACCAGCAGGGGACGGGCAGTTCCGTGGCGCTCGGCGGCGTCAGTGTGCAGGCTGAGCAATCCGCCGCCGCTGCGGGTGACGGTGAAGTCCAGCGCTGCCGTCCAGGGCACAAAGGGGCGGGACTGCTCCCTGGCCTCGGTCAGGGCGGCGCAGGCTGCAGCGTACAGCGGACCCTCCCACCGTGCCCGCCAGACCTGGGCCTGCCGGGCAAAACAGCGACCAATCCGCCGCAGCGGCGGCGTGTCCCCCTCCAGGGTGGGGATGCGGAGGGAAAGGGTCAGAACCGGCTCCTCCTCCAGCGTCAGTACCTTCTCCTCCGGCACAGAACCCACCTCAACAGACTCCACACGGCGTTTTCCCAGCTCCATGGCTGTCCCTCCTTCTCCAGATCAGTTTGCCCCATTCTATGCCGGAGATGCCGGTTTGACAGAAGTTTTTCCCTGTGCTACGCTAAAATAAAAAAGAGAAAGGGGGATACAGCGTGGTACGGTTTTATATCCGGGTGTCCGGACGGGTCCAGGGCGTGGGCTTCCGGTGGTTTACCAGCATGACCGCTTCACGGCTGGATTTGACCGGCTGGGTGCGCAACCGGGAGGACGGCGACGTGGAGATGGAGGTCCAGGGAGACGAGGGGCCTGTGGAGGAGTTCATCCAGGCGGTGTCCCGGGGACCGCGGTACGCCATTGTGGAGGACATGGAGCGCCGGAAGCTGATTCCCGAGCCGGGAGAGCGGTCCTTCCACGAGCGGGGCAGCCTGTGGTGAAATTTTCCCTGCAAAACGGACAAAATATGTTTACTTTCATGCTTCACTGAAGTAAAATATAAAGTGATAAAGCAAAAGGGAAGAAACGCGAACCATTCCAAATCTACCAAAGGAGGCTGTCAGCCTATGACCAAGGGCGAAAAGAGGGAGCGGAGTGATATTCTCTATGAGACCATCCTCACCCTCAAGGACCTGGACGAGTGCAAGAAATTTTTCACTGACCTGTGCACAGTGGCCGAGCTGCGGGCCATGGAGCAGCGCTTTGAGGTGGCCATTCTCCTGTCCAACGGCATGATCTACAACGACATCCTGGAGCGGACCGGCGCGTCCAGCGCCACCATCAGCCGGGTGAACCGGTCCCTCAACTACGGCGCCGACGGATATACCACCGTGCTCCCCCGGGTGAAGGAGAAGCTGAAATCCGATGGAAAGCTATGAGTTCCTGGCCGGGTGCTATGATGAGCTGACCACCGACGTGCGGTACAGCCGCTGGGCGGACTACATCGAGAAGCACTTTGCCCGCAGCGCCCTGCCCATCCATACCGTTCTGGACCTGGCCTGCGGCACCGGCAGCCTGACGGCCGAGCTGATGGGCCGGGGCTACGAGATGATCGGCGCCGACCGGTCGGCGGAGATGCTGTCGGTGGCGGCGGAGAAGTGCCGTGACCTGGAGGGCGAGCCGCCCATCTTCCTGTGTCAGAGCATGGAGAAGCTGGACCTGTACGGAACCATCGACGCCTGCGTCTGCTGTCTGGACAGCGTCAACTATGTGACCAATCCCAGACAGCTGAAAAAGGCCTTTGAGCGGGTCCACCTGTTTCTCATGCCCGGCGGCCTGTTCCTCTTTGATATCAACACGCCGGACAAGCTCCGTGGCCTGGACGGCGGCATGTTTATCGACGAGACCGACGACGCATACTGTGTCTGGCGGGCGGAGTACTCTCCCCGGCGGCGCATCTGCACCTACGGCATGGACATTTTCCGCCTGGAGGAGGACGGCCGCTGGAGCCGGGGCGAGGAGGTCCACGAGGAGTACGCCTACGAGCCCGACGAGCTGGAGGAATACCTGCGGGAGGCCGGCTTTACCCGCATCCGCCGCCACGGCTGCCTGAAAATGCGCGCTCCCGTGCCGGGAGAGGAGCGCATCTTCTTCACCGCTGTGAAGAAGGGCTGAACATCCGCACATACCCGAAAGAAAGGAAACAAAACCGTTTATGTCTGATCAGATTATCCGTATGCTGGCCAAGGACGCGCCTGTGAAGGCCTCCGCCATTACGGCGGGCACCCTGGTGGAGCGTGCCCGCCAGATTCACAAGACCCTGCCCACCGCCACTGCCGCCCTGGGCCGTGCCCTGATGGGAGCGTCCATGATGGGCAACCAGCTCAAGGAGGAGGCGGCCTCCCTCACCCTGCGGGTGAAGGGAGATGGCCCTCTGGGGGGCATCACCGCCGTGTCCGACAGTGAGGGCAACGTCCGGGGCTATGTCCAGAACCCGGCGGCCGACCTGCCCCGGAAGCGGCCCGGCAAGCTGGATGTGGGCGCCGCCGTGGGCGCCGGTTCTCTCACCATCATCAAGGACCTGAACATGAAGGAGCCCTATGTGGGCACCATTGAGCTGCTCTCCGGCGAGATCGCTGACGACATCGCCGCCTATTTCCTGGAGAGCGAGCAGATCCCCACTGCCTGTGCTCTGGGGGTACTGCTGGACACCGACCAGTCCGTTCTCTGCGCCGGCGGCTACCTCATCCAGCTGCTGCCCGGCGCGGATGAGAGCGTCATCCGCACCATCGAGCAGGGGGTGGCCCGAGTGGGCGCGGTGACCGAAGCCCTCCGGGACGGCATGACCGCCAAGGGCCTGCTGATGCAGGTGCTGTCCGACTTCGACATGGAGGTGCTGGAGGAGAGCCCGGTGGAGTACCGCTGCTACTGCAGCCGGGACCGGGTGACCCGTGCGCTCATCAGCATGGGCAGGAAGGACCTGGAGGAGCTGATTGCCGACCAGGGTAAGGCGGAGCTCACCTGCCAGTTCTGCGACAAGGTATATCACTACTCCAAAGAGGACCTGGAGGCCATTCTGGCCGGGATGTAAGCCGCATTCCGGGCACGGATCAGGCCCATCAGCACACAACACCCCCTGCCGGGTTTGCCGGCAGGGGGTGTTTGTTTTCGGTGAAAAAACAGAATCTCCTTAATTCCCATGATAATTAGGAAAATTAACATGGGATAATGCGATAAAAAAAGAGAGCCTGTAATATAATAAGCACCACAGAAAGAAGGGGGGAGAAGGATGCTGCTGATTGATTTTTTTCAGAAGGTCCTTGGAATCTCCGATGAGGCACTGGTGCAGGAGGCGCTCCGCGTATCGGAGACGAGAGTGCTGAAAAAGGGAGAGTATCTGATTCGCCAGGGGAATATGCCCACCCATGTGTATTTTCTGATGCAGGGCATAGCCCGTGGTGTGCTCACCGACGTGAATGGAAAAGAGATTACCGACTGCCTGGCGTTTCGGTGCGGTTCGCCTGTTATGCCCAGCTCAGACATTGACCAGCCCGCACCCATTGACATCCAGACACTCACAGAATGTGAGGTTGTGCGTATCGCCATCCCGGAAGTCAACCGGATGCTCAAGGAATACCCTACTCTGTCCGAGCTCTACCGCCAGATGGTTATGGACTGGTCCCGCGTCCACTGGGAACTGAAAATCGCCATCTATCAGTACACCGCCATGGAGCGCTATCAGTGGTTCCAGCGGTCTTATCCCGGGCTGAGCGAGAAGATCAGCAACAAGTACATCGCATCTTTTCTCAACATGACCCCTGTGACGCTGAGCAGGCTGAAGCAGGAGCTGAAGAGGCAGGGCGATGCATAGCAACACCCCAAGCAAAGAGAGTCAGCCGCTTTTTGAATCCGGCTGCTGACAAACAGAGAGCCCGGAGCCGCATAAAGCGGCTCCGGGCTCGTGTTTGAGGCGGAGATTAATAGCAGAACTTGCCGATGGGCTCGCCGTTGATGACGCAGTACACAGCGCCGTCCTCGGGCTTGACATAGAGCTCCATGGTCTCAATGGCCTCGGTGCGGCCGGCCTCGGCCCACACCTTCTTGGCACCGGCGATCATAGTGGTCTCGGTGACCTGACGGCCGCAGTACTCCAGAATGATGGTGGTCTTGGTCTCCACGGCCTTCTCGGCGGGAGCCTCCACAGCCTTCTCAGCGGCCTTCTTGGTGGCGGTCTTGCGGGCGGTCTTCTTCTCGGCAGCCTTGGGGGCGGTCTCAGCCACGGTCTCAGCCTTGACAGGCTCGGCCTTGGCCACGGTCTCAACCTCGGCCTTGACAGCCTTGGTCTCCACGGTCTCGACGGCCTTGGCGGCAGTCTTCTCCTCGGCGGCCTTCACGGCAGCCTCGCGACGCTTCGCACCAGCGATCATGTGTAAATTCCTCCAGTCCATTGTTCAGACGTGTTTTTATATGATTTGCTGCAACTATTCTACAACAAATTGCCGGTAATTGTCATATATAAAATGTAAGAATTTTCAAAAGCTGACTGAGGGGATTTTAGCTAATGCGTACTGAACTGTGCAGATTTCCTTGAAAATGGTTTTGGAGGGAAAAAGAGAGCGGAATATAAGGGGAGAGGGTCCGCAGAATGCGGACCCTCTCTGCGTGAGCAGGAGTGGGAGCCTCAGCCCCGGCAACTCTTGCCGCCGGAGGGCGGGCAGCGGTCGGGACGGTCGCCGTGGCCGCAGTCACGGTCGGGCCGCTCACAGCCGCAGCCACAGCCGCCCACAGCACCGTTGGGCGGGAAGAACTCATCCACGGGGAACTGGACATGGCGGAAGATCTCGCAGGGGTCATCCTCGCAGCTGCCGCAGGTGCACTCCTTCTCGGGCATGCAGTAGTCGTAGGCGGGCATGAGCAGCTGGGTGTCCCGCTCCAGACGGATGATGGAGAACTGGCCCAGAGTGACATAGACCCGCTTGCCCTCATTGCCGAAGCACAGGTCGCTGCCGAAGCAGGAGCAGATGCAGGGCGGGATGTCGGACAGCTCGCAGTCGCAGCAGGGACGGCACTCGCACACGTCCACCAGCTTCATGTTGAGCACGATGGGGTCCACCGCCTCCACCACCGCGGTGGGCAGGTTGGTCTTCATGATGTTCTGCTCATCCATGGCGCCCAGAGCGGCCTCGGAGGAGAACGCCTTGGCGCTGCCCTCGCTGCCGAAGAGGATGACCCGCTTGTCGAACACGCACAGGCCGCAGACCTGGACAGGACGGGCGGCACCCACAAAGGCGTCGGCGGTGACGCGGTAGAAGTAGCGGACGTCCACGGTGAAGAAGCCCCGGTTGAAGCCGATGGGCTCCACGTCGATGTACACATAGAGCAGCTCAGCCTGGCCGGCGCGGATGGACACAGCCCGGTCAATGGCGCACTGGGAGCTCTGGGTGGGGTAGAAGCGGAGATCCTCGATACAGTCCTTATCCCGGCAGGAGTCGAAGATTTTCTTGGTATGGATACAGACGGCCTCGCGGATACAGGCGGAGTCCTGCACGGGGCCGGGCATAACCTTTTCAGGCATGGAAATACCTCCCGATAGAGTAGTGAAGGGCTGGATACCCCTCACGCCATACTATGGACAGCGGGGCGGTTTGGTGCAGGAGGGAATTGCCATTCCGGCACGGGGCGCATATCATGGACCCATGAAAAACGGATGAAGGGGAGAGAACAGCCGAAAGCGGGGCTGGAATCGGGGAAAAAGAGGTGATATGCCCATAAAAGAAAAAACGGAGCGCCTCCCTTGGGAGGCGCTCCGTGTCTGCATAGGAAAGGGGAAGGCAGGGGATGTTAGTCCACCAGCTTGTCCAGCTCCTTGATGTGCTCGGTCTCGTTGGAGGTCTTGTGGTTGGCCTGCTTGGCGTAGAGGTTGACGGCCACCTGGGACTTCTTGATGGGCTGCATGGTGCCGGCGCCGGCCACGCAGCCGCCGGGGCAGGCCATGCCCTCCAGCAGATAGCCGGGATACTTGCCAGCCACCGCGTCCTTCATCATCTTGCGGCACTCGCGCAGGCCCTCGGCGCTGGCCACCTTGACCTCACGGTCGGGGTAACGGGCCTTGATCACGTTCACCACAGCCTGGGACACGCCGCTGGAAACAGCGAAGTTACGGCCGTCGGTGGAGGCGTCGTTAACGCCGGTGGGGTCCTCCTCAATGGTGGCCAGGTCCACGTGCTTGGCGTCAAAGATACCGGCCATCTCCTCGAAGGTCAGGACGAAGTCCACCTCGCTGCGGACGCTCTTGCGCATGGCCTCCAGCTTCTTGGCGGCGCAGGGCCCGATGAACACAACCTTGCCGTTGGGGTGGTTGTGCTTGATGAGGCGGGCGGTCAGGGTCATGGGGGTGAGGGCCATGGAGATGCAGTTGGCGTGGTCGGGGAAGCTCTTCTTGGCCATGACGGACCAGGCGGGGCAGCAGGAGGTGCCCATGAAGGGCAGCTCATTGGGGACCTCGCGGATGAAGTCCTCGGCCTCCTGGGTGGCGCACAGGTCGGCGCCCACGGCCACCTCGAAGACGTCGGCAAAGCCCAGCTGCTTCATGGCGGCACGGAGCTTGCCGGGGGTGACCTTGGGACCGAACTGGCCCACAAAGGCGGGAGCCACGGCGGCGTACACGCGCTCACCGGACTGGATGGCACGGATGACCTGGAAGATCTGGGACTTGTCGGCGATGGCGCCGAAGGGGCAGTTCACCAGGCACATGCCGCAGGAGACGCACTTGTCGTAGTCGATCTCAGCCTTGCCGTTGATGTCGGTGTGGATGGCGTCCACGCCGCAGGCCACGGCGCAGGGACGCTCCTGGATGATGATGGCCTTGTAGGAGCACACATCGGCGCAGCGGCCGCACTTGATGCACTTGTCCTGGTCGATGTGGGAGCGGCCGTTGTAGCGGTCCAGCTTGATGGCGTCCTTGGGGCAGACCTCCTCACAGGGATGGGCCAGGCAGCCCTGGCAGCCCTCGGTGACCATGACCTTTTTCTCAGCGCAGCCGTTGCAGGCAAACTTGATCACGTTGATCAGGGGAGGGGTGTAGTAGGTCTCATCCTTGTCGGCGGCCTCGATGTTGTCGGACAGGGGGGCGTGCTCAGCCGCGCTGCGGCAGGGCAGACCCATGGCCAGACGCAGACGCTCGCCCACGATGGCCCGCTCCAGGAACACGTCGTTGCGGAAGTTGCCCACCTCGCCGGGAATAATCTTATAAGGAAGCTCCTCAATTCTCTTGTCCACCGGCCACTCGGTGTGGTAGGCCATACGGGCCACCTCACGGAAGATTCTGTGCCGGATCTCCTGAATACGCGTTTCGACGCCTCTCATATTTTTTTAGATCCCCCTTGTGTTTCGTCGATGTTGCATGCAGAACATATTTTGCCCGCTAAAAGGGCGGGATTCTCATTACAGAGAAAGAATACCGCAAATATTTCCGGTTGTAAATCATTAAGGGCAAATTAAAATACGATTTTCACATTACAGAAGAAAACGGGGTGTGATTCACGGGGGTTTCGTGTACGTTTCACAGGACAGAGGAGGAAAAACAGCGACAGCTCTTGCAATTGGGGCGCCAGGCGCATATCATGGAGAAAAAACGGAGAGGATGAGGCATGTGAGACTGAAGGAACGGGAGCGGGGAACGGAGTTTATCCACCAGGTGATGGACAGCTGTGTATATATGGTGCTGTCCATGACAGGGGTGGACGGGCTGCCCTACAGTGTGCCCCTGACGCCGGTGCGCAGCGGGGAGGACATCTACTTCCACTGTGCGCCTGAGGGGGAGAAGGTGGACGCCCTGCGGGCCAATCCCAGAGTGGCCATGTGCTTTGTGGGGGAGGCGGAGACGGTGCCCCGGAAGTTCACCGCCCGGTATTCCTCCGTCCTGGCCCGTGGAACCGCCGGTGAGGTGGTGGAACAGGATGAAAAGGTGGAGGCCCTGCGGCTGCTCTGCCTGCGGCACTGCCCGGAGGATATGGACCGGTTTGACGAGGTGGTGCGTGCCTGGCTGCCCCGTACCGCGGTGTGGAAGGTCCATATTGATACCGCTGTCGGGAAGGCAAATCCCGGGGACTGAGAAAAAATTACCTGAAAAGAACCGCCTCCTTTGGAACAAACTAGGTCCAAAGGGGGCGGTTTTTATGACCAAGGAGTTTTTTCGCAGCCGGAAGGCCAGGGTACTGGCGGTCAGCTTTGCGGCGGCGGCCTTTGCGGTGACCGGCGGCGCGGCACTGAAGAGCCACGCCAGGGCAGAGGCCTACCGGAACATTGTCAACAATACCTACCAGCACGCCTTTGCCGAGCTGACCACCGCGGTGGCGGAGATGGACGCGGCGCTGCAGAAGAGTGCCTACGCCACGTCGGAGTCTTTACTGGCTCAGCTGTGCACTGAGCTGTTCGGCCGGGCCATGTCCGCCCAGATGGCCATCGGTGAACTGCCCTACGGCAACGTGGAGCTGGCCCAGACCGCTTCTTTCGTGGCCAAGGTGGGGGACTACGCTGCAGCGCTGTCCAGGAGCAATGCATCGGGCGGCGGGACCACGGAGGAGGAGAAGGAGAGCCTGCGTGCCCTGGCGGCCGCCTCCAGCCAGCTCTCCCAGATGCTCCAGGACCTGCAGGCCGATATCCACAGCGGCACCATCACCCTGGATGACCTGGAGCATGCTCAGGCCAGGCTGGCACAGGCCCAGGAGAGTACTGGGGACACGGCGGGAAGCAGCTTCCAGAACGTGGAGTCCGATTTCCCAGAGGTGCCCACCCTCATCTATGACGGCCCCTTCTCCGAGCACCTCGCTACCCAGCAGCAGCCCAGAGCGCTGGAGGGGCTGGAGGAGGTCACCCAGGAGGAGGCCCAGGCTGCAGCGGCAGAGTTCATGGGTCTGAAGCCGGAGATTTTTACGCCCATGTCCGCCGGTGATGGGGCCCTGCCCAACTGGAGCTTCTCCGCAGTAGTGGACGGCGGCGAGGTCTATATTGAGGTATCCCGCCAAGGCGGAAAGGTGAGCGAGCTGATGAATTCCCGACCGGTGGGGGAGGCCAACCTCACAGCGGAAGAGGGCGTGGAGGCGGCCCGCACCTTCCTGGCTGAACAGGGCTACGGGGAAATGGAGCCCAGCTATTATATCAACCAGAACAACATCCTCACCGTCAACTTTGCCGCCCGGCAGGGGGATGTGCTCTGCTACCCGGACCTTATTAAGGTAGTGGTGGCCCTGGACAACGGCAGCATCGTGGGCTTTGAGACGGACGGCTATCTGATGAACCACACCCGGCGGACGCTGGAGACCCCGGCGGTCTCCGCGGAGGAGGCCCAGGCGGTGCTGGACCCGGCCCTGGAGTGCCTCTCCCATCAGCTGGTCATCATCCCCACCAGCGGCAAATACGAGGTGCTCTGCCACGAATTCAAGTGTCAGCTGGAGAACTGGCAGCACTATATTGTCTACGTGAATGCTCAGACCGGCAGCGAGGAGAAGATTCTCCTCCTCATTGAGGACGAGAGCGGAACGCTGACCATATAATCTTTGGGCACACAGAGGACCCGGGTGCGGACAGAAAGGCAGTCCGTACCCGGGTCTTTTCTCTGTCCAAAGGAGGGGCGGGCACAGGGGGGAAACGGGGTGTCATTTTTTGACGGCAGCGGAAAAAGAAGCTTGAAGGGAGTGGAGAAGCATGATAGAATCAATACCGCTAAATTGATGGACATGGCGCATAGACCTGTCTTTCAGGCCAAAATAATTCCGAACTTCTGTTGTCCGGCAAATCGGGCAGGGAGCTTGCGGAAGGCTGCAAACAATGGCTTGCGAGGTAACCATGAATATTGAACTGGACGGGCAGTATATTGCGGATACATGCCGCAATATGCTGGATTTTCTGAACGAGAGCACCAGCGACCACTATTTCTTTTTTGACCTGAAGGCCAACCAGATCCATTTCTCCAAGAATATCGGCAAGAATTACCCTCTGATGGAGCATGGACAGGAGTATGTCACGCCCCAGGAGTGGTGCAGGATAGTATACCCCCAGGACCTGCCCATACTGCGGGAGTCCTACGAAAAGCTGCGGGGCGGCGAGAAGCAGATTCACAGGCTGGAGTACCGGGTGATCAACCGGCGGGGCGATGTGGTCTGGATCAGCAGCCGGGGCAAGAGCCAGCTGGACCAGCAGGGACGGCCGCTGTGGGTCATCGGCTGCATCTCCGAGGTGGCCACCAACAGCAGAGCGGACGGTTTTTCCGGTATTTTTGGCATGAACCAGCTCAAGCGGGAGAGCAGGGAGCTGCTGGCCGGAGAGCGGGACGGCTTCCTGCTGCTGGTGGGCGTGGACGATTTGAAGTCCATCAACCTGAAGCAGGGCCGTGAGCAGGGCAACGCGGTGCTCCGGCGGGTGGCTGACGCCCTGGAGCATGCGGCAGACGGAAAGCGGCGGATCTACCGCACCAACGGCGACTGCTTTGCGGTCAATCTGCCGGACGCAGACGCCAAACAGGCGGCGGCAGTGTTTAACCGGGCTCAGCGGCTGCTGGAGGGACTGTGCACCCTGTCGGGCGGCTGCGTGCCCTTCCGGGAGTACATGGTGCCCGACGCCGAGACCCTCTATCAGTACGCGGAGAACACCCTGGATCACGCCAAGGCCCAGGGAAAGAACCGGCTGATGTTCTTCTCCTCCGAGGACTACGAGAAGGAGATCGCCACCCTGGAGCTGAAGGAGGACCTGACCAAGAGCGTCCGGGAGGGATTTCGGGGCTTTTCGCTGTGCTACCAGCCCCAGGTGCTCTCGGGCACCTACCGGCTCTACGGCGCCGAAGCGCTGCTGCGCTACACCTCTCCCCGGCGGGGAAACGTGCCGCCGTCCGAGTTTGTGCCCATTCTGGAGCAGAGCAAGCTGATCTGTCCGGTGGGCATCTGGGTGCTGGACACCGCGCTGGAGCAGTGCAGAGCATGGCGCAAGCAGGAGCCGGACTTCCATATCAGCATCAATGTGTCCTATACCCAGCTGTGCGAGGAGAACATCGTCCAGAAGGTACTGGACGCGGTGAACCGGAGCGGCCTGCCCGGCGACGCTGTGACCCTGGAGATCACCGAGAGCATGCAGCTGCTGGACTATCCCCACATCAACGAGCTGTTTCTCCAGTGGAAGAAGAGCGGCATTGAGATCTCGGTGGACGACTTCGGCACCGGCTACTCCAGCCTGGGGCGGCTGAAGGAGCTGGAGATTGACGAGATCAAGATTGACCGCTGCTTTGTCAACAATATCCAGCACAGCGTGTACAACTACCGCCTGCTGGGCAACATGCTGGAGCTGGCCGACAGTTGCCAGATCCGGGTGTGCTGCGAGGGCGTGGAGACCGAGGACGAGCTGACAGCCTTGGAGGAGCTCCACCCGGCACTGCTTCAGGGCTTCCTCTTCTCCAAGCCCTGTACGCCTGAGGAGCTGGAGGAGCGCTATCTCCGCCCGGACAGCCCCAGCTACCAGGAGCGGATGGAGCGGGAGAGCGCCTACCGCAGCCAGCTCCATATCTCGGACATCGCCTCCGCTGTGGACTGGTCGGAGGACGAGCTGGCCAAGGTGATTCTGGAGGCGGAGAACGACATCTTCTACATCAGCGACATGGACACCTATGAGCTGTACTACGTCAACCCTGCCGGACAGCGGATGATGGGCCTGCGGGACTACCGGGGCCGGAAGTGCTACAAGGCCCTCCAGGGCCTGGACGAGCCCTGTTCCTTCTGCACCAACCCGGTGCTGAAACGGGACAATTTCTACATCTGGGACAGGGAAAACGAGTACTGCGGGCGGCACTTCCTGCTCAAGGATAAAATCATCGCCCACCAGGGCAAACGGCTGCGGATGGAGGTGGCGCTGGACATCACCAAGCATGAGGTGGTCAGCCGCAACACCCAGGAGCGGCTGATTTTTGCCCAGAAGATCGCTGGATACACCAAGACTCTCTCGGAACACGCCGATTACGGCGAGGCGGTCAACCGGGTGCTGGCCTCGGTGGGCGAGTTCTACCAGGCCGACCGGGCCTATCTCTTTGCGCCCAGCCCCCAGCGGGAGGGCTGCTGGGACAACACCTTTGAGTGGTGTGCGCCCAATGTGCTGCCCCAGGCGGAAAACCTGCAGAACGTTCCGCCCCGTGCGCTGGAGCGGTGGATGGACCTCTTTAACCACGACCGGACGGTGCTCATCCTCAACCTGGACACCCTGCGCAGGGAGAGCCCGGAGGAGTGGCGAATTCTGGAGGCACAGGGCATCAAGCGGCTTATTGCCGTGCCGGTGCGGGACAGGGGCAAGACCATTGCCTTCATCGGCGTGGACAATCCCCGCTACTCCATCCATGATGACGCCCAGATCCGGGTGCTCTCCAGCTTCCTGCTGGGCCGCATTCACCAGGAGCGCAACGAGAACCGCTACCGGAAGCTGCTCCGGGCCAACTACCACGACGTCTTTGAGATGCTGGGCCTGGGCCTGTGGGTCATCCGCTTTGACCGGGAGGGAAAGCGCCACGAGATGGTGGCCAACGACACCATGCTCCATGTCCTGGGCATCGCCGGCATTCCCGACCCGGAGGAGTGCTATCAGTTCTGGTACAACAGGGTCAACGACGGCTACCGGCGCTATGTGGACGAGTCGATTCAGACCATGACCCGTTCGGAGCGGCCCGTTCAGCTGGAGTACAGCTGGCGGCATCCCGAGCGGGGGGATGTGTTGGTGCGCTGCACCGGCATGCGCTTCCAGGACGAGAGCGGCATGATCTGTCTGAAGGGCTACCACGGCATTGTCAACGACATGGAGCGGCCCAAACTGGTGCCCGAGTCCTGTGTGCGTGATGTCTTTGAGTACAACGCGGTGGAAAAAACCATGTTTTTCCACACCGAGCGGACCCTGCTGCTGGGGGAGGAGGCCCACGAATCCGACTTCCCCCAGTGCTGGATCGACAGCGAGATTGTCCATCCCCATTTTGTGGAGCACTTCCGCAGCGCCTTTTCCAGGCTGCACAGGAAAGAGGGGAATGAGCGGCAGGAGCTGCTGCTCAAGTCCAAGAGCGGCACCTACGAGTGGTTCAAGCTGACCACCCAGTGGCTGGACCGGGAGGAGAAGGGACAGGAGGCGGCCATCGCCGTGCTGGAGCCCATCGGCAACGACCGGGTCATGGAGCTGGAATACATGCGCATACGCAAGTTCTACCACACCATGCTGTCCGAGACCATCGCCTATGCGGAGGTGGACCTGGAGAGCGGCCAGCTCAAGTCGGTGGGCGGCCTTTGGCGGGTGTACAAGCAGGATTACCGCCAGAGTTCCCGCCACTTCATCGAGGTGCTGGAGCAGCAGCTGGCGTCCATGCTGCCTGAGGCGGAGCTGGAGCGGCTCAGACGCTACCGCCACCCAGCCATATGGAACGAGATGCTGGCCCGCGGCGAGACCAGCAGCCGCTTCTGCTACCGTCGCCCTGTGGGGGAGACCCTCCACTGGGTGGAGCTGACCATCTACCTCTTCCGGGAGGACACCACCCGGAACGCATACACCCTCATCTACCTCAAGGACATCAACGCCGAGAAGGAGCGGGAGTTTGCCCAGGCCCAGGCGGTCGACCGGGATCCGCTGACCGGCCTGTACAACCGGACTGCCTTCGAGCGGGAGGTGAAGCGGTGTGTGAGTGAGTGCGAGCAGAGCCCCTGCGGCGTGCTGCTGATGATGGACATTGATAATTTCAAGCAGATCAACGACAAAATGGGCCATCTGGAGGGGGATAAGGCCCTTCAGACGGTGGCACGGGTGCTCACCTCCACCTTCCGTCAGGAGGACCTTGTGGGCCGACTGGGCGGAGACGAGTTCCTGGTGTTCATCAAGGGCGGCATCCGCCGGGAGCGGCTTGAGCAGCGGGTGGACAGCCTGCTGAGCGCGCTGGAGCGTACACCCGGCCCGTCCATCACCGGCAGCATCGGTCTGACCTATGTGTGCAATCCGGACTTCGAATACGACGACTACCTGAGACGGGCCGACCTGGCGCTGTACGAGAGCAAGCGGCAGGGCAAAAACCGGTTCCGGTTCTATGAGGAGCCGGGCAGCCTGTCCTGAGGGGTACAAAGAAACAGCGGTCCGTCAAACCTGGTTTGACGGACCGCTGTTTTACTGTTCCGCTTCTCCTCCTGCGATTTGGAGCAGCATGAGGGCGCCGGGGGTGTGCTCCTCCATCCAGCTTGTCCCGTGTTCCTCCATATCCGACCGGGCTGAGGAGCGCCAGGCGTCAAAGCAGTCCTGTCCTGAGCCGACGGGAGGAATCTGCTCCGCCTCAGGGGCCAGCTCGCAGATGAGATGCCACATCAGCCCGCCCTCCAGGCCGGTCTGACCGCCGTCCAGGAACTGAGAAAAGCAGTACCGTAGGGTGAGATCCCCGTAGTCCAGCAGCTGCTGATGGGCTTCGGGGTGGGCGGAGAGATAGGCCACCGTGCTGGATGCCTCCTGCGGAGAGGAGGCAATCTCAGCCAGCAGCTCGGCAATAGCGTCGTTTACATCGGCGACATCGGCGACCATCTGGGTTCCCTGCACGCCGGAGGGCGCTGCCTGGCCCGGCTTCAGCCGCACATAGGTCAGGGCATTGCAGCCCAGCTGCATCTCCAGTGTACCGCTGGCCGCCCTGCATACGTCGGTCCGGACATAGAAGGAGAACTCTTTTTCAGGCCCCACGCCGTGCAGCGACACCGCATCCGGGTAGAGGGTGTTGTCATCGGTCAGCGTCTCACTGGCATGGTAGGCAAAGAGTTGGTAGCCGTCCTTTGACTTCTGATAGGGCAGCAAGATGGTGCCCGACTCGGGCAGCCGGTGGGAGAAGGAGAACATAAAGACGAGATATTCGTCCCCCTCGTTGGCGGGCATGACCCGCTCCAGATAGATGGTGGTGGTGTCATTTTGAAAGGCGGGGACTTCGTTTTCCTTGAAAAGCTGCCCTTCTCCGGTGTAGCAGTTCTCGGTCAGGACGTCCTTGGGCACCGATAGGGTGAGGACATAAGGGGTCTGGCTGGTGATGGCATAGCCCCGCTCTGACGTGATGTTGTCCAGAGTGAGCTGCTCCGGGTCAGTGAGGAAGCAGACTGCCACCGCCACGCACAGCCCTGCGGCGGCCAGGATGACCCACAGAGCGGGCTTTTTGCAGTGAAACACGGCTTTGACCCGCTCTTTCACGCCAATCTCTCCAAAGGCCAGGGGACAGGCAGAGAGTGTGGGACGGGACACGCTGCACGCAAGCAGAGCACGGGAGTAGGCCTGCCGGTCGGCAGAGTCCCATTCGGACACCACACGTTCGTCACAGGCGAGCTCCACATCCCGGCAGAACAGCAGATAGGCCGCCCAAACCAGGGGATTGAACCAGTAGACCGCCAGCAGCAGGAAGCCCAGAGGCTTCCACCAGTGGTCCCTGTGGGCCAGATGGGCCCGCTCGTGGGCCTCCACATAGGGGATATCCGCCTCCGCCACATCAGAGGGCAGGTAAATCCGGGGACGGAACAGGCCCAGGATAAAGGGGGTGGGGATGTGGTCGCACAGCCACAGATTGTCCCGGAGGGGAACGGCCTCCGCCACCCTGCGCCGCAGCCGCAGCCAGCTGACCAGGCCATACACCAGCAGAACGGCCACACCCGCCAGCCAAAGCCAGCCCAGCAGCTCCATCCAGTGGACATCGCCTCCGGCAGTGGCCGTCACAGCGGACGATGGCTCCAGATACTTGCTGACCGGCCTGTCCAGAAGCTCTACTCCGATGCTGACCTGGAGCACTCCGCCGTTGATCACAGAGGCAGACACGGTCTCACCGTTGGGAATCAGGCTGACCGGGCTTTCCAGAGAGAAGGGGAGCACCAGCCGCAGAGCCACAATGCCCCACAGGGCACAACGGAGACTCTTGGGCGCCTTGCGCAGCAGCAGGCGCAGGATCATCACCGCCAGAATCAGCCACCCGGCGGAAATGCTCATGTTCAGCAGCTTCCAGAACAGGGTACTCATGTGTCCTCCTCCTCTCCGCAGGTGTCAATCATGCGGCGGATCTGTTCAATCTCCTGGGAAGAGAGCTTTTTCCGGGCGGTAAAGGCCGCCAGAAAGGCGGGCAGGGAGCCGTCAAAGCTCTCCTCCACAAAGCGGCAGCTCTTCATGGCGTAGAACTCCTCCCGGGAGATGAGTGCGGTGACCACGCTGTCCTGAGTCTGGAAAAGCCCCCGCTCACACAGCCGTTTGAGCACCGTGTAGGTGGTGGTGCGCTTCCAGCCCAGGGCCTGCTCCGCCTGCCGCACCAGTTCCCCGGTGGCGATGGGAGCACCGGCCCAGATCAGGTCGGCAAAGCGGGACTCCACCGCCCCCAGCTGATATTCCTTCATGGGAACACCTCCTTTGTCTACTGCTTGTAGTCAATTATAGTCTACATGGTGTAGACGGCAATGTCAATCGGATTTTCCCATACGGAAGAAAATGTGAAGACAATCTTTACAAAAGGTAAGGCGGTCTATATTGATTTTACATAATCCAGGCCTATAATAAGGGCACAGCTCCCCGGACAGGGGGACCGCAAACAGAAAGGAATGTTTGATATGAAACGAATTGCCGCAATTCTGCTGAGCGCTACGCTGCTGCTCTCCCTGACCGCCTGCAAAAAGGGGGAGGCCCCCAGCACCAGCCAGCCCAAGAATACAGAGACCGCTGTGGAGGAGACGCAGGAGAAGACCGTCAGCGGTGTGATCAACCAGATAGGGGACTTTTTGGTCCTGCTGACCGACGACGGCGAGTATCAGGTTTTTGACTTTGACAAGGAAGTGGACCCCAGCAGCTTTGCTGAGGGCGACCGGGTCGAGGTGACCTATACCGGCGTCCTGGGAGACGAGAACGCCACCCCTGTGGCCGTTGTGATTATGAAGGAGTAATCCGGCATAAAGAGACAAAACGGGAGACGCACCCCATGGCGCGTCTCCCGTAGATTTTTATTCAGACAAGTGATTTTCTTAAAATATGCCATACATCGGTGCCGGTGAAGCCGCAGGCGCGGTAGAGCCGTTCCGGATTGGACGGATTGCCGCACTGACCGGACACTGTGGCAAAGTCTGCCGCATCTCTCATTCTCCACAGCAGCTCGTAGACGAGATAACAGCCCAGTCCCCGCCCACGGTAGGCCTGAGACACCTGAATCCACTCCAGAATCCCCGCGCCGGTTTCCTTATCCAGCTCGGCAATGCCGGTTGCGGCAACGGCGCCGCTCTCTCTGTCCTGCAGGGCAATCCACAGCGCAGCGTCATACACCGGGCGCATGGTATAGCGATGCAGTTCAGCTTCTGAGACACCGATATCATCATAGCAGCTGTTGATATGGTCCGCAAATTCCTTCAGGGCAATGTCACATAAGCAGAAACCCTCCGGCATCTGCGGAGAAGACAGGTGTTTCAGCCTGTGGAACAGACGAAAATACGGCTCATCCGTGTACTGCGCATACTCCGACGGACGAAAATCGTCGTCGTGTACGATGAGGATTTTCTCCGGCAGGACCATGCTTTTTGCCTTCCAGTAGGGGAGAGACGCCGCTCTGCACGGATTGGCAAGGTATTGGCTTTTTGTAATCATACTTGCGCCTCATTTCTCGGAAAATGATGGCTGGTTATTCGTATTCGGCGCGAATTGTGAACATCTGAGGCAAATCGAAAATTTCCTTTTTCAAAAAGAGAGGATAAAAATATTCATGCTGCAATTGCTCGTATTTCAGCCACTCAAACGTATGCTGATGACTTCCTTCCTGCATAAAAAACCTGTCCCCTCTGCAAAGAAGGTCAGTATGTGAAATGTCCATCAGAAAATAGATGCAGATCTCATGGTAGTGCAGACCATCGACGTCCTCTTTGAAAAAGCCCTGATTGAGCCAAAGGGGACGGACAATCCTGGCGGTTATCTTTAATTCTTCTTCTGTTTCCCGAATGACAGCATCTTCTGCCGTTTCCCCCAGCTTGACACGTCCGCCGGGCAGATAGAAATAGGGGGAGCGCTCGTCGTGCATGGCCAAAATCTTTCCGTCATCCAGAATGATGGCGCATACTCTGTAATTGAATTTTTCATTTTCGGATTTAAATGAAATATCCATATCTCCACCTCGCAGTCAATTTTGCTGTGAGAATAAAAAATGCCGGAGCAAAGCGAGACTTTACCCCGACGTGGAACATCGCAACCGTATTGATGTGGCGGCTTTCAGGTTCGCACCCAAAACCAAATCGCAACCCAGCGCAAAATGAAAAAACTCGTCGCAAGCGATATGTCGCTTGCGACGAGCTGGTGCCGGTGACCGGACTCGAACCGGTACGCTGTCGCCAGCGGCGGATTTTGAGTTATTCAAGCCATTCGGAACCTAATGGCCTGAACCGGAATAAAACGGTCTTTTCCGTCACTTTCCAAAACATCAAAAACCCGAAAAAGCCTTATAAAATCAGCATTTTCGACGCAAAGCACCAAAAGTACAAGCAATTCGTCCCCTCCTCGATTATCGGCAGCCAGATACCCAATTTGAGGCGCTGGAGGGATGTTGGAGGGATGTAAGCAGGATATACCTCCTGCAAACTCGTACAGGGGACATACACACTAATAGGAATTGTAACAGCTTCATCCGTTGTTGACAATACATAAATTGGAGCTGATACAATGAAAACCCGAAAATACTATGAGCAACTTTTTAACAAGTATCCCGATGTGGTGACGCTATCGCAGTTCAGAAATATGCTGGGTGGTATCGGTGACGGGACTGCAAGAAAGCTCATGCGCGAGAATCGCGTTAAGCACTATTACATCCGTTCTACCTATCTAATTCCCAAAGCCTGGGTCATTGACTATGTTCTCAGCGACCACTATGCGGAATACAAAGATCAACTGAAAGCGCAGGTTTAGACTGTGCTTGGCTAATGTAGGCGTTCAGAAATGAGCGCCTATTTTTTTATCCAATTTTGAGGAGGTGACGCAAAACATGAACACGCAAATTATCGCCATCGCCAACCAGAAAGGCGGCGTTGGCAAGACAACCACCTGCGCGAACCTGGGGATCGGGCTGGCCCAGGCCGGAAAGAAAGTGCTGCTGATCGACGGAGACCCGCAAGGCAGCCTGACCATCAGCTTGGGCCACCCCCAGCCGGACAAGCTGCCCTTTACACTGTCCGACGCTATGGGCCGTATTCTGATGGACGAGCCGCTGCGCCCCGGCGAGGGCATTCTGCACCACCCGGAGGGCGTTGACCTGATGCCTGCTGACATCCAGCTCTCCGGCATGGAGGTCTCCTTGGTAAACGCCATGAGCCGTGAAACAATCTTGCGGCAATCCTGTCATTACTGCGACAGCTTCGGCTTTGAGCAGATTCCCGGATTCCTGCCGGACAACAATCCTCTGAAAAACGCGGAAATGGCTGTGGAGGATGACTACGGCATGATCGACGGCATCATCAACAACGGTGCCAAGGAACCGACGGTAGCCCAGCTGGAGCAGCAGGCGCGCAGCGGCCAGCCTATTTCCCTCATGGATTTGGCGGCTGCCGCCCACCGGGAGGACCAGGACAAGAAAAAGTCCGTCATGGAGCAGCTGAAAAGCCAGCCCAAGGCGGAACACAAAAAGACAGCGCCAAAAAAGAGCGCGGAAAGGGAGATTTGATATGGGAGACTTCACTTTTGAGGAAATGAACCTCATGTGCATCTACAACACCGGCAGCCGCACCGGACTGATCGACGCTCTGACGGAGATGCGCGGTGAGCTTTCGCCGGAGGAAACCGAACTGCGGGAGCTGACCGATAGCGCCCTTATGAAGCTCCGGGCCATGAGCGACGCCGAGTTTGCCGAGCTGGAGCTGTACCCGGATTTCGGCGAGTAAGAACCACACCAAGACCCAGCGGGGCGGCCTGATGTGCCGCCCCATTTCTATTTAACATGAAGGGAGGACAGAAAATCATGCCAACTAAAGCTGAATTTTACCGGCAGATGGCCGAACAGGTATCGACCCGGCTGGTGGGCAGCTGGAAAGAATGGACAGCCTTTCTTACCACCGCCGCCCGCCTCTACAAATATCCGTTCCATGAGCAGATGATGATTTACGCCCAGCGCCCGGACGCCACCGCCTGCGCCGAGTACGATCTGTGGAACGAAAAAATGGGGCGGTATGTACGGCGCGGCTCCAAGGGGATCGCTCTGGTGGACGATTCCGGCGACAGGCCCCGGCTGCGCTATGTGTTCGATATTTCCGACACCGGGACCCGTGAACATTCCCGCACCCCCTGGCTGTGGCAACTGGAAGAACAGCACATCGGGCCTGTGTCGGCCATGCTGGAGCGCAGCTACGGCGTTGTCGGTGACGATCTCGCCCAGCAGCTCACCGATGTGGCCGGAAAGCTGGCGAGTGAGTATTGGGACGAGCATCAGCAGGACTTCCGCTACATCGTTGACGGTTCGTTCCTGGAGGAGTACGATGATCTCAACATCGAAGTCCAATTCAAGTCTGCCGCCACCGTCAGCATCGCCTACGCCCTGATGTCCCGATGTGGGCTGGATACGGAGCAATATTTCCAGCATGAGGACTTCATGCCGATTTTCGATTTTAATACCCCGGCCACGGTTGGGGCATTGGGAGCGGCGGTCAGTCAGATGAACCAGCAGGTGCTGCGGCAGATCGGCGTCACCATCCAGAATTATGAGCGCGAACAACTCGCGGAAAGGAGCAACCACCATGAAGAACAACCTGACTTACACGCAGAACGGGGATTACCTGATTCCCGACCTGAGCCTGAGCGAACAGCCGGAGAAGCCCCTGGGCAAGTACGGGCGGCTGCGGAAAGCGTATCTGAAGGAACACCGGCCCCTGATTTACAACCAGCTGCTGCTGACCGAGAAGCTGTACCCGCACCTCATCGAGATCGACGAGACGGCGAACAGCCGTCTGGAGCAGATGATGCCCCAGCTGGCGGAGTCGGCGGGCGCGACGGAGGAGCTGAAAGCCCGCGATCCGATGCGCTGGGTGGGCCTGATGAACACCTGCAAGGCCCAGGCCGAGGAGATTCTGATGGCGGAGCTTATCAACAGCTGACCTTAAACCTGTTCCTCTCCGAAGCGGAACAAATCCAAAGAATAGACGAAGCAGAGAATGTGCAAACATCCTCTGCTTTTTCTTTTGCCCAGACCGACATCGACCATGTGCTGCGGCTGGGAGGCAACACGGACCGGCAGCGTGAACGCATTGTGGCAGCTTTTGAAAAGCAGAAGTCCACCGCCGAGATCGCAGCCTATCTGCAAAACCTCTATACCGGCGGCAACGGGATTGGCAGCATTACCGTATGGTATGCCGAGGACGGCATCCACCTGTCTCACGGAAAGTCTGCCCGTTATGACAAGTCCGCCCAGGTCATTTCCTGGGAGAGCGCCGCCGAGCGTATCGGCCAGCTTTTGCAGACCGGCCAGTTTGCCACCAATGTGGAGCTGTCCGAGGCCGAGGGCTATGAACGTTCCCTCCTTGCGGAAAAGTTCTGGAATCTGTATCACGATTTCAGCGATGAAGCCAGAGAATCCGGGTATCTGCCCAGCCTTGCCAACAATCCAGGGCGCGGTTTCCCGGAAGAATCCGCGTGGCTTACCGAGCAGTTGAAAAGCCCGGAGTTCCGCCAGACCCTTGCAGAAGAATATGCAGCATTCTGGACGGCCTATCAGCAGGACCGGGACTTGCTGCGGTTCCACTACCACAAGCCAAAGGAGATTTGGGGAAACCTGAAAGATCTGTCCCTGCCCCGCACCGCCTTTACCTCTCAGATGACGGAAGTACCTGCGGTCAAGCAGTTTATCACCGAGGACGAGATCGAGGCCGCCATGACCAGAGGCAGCGGTGTTTCTGGTGGGAAAGGCCGCATTTTTGCCTATTTCCAAAATTCCCACACCGATAAAGAAAAGGTGGATTTCCTCCGGCACGAGTACGGCATTGGGGGCCACTCCCATGCCCTGTCAGGCGCTGGGGGCAGCTGGGAAGATCATGACGGAAAGGGCCTGCACTACAAAAAAGGCGGCTGCCCGGATGTGCATTTCACATGGGAGAAGGTTGCCAAGCGGATCACCGATTTGATTCAGAAGGGCCGCTATCTCACCGAACAGGAACAGGAGGAGTTCGACAAAATCCAGGCGGAAAAGGCTCTGGCCGAAGAAGATGCCCTGCAAGCCCAGCCGCCCGACACGGAACCTGCCGATGTTCTGCGGGAGGATGTGCCGGAGCAGCCCATTCCCACCCTCCGGGAGCTGCATGAGAAATACAAGCCCATCGTGCTGGAGGCTGCTACCCAGGACATCAGATACCGGAACGCCTGCGGTCACAGCGATTATGAAAACGCTATGATCGAGTGTAATGCTGCTGTGCGCCGCGCTATTCTTGCTTCCCACGATATAGAGCTGATCCGTCTGTTCTCCGATGTGCCGGAGTTTCGCCAGCGGCTGCACCGGGAAGTGGCAGACGAAACCTATCCCAAACTCCATGAGCTGCTGCGCCCACTTTCGGACAATGACATTGACCGGGCTATCCAGGACTGGAATGGCAGGATCGAGAGCAAACACGCCGTTGTCCGCTACATGAAAGACCATGCAAGGGAGAAAGACACCGCTGCGTGGCTGGCCCATGAGTTTGACGGCGGCGACGGCAAAACTCCGTTTGCGGTCCGCCCGGAAAGCCCCGAAGGAACGGCGCTTCTCTGGCCCAAGGTGCAGCGCCGGATCGCCCAGCTCATTAAGGAGGATCGCTTCTATACCCAGGTCGAGCAGGACAATCTGGACGATGTCGACCCCATCGCCATCCGGGAGACCCTGGCCCAGCGCGGCATTGTGAACGGTCATGTGGTGGAACCGGAAAAGCTGGACAACGATCCCTTTGTTCAGCAGGTCATGCGGGATGTGGAGGCCATATCCAGAGAGACCGCCCAAGCAGACCAGCCGGAACAGCCTTCCCCCGGCAATTCGCGTGTTCCTGTATCAGACAAGGAATATGCTGCGGCCCGTGGCACGGTCAGGGAGCGGACTTCTTATGATCCAACAGTCCCTCCCTACCATGTGGGGGATATTGTCTATCTGGATGACCGCGCTCACCAGATCACAGAGCTGCGGGATGACACCGTGGAGCTACTGCCCACCGGCATGAGCTACCCCATCTACCGGGCCGAGCGTCAGGAACAGTTTGAGCAGCTTCTTCGGGCAGATAACCGCAACGACTTCTATACCGAGTTTCTTCCGGCAAACCCGAATGCAGTAGACCAGGACCTGCGGGATATGCTGGCCCACGGCCTGATCGGTGAGGCGGACAAGGCGGAGCTTTCCCAACTGCTGCACAACGGCAAGAGCAACCGGGAGGTGGCCTTGTGGTTGAGCCGCGCCTATCCTAACATTGTGGAAACGATGGAGTTGGAGACCGGCGATACCGCTGACTACCGGACTACTCCTGAAGGTATCGAGCTGGAAGTGCTGGACGCAGAGGAAAAGCGGCTGGCCATGCTGTTTTTCCGCTGGGACGAGGCTGCGCCTTTGCTGCGCGGGCTGTATGCCCGTCAGCTGGACGGCTTCGGGCAGGAACGCCCGGAACCGGCTGCCGAAACCCCGGCTTACCACGCTGAGACCGTGGCAGTCTATCCGGGCGACAAGAACCATCTGCCCTATGATGTTGTGGTTCAGACCCTGCGGACCAATGAGCCGGAGCCGCCAGCGCCTGCCGCCGAGCCGGAGAAAACCCTGGATGAAGTGCTGGACGAACACCCCATTTCCATTCCAGTCAATGGCGAGTGGCAGACTTTCCCCAACGCCAGGGCTGCCGAAGAAGCTGCCTATGGGGAATACAAGGAGAACCTGCGCCGCAACGCTGAGAATTTCCGTATCACCGACGATCACCTGGGCGAAGGCGGCCCCAAAGCCAAGTCCCAGGCCAATGTTGAGGCAATCAAGCTGCTGAAATACCTGGAGGAAACCACCGGGCAGGCAACGCCGGAGCAGCAGCAAGTCCTCTCCCGGTATGTGGGCTGGGGCGGCCTTGCCGACGCCTTTGACCCCGACAAGGAAAGCTGGAGCAAGGAATATGCCCAGCTGAAGGAGCTGCTGACCCCGGAGGAATACGCTGCTGCCAGAGCGTCCACCCTCAATGCCCATTACACCAGCCCCACGGTGATCCGGGCCATTTACGAGGCTGTGGGCCGCATGGGTTTTGAGACCGGCAACATTCTGGAGCCGTCCTGCGGTGTGGGTAACTTCTTCGGTATGCTGCCGGAGGAAATGCAAAACAGCCGTCTGTATGGCGTGGAGCTGGATTCCATCAGCGGGAGGATTGCCCAGCAGCTCTATCCCAAGGCTGACATCACCGTGGCCGGATTTGAGACCACCGACAGGCGGGACTTCTACGATCTGGCGGTGGGCAATGTGCCTTTCGGCCAGTATCAGGTTCGGGACAAAGCCTATGACAAGCTGAATTTCAGCATTCACAACTACTTTTTTGCCAAGGCGTTGGATCAGGTGCGTCCCGGTGGCGTGGTGGCCTTTGTGACTTCCCGCTACACGATGGATGCCAAGGATTCCACTGTGCGCCGGTATCTGGCCCAGCGCGCCGAGCTGCTGGGGGCCATCCGTCTGCCCAATGACGCTTTCAAAAAGAACGCAGGTGCCGAGGTCGTTTCGGACATCATCTTCCTCCAAAAACGGGACCGTCCGCTGGACATCGTGCCGGAGTGGACGCAGACCGGCCAGACCGAGGACGGCTTTTCCATCAACCGCTATTTTATCGACCACCCGGAAATGGTGCTGGGCCGACAGGAACCGGAAAGCACCGCTCACGGCATGGACTATACCGTGAACCCCATCGAGAGCCTGGAGCTGGCCGATCAGCTGCATGATGCCGTGAAGTACATTCGCGGCACCTACCAGGAGGCCGAGCTGCCGGAGCTGGGCGAGGGCGAGGCCATCGACACTTCCATCCCCGCCGACCCCAATGTGAAGAACTACTCCTATACTGTGGTGGACGGAGCTGTGTATTTCCGGGAGAACAGCCGCATGGTGCGCCCTGATCTCAATGCCACCGCCGAGGCCCGTGTCAAAGGCATGGTGAGGCTGCGGGATTGTGTCCAGGAACTGATTGACCTGCAAATGGACGCCGCCACACCGGACAGCGACATCCGAGAGAAACAGGCGGAGCTGAACCGGCTCTATGACGATTTTTCCGCTAAGTACGGCCTTATCAATGACCGGGCGAACCGGCTGGCCTTTGCTGACGATTCCAGCTATTATCTGCTCTGCGCGCTGGAGATCGTGGACGAGGACGGCAGGCTGGAGCGCAAGGCGGATATGTTCACCAAGCGGACCATCAAGCCCCATGAGGCGGTGACTTCCGTGGACACCGCCAGCGAAGCTCTGGCCGTATCCATTGCGGAAAAGGCCCGTGTGGACATGGAATACATGGAACAGCTCACCGGCAAGACCAGCGACGAGCTGGCCGCCGAGCTGCAAGGCGTGATCTTCCGTCTGCCTGGGCCGGTGCCGGAGGGAGAACGGCCTGCCTATGTGACCGCCGACGAATACCTGTCCGGCAATGTGCGGCGAAAGCTGCGGCAGGCACAGCGGGCGCTGGAGGTCAGCGAGATTTTCCGTCCCAATGTGGAGGCGCTGGAAAAGGCGCAGCCCAAAGACCTGGACGCTTCGGAGATCGAGGTGCGCCTGGGCGCTACCTGGATCGACAAGGAGTACATCCAGCAATTCATGTATGAGACCTTCAACACCCCGTACTATCTCCAGCGTGCTATCCAGGTCAATTACGCCTCTTTCACCGCCGAATGGCAGGTCACGGGCAAAAACTCTGTATCCGAAAACGATGTGGCAGCCTACACCACCTACGGAACCAGCCGTGCCAATGCCTACAAGATTCTGGAGGACAGCCTGAACCTTCGGGATGTCCGTATCTATGACACTGTGGAGGACGCAGACGGCAGGGAGCGCCGGGTGCTGAACGCCAAGGAGACCACCCTGGCAGCCCAAAAGCAGCAAGCCATCCGGGAGGCTTTCCGCGATTGGATTTGGCGGGACCCGGAGCGCCGCCAGACCCTGGTGCGCCAGTACAACGAGGAAATGAACTCCACCCGGCCCCGCGAATACGACGGGTCCCACATCACCTTCGGCGGTATGAACCCAGCTATCACCCTGCGGGATCACCAGCTGGGTGCTATCGCTCATGTGCTGTACGGCGGCAATACGCTGTTGGCACACGAGGTCGGTGCGGGCAAGACTTTTGAGATGGTGGCCGCCGCGATGGAATCCAAGCGCCTGGGGCTGTGCCAGAAATCCCTCTTTGTGGTGCCGAACCACCTGACGGAGCAGTGGGCTTCGGAGTTTCTGCGGCTCTATCCCTCCGCCAAAATCCTGGTCACGACCAAAAAGGACTTTGAGACCCATAACCGAAAGAAGTTTTGCGCCCGGATCGCCACCGGCGACTACGACGCCGTTATCATCGGCCACTCGCAGTTTGAGCGTATCCCCATCAGCCGGGAGCGCCAGGAACGGCTCCTCTACGAGCAGATCGACGAGATTACCGAGGGGATTGCCGAGGTGCAGGCCAGCGGCGGCGAGCGTTTCACGGTCAAGCAGCTGGAACGGACCCGCAAATCCCTGGAGGCGCGGCTGGAAAAGCTCCAGGCCGAGGGCCGCAAGGACGATGTGGTGACTTTCGAGCAGCTGGGTGTGGACCGTCTATTCGTCGATGAAGCACACAACTACAAGAACCTGTTTTTATACACCAAGATGCGGAATGTGGCGGGCCTCTCTACCAGCGACGCCCAAAAGTCCAGCGATATGTTCGCAAAGTGCCGCTACATGGACGAGATCACCGGCAGCCGAGGGGTTATCTTTGCCACCGGCACCCCGGTCAGCAACTCCATGACCGAGCTTTACACCATGCAGCGGTATCTCCAGTATGACCGCTTGCAGGAACTGAGCATGACCCACTTTGACTGCTGGGCGTCGCGCTTTGGTGAAACGACGACGGCGCTGGAACTGGCACCGGAAGGCACCGGCTACCGGGCGCGCACCCGCTTCTCCAAGTTTTTCAATCTCCCGGAGCTGATGAACCTGTTCAAAGAGGTGGCGGACATCAAAACCGCCGATCAGCTCCATCTGCCCACGCCGGAGGTGGAATACCACAACATCGTGGCCCAGCCTACTGAACACCAAAAAGAGATGGTGCAGGTTCTCTCCGAGCGCGCCTCCAAGGTACACAGCGGCAGCGTTGACCCATCGGAGGACAATATGCTCAAGATCACCAGCGATGGCCGCAAGCTGGGGCTGGACCAGCGCATTATCAATCAGGCGCTGCCGGACGAACCTGGCACCAAGGTCAACCAATGTGTCGCAAACATCATGCAGATCTGGCGGGACGGCGAGGCTGACAAGCTGACCCAGCTGGTGTTCTGCGATATTTCCACGCCCCAGGCGGCCCCTTCCAAAAAGGCAGCCAAGGCGCTGGACAACCCCACGCTCCATGCGCTGGAGCAGGCTGTGCCGCTGGAAGAGCCGGAGCCGGTCTTTACCATCTACGAGGACATCCGGCAAAAGCTCATCGCCCAGGGGATGCCCGCCGATCAGATCGCCTTTATCCATGAGGCCAACACCGAAGTGAGGAAAAAGGAGCTGTTCGCCAAGGTCCGCACCGGCCAGGTGCGCGTCTTGCTGGGCAGCACCGCCAAGATGGGCGCTGGCACCAATGTGCAGGACCGGCTTGTGGCGCTCCATGACCTGGACTGCCCGTGGCGACCGGGAGACCTTGCACAGCGCAAGGGCCGTATCGAGCGCCAGGGCAACCAAAATCCCCTGGTCCATGTGTACCGCTATGTCACCGAGGGAACTTTCGATGCCTACCTGTGGCAAACCGTCGAGAACAAGCAAAAATTCATCAGCCAGATTATGACTTCCAAATCGCCGGTGAGAAGCTGCGACGATGTGGACGAAACGGCGCTGTCCTTTGCCGAGATCAAGGCCCTGTGCGCCGGAGACCCTCGTATCAAGGAGCGCATGGACCTGGATGTGGAGGTCTCCAAGCTGAAGCTGA